>CAIQWB010000054.1 GCA_903875465.1 uncultured Verrucomicrobia subdivision 3 bacterium
CCTGGTGGTGCGAAATTTTGACCAAACTCACAGCTTTTCCCAACTGCAATGCAGTTGCTTCCCTGCAAGCTTGAAACAAAAAACCTTCAATTTTGTGCCTTCAACTGAATCGTTCCGGCTTAGTGAACGGCTGGCAAACGCTGGTATTCTAAACCAATCCATCGCCCGGGGCGTGGCCGACCCCGCGCCCCGGGCGGCTGACCATGAATTAGAGCCCGATTTGCCATCGCCCACGCCCCGGATTATGATGCCGGCCATGCAACCGCTGCCCCGCTCCTTTTATACCCGGGACACTCGCCTGGTCGCCCGCGAACTCCTGGGGATGCACCTCGTACATGTGACCCCCGAAGGCCGGCGCGTGGGCCGGATTGTAGAAACCGAAGCCTATCTCGGACCGCATGATCTCGCGGCCCACTCCTCCAAAGGTCTGACCGAACGCACCAAAATCATGTTCGGACCGCCCGGCCATAGTTACGTCTATCTCATTTACGGAATCCATCACTGTATGAACGTGGTGACCGAACCGCCGGGCCATGGTGCCGCCGTGCTGCTGCGCGCCCTCGAACCTGTCACTGGCGTGACCACCCGCACCCAGGGCCCGGGTCTGCTCGCCCGCGCCATGGGCATTGACCTCCGCCTCAATGGCCACGACCTGCTCAGCGAACACTTTTTCATCACGGATCCGGGGACCAGCTCGGCATTGAAAATCGTCGCCCGCCCGCGCATCGGCGTGGGTTACGCCGGGCACTGGGCCAAACGCTTGTTGCGTTTTTATATTCGTGACAACCCGTTCGTTTCGCAACCGTGAAACCAGCCCCACCCACTAAAATCAGCCCGGGCCCGCAGTCTTTTTCAACTGGTCTCGCACCCACGTCCGCGCCCCTTCGGGCGTGCAAATATCGCCTTGCAACTGCTGGTCCCGCAGTTCGTGCAGCAGCCGCCCCAGTTCCACGCCCGGCAGCACGCCGAGTGCCATCACATCATGGCCATTCAGCAAAGCCGGATGCAGCGCCGGTTGCTGCGCCAGGTCCGCGGCCTGGGCTTGCATAAATTCATAATGCTCCAGCGAACCGTGCGACCCCAGACAGTCCAGCCGGTGCAAGGCCATTTCCAGCGCGAACGTCTCGCGCATCAGCATCCGCCGGCGGGTGGACTGCCGCATTTGCTTTACGTCCTTGAACTGCATGTGATGCCGCACGCACTCGACAATTTCCGCGATTTGCTTCTTGGGAAACCGTAGTCGCTGCAACATAACCCCGGCCATTTCCGCCCCCACTTTTTCATGCCCGTAAAAATGGATGCTGCCCGTTGCGGGATCGGTGGTCGCGGTCACGGGTTTGGCAATGTCATGCAACAGCACGACCCACGGCAGCGACTCGGGACACGGCACCGGCAGTTGCGCCAGCATCAACCGAATGTGCTCAAACACCGTGCCCTCTGGATGGTAATCGGGCGATTGGGCGCACGTGATCGTCGCCGCCAGCTCCGGCAAAACGTGTTCCAGCAATCCGCTGTCCCGCAATAAAACCAGCCCCCGGGCCGCGTGCGGTGGCCGGAATAATTTGATCAATTCATCCCGGATGCGCTCGGCACTAATGACGGAAATCTTCACAGCGAACTGGCGGATGGCGGCCAGCGTGGCGGGCTCAATTTCAAAGCTTAACTGCGCGGCAAAACGCACTGCCCGCAGCAAACGCAAATGATCCTCGCCAAAACGTTCCGCGGGCTGCCCAATGGTACGGATCAACCGCGCCGCCAAATCCGCCCGTCCCCCCACCCAGTCATGCAGTTCCTTGGCCAGCGGATCGTAAAACAGGCCATTGACGGTAAAGTCACGCCGAAGCGCGTCCGCCTCTGCTTCGGCATAGACCACCGTTTCCGGCCGGCGGCCGTCCTGGTAGTCGCCTTCCGCCCGAAATGTGGCCAGTTGAAACTGCATCCCCTGGACCACCACCACCACCACCCCAAATTGCCGCCCCACTGGAATGGTGTGGGGAAACAACCTTTCCATCTCCGCCGGCCGCGCGTTTGTGGCGACGTCGTAATCCAGTGGCTCCCGGCCCAGCAAAAAATCGCGCACACAGCCACCCACCCAGAACGCGCGAAATCCCGCCGTTTGCAGGCGTTGCACAATGTCTCGGGCCAGTTGGGCCATGGGTAAACTCACCGCCTCCAATGTCGCGGAAAAGTCCGCCGGACGCAAAAACGAATTACCATCCGTCACGGCAACTCCAGCAAATAAAATTGCTGGCTCCCGGAAACCGGCACCGGGGTGGTCAGCGTAAAATTCCCGCTGGCATCAAACTGGTTGGTGGCCAGCACCGTCCATTGGTTCAATGGCCGCGTCAAGTCCGGGGCTCCCAACAAATAAAAATTTCCCGAGGGCATACCCCCCGTTCCGCTGATGACAAAATTGACGCCCAATAGTTGAATATTGCCAATTTGCGGCGGCACTAACTGGGTAACGAGCAGCTTTACAACGCCCGGGGTGGTGGTGTCGATGACTCCGGTATAACCAACTGGCGTGGTGCCCATGGCGAGCCCGGCATTGTTCAAGCCTCCCGCATACTGCAAGAGCGGATAGGCGCCCGCGCCAAAGCCCGGACCCCCGGTCACATTCAAAGTCCCCCCCAGATTCAAGGTGCCCGCCACGGTGGCCAGGCTGTTCGTGAGGCCCAAAGTAAATTGCAATATGGCCGCCGGATCCAACTTTAAATCCGATCCACAGACCAAGGTGCCCACGGGATTACCCGGTGCCAGGGTTGCGCCGGCATCCACCACCACCGCCCCGGCAAGGGCCCCAACCCCGCCCAGCGTCGCGCCATCTGCCACCTCCACGCCGCCACTCCCCGTGGCGCTGCCCGTGCGGTTGCTGACCAGTAATGTGCCATCCCCTATCAAGGTGCCGCCCGTGTAACTATTGCTGGTGCCCAAGGTTAAGGTGCCGCTGCCCGAGAGCAGTAATAACATGGACCCGCCTAGGGAACCATTACCCGTCAGCGTGAAGTTTTGGCTGGCAGCCATGGTCAGTGATGAGGGTTGCAACTTGCCTGCGAGGTTTAGCGCTGACTGGTTCGCGCCGGTGTCGTCCAGCGTGACCGCATCGCCCGGTCCAAAACTGACCGGACTGCCAGCAATGAACCAATTCGTGGCCACCGTGTCCCAGACATTGCTCACCCCATCGCCATGCCAGACTAGCTGCCGGGTCAACCCGCTGACCGTCACCAGCACGCCCACGGTGTTGGTCATCGCCGAGCCATCCCCGGCCAGCACGGAAAAATTAAAACTGCCCAGACCTGAAAAGTTTCCCGCCGCCGTAAACCGCGCCGTGTGCCCATCTGCCAGCCGGCTGATGGTGCCATTCGTGGCCACCCCCACGGCAAACACATAACTAATGTTGGTAAACCCGCCACTGTACTGCCGCAAATCGACATCCACGAACGAATTTTTGGCGGCGATGGCATGGGGTGCCGCCAGCCAGTTGAGATAATTTTCCAGCCGGCTGTAACCGCCGTTACCAGCCACCTGGCTGTCCGCCACCGCCGGGTTCGAGCCCAGCGCCAGCTCCCAATCATCGGGCAGACCATCCTGGTCCGTGTCCGTCGGGGCAATGCCCCCGTTGATCACCCCGTAGCCATTATTGCCCAAACCCGTCGCCGTTTGTGTGGTCCACATTTGACCACGTTTCCCCAGGGAAGCCACGTCACCCACCACCTGCTGGTCCACCTGATCATGGGGAAGTGCGCCTGCCAGGGAGAGATCATACCGGTAGGCGGTCACTGGTGCATAGGTCGGTATCGCCGGGGTAATGGCCGACCAGGCGGAACCCAGCACCACCACGCTCCCGGGCGCGGTAGCCGAACCGCCCAGGCTGCCACTCTTGTCACTATCCAACACATTGCCGGCGGAATAAATCTGCTGATTTGAATCCATCTGGAAAAAATTGTCACTGGCACTGGCGGTGGAGGGGCCGGCGATGAAATAATTATTGATAATGTCATGCTTGAAATGACCGCTCGTGTTGGCAACCGTATAACCCGCCTGGTAATTATAAACTATGTTATTGATGAACAACGTGTTCATTTTGGCCAGCGGGCTGCGGTTGTGGGCGGAACTGAACACATTGTAAAACCAGGAGAAATTGTTACCCAGCGCCTCCGTGTGGGCGTTAAATTGCTGGCCGGTTGGATCGGCCAGAATGGAATTTTGGATGGTGATCAAATGCGACCCCGTCGCGCTGCCCACCGCGTCCACATTGTCGTAAGGAGCGAATTCGATCGAAACATGGTCAAAAATCATGTTGGTACCATCCCCCACATTGATCCCATCATCACCCGAATTCGCCAGCGACCCCGGACGGATCCGCAAGTGCCGCACAATCTCATTGCTCTTCGCGCTGAACGACAGTTCGTGGCCCATGATGCCAATCCCATCGCCCGGAGCCGTTTGCCCGGCGATCGTCAGGTTGTTGGCACAGCTCACCGCGCTACCCAGTACTATGTAGCCACCCACGTCAAAAACAATGGTGCGATTCGGCTTGCTGACGGCATCGCGCAAGGAGCCCGTGCCGCTGTCACTCAAGGTGGTCACATGGTAAACCGAACCACCAAACCGCGCCCCCGTGGCTCCCGCCCCGAATCCGAGCGCCCCGGGAAAAGCCGGAATGCCGGCTTGCAGGGCATTCACGGTCAAATTCACCTGCCCTGGCGTGCTGGTGTCGAGCGTGGCCGAACTGTTGGCTGGAAGGATAATGGTGAGCGTCCCGAGGTTCAAAGTGCCGCCATATGTAAAAAGGGTATAGGTACCAGTGTTGAACCCAGTGCCGGCACTGATATTCAAGGTGCCGCTTAACGTAAGATTGCCACTGATGACGGCCCCGTCGCTGTTGGTGCCTAGCGAGAAATTGATAATGGCCCCGTTGCCACAGGTGAGTTGATTGCTGATGCTCAGGATGCCCACGGGATTGCCCGGGGCAAACATCCCGCCGTTATTAATGGTCACGGGGCCGCCCACCACCCCGGTCCCACCCAGCGTACCGCCTGCATTCACGATCACGGGTCCGCCCCCCAAGCCGCTGCCATTGTTATTATTAACCAGCAACGTGCCGGCATTGATCGTTGTGCCGCCACTATAGTTGTTATTGCCACTCAGGGCCACCGTCCCCGCCCCGGCCAGGGTAACTGAACCCCCGCCTGTGATCAGGGCCCCCACACTGGCGGTGCCGGTGGAATTAAAAACCAGACGGCTATTATCAGTGATCGGCCCCGGTCCAAACCAGCCGCCCGGGTTGAGCTGCAAGGTCCCGGCGTTGATGACCGTGCCGCCGGTGTAGGAATTGCTGGCCGTCAGCACCAGGGTGCCGGAGCTGGCCTGCACCAGATTTCCCGGACCACTCACCGCATTGGCAAATGTATTGCTGCCCGGCAGCTTCAAGGCCAGCGTCCCGGCATTCTGAATTCCATTGGTGCCCAACGCGCCGCCCAGTATGCCGTTGCCGATTTGCAGGGTCCCCTGCCCGATGGCGGTGATGCCCGTGTAATTATTTGTGGTCAAAATGGTCAGGGTAGCGGTATTGGTTTTGGTAAAGAGCACCAGCCCGCTGATTTTCCCCGCGCCGGCAAAGGTGTAATCTTTGGTGGCATCCACCGTCACACTCGCGGGTTGCAGCGTGCCGGCCAGATTCACCACCTGGTTGGTGGCGCTGTCATCAAACACCACAAAATTGCCATTGCTAAAATAATCCGGAGAGCCGTTGTCCAGCCAGTTGAAGCTGGTGCCGTCCCACACATTCGCCCCGCCATCCCCCTGCCAAACCCGCTCCGCCCCGCCTGCATGAGTCACGACCAGGTCCAGGCCGGCCGGGCCCGCATTGAGACTGGCTTGCAGACCGGAACCCGGCGAACCCACGATTTGAAAATTGGCCGCGCCCCCGCCGCCCAGCGCACCGTAGCTGATCAACCGGTAGGCGCCCGCCGCGAGCGCCCCGGTCAGCGGATTGATGACCAGCGTGTTCACGCCGGAAAAATTCGCCACGCCCAGCACGTTGATTTGGTCATTGCCCGCGCCATTTGGGTCAAGCCCAAGGTCAAATTGATTGGTGACATTGCCATTATACGTCAACCCGCCTGCCACGGTCAAGGTGCCACCCCCGCCTTTGGTTCCGGGCGTGATGGCCGCATTCGCCGCCACCACTACCCCCGTCACCACCCCATAACCCGAAAGGCTCTGCCCGGCTGCCAGGGCGAGCGTGTTCATGCCGGTCAAATCCAGGATGGCCGCATTATTACTAAGGACGATGGCTGGACCGGTGAAGCTGGATCCCGCCCCGCTCAAGGCCAGTCTGCCGCTACTGATCAAGAGGTTGCCGGCGTAGGCATTGATCCCGGTCAAGTTCAGATTACCGCCCAATAAAGTCAGGGCAATCGGCTGGCTGCCCCCGGCCAGAGTGCCGCCAAAGGTGGCACTGGCCCCACTGTTACTATAGGTCAGGGTGCTGGCGGTGACCGCACTGGAATTGGTGATGAGCTGGCCGGCCGGCGTGGCCCCGGCAGCGGTGGCCAGTCCATTCACGGTGACATTATACCCCGCCAAATCCAGCGTGGCCGCCGTGCCACTCGCGCCCAGCGTCAACGCCGTCCCCTTGGGCAGGGCCCCGGCATTGCCCAGTCCCAGCCAGCCCGCACTCACCGTGGTGCTGCCTGCATAGGTGTTTGCCCCAGAGAGCATTAACGCACCGTTTCCCGTCTTGGCCAGACTGCCTGGACCGCTGATAACGTTGCTGAGCGTAATATTATGTGGCGCCCCGCTGGGGTCGCCGGCTTTGATCGTGCCCGCTCCGCCGGACAGCACCATGGCGGCGTTCCCACTCCAATCAGCCAGTGCCCCCAGCACCCCCTGGTCATTCAAGGCCACGGTATAACTGCCGCTATTGAGCACATTTAAACCAGCGGAGCCCAGGTAAAGGTTGCCGCTGTTCGTCACCCGGGCCACCGCTCCCGCCACCGCGTTGGGAAACAGGCGGATGCCATTGGCCGAAAATAGCGCACTCGTCCCCAGAACCCCGAACCAGGTGGTGTAATTCGCCGCCACCGCCATGTCGACCGTGCCCGCACAGGCCACGGTGCCGCCCGTTTGATAGTACCGCACCTCCCGGCCCGCCGTGGCCGTGCCGGTGCCCAGTTGCAAACTGCCTGCATTGGTCAGGTTGCCCCCGCTCACGGCCATCGTGGCGTAGGAATTCCGGACGCCCACTGCGATGCTGTTGGCGGAAACCGTGCCCCCCGCAATGACCAGTCCGTAACCCGAGGATTCCGTATGCCGGCCCACGGTGACATCCCCCAGGCTGGCCACCGCCCCGGAGTTGATCTTTAACACTGTG
Source organism: uncultured Verrucomicrobia subdivision 3 bacterium (assembly GCA_903875465.1). Lineage (GTDB taxonomy): Bacteria > Verrucomicrobiota > Verrucomicrobiia > Limisphaerales > UBA11358 > UBA11358. The sequence continues at coordinate 7,379 of CAIQWB010000054.1, forward strand.
GAACCATCCACACTATTGTTATTCGCCGCCTGGGTCGTGACATTCGTCAGGCTGCCACCACTATTCACGTTGATGATGCCGTTGCGGCTGGCCAGGTTCAGTGTGCCGTTGCTCATTACCCCGCCACTGTTCACATTCACCACTTCCGCCGAACTGTCCACCAGCGTGCAACTGCCCGCCACATTAAACCCGGGTGCGGTGATGGTCAGTGTGGGGATGCTGGAAGCGGAGCCCAGGGTGAGGGTGCCAATGCTGGCAGCGGGCATCGGGGAATTATATGTGACCGTATAAGTACCCGCCAGAGTGATGGCCACGTTGGTGCCTGCCAGAGGCACCAGTGCGGGCGACCAGCTTGCCGCCGCGTTCCAATTGCCACTCGCCGCCGCCGCCCAGACCGTCGTCTGGGCCCGCCCAGGCAGGGCCAGCGCCAAAAGCAACATCAGCCAGCCTCCCCGTCGAAGATTTGAATAATGCATAAATAAAAAAACCGGGTTTTCAAAAGCAGACCCAACTTTTCCGCTCTTAAAAACCCGGTGAACCAAGCACCCCACCCAACCCCAAGAAACACTTATTGCGCCTGCAAAAGGTAATAGGCCTGCGGCGCAGCCGGATCCACTGTCACCGGCACTGTGTAATTGCCACTGCCATCAAAAGTGCTGCTGACGACCTTGGTCCAACTGCCCACCGGCAGGGTCAGGTTCGTGGTAGTGAGCACCGTCACCGCTCCATTGGGCACGCCGTTGCTGGCATTGAGGGTGATGGTGCCGCTGGCGAACTGGCTGAAATCCACCCCGCTAATGGCCGGCGGCGGCAGCAGTCCCGTCACCTTGATAGTACCATTGACGGTTAATTTGCTCGTGTCCCAGTTGTAATAATTGGGCAGCACCAGCGTGCTAAAGGCATTCAACAGGGCAGGCGCGCTGAACAACGTGAAGGTGTCGCCTGCTTGCAATTTTGCTCCAATATTTGTCACCACCAGGGTGCCGCCATACGTAATGCTGCCCAGTGTACTGATGATTTGGTCGCTGCTCGGCGTGCCGGCGCGGTTAAGTTTCATCCAGGCCAGGTTGTTCAAGGCCACCGCGTTGGTCACTGTCAAAATGCCCGTGCTCCCGCCGAATCCACCCCCCGGAACCACCAGACCATTGACATTCAAACTGCCCAGAATCGTGCCACGTCCTTCAATGATCTGGGTAGAGCTGTTTTGGAACGTGCCATCACTGCGTCCGGACACATCCAGAAACGCCCCGGCAAGCAGATTGACCGTGCCACTGTTATCGATGCTGGCATCCGTCGAGTTGGTCGGGTTGTACACCAAGGCCAGGGTGCCGCTGCTGATGGTGGTTGTGCCGGTATGGGTATTAACTCCGCCCAGGGTCAGCGTACCGCTGCCCACTTTGTTGATTTGGCAAATCCGGTTGGCCGCCCCGCCATCTTTGATCACGCCCCAGAAGGTGCTGTTCGGCGTGGTGGGACTCGAACCGATGTTCCACACCAGCGTGCCCGTGCCGGCCCCCTGGCCAGTGAGCGCCGTCCCGCTGGCACCAAACAAGGCCCCGATGGTCATCGTGCCCGCATTACGCGAGGAGAACGTGGCGGTATTTGTGCCCAAATCAAAGGTAGTGTTGGGTCCGCCAAACATGGAGTTGCCCCCGCCGGCGTTGAAGCGCAAATTGCCCGCGCTGTTGCCCATTTCCACTGTGCCCAGGAAGTTGGTCATGCTCCCATTCACGCTAAAGGTGCCGCTCGCCGCGCTGATATTCAGCGTCACCCCGGTGCCGCCCGTCCAAACGCCGCTCACAATATTGTTGTTGCCCCCGGCGGAAATCAGAGTGCTATTGGCAACCACAGTCAGGGCATTGTTATATGTGGGCTGCGAACCCACCGCCAGACGCAGGCTGCCGCCACTGAAAACAAGCGGGCCGGTGCTGGCCGCCGCCGTGTCATTCAAGGTCAATAGTCCATTGCTCAGGGTGGTGGAACCTTGGTAAGTATTGGGTGATCCCAACACCAAAGTGCCGGCATCCACCAGGGTCAGCCCGCCACTGCCGACCAATGCGCCTCCGACGGTGAGCGTGGTCCCGGCGGCAATGTCCAGTGTCCCCGTGCCCCCCAGGGTGGCGCCGCGATCAATGGTCGTGGACGGTCCAAAATAACTGAGCGTCCCATTGCTGATAATCAAATTCGAGGGATCCAGGCTGGCCGCTCCAATCCCGCTCGGCTGGGCCCCGTTGGCCAGCGAACCCACCGCCAGCACCCCGCCATTGATCACTGTTGCCCCCGTGTAAGTATTCGTGGTCAGGATGGTCAGCGTGCCCGTGTTGGTTTTGGTCAGGCTGGCCGTGCCGGCAATGACTCCCGCACCCGCTAATACATAATTCGACGTCGCATTCACATTAATCGCCGCGGGCACTTCCGTCCCCACCACATTAACGGGACCGTTGGCTGCGCCGGCGTTGTTAAACGTCACACTGTCACCGGGAATGAAATAATCCAGGGTCCCGGCATTCAACCAGTTGGTGCTGATGCTGGTGTCCCAGTTGGTATTGAGCGGATTCCCCTGCCACACGATGTTCGTGGGGCCGCGCACGGTGGCCAGGGTGATCAAAGAAATGGCTTTGGCCGACGGGTCGTTCGTCAACAAACCCACTACCCCGGTGAGGTTGAAATTAGCCAGCGAGCCGTTGAAGGCTCCGCCGTAGCTGATAAGTTTATAAATCTGCCCGCTGGGCACGGTGCCCGAAATAGCCACTGTATTGGTGCCGCTCACCGTCAAATCCCCGGTGATGTTCAAAGCATCATTGCCCGGTCCCGACGCGCTGGCGGAAAGATCAAAGTGATTGATAGCCCCTCCCGTTTCAATCAAGGAATTCCCGAAACTCAGCGTTGCGTTCACCGCATTGCTGCCGGGATTCACCGTGGCCCCCGCCGCCAACTGCACCATGCCGGCCACCACTCCCGCGCCGCCCAAGGTCTGGTTCGTGAGCACAAAGCCGCCGGCCACGGCGGAAACGTCCAAAGTCGCGCCACTGGCCACCACGATCGTGCCCGGACTGGTGATGGCACCGCCCGCATCCAGTGCCAGCGTGCCTGTGTTGATAAACGTATTGCCGGAATAGGTATTCACCCCGCCCAGAAGAAGCGTGCCCCCCCCGGTTTTGCTCAAACTACCCGGCCCGCTCAACACGCCGGAAAATCCAATATTATTGGGCGTGCCGCTGACATCCGCCGCTTTAAAAGTAAACGTCCCCCCGCCAAGCCGCATAGGCACCGACCCCGTCCACGGCGCATAGGCGCCGAACAGACCACCGCTGTTGAGTTGGGCATTGACGACCACCGTGCCATTGCCCTGGATGCCACCCGCGCCCACATAAATGGTGCCACTGTTCGTGAAGTAATCCGTGCCCGCCCCCAGGAAGGAAATCCCATAAATCTGGTTCGTCCCGCCGATGACGGTGTAGACCGTGTCCCCGGTGCCCGAAGGGGTGGGGGAAATCAAATTGGGATCCGCATTGACAAAGAGACCGCCCGTTTGTAAAAACCGCGCCGGCCGTGAAACCGTGCCGTTTTTCAGGGTGAAAGCCCCGCTGTTGGTAACCGTGCCATTCACCAAATAAAGGATGCCATGGGCATTGTTACCCACCGAAATACTGGTGGTATTCACGAAACCATTACTGATCACCAAACCATCCTGGCCCAGCGCCAGCGGAGCATTGGCCGCCCCCACCCCGCGTTGCATGGCAAAGTTGCCCAGATTATTGGTACCCCCGGCGATCACCAACCGGCAACCCGAGGAAATGCTTCCGTTGCCCGGATTCAAACTTGTGCTGGCCGCCGTCAACGCCCCGCCGAAGTTCGTCATCAAGGCCGATGAACTAGCATTACCACCGCTCGTCCCCCCGGTGCTGCCCGAGCCAATAATCATATTTCCGCCCACCGTGAGGCTGCCCCCCACTGCCAAGGCGACTGCAGAATTGGAAGTGACGCCAAAATTCCCCGTCACACTCACCACCCCGCCATTATTGATAAAAAATTTACCGGTACCCCCGGGATTAAGTTCCGCCACGCTGGTCAAATTGAAGCCGGCGGCATTGACATTCAGCGTCCCATTCTCAATCAACGCCCCCAAACCGGCGGTCGCCATCGGCATATTATAGCTCACATTGGTGCCCGCGCCGATGAAGGCATTGGTCGTCTGGTTGGCATCGTTGCCCGGCACCCCGCCCAGGCTCCAGTTCGCCGGAGTGTTCCATTCGCCGCCGGTGGCGGGGCCCGTCCAAACGGCCGTGACTTGCGCCTGGAGCTGAACTGCCGTCAAAGTGCCCAAAAACCCCAGCCAGGCCGTGGTTTTGCGCCGATTAATATTCTTGTGTGATTGTGATTTCATGGGATTAACAAAGGGCTTCCGAATTCGATCAGGGCTGCGATGGGTGGCACCAGTGAACAGGCTGAATGACTGCCGCCCCGGGGGCGCAGGCAACAGTTGGCACCATAAATGGGTTTGGTTTCAGTCGCACAACGGGTAATTGCGAAGACTCTAAACTGCGGGCGGCCTGACGTCCATCGGATGTTTGTATGAGCAGCCTCCGCCGCGAGCGGGCCGCCCCGGGCTGGGCCCCGGAACCCGCCGAAAAATGTGCCCTCCACCGTCAATAAACCCTCCCTCTTTCCCGTCAGAAGTTTTAAGCTGGGGACGTGGCCATCATCGCCGACTCCATGCCCGCCAGTTTGAATCTGGTGACCCTGCCCGACCTCTGGCAACAGCAGGCCGTCGCGGCCTTGCGCGCCGGTCAGGACGTCGTGGTCCACGCGCCCACCGGCGCGGGCAAAACACTCATCTTTGAACTCTGGTCCAATCAGGGCAAAAATCGCGGTCAGGCCATTTACACCGTCCCCACCCGCGCCCTCGCCAATGACAAACTCGCCGAATGGCGCGCCCGGGGCTGGAATGTGGGTATTGCCACCGGGGACCTCGCCGAAAACCTTTCCGCCCCCATCCTCGTTGCCACGCTCGAAACCCAAAAGGACCGCCTCGTGCGCGGCGAAGGCCCCGCCCTCCTGGTGGTCGACGAGTATCAAATGATCGGCGACCCCGATCGCGGCCTGAATTACGAACTCGCCCTGGCGCTCGCCCCCGCCACCACCCAGTTTCTCCTCCTGAGCGGCAGCGTGGCAAACCCCCAGGACGTCGTCAAATGGCTCCGCCGCCTTGGCCGCGATGCCGTGCTCATCCGCTCCGACCTCCGCCCGGTCCCCTTGGAAGAGGTTTCGACCGGCAGCCTCGGCTATGCCCTGCCTTCAGAAATCAAAGGCTACTGGCCCCGGCTCGTCGCCAAGGCGCTTGCCGAGGACCTCGGCCCCATCCTCCTCTTTGCCCCCCGCCGTCAGGGGGCCGAGGCCATGGCCGCAGAAATTGCCCGGCAACTGCCCAACCCCAATCCCCTCACCCTCACTGCCGAACAAAAAGCCCTCACCGGCGAGCACCTCGCCAAAATGCTCGCCAGCCGCGTCACCTACCACCATAGCGGCCTGAGTTACGGCGTCCGCGCCGGGGTCATCGAACCCCTCGCCAAGGCGGGTCAACTCCGCGTGGTCGTTGCCACCATGGGCCTCGCCGCCGGCATCAATTTCTCCCTGCGTAGCGTCGCCCTCGCCGCCGCCACCTACCGCCGCGACAACGTCGAGCAACCCCTGCGACCCGATGAAATCCTGCAAATGTTCGGGCGGGCCGGCCGCCGTGGCCTGGATGAAACCGGCTACGTGCTCATTGCGGCCAATGAACTGCGCCTGCTTGATGCCCGCCCCGGCCATTTGTCCCGCAGCAACGCCGTGGACTGGAGCGCCCTCCTGGGCCTCATGACCCGCGCCGCCCGCGCCGGCCGCGACCCCTTTGCCGAGGCCGTCCGCGTCCAGGAACGCCTCTTTACCACCAAACCCATTTTCCTTGGCGTCGAAGAATCCCTGAAAAATCCGGAGGTCCCCTGCGGCTTGAAAACCGATCCCGAGCGCGCCCGCCACGTCAAATTAATGGTACGCCAAATTCAGAACAGCCGCGGTGAATGGCAGCCCCTCCCCACCCCCGAACTCCGCCCCGTGGGAACCATCTATGCCTTGGTGTCCGGCGATAACGCCAGCGGGCCCGCCCATCCGCCCACTGCGGAACTGGGTGAACCTGCCGCCGAGGCAACGCCCGCGGCCACCGCCCCCACGCTCCGTTCGATTCTGGAAATCCCCGCCGCCGTCGACCAGGTCGGCCTCGGCCAGTTGTGCGTCCTCGACGAAACGGCCAGCCCCACCCGCTACGGCCGCCGCTTTCCCGTCGCCGATGTCCTGAATGGCGACGCTGTGGCCCTCGCCAAATGGATCCGCCGCCTGACCAATTGGAAAGCCCGCCAGGCACCCCGCGCCGAATGGGACGGCTCCATCGCCCCGCTCCTCGCCACCCGCCTGGCCGACCAGAAAACCCCGCTCGTCCGCTACGAAACCGAGGCCCACCAAATCTTCGCCGTGGTCAGCCTCGCAGAACTCCCCATGCGCACCCTGGTGGATGCCCATGGCCTCGCGCTCCACAAACCGCCCACCCGCGAGGTCATGCCCGCCGATTGCGCCCGCTGCCACCTCGTGGCCACCTGCCGCACCCTGCCCGCCGCCACCGGCACGGCCCTGCTCTGGCGCCGGCTCGGGCTCGTGGATGCTGCGGGCGTCCCCACCCGGCGCGGCCAGGTCATGAGCTGCTTTTCCGCTGGTGACGGCCTGGCCATTGCGGCTGCGCTGGAGGACGAGAAATATCCGCTGGAAGAACTCATTTACGACCTCGCCAACCTCGAGGCCGGCCACCGTTTTTGCTCCGAGGATAGCCGCTGGTCCGGCCGGCTCGCCTTCGCCTGCCTCCAATGCTTTGGCAACCAGACCATCCCCGGCTACCTCGAAAACGGCCTGCCCACGAAATACGGGGCCGGGGCTGAAACTGTCGTCGCCTCGGTCTACCAAAACCCCGCCGCCAAGGCCATGTGGATCACCGAGCTCCTCGGGGCCGGCGACATCGACCGGATCGTGATCGAATGGCGCAGCCTCCTCCGGCAAATCACCCACGCCCCGGACCTGGCCTGGCCCCGCTGGCAGGAACTAAAAACCCGTGCCCAGGCCCTGCTGGCCGAGACCACTTCGCCCACCATGACCGACCTGCCACCCCTGGCCTACCAACAAACCAAACGCACCGAACATCGCCTTCACCTCCGCCGCCACTGACGGCACCTTTACCCGGGGGTGCGGAGGAAGTCCAAACACTAAAGTCTGATATCCACAGTCAAAGCCCGGACAAAGGGACGATTGGGCACGAGCAGGTGCGATTCACCGGGACTTGAGCACCCGTAACCCATCACCACACCCCGGCCACTCGTCATTCCCTCCCCCCCCTCTACACTGGACAGGAGGAGGCCGCCGGCGGGCGCAGGAGTTCCCGGGGTGTTGGCGGGTCAGGATATTTTGTATTTTTAACCCGAACTCCGAAATTAAAATGGCCGGGATGCGTCAAGATGTTGGAGCAGAAACACTTTGGAAAAATCGCCGGCCTACCCGCAGTGGTCTGGTGAGACTGCCTCTGCGCGCAGCGCACACCCTTAAATGGGCAACTGCTTGGCAGCGGCTTGGGAAGCCAATTTTCCAAAGTGTTTATGCCCAAGAGATTGATGCAGACCGGCATTTTTAATTTCGGAGTTCGGGTTTAAATGCCGGAATAGCACGGATTAAGCCGGCTGGGATCGGCGAACGGTGAATGTTTCAGGCGCCAAATTCCAGGTTTAAGGAAACCACGGGATCATCCCAGCGACCATCAGCGAACCGCAAGAATGCAAGCAGCTGATTGCCAATGCTTTCCACCTTGGCTGAGCGCCTTGCAGGGCACTTGCCACGACTATTGGTCGCTACTTGCTGAGGGACGGATCGGGAAGCATACCCCCCCAAACATGCGACTGACATATAGCGCAGCTTCGTTACGCTTTCCACCAATGCCCATTAACTTTTCCCAGCACGAATACTCGTTTTGTGCCCATTTTTGGAACGACCATGAGCAGTTATGGCCCAATTTGATGAGCTTGAACCCGTGCCGATTGGCCGGTGGAGCTCGATCCTTGCCGGTCAAATTAAGTCTGACCCGTAATCGGGCGCGTCCCTTTTCCGATTGAGCGCAGAACCTCAGCCGGATTTTTAGAAACCAAACCGAAACAACCGCAGTTATCACATGAAAAGAAAACAAAAAGTCCATCACCTAGCGCAAAAGGCCATGATGGTCCTAAGCCTAAGCCTTTTGACCGCCACCCAGGCACCGGCGGGTTCAATATTTAGAGAGGTATACACCGGATTAGACAATTCCGGCATCGCTGGGACAAGTGTGTCCAGTCTGACGAGTGATCCAAGTTTCCCCAATTCTCCCGATGCGACCTTATCCTCGGAATTGGTGCAGGATACGTTTGAATTTCCCAGTCTCTTTGTTTCCAATTACGGCGACCAATCGGAAGGTTTCCTGAGCGCGCCGCAAACCGGAAATTACGTGTTTTGGATTGCCTCCGATGATGACAGCCAACTATTGCTGAGCACGGACGCAAACCCAGCCCACGCAGTGGTCATCGCTTCCGTGACCGGTTACACCGGCAAGGATCAATGGAATAAATATTCCAGCCAGCAGTCGGTACCAATCTCCTTGGTACAAGGGTCCAGTTATTACCTGAAGGTTCTGCATAAACAGGGCGGCGGCGGGGACAATCTCGCGATTGGCTGGCAAAAGCCGGATGGTACATTGGAGAAACCCATGGCCACCCTCTATTACGAACCTTACAGCACCACCAACACTTTGCCCATCATCACCCAAAGTCCCCAGGACGCCAGTGTATTGGACGGGCAACTCGTCAGTTTCTCCGTGGACGTGGCTCCGGCCGCCCAACCCCTGACCTATCAATGGTACCGGGGTGCGTCACCTATTCCCGGCGCCAATTTGCCGGGTTTGACCTTTCGGGCCAGCCTGGCGGATAACAGCATGGGATACAGTGTCCACGTGGGAAGCGCAACCAGCACAGCGGCAACCCTGAGTGTTTCGCCCACCACCGCACCGGCCTCCGTGGTTTCCGCCTATACCTTGGGTTATGACAACCTGGTGCAAATCACCTATTCCGAGCAGGTCACACCGCAGAGCGCGACCAACCTGGCCAACTATGGCCTCAGTGGCGGTATTTCCGTGCAAAAAGCGACCCTGGATGCCAGCGGGACAGTGGTAACTTTGTTTACTTCCCATTTTAATGTTCAAAATTCCTACACCTTGACCATCTCAGGCGTATCGGATTATGCCACCAGTCCGAACCTGCTAAACACCACGGTGCAGGTTGGCGCGGTGCCGGGCCTGATCACGCGTAAATATTTTCTGAATCTTTCCGGGACCGCCGTGGCTAATCTGACAAACAGTCCGGCCTATCCGAACAACTATGACATCCTGGAATACACCAATCTTTTTGAAGGCCGGATCAATTGGGCAACCACCTATGGCTCCCTGTTGCAAGGCTGGGTGGTGCCCGACACCACCGGGGATTATTCGTTTGCGATTTCCAGCGACGACAACAGCGCGCTGTACCTGAGCACCGATGCCAATCCCGCGAATTTGCGGGCAACGCCGATTGCGTTCGTTTCCAATTACACCGCTTCCCGGACCTACAACACCCTGGCCGGCCAGCAAACCACCACGCCCATTCACCTCATTGCCAATCAAAAATACTACATTCAAGCGCTGCAAAAGCAGGACTCCGGCAATGACAACCTCGCGGTGGCCTGGCAATTAGGCGGCGGCAGTATTGGCGATGGCACCGCCCCCATCGATGGACAGAGTCTGATTCCCTGGTACGATGCCAACGTTCCGCTGGCCTTCACGAATCAACCCGCCAACCTGACGGTGTTGCAGTCCCGCCCCGTCACTTTGAGCATCGGGGTCAAGGGAGTTCCGATTTACACGGGAATTCAATGGTTCCGTAACGGCAACCCCATTGCGGGGGCCAATGGGCTCACGTATTCCGTGCCGCATGCCGCGTTGCTGGACAACAACGCCAATTTCTATGCGGTGGTTTCCAATCTGGCCTATACCATTCAGAGCACCACGGCGCAACTGACGGTGCTGACCGACACGGTGCCTCCCCAGGTTACGCTGGTGACCACCGCCGTGGGCGCGAACGTGCAAGTGGCGTACAATGAATTCGTCGACCCGGCCACCGCCACCAACCTGTCAAATTATGCCATCTCTGGCATCACCTTTACCAATGCGATTTTGCAAGGCGACGGCATGACCGTGGTGCTGGGTCTCACCGGGTCCCTGCCCGCGAACTTTACCATTTCGATCAGCAACGTGAAAGATTGGGCTGGCAACACCATTTCCCCCAATCCCTCGGTGGTCACCGGCTACACGACCGGCCTGGCACCCGGCATGATTTCCTACTGGCCCATGAATTTGGTTCAGGGAACCAAAACGCCGGATATCATCAGCGGGTATGATCTCACGTTGCAGAACATGACCGCCACGAATCTGGTGGCCGGCAAATATGGCAACAGCCTGTATTTCAGCACTTCCGACAAATCATTGCTGATTCATACCTTCACGACCAACGACGCCCTCCCCATTTATAAGTATCCAAACTTCACGGTTTCCGCCTGGGTAAACGGTCCAGTTCAAACCGATCACCGCATCTATGCCGAGTCCAGCACGTTGGGAAATAACAACCCGATGTTCAGCCTCGGAACCGACACCACGGGTGCCACGGGAAATTTTGACACCTACATTCGCAATAATAGCAACACCACCGATGGCAATCACCACCAACATGGCATTGTGCTGGATAACACCTGGCATCATTTTTGTTTTGTCATGCAGTCCAACACCACCCCCAAGGCCTTGGTTTACATCGACGGGAAGCTGTCCAGCGCCAACCCCGCGCCCATCTGGCCGTTATCAGTCAATAACTTGACGATTGGGGCGATTGTGCGCTCCAGTGCGGCCGCCTGGTACACCGGCCTGATTGATGATGTCGCGGTTTGGAACCGGAGCCTGGCTGCGGACGAAGTGCAGTTTCTATTCAATAAAGGCACCCCGGTGCCGCCGCCCAAGCCGTTGCCCTTGACGATCAACTCCTTCAAATCGGATTTGCCCGCGATAGTGCAAGGCGACTCGGTCACCTTGCGGTGGGATGTCACCAAAGACGCCACTTCGGTGCAACTCCTGCCGGTGGGTGATGTCACCGCTTACACCGCTGTCGGGGTGGGTTCCTATACGGTCAATCCGGCCTATTCCACCACTTATACTCTGATCGTACAGCGCAGCGGCCAGTCCGTCACCAACACCTTGAATGTGGCGGTCATTGGCGGGGTGGCGTCGGGCTGGACCTTGCTGGACAACTTCGACCGTTACAACACGGGACCGCTGCCGGCACCGTGGAGTTATTCGGGCGGAACCACGGTGGTGAATGTCAACGGCAACCGCATGTTGAAAACGGGCGGCGGAGGCGACTCCCTGGCCTCCCTGCCCCTGGGTGGCCTGTCCGTTTTGGAAGGGCAGCAAGCAACGCTGTTCGCCCGGTTCTGGCTGGCGCAAGCCATGCCGGCGGGCGCCGTGTTTCAAATGCTGGGCCTCACGGACCGCGGCATTCGTTTCTGGAGCGACATGAACCCGGATTTTGGACCGGATGTGATTTTCCAAAATCCGAATGGGGATCTGCAAGTGGGCACGCGCAATGGTTACCAGGCACCCATCGAGCTGGCGACGTTCAGCTTGCAGCCGCAAACGGCCTACAATATCTGGATCGATGTGACGAACGTCCCCTTTGCCACTGGACCAGACATCTTCTCCATTTACATTGCCCAGGAAGGCAGCGCCACCCGTACGCTCCTCTTCCAAGATTACGCCTCGGACCGCAACCAGAATGACACCGGCGTCCTGGGCCCCACGGGTTCGAAGCTGATCTATTTACAAGCCGGGGGAAATGATGCCAATGCCTTGGTTTACTTAGATGACTTCTATCTGAGCAAGACCGGCCTCAACACCACCGTGCCCCTGCCCTTTGGGCCGACCACGCCATTAACGTCAACGCCCATTACCTTGACGGCCAATCTGGTGGGCAATCAAATCGTGGTTCACTACGCTTCAGGCACCCTGCAATCCGCCGCCTCACCGGCGGGTCCTTGGACGAATGTCACGGGGGCTAACCCGCCCGCCTACACGGGGCCGTTGACCGGAACGCAACTGTTCTTCCGCTGCAAACAGTAATGCCGGCACCGGTCGCATGACCGGAGTTCGTTAAACACACCCTGGTCGGGAAAGCCCAGCTTTTCCGACCAGGGTAATTTTTTTGGGATGAAGACCGTGGGCCAATTGTTGCCCATTCCTTTTTTGGGGCAGGTTTGAGGTGCACCGGGTTTTCGGGCAAAAAGAAGGCGCCCTGCGGCAAGGCGCGGTTCGCGTCAAGGATCGATTCGCCGGGAATTAATCACCCGTCAGCCCCCTGCCCAATTCCCATTTGACGCCCCTCCCCCTATTGCCCAAGCTTTCCCCCCTTTGAATACGTCCGCCGCCATCCGCTATGATGTCGCCGTGGTGGGTGCCGGTCCGGCCGGCAGTTCCGCCGCCGCCGAACTGGCCCGCCGGGGTTGCTCGGTGTTGTTGCTGGAAAAAGCCGTCCTGCCCCGCTACAAAACCTGCGGGGGCGGGCTGCTCCGCCGGGCTTCCCAATTCCTGCCACCCTCGGCCGCCTCGGTGGTGGAAAGTTCCTTTAACTCCGTGCTCCTGAATTTCCACGCGGAAGACCTGCAATTCACCGCGACCCGCCCCGAACCGCTGGTGCAAATGACCATGCGCCCGGCATTGGACCAATTGCTGGCCCAGGAGGCCAAAAACCTGGGGGTGCAGTTAGTGGCTGGCTGCGCCCTCCGCCAGCTGGAGCCCCAGCCCGATGGCCTGGCGCTCACGACCGACCAGGGCCGGTTCCACGCCCGTTTCGTCATTGCCGCCGATGGGGTGCAGAGTTTCACGGCCAAAGCCAGCGGCTGGTCCCCCCTGCCATGCCTGGCCCCGGCCCTGGAATGGGAATTGCCCCTGCCTCCGCAGGTTTTCGAGCGGTTTAAAGCGGTGGCCCGGTTTGATTTTGGCTTTGTACCGGCGGGCTATGCCTGGGTCTTCCCCAAGCGCCATCACCTTTCGGTCGGCATTCTCACCACGGACCGCGCCAATGTGAATCTGGCCGCGCATTTGGAGGCGTACTTGCAGAGCCTGGGCATTCCCCTGGAGGCCGGGGTGGAAAAGCATGGCTATGTCATTCCCCTGGCCCCCCGGCGGGAACCGCTCTTCCGCGACCGGGTGTTGCTGGTGGGTGATGCCGCCGGGTTGGTGGATCCCATTACCGCCGAAGGCATCTCGCACGCCTTGTGGAGTGGCCGGCTGGCCGCCGAGGCAATGGCCAGCCAGCAACTTGACCCGGCCCGGGTCGGTCCACATTACCAGGCCCTGCTGGAACGGCATATTCTGGCGGATTTGCGGGCGGCCCGCTGGCTGGCGCGCCTCATTTACCATGCTCCGCGCCTGCGCCATTGGGCCTTTCGCCACCAGGGCGCGCGGATCACGAATTTTGCCGCCGATGTGGTCATGGGCCAGCGCGGTTACCAGGCCGCGCTGCGCGACCCGCGCAGCTATCTCAAATTGTTAGGCTTGATTTGATCCCGCCCGGGCTCATTCGCGGCCGTTAACGGAAGTTTTTTGGGTGGGGGTCCGCAACGGGTACAGGCCCGGACAACAACCGAACGCCTCATGGAAGGCCTGGCTAAAGTGGCTGAGACTGGAATACCCCACCTCCAGGGCCGCCTCGGTGACATTAAATTTGCCCGTGCGCAGCAACTCCGCCGCCCGTTCCAGCCGGAGCTGGCGCAAATACTGGGGAATGGTCAGCCCGGTCTCGGCGGAAAAGGTGCGGCTGAGATGAAACGGACTGCAGCCCACAAATTTCCCCAGCTCTTCCAAATTCGGGGGTTCAATCAGCTTTTCCCGGAGCCGGGCAATTACTTTTTCCACCCGCTCGGAGGAGAGCCGCTTCTGGCGCTGGCAAAATAACTCCTGCTGGTCAGGTGTGACAAAAAACAGTTCCGCCGCCAGTTCCAAGGCTTTCGCCTGGTACCAGACCGACTGCGACGGTGCCAGCACCGGGGCCTCGCGCAAACTGGCCAGTAATTGCTGCAACCGGCTGCTCAAGCGCACCGGCGAGACCACGGCGGATTTCTCCGCTTTGCCGGCGATAATTTCCCGCACCACGGGATGCAACGACAGGCTGAACTCGCTCAGATGCCGGCGCAAAAAGTCAAAGGACATTTCGACGGTCAAAAACTGGTGGCGCTGGCCGGCCGCCCGCACCGCCGGCAACCCCTGCTCGCCCCGCCGGTAAAACCCAACCGTCAATGGCGCAAACTCGGCCGCCCGGCCCTGGCCGGTCACCTGCCCGTGGCCTTCCAGATTGAGACACACCTCCAGGCTGCCCGGATGAAAACTTTGGCCCCAGTCAAATTCCCCCGGCACGACAAAATCGTGCCATTCAAAGCTCACCCCCGCCCCACGGACACTGCCATGGATATGCCGCCAGCCGTCGCCCACACTGCGCCAGACCGGCCGCTCGCTAAAGGCCGCCGCCCCCGTGAGCTCGATTTTGCGGTCCGCGGCCATCAGGGGTTTTCCAGATTTAAGCACGCCAACAATGTGCCATTTCCTGGCCCGCGAGCAACTATTTGGTCAGCCCCGGCCAAATTTGAGCCAGCGCGTTCCCCAGGGGGGGCAGCCCCTCAAACTCGTAAGGGGTTCGCCCCGGCCGGCTCTTCCCAGTGGTAAGTGACAGTTTCCTGCCCGAACCGCCAGGTGCGCGGCGCGGTGGTGTGCAACCAGTCGAGCGGCTCCGCCCCGCCGGGCGAACCGCCGGACAACGCCAGTTGTAGCGCGGCCCGGAAGGCCGCTGTTTGCTCCGGCTGCACGGTGCGCGGATCCACCGAAATAAAGAGGGCGGTGCCACTGCGTGCCACCAAATCAAGGTATTGCCGGTCCATTTCCCAGGGTGTCTGCGCGGTGTGCGCGGCGCAGTCGGCATCGCAAGCGAAAAAGGCCCCCTGCTGCGCCAAACGGAAGGCCAGGGTGTTCACCCCCATGCGCCGCGTGCGCTCCCACACATGTCCCGAGGTGTCATCGCCGGTACGCTGGATTTCAAATAATCCCGCGCCCAGATGCCCGATGGTATTGCACCCCAGCAGCACGCTGTCACCGGCGGCCGCGCGCAGGGTTTGATACAGGCGCAGGATAATTTCGGCATTGGTCAGGGAGCGATCGGCGAAATGCCAGCCGGGGTCCGTCAGTTCCAATCCCATTTCCCCGCCCCAGCGGCCGAAAATATCGTAGGTGGAAAAATCGTGTTTGATCAGCTCATAGCCCCAACCGTGAACCCTGGCCACGTCATCGCGGATGAGGGCCAGATTTTCCGGCCGCGTCAGGTCCAGCGGCTTTTCGTCGGCGTTGATGGGTCCCGACCGCAAACGGCCCGGATCGTCCACCCGGGTTAATGCGGTTGGCCGCATCCAGATGCCCGGGCGCACCCCCAGTTTCTTGATGCTGGCCGCCAGCCCGGGCATGTCGGGAAAGCGCCGGGCATCCCCGGCTGTCCAGGGGCCGCCAGGACAAACCGAACCCGGGGTCCAGCCGGCATCGATCACGCAGTAGGGGCGGTTGGGATGCTGGCCGGCCAGCTCCGCGAGGAACGCGGCGTCGCGCAACATCGCCTGGGCATCGAAATCCCGGCCATAGGCGTAATACCAGTTATTGTTGCCACAAATGGGCCCGGCCGCCAGCCGCGGTGCGGGTGAAAGCAACCGACAAAAACGTTTGAGGGCGGCGGCGGGCGGTTCCTCCGCCGTGGCTGCCAGCGTGACCACGGTCGCCGCCGCAATTTCCCGGTCTCCCGGATGCGACGGGCTGCCGCCATTGCGAAAATCGAGCCACAAGGAAATGCCTTCGGCATCCACCGTCCAGGCGCAAAATGCCGCCGGCTGGGTTTTCACGCCAGCCATGAAGGTGCGGCCGCTGGCCGGGTGATGGGCCGCGAAATACCAGGGCAACACCCGCTCCGGTTGCAAAAACCGCCATTGCAGATCCCCGTAGCTGCGCTCCCAGTGGTCCCCGAGAAAGAGTGTCTCCCGCGGAAAGGCCGTCGCCCAGCGCAAGACCACCCGGGCCAAGGGGCCAGCGGGACAGGCCACGCGGATGTCCACCCCCGCCGGCGTCCGGGCCAGGGTGACCACCGCGCGGTCGGAGGTAAACCGCGTGCCCGCGCGCTCCGCCGCCCGCAGTCCCTGGCCATCGTGATCAATCAAGACCCGCACTGGCAGCTCCGGCAGTTCGACCGGGAAGTCCCGCCAGGCTGGGACCGGAGCGGTCGGGTCCGCCAAGGCTCCCGGGCTAAGGGAAGCCATTAAGAGTGAACCTGAACCGAGCTTGAAGGCATTGCGCAGAAATTGTCGGCGCCCCAGAGGATTAAGCGGATCAGCCATGGGAAATAAAATGGGTTAAGCCCTCAGCCTGCCGCAAGCCCCCCAGGCGGGTCAAGCGCGCGGGACTGTCTGCCTTGAGTTAATCTTGCAGCCGGGTGTTGATGTCGATTTTGACCGTGGCCAAGGGGGTGGAGTCGTGCTCCACCGCCACGCGATGGAGGGCGGGTTGCTGGTGAAATTCAGCCCACCAGGCACTTTGTTTTTCCACAGTCCATTGCATAGCATGCGGAGTGGCCAGTAAAAGAGCATGCAGTTCGCGGGCACTGGCGGGGCGGCGGGCGGGATCGGCGGACAGGCAGCGCAACAACAACTCATCCAATTCCGGACTGACGGGCTGCTGGGATTGCTGACTGGGCGGCAGCGGGGGCCCGGCCAGTTGTTTTTCGTGAATTTCCCGAATGGTCTCGCCGTGGTACGCGTAATCGCCCGTCAATAAATAATAGGCCAGGGCCCCCACGGAATAAAGGTCGCTACGGGGATCGCTGGCGCGGGCATCGCGAATGGCTTCCGGCGGCATGAACCAGGGGGTGCCTTCCAGCACATCTTGTTCCGCCAGGTGCTGTTGCTGACGGTTCGCGGCGCGGTATTCCTGGACCAGTCCAAAATCCAGCACTTTGACACAATCCGGAATTCCGCCCCGATCGCAGAGAAACACATTGCCGGGTTTGATATCACGGTGCACCAGACCCAAGTCATGCGCCTCGGCCAGGGAATCGCAAATTTGCCGGAGCAAATGGATCACCCGGGCTTCCGGCAGCGGCCCATTGCGGGCGACCAATTCGTGCAGGTTTAAGCCCCGCAAATATTCCATGACATAATAAAAAATCCCCTCGGGCGTGTGCCCATAATCGTACACCTGGATGGTGTTGGGATGCGTCAGCTGGCAGGTAAGACAGACTTCCCGCTCGAAACGCTGGATGGTTTCCGGATCGGCCCGGTCGGGCAGGAGCAATTTCACTGCGGTGTCGCGCCGCATGAGGGCATGTCGCGCGCGGTACACCACCCCCATGCCGCCCTCGCCAATTTTCTCCTCCAACGTGTACTGGCCCAGTTGCTTTAATTTCAGCTCGGCCTCGGTCAGCCGCCGCCGGGAGACCACGTTGGCGCAGGAAAAAATGAACATGCCAATGGCGCACAGAAGGAGCAGCAGCAGCAGCAGCAGGAACAACAGGCGCACGATATGTAGCGGCCGGTAGGCTTCATCGGCATCAATCTGGGTGGCGATGCCAAAGCCCAGATGGGGCAGCCAGCGCCAGGCACCCACCACCGGCACGCCCCGATAATCGCGGAAGGGCTCAACTTCCACCCCGTCCATCCCCTCCACGGCATCCGCGACCGAGCGAATCAGCGGCTGGGTGGCGGGATCGGCATCCGGCGGGACCAACCCCGCGGTAAGATTGACACCAGGATCATGCAACCGCACAAACAGGGCGGAACTGTTGTTGGTGGCAGTTAGCAAGCCGATCTGATGCAACTGGACGTCGAACCGGCTGTGCGAAATCAGGAGGCCGGTTTGGTCAAACGCATAGGTTTCCCCGGAATCGCCGGAGCGGGCGACGGATAGAATCCGGGAAAATTCGGTGTCCGGATTAATGATCAAAGCCAGGGCGCCGCGCACCAGTCCGGCGGGATCAAGCAGCGGCGCGGCCACTTGCATGAGGGTGATATCGCCCCGGCGGGAGCGGCCGGTGAGCGCGGGGGGCCGGCGATTGCGACGCAAAGCATTGGTGGTGGCCGCCCCGAAACCGCCCGGCAAACCGCGCGCATTGAGCAGCATGTCCGGCTTGAAGGGCGTGATCATCACCGGCTGGCCGGAGGCGAACAACTCGGCAAACTTATTGGTATGGGCATCGAAAATAGGGGTGCCAACGGGCAGGCGGACACGCCCCGAGCTGGCGGCCACCACAAAGTTGGTGTCCACCAATTGCGCAATTTCGTACCCCAACGGATTCAGCCGGGGCCGGAGGTAATTGCCAAATTTTTCCGCGTCCAAGGGCGGCCGAAAACCCGGGCCGGCCGGGGGCGGGTTGTCCAGGATCCGCAGTCCCAGGTTGCGCACCCCGGGCTCCTCCGCCAGCAGCGAGGCAAATTTAATCTGGTTGGTGGTCCAGACTTCCAGAGCGGTCACGTTCGCATTCAGCGTGGCCGTGAGCTGGTCCTTTAGCTGGTCCTGAATGGTGTCGCGCAGCCGGAGGTTGCCCCACCAGCCAAACACGGCGACCAGACCGGCAATAATCAAAGGCACCACCCAGAGTGGCAGTTTAAACAATTGGCGCATGATATATCATTCTGCAACCCAGACGCTGCCCCGCCCGGGCGGGTTTCGTCAATGGGGTCTTCCTCCCGAAAAATCTGACCGCCACGAGTGGGAAGTGTTCAACGGGAAAAAATTTAGTGAATATTTCCACACGATATGACAATATAATCGGGTTGAGAGGAATTGGCCGCAACAAGGTAAATTAATTATGTCAATCAGCGCCGCCCATGTCATGCCCCTGCCCCTGGCTCCGCCCAAGGCCAAACGTCGCGGCCGCCAGCGGAGCGCCGAGGCGGAATCGGCCATTTTGCTGGCCACCATGGACCTGCTGGCCAAACATCCGCTGCGGGATGTCACGGCCGCCGACATCGCCCGCAAGGCCGGGGTGAGCAAGGCAACCTTGTACAAGTGGTGGCCGAACAAAAACATCGTGGCGCTGGATGCTTTTTTGGCCAGCATGCAGGCGGCGGTGACCATTCCGGACACCGGCTCGGCCGAGCATGATTTCACCATTCAATTTGAGGCGGCCATTGATTTCTACAAAAACTCGAGCGGCCGGCTCTTGTGCCATTTTATTGCGGAAGGCCAGAGTGATTCCGAATTGTTGCGGCTGTTCCGGGAACGGTTTCTGAAACCGTGCCGGCAGAACTTGAAAGTCATCTGGCAGCGCGGGGTGGCGCGCGGCGAAATCCACCCCGGGGTGGACGGCGACCTGGTGCTGGATTTGATCTTCGGTCCGATGGTATATCGCCTGCTGGTGGGGCATGGGCCACTGGATGAAAAACAAGCCCGGGCGATCATTCGCACCGTGTTTGGCGGGGTGAAGCAATCCAGTTGAGGTGGGGGTCGCCGGATCCTCCCAACCCTGCAAGTGTTAGCGCCGGATGGTGGTTGGTCAGGACGCATCCGGGGTAACCGGCCCCTGAACACGGGGATGTTGCTCCTGGTGTTTCCGCCGTTCCATAAAATATTTCTGGCAAGATTTGGCCGCGAGATCCGTAATGGCCAATGCACCGGCCCCAAAGCAGCCGGCCAAGCGCATGAATAAAACTGTCCAGATACAATTGCCGCCGGCCCGGCGGCCGTCAGCGTTCACCTTGATTGAACTGCTGGTGGTGATTGCGATCATTGCCATTCTGGCGGCGATGCTGCTGCCGGCACTGGGTAAAGCCAGGGATCGGGCCCGGGCGATTGGCTGCCTCAACAACCTGCGGCAGCTCATGCTCACCACCAAATTATATTTGGATGACAACAACGGCACCATGATTCCCCTGTGGGTGCAGCAAGGGACGCCGGGGTGGGGGCCATGGAATTACGATCCCTCCTCCTTCATCATCCAAAATGCCAGTTTCTTTTGGTGGCCGGATAAATTACGCATCAATGGCTATTCCGCCCCGCAAAAACTCTACGACTGCCCGGCGTTAACCCTGCCCGCCACCACCGGCCAGGGCGGGGCTTACAGCACCAATAATTCCCTCGGCCTCGGCATGAATTATCCTGAATATGGCACCATCGCCCCGCAGGCCGGGTTTGGGAGCCCGGTTTACAACCCTTGCCGAGAAGGCCAGGTCGCCAACCCGAGCCAGTCGGTGGTGTTTGCCGATGCGGGCAAGGTTGCTAATCCGGCTGAACTAAATGCCGACAACTGGCACGAAGTCGCCGGCACCGGTTGCGCCTATTTTCGCGTGCCCAGCGATCCGGATGGCTATCCCACCGGGGATTCCCGCTCGGTACCCCGCCACGGATCCCGGGTGAACACCGCATTTTTTGACGGTCATGCCCAGAGTCTCCGCAACCGCGCATTTCATTTCGAACTGCCCCGGACGGATGCAACCATCCTGTGGGCCAAGAATAATAATGGCACCCAGCCGTAATCACCTGGGGCGGTTCCGGCTCAGCCCCCCGGCGAAGCGCAACCTTTAGATTCGATTTATTACCGGCTTTGTGGGTAATCTTGGGCTTGGCTATGAGCAATGCACCCAGCAAACCACCCACCGGCCGTTATTTCTGGCCGCTGGCGATACTATTTATCTTTCTCCTGGCCGTCGCAGCGAGCCTCAGCTCGATCTGGCGCTCGGGAGCCCGCGTGCGGACCTATCCCGCCCAGGGCGTGGTGAAGGAAATGGATCTGGTCCAGCGCACCGTGACCATTGCCCACGAGGCCATTCCCGGCTTCATGCCGGCCATGACCATGCCGTTTGCAGTGACGGATGCCCGGGAATTGCGGGCCGTCACCAATGGCGACACCGTGTCCTTTCGCATCACCGTCACGGCCAAGGATGGTTGGATTGACCACCTGCAAAAAATCACCCCGGCACCCGCCACCGAGGTCGTCACCGACCCCCGGCAACTGACCAACGGCAACTTCCGGCTGGTGCGGGATGTCGAACCGCTCAACGTGGGCGAGCCCCTGCCCGACTATGGGTTTACCAACGAACTGGGCCAGCCGGTTCGCCTGGCGGCCTTTCGCGGCCAGGCCCTGGCAATCACCTTTATTTTCACGCGCTGCCCGTTTCCCACGTTTTGCCCGCGCATGTCGCAACTCTTTCATGACACCCTCGCGGTGCTGGCCAAAAACCCTGCCGCCCCCACCAATGTGCATTTCCTCACCGTGTCCTTTGATCCGGAGTATGACACGCCGGCAACCCTGAGGGCCTACGCGGAGGCCCACGGCTACGATTCCCAGCGGTGGAATTTCCTGACCGGCGCGTTGATTGACATCACGGCTTTGGCCGATGCGTTTGGCATGAAGTTCTGGCATGAAGGTGCCGGCCTTAACCACAACCTGCGCACTGCGGTGATTGACTCCCAGGGACGCCTCCAGAAAGTATGGGTGGGCAATGCGTGGACGGCTGATGCGCTCGCGGCGGAACTGGCCACAGGCGCCGTTATAAAGTCCGCTCCCTCCTCCAAGGTGACGAACTAACGCCGATGGTAGCATGAGCAACTTCAAGGTCACCGTGAAAGTAACCAAACCCATCCTGGCAGTAACCGGCCTGCGCATCGTGCGCGACGAAACCGTCATTATCAATGACATCTCCTGGCGCGTGGACCCCGGCCAGCACTGGGTGATCCTCGGCGCCAATGGCTCGGGCAAAACCTCCCTGCTCAGCGCGCTCACCGGCTACCTCATGCCCACCGCCGGCGGGCTCAGCCTGCTGGGTGAGTCCTATGGCGAGTCCGACTGGCGCGAACTGCGCAAGCGCGTGGGCATTGTCAGTTCCTCCGTGCGGCAAATGATGGCCGACGAGGAACCCGCCCTGGAAACCGTGGCCAGCGGCAAGTATGCAATGATTGATTTCTGGGGCAAGTTGTCGCGGACCGACCGCACGCAAGCCCTGCAACTGCTGCGCTCGGTGGAAGGCACCCACCTGGCCGGCCGCGCGTGGCGGGTGCTCTCCCAGGGGGAACGTCAGCGCGTGCTCATTGGCCGGGCCTTGATGGCGCGCCCGCGGGTGCTGATTTTGGACGAGCCCTGTGCCGGCCTGGATCCCGCCACCCGCGAACATTTCCTGCAATTTCTGGAACGTTTGGGCCGGAGCCGTAACGCCCCCACCCTGGTGTTGGTGACCCATCACGTGGAGGAAATCATGCCGGTGTTTTCGCACCTGTTAATGTTGAAACAGGGCGCCGTGCTGGCCAGCGGCGCGAAGGCCGGGGTGCTGACCTCGCGGCACTTGTCGGCCGCCTTCGGGGAACGCATGGTATTACGCGCCGTGGGCGGGCCGGCGGGCCGGCGCTATGCTTTGAAAGTAAGCATGGCCGCCGGGCGCATGATGTAGCCCCAGTCGCTTACCGGGCCGGCACCCAGGCCAGTCCATCCGCCCCTTTTCCCGCCGGGATCAAGGCGCTGACGCGCCACGTTTTCAGGTCAATCACCGCGATCTGCCGGCTGGTGGTGCAGGAAACATACGCCACCGCGCCATCCGGGCGGACGAGCACTTCTTGCGGCACCACCGGCACCTTGATGGTGCGCACCTGGCTCAGGCTTTGCAAATCCACCACCCCGACCTCATTGGACCCGGACAGCGCCACGATTAACCAGCGGCCATCGGGCGTGACATCCGTGCCATAGGCGACCGACGTCAGCTCAATGCGCTTGACCACTTCCTGTTTTGCGGTGTCGATCACCGCGAGTTGCGGCTTGGTTTGGTCCGCCGTGAAAACCCAGTGATCGTCGCGCGAAATGGCAATCCGCTGGGTGTTGCCCGAAACCGGAATGACTTTCAGCAACTGATTAAGTTCCAAGTCCAGTACGGAAACCGTTCCGGGGCCGACATTGGCGGTAAAGCCCCGCCGCCCGTCACTGCTGATGATCAGCATGTGGGATTCGGTTTGGCCCGTGGGCACTGTGCCCAAAATTTTCAAAGTGCCCGGATCCAAAATGGTAATGCACTTGTCCAGTTCGGTGGTGACGTACAGCAGGCCGTTGCGCGGACCCATACGGGCGCAGTGCGGGCGGATGCCCCGGCCAAAATCCACCGTACCCACGATGCGGTGCTGGTCCAGATCCAGTACGCGGATCAACTGGCCATCAGTGCCCGGTTTGCCCACACCGGAATTGCCGTAGATGGGCACAAAGGCGCGGTGGCCATCCGGGGAAGCCACAACTTCGTGGCCGGTCACCCCATCCTCGGGGATGGTGGCGATTTGCAGGTTGGTTTCCGGGTCGATGATGCCCAGCGTGGCGTCCCCTTTATTGCAGACTAACAACCGCGCCTTGGCCCCCTCCGCCAGGCTGGTGGCCGGAGCGAGCAGGAGCGCGCCGGCCGTTAGCAGGGATAATGTCGCGGTCCAGGTCAGGGATGCGAGTGGCCGGCTCAGGTTGGTCATGACCGTATGGTTGACTGGGCTGCCGCCGATTTCAAGGGCGATGTTTGCATTACCCATGCTCGCCCGCCATGACGTCTTTCTCCGTCAGGGGCAGGGCGAAGGGTTCCAGCGGCATGGGCTGGTCATGGCCGAGATACTCCTCGCAGACCGCGAAGAAATCGGCGCGGGTGGTCACGCGGCGGATGCGGTGCAGGAATTGCCCGGTGGGTTCCACGCCCAGGCCCAGGTAGTTCAGGTATTTCTTCATCTTTTGCACTTGGGCGGATTCGCGGATGCCGGGGGTGCAAACGGCGTCATAGAGGGCGCGGATGTAGGCGAGAACTTCCCGGCCGCAGGGGATGAAAACCGGTTCGCCGCGCTGGAGCTGGCGGATTTGATGGAAGAGCCAGGGGTTGCGGATGGCCCCCCGGCCAATCATCAGGCCGTGCGCCCCGGTGAGTTCCAGCACTTGGGCGGCCCGGGCGGCGGAATAAATATTGCCATTGGCGATCACGGGGCAGGCCAGCGCATCCACGGCCCGGGCGATGTAATCGTAATGCACTTCGCTGCGATACATTTCCAGCACGGTGCGGCCGTGGACCGTAAGCAGGTCCAGGGAATGCCGGGCGAAAATCGTGAGCATTTCGGCAAAGCTGTCCGGGGAATCGAAACCGATGCGGGTTTTTACGGTGAACTTGATGCTCACGGCGTGGCGGAGGGCGCCGAGGATGGCGTCGACGCGTTTGGGTTCGCGCAAGAGGCCGCCGCCGGCGCATTTGCGGTAAACAATCGGAGCCGGACAGCCGAGGTTGAGGTCCACGGCGGCAATGGGGTATTCCTGAAGCTGTTTGGCCGTGCGCACGAGGGCGGCGATGTCGTTACCGATCATCTGGGCCACAATGGGCCGCCCCGTGGTGTTCTTGGTGATGGCGTCCACGATCCAGGGTTCCAGGGTGGAGGTGGCGTGGACGCGAAAATATTCGGTATAATAGACATCGGGTCCGCCGTAGCCGGACATCAATTGCATGAAGGGCAAGTCGGTGACGTCCTGCATGGGGGCCAGCGCCAGAATGGGCGCGGGACCGGTCAGGAGGGCGTTGAATGGCTCGCGGTAATGCACGGGGTGAGTATGGCATCTTTACGGACGAAGGGATATGCTTAAAAAGCTCCAAAATCCAAGATCCAAGCTCCAGACTTCGGGGAAAATTCCATGATCAATGTTCAAAATAGGCGCTTGGGTATTGGTGGATTTCCCCTTCGCCGCGCGTTGAAAAAAAATTGCGCTTGCTTGGGATTGAATCGCCGCTAAAGTGGGGGTTGGACTTTTTCAACCGCCGGAAGCGGCGGTTTTTGCGTTTTATCCGGAACAACCTTTTTATTTAATACGTGAAAGTATTTAGTGGTACCGCCAACGAACCGCTTGCCCGCGCCATCTGTAAATCCATGGGCGTGGACTTGGGGAAATGCAACATCACGCCGTTTCCCGATGGCGAAACGTTTGTCCGCATTGAGGAAAATGTCCGCGGCGAGGATGTTTACATCATCCAGCCCACCTCCCCGCCCACCAACCACAATCTGATGGAAATGTTCATCATGATTGACGCCCTGCGCCGGGCCAGCGCCGCCCGCATCACGGCGGTCATGCCCTTTTATGGTTATGCGCGCCAGGACCGCAAGGACAAGCCCCGCGTGCCCATCACCGCCAAGCTGGTGGCCAACCTGCTCGTGGCCTCCGGCACGAACCGCGTGCTCACCATGGACCTCCACGCCCAGCAAATTCAGGGATTTTTTGACATCCCCGTGGATCATCTTTACGCCGCGCCGGTGATGTATGATTACCTCAAGCAAAAGAACCTCAAAAACCTCACCATTGTCAGCCCGGATGTAGGTGGTTTGAAGATGGCCCACGCCTATTCCCAGACACTGGAAGGCGAACTCGCCATCGTGGCCAAACGCCGTAAAAGCGCCACGGAAGTGGAGTCCATGGCCGTGATCGGCGAAATTGAAGGCCGCAACATTTTGATCGTGGATGACCTCACCGAAACCGCCGGCACCCTGACCATGGCGGCCTCGTTGTTAAAGAAAAAAGGTGCCCAAAGCATCATGGCCTGCGTCTCCCACGCCATCCTCAATGATGTGGCAATTGAAAGATTGCGAAATTCTGTTATTGACGAATTGATAACAACTGATACAGTCCAACGCCCTGCTATTGACGGTGTGAAAATAACCACGCTGTCGGTGGCCGGACTGTTGGGCGAAGCCATTAAACGGATTCATAATAATTCGTCAGTGAACTCGCTGTTTGAATTCAAAGGCGGACGCACGAGTTAGTGCGCCGCGAGCATATTTTAAGAACATGAAATCAGTTCCGTTACAAGCCTATCAGCGTTCGCAGGTGCGCCGCGGTGAAGTCAAAAAACTGCGCGCCGCCGGCCGCGTTCCGGCGACCATTTATGGCCGCCTCGCGCAACCGCAAAACCTCGAGCTCAACACCAAGGAGATCTCCAATCTCATCAACCACTCGGCCTC
Organism: uncultured Verrucomicrobia subdivision 3 bacterium; assembly: GCA_903875465.1. GTDB lineage: Bacteria > Verrucomicrobiota > Verrucomicrobiia > Limisphaerales > UBA11358 > UBA11358. Next base: position 33,570 of record CAIQWB010000054.1, read on the forward strand.
CGAGAACTTGCTGGTGGACCTGTCCGTCGAAAACGACGCCCGGGCCAAGCGGCTCGCACTGGTGCAGGAAATCCAGCACCATCCGCTCGACGGCCACGTGGTGCACGTGGATTTTCATGAAGTCGCGGAAAACGAAAAGGTGACCATCCAGGTCCCCGTGGAAACCAAGGGCGAACCCGCCGGGGTCAAAAACAACGGTGGCGTGCTCGAACACGTGTTATTTAAGCTCAAAGTCCGCAGCCTGCCGAAAGATTTGCCCGAAGTCATCATCATTGATGTTTCCGGACTCGAAGTTGGCAAATCCATCCATTTGGGCGAGGTCCAAGCCGGCGAAGGCGTGGAAATTTTGGGCGACAAGCATTTGACCGTCGTGGCCGTGGCGCAACCGCGCACCGAGACCGAAGATGCCGCCGCCGCCGCCGCCACCCCGGGTGCGGGCGACGTGGAAATGATCAAAGAGAAAAAGGAAGACGGCACCGATGCCGCTCCGGCCAAAGGTGGCGCCAAAGCCCCGGCCGCCGGCAAGGCCGACGCCAAGGCGGGCGACAAGAAGCCCGACGCCAAGGCCGACAAGAAGAAATAATCATCGGGGCGGCGCAAGCCGCCAGTCCTGCGCATGGACTCCGGGCATCTTATTGTGGGATTGGGCAATCCAGGGGCGCAGTACAGCCGAACCCGACACAATGCCGGGTTTTTGCTGGTCGAAAAGCTGGCCTCCCGTTGGGGTGCCGGTTGGACCGAAGAAAAGAAGTTTAATGCCCGCGTGGCCGTTGTGCGGCGGGCCGGACAGCGAGTCTGGTTGTGCCAGCCGCAAACGTTCATGAATTTGAGCGGAGCGGCGGTAAAACCCCTGGTGGATTTCTACCAGTTGCCGCTGTCACGGGTATTGCTGGCGGTGGATGATGCGGATTTGGCACTCGGTGCCCTGCGCTTGCGGCCGGAAGGCAGCAGTGGCGGACATCACGGGTTGGAATCCATTGAGCAGCATCTGGGCTCCCGGGCCACCGCCCGTTTGCGGATTGGGATTGGCCGGGCGGATGGCATCCGGGAAATCAGCAATTACGTGCTGGGCCGGTTTGACCCAGTGGAGAGTGTTTTGTTGGAGAAAGTTTTGACGGTGGCGGCCGACCAGGTGGAATGCTGGATCGACGCCGGAATAGCAAAAGCAATGAACCAGTACAACGGAGTGGTTAACTCCGGGAACGAGAATATAAAAAAGTGAAACGATACGAAGGTTTGTTCATCTTGAACATCGCAGGCAAGGAAGAGGGCATCAAAGATGTTCTCGACAAGATTTCTGCGGAAATCACGGCCACCGGTGGCAAAGTGGAAACGGTCCAAAAAATGGACAAAAAAGCGTTTTCCCGCATTGCCGACAAGAAGTTCACGTCCGGCTTCTACGCCAACGTGATTTTCAACGGCACCCCCTCGGTCGTCGCGCAGTTGCAATCCAAGTTCGCCTTGAACGAGGATGTCTTCCGCACGCTGTTTACCGAATCGCCGGAACCCAAGGCAGCGACTGCCGCCGCCGCGAAGTAATTTTTGGCCATGGCCAGCTTTAACAAAGTAATCATCGCGGGGAATCTCACCCGCGATCCGGAATTGCGCTACACCCCGAAAGGGACGGCTGTGGCGCGCATTACTTTGGCCGTGAACCGCGTTTACAGCAGCGGTGAGGGCGGTGAGAAAAAAGAAGAAGTGAGCTTCATCGATGTCGATGTCTGGGGCCGCCAGGCTGAAGTCATCGGCCAGTACCTCAAAAAAGGCCGTCCCCTGCTCGTGGAAGGCCGCCTCAAGCTCGACTCTTGGGAGGATAAAAATACCAAGCAAAAGCAGAGCAAACTGAAAGTCGTGCTGGAAAATTTCAGTTTTCTCGATTCCAAGGGCGACGGTTCTGGCGTGGCCGAGGCGCCGCGCAGCAGCCGCCCGGCACCGGCACCCTCCGCCCCGCCCCCGCCGTCCGATCCCGGCGATTCCGAGCCCCCGCAGGACGACGACGTGCCGTTTTGATTTTTAAATCCGCAACCAATAATTTTTCGTATGGCAAAAACTGAAGTCATTCTTACTCATAACATCATCGGTCTGGGCGGCGAGTCCGACCAGGTCAAAGTAGCCGCCGGGTTCGCGCGCAATTACCTGCTCCCGCAGGGTCTGGCGATTCCCCTCACGGGCGCCAACAAACGCCGCATCGAGTCGCTCAAGCAGCGCCGCGCGGAACGCGAAGCCCATGAGTTCAACACCATGAACGAACTGGCCAAGGGCGTCTCCAAGCTGATCTGCGTCGTCAAGGTCAAGACCGGCGAAGACGGCAAGATGTTCGGAACGGTCACGCCCGGCATGATTGCCGACGAGTTGAAGCACCAGTTCGAAATCACCCTCGACAAGAAGAAAATTCACCTGGAAGCGCCGATCCGCGCGCTGGGCGAGCACGAAGTCGAACTGCGCCTGCATGCCGAATTGAAATCCACCCTCAAAGTGCGCGTGGAAAGCATCAATCCGACGACGGCCACCCCCGAAGCCATCGCCACCCCCGAAGCCATCGCCGCCGCTGAAGCCGCCACCAAAGCCGAGCGTCCCCACACTGAAAAGCGTGGCCGCGCTGCCGATGCCGACAAGGCCCCCGCTGCCGATGCCAAAGCCAAGGGCGACAAAAAGTCCAAGGGCGACAAAAAAGCCTGATTTAAAAAATCAATTCAAACGCCAACCGTCCCGGAACTTGTTCCGGGGCGGTTTGCTTGGTGGCCATGCTTTGCCACCTGACCGGCGTGGCCTCAAATCAAGAGTTGACGGTCAAACCCACCGCCCGCCCGCTTATTCATACCGCAGCGACTCAATCGGGTCCAAATTCGCCGCTTTCCAGGCCGGGTAAGTCCCAAACACAATACCCACAAAGGAGCAGATGCCCAGGCCAATGAAAATCCAATCCACCGGGATCACCGCTTCCAGATGCAATAAATAAGCCGTGGCATTACCACCTAAAATCCCCAAGGCCACCCCCACTGCCCCGCCCAGTTCGCAGAGCACCACGGCCTCCATGATGAACTGTGTCATAATATTCCGCTTTTTGGCGCCAATGGCCCGGCGAATCCCAATTTCCCGGGTCCGCTCCGTGACCGACACCAGCATGATGTTCATAATGCCAATGCCCGCCGCCACCAAGGCGATCGAACTGACCACCACCACGCCAATGCGCACGGCCCGCGTGAAGTTGCTGAACTGCTCAATCATGGAGTCGTTCGAGGCAATTTCAAAATCATCCTCTTCCCCCGGTGGCACCTTGCGAATGGTGCGTAATTCACCCCGCACCTCCTCCAGCGTGTCATCGTAACTGGCCGTGTCGCGTGCCTGCACCAGAATCGTCAAACTCCGATTCCAGCGCCCAAACCGATCCAACCCCGTGGTGAGGGGCACCACGGCAAAATTATCCTGATCGCCGCCCAGCGCCCCGCCCTTGGGAGCCAGCACCCCAATCACCGTGTAATTAATGCCATCTATTTTCACACGTTCCCCCAGGGCGGAGCAGTTGGGAAAAATATTGGTGGCCAGACTGCTGCCCAGCACACACACATCACGCGTGCTGTCCACATCCGAGTCCAAAATTAAACGACCTTCCCCCAGTTCCCAGTTATGCGCGGAAAAGCTCCCCGGGGTTTCCCCATACATTTGCACCGTCGGCGCGCTTTTTTTGAAGCGGGTAATGATTTCCCCGGCCCAGAAAGAACTTTCCATGCCCATGCTGATCGGCAGGCTGGCCTTGTTTTGGAGCCGCAACCCCTGCTCCAGCGTGATGTTTTTGCGCCGCCAGTATTTCTCAAAATCCGCGCTTGAGCCGCCAAAATAAATGGCGGGCCATTTGCGAATCATGAAGGTCTGGCCACCGAGCGAACTCAATTTTTGATTGATGTCGTTTTGCAACACCCGCATCGCGGTCATTACCACAATGATGGAAAACACCCCCACCAGCACCCCGAGCAAGGTCAGGGCGGAACGCAACTTGTGCGCTCGCAGCGCGGCCATGGCCATGAAGAAGCTTTCTTGCAACTCGCCCAAAAATGCCAGGATGCCGGTTTTATTCATTGCGCAGGGCGTCCACCGGGTTCATGCGGGCGGCGCGCCAGGCCGGGAAAAATCCCGACAATACACCGGTCACCAGCGATACCAGCAAGGCCACGCCAACGATGCCCAGGGACAGACTGGACGGCATGACTTTGTTCAGCAGCAGCGTGGCGGGCCACGCAATGGCCAGGGCGATCAGCCCTCCCAGCAGGCAGATGCTGGCGGCCTCGATGAGAAATTGCAGCAGGATGGTCCGCCGCTTCGCGCCAATCGCCTTGCGCACCCCAATTTCCCGCGTCCGCTCCGCCACCGAAACGAACATGATGTTCATGATGCCAATGCCCCCCACAAACAGCGATAGCCCCGTGATAAACAAGCCCACCCCGCCAATAGTCCCGGCCAGTTGGTGAAATAGCTTCAAAAACTGGTCCTGCTGGTTGATCGCAAAATTATCCGGCGTCCCCGGCGGCAGTTGCCGCAGCCGGCGCATCACCACCCGCACTTCCTCCACCGCATCCTCCATCTGCTCGACATGGCTGATCTTGATCTGCATTTCGTAGTCCGGGTTATGATCCAGATTCTGGGTGAATTGTGGCAGCGGAATGATGATCTGGTCGTCCACCCCGCCATTGCCCGCCATCCCCCCCAGCTTTTCCAGCACCCCCACCACTTCAAACTGATGCTGGCCAATTAGGATTTTCTCGCCCAGCGGTGATTCCCCCTGAAACAAATTCGTCGCCGCCATCGCCCCCAGCACACACACCGGCCGCCCCCCGCTGCATTCCCCGGCCGTCAAGAACCGCCCGGTTTCCACGGTCAAACCCATGGTAATCTCATAGTTTTCGGTCGTGCCAATGATATTCACCCCGGAGGACCGGCGCTTCTTGTATTTGACATCCGCATTATCGTCCGCCACGGGCGCAATGGCCGAGGCCATGGTGAGCTGGCGCGCCAGCCCGTCCGCCATCGCCAGGGTCAATGGGGGGCGCTTCTGACCCCGGATCCAATCCTGGGCCGACTGGTTGATCCAGTTCCGCCGGTCCACAAATAATACGTCCGCGCCAATTGAGGACACGCTTTGCACAAAAGAACTGTTCAACCCCTGAATCGCCGTGCCCATCAAAGTCACCGTCACGATCCCAATAACGATGCCCAGGGTGGTCAGCGCCGAACGCAGTTTATTGGCCCGGATGGCACTCCAGGAAATACTCAACCCCTCGCGCAATTCGGTGAATAGATTCATCCCGTGTTAGCGGATCCGCTCGTCACTCGCGATCAGGCCGTCCCGAATGCGGATGATGCGCCGGGATTGCCGGGCAATGGCTTCCTCGTGGGTCACCACAATGATCGTGTTCCCCTGATTGGCCAGGTTTTCAAACAAGGCCATGATCTCCGCGCCGGTCTTGGAATCCAAATTCCCCGTGGGCTCGTCCGCCAGTAAAATCGAAGGCCGGTTGACCAGTGCCCGCGCCACCGCCACGCGCTGCCGCTGACCGCCGGAAAGCTCGTTCGGCTTGTGGTGCACCCGTTCCGCCAGCCCCACACTGGCCAGCGTATCCAGGGCGGCTTTGCGGCGCTGGGAGGGGGCGACCCCGGCATAAACCAGGGGCAATTCCACATTGCGCAACGCGTCCGAACGCGGCAGCAGATTGAAGGTCTGAAAAATGAAGCCAATTTCCCGGTTCCGAATTTCCGCGAGCTGGTTGTCATTCATCTCGCTCACCCGGTTGCCGTTCAATTCGTAACTGCCCCCCGAGGGCGAGTCCAGGCAGCCCAGCAAATTCATCAACGTGGATTTCCCGGAACCCGAGGGTCCCATGATCGCCACATACTCGCCTTTGGCGATTTCCAAAGATACCTCCCGCAAGGCATGAACCGTCTCCGTGCCCATGACATAGCGCCGGGAAATGTGCTGTAGGCGAATCAGGCTCACAACGGTTTTTTGGTCGTGTCCGCGCTCGTGGTTTCCTTGAAGATTTTCTTCCCGTCCTCCAAATCGTGACTGATCGCGTGGTAACCGCCCGAAACCACTTCATCGCCCTCATTCACGCCCTCGGTAATCTCCCAGAAATTGTCATCACTGATGCCGATTTTTACCGGCACCATTTTGACATGGTCGTTGTCCACGAGGAACACCACATCCTTGAGTTTCTGCACTGCGGCCGGTTTTTTGTCCGGGTCCGGGCTGCTGTTGGTATCCGTCATTGCCCCCGTGGTGCTCCCGCCCACCCCATTGGTCGCACTCTTGGGCGCCCGGGCCGTCACACTGGCAATCGGCACGCTCAACGTGTTGGTGTGTGTCCGGGTTTCAATTTCCGCCGTCACCGACATGCCGGGGCGGAAGTTTTCCCGGTCAGTAATCCGGATGCGCACTTGAAACTGCGTGGCTTGCTGGCCTGCGGAGGACGAACTGGAAGAACCACCCAGGGCGGAACTGGTGTTCAAACCCTCCGAGGTATTGCCAATGTCCGTTACCGTCCCGAGAAATTTAGTATCCTTGTAGGAATCCACTTCCAAACGCGCTTTTTGCCCCTGTTTGATCAGCACCACATCCATTTCGCCCACATCCACCCGGGCTTCCATCGCATTGAGATCCGAAATCACCATGATGTCCGTGCCGGCATTTTGCACCGTGCCCAGCACGCGTTCGCCCAATTGTGAGTTCAACTGGCTGATCGTGCCGTCCAGCGGCGAAACAATGGTGGTTTTCATCAGCGAACTCTCGGCACTATCCACATTCGCCTTCGCCACCGCCATTTGGTCAATGGCACTTTCCACGTTGGCCTGCGCCACTTCCTGCGCCACTTTGAAACCAATGTAATCCGATTCCGATAACAACTTGTGGCCAAACAACTCCTTGTTCCGCAGGTATTCCGCATCCGCCTTTTCCAAGTTTGCCTCCGCCGTCACCTTCGCCGAAAGTGCCGATTGGTAATTCGCCTTGGCTTGGTTGACCGCCGCCTGGTAAACGTCCGGATTGATCTTCAGCAGCAACTGCCCCTTTTTCACCACCTGGCCTTCTTTCACTGGCAGGGCGATGATTTCGCCACTGACTTCCGGGCTGATATGAACTTGCAGCACCGGATAAATTTTGCCGTTGGCCACCACCGTTTCCACCAGGGTTCGGCGGGCGACTTTTTCGGTTTGCACACTGATTGCCACTTCCTTTTTCTTGAAAATGGCCACCGCCCCGAGGGCGAGTAAGACCAGGAAAATCAGGGAGAAAACGATGATTTTACGCTGCTTTTTGGGTGAGGCCATGAGTCGATGGGGGGAATTGTGGAATTATTTGAAACCGTTGCCAAGAGCCGTAAAAAACCAGGAGATACCGATCGTGATGCCTTCCATCACCAGCCAGTAGCAGATGATCAGCGACAACGCCTTGGTCCAGGCCACACTGGCCAGCCGGGCCAGCCCGACCGTTAGAATACCGAACATCCAGAAATCAAACAAATCCAGCGATTGCAGGAAGGTGTGCATCACGCTCTGCGGGTCCATGTCCCCCGCGAATAACGCCGCACTCGCCGTGACCAGTTTGCCCAGGGCAATGGACAGCAAGGCGCAGGCGACCGAACCCAGAATCGTGACCACGTAGGCCAGCCCCACCACCTCCAGCGCTTTCCCGTACGCAAAGTTGGCTTGCAACAGCCATTTGCCAAAGGCCCACAGGATCAGGGCCAGCCAGAACAACCGCAGCACCACAAAGATGGCTACGAAAATACAGCCGATAAATTTGGTCATCCCCGGCCCGCCAAATTTGTCCATCATCGCCTCGGCCTGGTCGGCCTGGGCCTGCGTCATGGTGCCCGCTTTGACCTTGGCTTCCAGCACCTTGGTCTGCTGTTCGTGCATTTGTTGCAGCACCGCCGGTTGCGAATAAATCACCAGCACTGCGGCAATCCCGGTGATTAATGCCAGCAATAAGGGGAGCAGCCAGTTGGCCGTGGTGACGGGAGCTGACTTAATTTCATCAAAAACCTCGCCCGGAGCGGCCAGAACGTTAAACAGCCGGCCAGCCAATGACGTGGGTGGTACTGGCGGGTTTGTGGCAGGCTCCATGAGTGTTGACTTGTCTTCCACGCGGGAATCCTGCGCCAAATTTTTGGACTTGTCCAGCGCAGGATTATACTGCTTGCCGAATTTAATTGATCAACTGAGTTTGCGCCTTGCACCCGGCCGGACAGTTCCTTGCGGGCGGGGCAACAATGGGTGGCGTGCACCAGCGCCACTCTGGCAGCCGGGTTTGAACGGGTAATCGCCCGTCATTTTTGCGCGGATGCCTGCGCCCGTTCCAGCATTTTAACCAACCAGGCAACTGTCGCTGGGTTTTTCAGCAATTCCAAATGCTCCCCGACTACGGGATAAAACCGAACCCCACCCCCGGCCAGATACTTCCACCCCCATACATTATTTTGTAAAAACACAGTTTCAGTTACTAGCACTTCCACGGAACCATCAAATGGTTTCAGACGGTTTTTTAGACTCATCTGCACGTATGGGTCGGCATAAATTTTCGCCATGACATCCGTATCAGGGTTTGTGCCCGTGGCCGGCTGGTGCCACCATTTTTTAATCCGCTCAACCAGCAACTGGCGATGTCTCCAGGACACTGAGCGCAGTCTAAATTCGATTTTGGATAACACGCGGGGCCAGAAATCAAGCTGGCCCATGGGCTCGTTGTCGATGATCCCCACTAACGCCACCTGGCGGTCGAGCCGCCGTAATTGACAGGCAATTTCATAGGCCAGCACCCCGCCCATCGAGAAACCCACCAGGCAAAAGGCACCCGTTGGTAAAAAACTGCATAGTTCCCGCGCGTAATGGGCCGCCATCTCTTCAAACGATTTGTGGGGCTCCCTCCGTCCGTCAATTCCTGCCGCTTGAATGCCATAACCGGGCTGGTCCTCTGGCAGCAGCTTGGCCATGGGGAGATAGCAAAACACGTCGCCGTACATGGCATGAACAAAGAAAATGGGGGGCTTGGTACCCTGGGCTTTAAGAGGGATAATGGAACTCCAATCCGGCGCCCAGTTTTTATCCGTGATCCAACGCGCCAGGAGTTCCACGGTGGGGGCCTGGAACAAAACCGCGATGGGCAAGGGATGGGCAAGGAGCTTTTCCACGCCCACCGCCAGTTGCAACGCGCTGAGGGAATTGCCGCCCAGCTCAAAAAAATTCTCGCGCAAAGCGATTTTTTCCCGGCCCAAAACCTTCGCCCACAATCCCGCCAGCTTGCCTTCCAAAGGGGTGCGCGGCAAATCCTGGGCGGTGTCTCCCGCCGCCACCGCCGGCTCCTCCCGGACCGCCAGGGCCGCCCGGTCCACCTTGCCGTTGGCCGTCAATGGCATCGCGGGCAGAACGATGATCCGGGCGGGCACCAGGTGATCCGGCAGCCGGCCCGCCAGCCAGGTCCGCAAATGCTCCGCCGAAACCGCGCTTTCCCGCCGCCAAACCACATAGCCGACCAGCTCTTTGCCACCAGCCACCGACCGCGCAATCACCGCCGCCACGCTGACCGCCGGATGGCTCGCCAGAGCGGTTTCAATCTCGCCGGGTTCAATCCGGAAGCCCCGGATCTTGACCTGCTGATCCATGCGTCCCAGGAATTCGATAATGCCATCCGCGCGGTGGCGGCAGCGATCCCCGGTTTTATAGAGCCGGTCGCCGGGAGTCGTCCCAAATGGATTGGGGACAAAGCGTTCCGCAGTCAATTCCGGCTGTTTCCAATACCCCAGGGCCAGCCCGTCCCCGCCGGTGTACAACTCCCCCGGCTCACCCGGGGCCACCGGCTGCTGCTGTTCATCCAGAATAAGAACCGTGGTATTCGCCACCGGCCGCCCGATGGGCACCCCGCCCGCCAGCGCTTCCGTCCGGGTGACCGTGTGGCAGCAGGTAAAGGTGGTGTTTTCCGTGGGACCATAGCCATTGATCAGTCGGCAATCCGGCAACCCCTGCAAAACCTTGCGCACTTTTTCCGGGGACAGCACATCGCCCCCCGCCAGCAATTGCCGCAGCGGTCGCAAATCTTCCAACCGCTCCTCCACCATCAGGTGAAACAAACCCGCCGTCAGCCACAAAGTCGTCACACCATGCCGGCGGATGGCCTCGCCCATCTCCGTCAGCGAAACCGGGCCAGCCGGCAGCAATGCCACGCACCCGCCATTGAGCAAGGCTCCCCAGATTTCAAAGGTGCTGGCGTCAAACGCCAGCGGCGCATTGTGCAAAATCACCTCCCGGGGTCCCAAAGTAACATAATCCGGGTTGCACACCAGACGCACCACCCCCTTTTGCGGGATCACCACGCCCTTGGGCTGCCCGGTGGAACCGGACGTGTACATGACATACACTGGCATTTCCGGCGTCACCGGCACCCGGGGATCTTCCACCGCCTCCGCCGCCAGGTCCGCCGCCAGCGCATCCAGGCAAACCAACCGGGCGGCCGCCACGCCGGCCGCAAACAGTCCCCGGTGTTGTTCCAAGGTCACGATGAGCGGGGCCGCCGTGTCCTGCACCATAAACTCCAGCCGGGCCACGGGGTAATCCGGATCCAACGGCACATAGGCCCCGCCGGCTTTCAGGATGCCCAGCAGCGCCACCAGGGTGGCCGCGGAACGCTCCACACACACACCCACCAAAGTGCCCGGCTGCAACCCCCGGCGCACCAGATACCGGGCGAGTTGATTGGCCCTGCGCTCGAGTTCCCCATATGTCACCGCCCCCGCATCTTCCACAATTGCCACGGCTCCAGGATTTTGCGCCGCCTGCACTCCAAAAAGTTCCGCCACCCCGGCGTTGCGGGGATAATCCCGCGAGCTCGCCGGCCCAGTCTCCAATATATGTTGAGGTTCAACAGCGATGAACCATTTCCGCCCGCCCAACTGCTGGTCGGGACTCTCAACCTGGTCGGTTGCCTCCGCCGATGACTGGCTCGCTTTATGATGTAATTTATTGTCGCTAAACATTTTAAATCAACTTGCGATATTCGTAAATTAGCCCCAGACAGCGTCAGCCCTAAATATTTGAGGACGGATCAACCGCCTAGGTTGGTAAATTTGTGTAATTACAGTCTAGGATGGTTGAAGATTGCCACTTTGCAAATAAAAAACTGGAAACAACATTCCTGAAAAGGCAGTTGAAATATTCATTTTTTAATAATTCTAATATCAAAGCCCGCAGTGCCCCCCAGCCTGGGTTCCCTTGAGTTTTAAAAATGAAATAAAGACCGGGCCGGTCGGGAGTGGCCATTCGGATTGCTCCCAATGGCATCACCGCTTATAAACGATGCATGAACGCATTTGTGCTCCGCCATCTCAAAACCTTGAAAATGTTGGGCGTGTTATTACGCATCGGCTGCTTTTCCGTGGTGAGCTGGTGTGGACCGGCCAGCCCGTTTTTAATTGTGTGGTGCCTGAACACGGTGGATGCCATTCGCCTGACGTGGTGTTCTCGCTTAAAACGCGATACTGCCTACACCCTTCCCAATGGCTTTTGGATTTTGGTCGGCCTTGCCGGCGTGCTACGCGCCCAACACTGGCTCCTGTGACCGCCGGCCTGCCAAACCCGGAGCCGCAGGAAGGACCACCGTCCCCCCTACCCTCGTGTTACCGGCCCTAACTCCGTCTCCTGACCGCTGGGATGCAACACCCGTGCCACGGCCTCGCCCAAGGCCTGTGCCGTCGTCGGTTTGTTTAACATCTCCCGGAAACCCAGTTCCCGCACCCGCCCGGGCGTCAGCAGGCCGCTGTACCCCGTGGCCAGGATCATGGCCAGCCCCGGTTGCACCAGCAATAATTCCCGCCCGAGACTGGCCCCGTCCATCAACGGCATCGTCAAATCCGTGATCACCAGGTCAAACGCCTGGGGATTTTCGCGCACCGCCCGGATGGCCTCCTGTGCATTGGTGGCCATGGTCACGCGATAGCCGAGCCGTTCGAGCATGCGCTGGCCCAGGCGCGCCAGTACCTCCTCATCGTCCACAAACAAAACATGCTCACCCGCCCCGCGCGGAATCGGCGGGAGCTCGGCGGCCAGCACCACCGGCTCGGCAGCAAAAACCGGGAAATACAAATGGAACGTGGTCCCCTCGCCGGGCTGGCTGTAGACGGTAATGGCCCCCTCGTGACTGCGCATGATCCCGTGCACCACCGCCAGTCCCAAACCGGTGCCCTCCCCCACCCCTTTGGTCGTGAAAAAAGGATCAAAAATGCGCGCTTGTGTCAGGCGGTCCATGCCACAACCCGTGTCACTCACCGCCAGCAGGATGTAACGCCCGAGGTGCAGTTCGGGATGGCTTTGGATGAAATCCGCATCGGCCTCCAGAATGTTCATTTCCACCTTGAGCACCCCCGGTCGCGGACGCATCGCATGCCAGGCATTCGTCCCCAAATTCATGATGGCCTGGTGAATGGCCGTGGCATTCGCCAGCACCGTGGGCGTCTCGGTCAGCTCGGTTTGGATCCGGATGGTGGCCGGCAGGCTCGCCCGCAGCAGCTTCAGGGCTTCGAGCACCACCTGGTTGAGTTGCATGGGCGTGCGCTCCGGTTTGTGCTGCCGGCTAAACGTCAGGATTTGGTTGACTAAATCCGTCGCCCGCTGGGTGGCCACCATCATGCTCTCCAGGTGCTCCTGGATGGCCGGCAGGGCGGCCGTCTCCAGTTTCACCAGGTACAGATTGCCCACCAGGGCCATCAGGATATTATTAAAATCATGGGCAATGCCGCCGGCCAGCTGCCCCATGGATTCCATTTTTTGCATCTGCTGCAACTGCCTCTCCATTTTGCGGCGCTCGGTGATATCGCGAAATGACCAGATGCGCCCATGGTGCCCGCCTGCATGATCCCGCACCGGGGCCGAGTAACGGTCCAGCAGCGTGCCATCCAGCAATTCAATTTCATCCTGGCTGGTCAGTTCGGGATGCGCGTACAAAAAATTAATTTTAGCCAGGAATGCCGCCGGCGCTTTTACCTGGCTGGCCGCGAATTGCAATTGCGCCGCCTCGTCGTTCCCCGCCATAATCGGCGCGGGAATGTCCCATAGCTCGCCGAACCGGCGGTTTTGCAGCACTTTGTTTTGCTGGTTATCCACCACCAGAATGCCGTCAATGGAGGCCTCCAATTGGGCTTCCAGCAAGGTCGTTTTATAACGCAATTCTTGCTCGGTATGTTTGCGGGCGGTAATGTCGCGGACATTACATTGAATCACCTTTTGCCCGCCCGCCTCATAGACATTGCTGACGAATTCCACCGCGATATTACGGCTATCCCGGGTGGTCAAAGGCAAATCTTCATAACGCACATAGCCATCCCTTTGCAAGCGTTCCAGCATGGCCTGGTTGCAGACACTGTCTTTGAAAGGACTCAGTTCCCCGACCGTATGCCCCACCATTTCTGCGTGGGTAAACCCCAGCAATTTTTCCAGAAACGGATTCACGTCGGTGATCCGGCCGCTGGCATAGTCCAGAATGAGGATGCCATCCTGCGCGGCCTGGAACAGCCGGCGGTAACTGAGTTCCGAGATCCGGCACGCCTGGTCGGTTTGGGCCGGGGTGGGCAGGTCACCGGGGTTCGCCCGAGGCTGGTCGCTGGTCATAGGATGGTTTTATGCCGGATCCGTCGGCCAGCCAGGGCATCCGACAGCCCGGTCCTGAAGCCAGCCACCGCAGCGACAGCGTAGGGCGGTCAACCCGCCGGCGATATGGGGTGTTTACCCCATGGGCCGTCACCGCCAGCGGCCGTCCACCCTCCCGAAATATCGACTAATATATGCCAATTAAATCGCCCACCCAAGCCCGCCGCACGCTCATCCCCACCCCGCCTGCGGAGCGCGGCGTTCACGCCGCCTCAACGTCCAAACCACCTGATCCCGCCAAATGGATTGCCCATCACCGCTCAGGGTCCCCCGGTTGCGGAGCGACCTTGCCGCCCCGTCGCCCGGCCCCCCCTGCAGAACCGCATCCCCCTCAAAACCACCTTGTCCCGCGCCATGTTTACCTCCCTGCCGCCGCCAACTTGGTCGTAAAACAATGCAAAAATGACCTGTTTTATGCTATATGCTGCTCTTTAATAATTTTGTGCTTGGCGGGTGGCGAAACCCCGGCCGATGGCAGCCCGGCACGCCCGTGCCACCGGGCCAGCAGAAATTGTAGTGGACATTTTACCCTCCCACATTAGTCTATAGTTGGGAGCGGTTTATGGCCAGATTACTAATCAAAACTGAGGGTTTGCCCAACCGGACGCTGGAATTGCGCCTCGGGGTCAACCGTGTTGGCCGCGTGCCGGAGAACGAACTCCAAATCAACCACACCACCGTCTCCTCCCATCATTGCGAGCTCATGGTCACCAACGATGGGGTTTATCTCCGCGACTGTGGCTCCACCAACGGCACCTTCCTCAATGGCGAACCCGTCCAGGAGGCCTGGCTGCAAGCCGGCCAGGAACTCCGCCTTGGCGATGTGGAAATGGTCGTGGAATCCACGGAAGTGACGATTGCCATTCCGGAATTTGAGCGCCCCTCGCAACTGCCCCCGCCCCCAACTGTGCTGCCCGATGGCACCCTGTGCTGTCCGCGCCACGCGGGCGTGCCGGCCATCTTTCGCTGCACCCATTGCGGCGAGGTGATGTGCAACACCTGCATTCACATCATGAAGCGCCAGGGCGGCGTGCCGCTGTTTCTCTGCACGATTTGCAGCCACAAATGCGAGCGCATCACCGTGGCCAAAGCCGCCAAAAAAGTCGGCCTCCTGGGCTACATCCAGGAGACCGTGAAACTAAAATTCGGCCACTTCCGCCATCCAAACAAGAAATAACCCCGTGTTATTTCGCGGCCAGGAACTTGCCCGCCATATTCTTGAGCGCGGCAATCCACTGCGGGTGCTCATTCATGCAGGGGATCAGGGCAAATTCCTTGCCGCCCGCCTCCAAAAACGTCTCCCGGCCGCGCTCTCCGATTTCCTCGATGGTTTCCAGGCAGTCCGATACAAACGCCGGACAAATCACCAGCAGCTTTTTCACCCCGCGCTTGGGCAGAATTTGTAGTTCAAAATCCGTGTACGGCTTCAGCCACGGATCATTGCCCAGCCGCGATTGGAAGGCCACCGAGTATTTTTCCGGGGGAATTCCCGCCCGCGCCACAAACCCCGCCACCGTCTTAAAACATTGCGCCCGGTAACAAGTCGCATGCGCCGGACTCGCCATCTCGCAGCAATTCGAAACCCGCAGGCAGTTGCATCCCGTGGTATCCGACTTGTACAAATGCCGTTCCGGGATGCCGTGAAAACTGAAGAGCAAATGATCATAGCCGGCTTTTAACTGCGGCTCCGCACTGGCCACCAGCGCGGCCAGATAATCCGGATCGGCAAAATAAGGCGGTTGCACCTTCACTTTCATTTGCGGGGCCAGTTGTGCGGCCACTTCCTGCACCCGCACCACGGCGGTCTCGTAACTCGACATGGCAAAATGCGGGAAAAGGGGGATCAGCAGCACCTCGGTAATGCCCTGCGCCGCCAGCTTTTTCACGGCCGCCGTAATGGAAGGATTTTGATACCGCATCGCCAGTTCCACCGGCACCGGCACCTGCGCCTGCACGAGTTGTTGCACGTGCCGACTGGTGACCACCAGGGGCGAGCCCTCCTTGGTCCACACGGTGGAGTAGGCATGGGCTGACTCCTTCGGCCGGTTGATCAAAATGAACCCGACGATCAGCCGCCGCAACGGCCAGGCCACGTCAATCACCCGCCCATCCATGAGAAACTCATTCAAATACCGGCGGACATCGCCCACCTTCGGCGAATCCGGCGACCCCAAATTGACCAGCAGCACAGCTTTACTCATGCACCCAATCTAATAAAAGCAACCGTCACAATAAACAGGATTCGACTGGGAACTGCCGGGAACATCCGCTGGGTGCTTGGGTCAAGGGCAGCGGGCAACCGGCCAGGCCGGAGCCGTCTCCAACCGTAAATCCGAAGTGCCCCCCCGAAAATCCCGGCCGCTCAAACCGCCGCCAGGATCCGTTCCGCCACGTTGCTGCCGGACACAATGGAATCACTCAACGACACCCCGTCCCGGTAGCTACCGGCCAGAAATAGCCCCGGCGCTTTTTGTTCCACCTCAGTCATCCAAGCCCGGTAACGGCCGAAGCCGACATTGTACTGGGGAATGGCCCGGGGCCAGTAAACGGCATGGGCAAAAGTGGGTTCGCCCCGCACTCCCAGCAACCGCCGCAAATCCCCGGTGACCAACGAATATAACTTTTCCGGCGGCAGCGCCGCGAGTTCCGGCTGGCGTTCCCCGCCCACATAACACGTAAGGGTGAGGTGTCCCGCCGGCGCCCGGTTGGGAAAGAGAGCCGAGGAAAAGATCGCGCCCAAAATATTAAAACCCTCCACCCGGGGAATCAGCATGCCAAAGCCATGACAGGGATGGGCAACCTCGGACCGCCGGAAACCCAGCACCACGCTGGCCACGGGCGGATACCGGATTTCAGCGAACACCGAAAGATCCACCGGCACCGGCGCGACCACCTTCAATTCGGCCAGCCGGTAGGCCGTGCCGGCGTAGAGGACGTGATCATGAGAGGCTTGCGCCGGCCCGGCCGGCGTCTGCAGGTCCACCGTCCAGCCCGCGGCAGTGCGCGTGAGTTGGGTCACCGAGGTGTTCAGCCGCAAACGATCCCCGAGGTGTTGTCCGAGGGTGTCGGTGAGCACTTGCAGGCCTTCATCGAACGAAAATTTCGGGGCCCGGTCCTTGGCCACCTCCCCGGTGCGCTTGCGCTCCCGGGCCCCCAGCATCTGGCCTTTGATCATGGAGCCATATTGCGCCTCCAAGGCGGCGAGTTTGGGAAAGGCCTGTTGCAGGGAAAGTTTGTGCGGATCCCCGGCATAAATCCCCGCCACGAGCGCATCGATGGCGTGGTCCAAAAACTCCTGCCCCAGCCGGCGCTGCACAAACTGCGCAATGCTCTCCTCGACCCCATCCCGCCGGGCCGGGCGAAACGGTTCCCGGATCAAGGCGAGTTTGGCCTTCAGGGTAAACAGTCCGGTGGTGAAAAAACCCAATTGCGTGGCCGGCATGGGAATGGGCCGCTGGTACCGCACCACATAACGCGCGGAGGCCGTGGGATCGGGGTCGATCCGCCGCGCGGACAAACCGGCATCCCGGACCAACTGGCCAATTTTCGGCGACGTTTCGAGCAGGGTATTCGGTCCGAATTCAGCCAGGTAACCGTCCCGGCGGAGGGATTGGATCACGCCCCCGACACGGGGCGCAGCCTCATACAACGTCACTGCCACCCCGGCGCGCTGCAGATAAAACGCCGCCGTGAGCCCGGTAATCCCGCCACCAATAATCGCAACAGATTTTGACAACACCTCACTTTAAAACAATCCCCGGCAAAGTCCAGAACACGTCTTAATTGGCGATGGTGAATCCGGTGAATGTTGCAGTTTGCATGTTGCACTTGCGGGTCCTTCGGCCAAACTTCGGGTCATGGACTGGCTCGACCTGCTGAACCGTTTCTGGCCGCACCTGGCGGCGGGCTGCGATTTATTCGCGGCCGCCCTGGCGTCCGGGCACGCTTTGTTGAACAAGCGCGATGTGCGGGCGGCCACGCTGTGGATCGGGATTATTTGGTTCCTGCCGCTGCTCGGCACCGTGTTGTACCTGGTACTGGGGGTCAATCGCATCCGCCGGCGGGCGATTCAATTGGGGGTCCACGCCACGGGTGACCGGCCGGTGCCGGTGGACTTGGGCGATTCGGAACCGGAATGCGCCCGGCACCTGGCCGCGCTGGCCCGCGTGGTGGGGCGCGTGGTGGGCGAGCCATTAATTGCCGGCAACCGCATTGAGCCACTGGTAAACGGAGACGCGGCTTTCCCGGCAATGCTCGCGGCAATTGACGGGGCCAAAACTTCGGTGTCACTGGTCACCTACATTTTTGATAATGATGCTTGCGGCCGGCAGTTTGTGGCGGCACTCCAGCGGGCGAAAGCCCGCGGGGTCGCGGTACGCGTGCTGGTGGATGCTGCGGGCACGCGGTATTCCTTTCCTTCGATCATGCACCGGTTGAAGCACGCCGGGGTGACGTCAGCCATGTTTCTGCCCTCCTCCATTTTTGCGCCCTGGCGGGCCACGACCATCAATTTGCGCAACCACCGCAAAGTGCTGGTGGTGGACGGCCGGATGGCATTCACCGGGGGCATGAATATCCGGCAGGGCAATCTCTTGCAGGAGCAGCCGGCGAGCCCCGTGCAAGATTTGCAGTTTCGGGTAAGCGGGCCGGTGGTGACGCGGTTACAAGAGGCATTTGCGAATGACTGGGCCTTTACCACGAACGAAGTTCTCAACGGGGAAAAGTGGTTTCCAGAATTAAAGGAGGCCGGCGATGTAATCGCCCGGGTGATTTTGGATGGCCCGGACGGCGACTTTGACAAATTGCGCTGGACATTGCTGGCGGCGGTGGCGGAGGCGCAGACGGCCATCCAGATTGTAACCCCCTACTTTTTACCCGACCAGGAGGTGGTGGCGGCGCTCAATCTGGCCGCGCTTCGTGGGGTGCGGGTGGACATTATTTTACCGGCCAAAAACAACCTGGCAGTGGTCCATTGGGCCTCCCGGGCAATGTGGTGGCAGGTGCTGGAGCGAGGCTGCCATGTCTGGCTCACCCCACCGCCCTTTGACCATTCCAAGCTCGTGGTGGTGGATGATCACTGGGTCCTGCTGGGCTCGGCGAACTGGGACGCGCGGAGTTTGCGGCTCAATTTCGAGCTTAACGTGGAGGCCTATGGCCATGCACTGGCCGGGGCGATGAAGCAGATTATTCAGCAAAAATTGGCCCAAGCCCGGGAAGTCTCGCTGGCAGAATTAAATGGCCGGTCCACTGTGGGAAAATTACGCGATGCGATTGCCCGGCTGTTCTCACCGTTTTTATAAATTGCGGGAAACCGCCCGTCAAAGGAGTGAAGATAAGAGAGTTTTAGGGAAACTAGTTAATAAATGTGCATAAATGTAATTAAATAATTGCAAATCGAACATTAACGATTAATTTAATAAGAAAAGCACACAAAACTACGATCATATGGAACCTAAACCAATCGATCAACCGGGCAAAATCCAATGGTTTTCCGTGAAAGAGGCGGCGGAGTACCTGGACGTGGGCGAACCGACGCTGTACCGGTGGATCAAAGACGGCAAAATCACCTATCGCAAAGTCGGCGAGACGACCCGGTTTTTGCGGGAGGATTTGGCGGCTATGGTGGAGGTGTTTCACCGGGTCAAGGACGTTACGATGGTCCGCGAGCTATGTCCGCTTTGCGGGGCCGGGGATTTGGTGGAGGGCCGGGTCGCGAGCACGGGGCTGAATTACTTTCAACCCGCAAAAACCAAATTTTGGACGCTCACCGACAGCAATTTGGAAACCAAGGCGCGCATGTGCGCCCGGTGCGGGGCGGTGGTTTGGTTTGCCGACACGGTGAAACTGGCGGCGCTAAGGGTGCCAGCGGTGGCCAAGCCCAACCAGCCCTTGGCAGGAGCGGGCACACCTCCGCCGGCGGAGGCATAAGCATTTCAGCGAATTGATTAACCCTTTTATACATTATGAATCCGGAAACAATCACGGCGGCCCGGGCGGTTTATCAGAAAATCGCCGGCAATATTGGCAAGGTCATTCAAGGCCAGTCGGGGGCCACGCGTAAATTACTGGCGGCCCTGGCCAGTGGCGGGCACGTGTTGCTGGAAGATTTTCCCGGCACGGGCAAGACAACCCTGGCCAAGGCGTTGGCGCGGTCCATTGACGCATCTTTCAAGCGGATCCAATTCACGCCGGACCTGCTGCCCTCGGACATTCTGGGCGTGGCCATTTTCAATCAACGCGACCAGGCGTTTCATTTTCATGAGGGACCGATTTTCACCAACATTTTGCTCGCGGATGAAATCAACCGCGCCTCGCCCCGCACCCAGTCGGCGCTGCTGGAGGCGATGGGGGAAAGTCAGGTGAGCATTGATGGGGAACACCGCACTTTGTCGGAGTTGTTTTTTGTGATTGCGACGGAGAATCCGGTGGAATTTCGCGGCACCTACCCCCTGCCTGAGGCGCAGATGGACCGGTTCGCGATGCGGTTTACGCTGGGCTACGTATCGCCGGAGGAAGAAGTGTCCATTCTGGCGGCGCAGCAAAGCCAGCATCCCCTGGAGGCGCTCAAAGCCTGCGTCACCCTCGCCGAAGTATTGCAGTTGAAGCAGGTGGTGCAGGCGATGCGGATCAGTGATGAATTGAAGCGTTATGTGGTGGACTTGGTGGGCGCCACGCGCAAGGCGGCCGGCGTGCAACTGGGGGCCAGCCCGCGGGCATCGCTGGCCCTGATGAAAGCCGCCCAGGCCCTCGCGCTCTTCGACGGGCTGGAGTTTGTGACCCCGGAGCAAATTCAGGAACTGGCCATACCGGTGATTGCGCACCGGCTGGTGATGGAACCTCAGGCACGGTTTGCCGGGGTGACCGCGCGCGGCGTGGTGGAGGGAATTTTGAAGAGCACGAAGGTGCCGGCTTGAATGGCGTGAGAACCGCATGAACTGGTTTTGGCGGCAAATTTACCGGCAGTACCGGTTGTTCACGTGGCTGCAATATGCTGCGGGCAGACGGTTGACCGCCACTGGCGGGCTCGTGCTGGCGGGTTTGGTGATGACGCTGGTAATGAGTGTGAACCATGAGAGCATGGTGGCCTACCAGGCGATCACCCTGCTGCTCTTCATCTGGGTGTCGGCACCGGTGGCGGCACTGTTGTTCCGGTTGAAAATGTCGGTCACGCGCACGCTGCCGCGGTTTGGCACAGTGGGCCAGCCGACGCGTTACCAGGTGCGGGTGAAAAACCTGGCGCTCAAGCCGCAACCCGAGTTGCTATTGCTGGAAGATTTGAAAGATCCCCGGCCCAGTTTTCCGGAATGGCTCGCCCTAAAAAAAGTGGAGCAACAGTCCGTGCGTCCATTTTGGCTGAGCGGCCGCCCCCGGGGCGTGCCCACGAGAGTGGCGCAGATTACCGGGGTGCCGGTGCCCGCGTTGCCGCCGGGCCGGGAACTGGAAGTAACGATTGAACTCACCCCCTTGCGCCGGGGCGTGCTGGAACTGGAGGGCCTGACCGCGGCGCGGCCGGATCCGCTGGGACTGTTCCGGGCGCTCCGAAAAATCAGGCATCCGGGTAAAATGCTGATCCTGCCCAAGCGTTATCCGCTGCCACCGCTGGCGATGCCGGGCACGCTCAAATATCAGGAGGGCGGCGTGGCACTGGCCGCGCAGGTGGGGCAGAGTGATGAGTTTGTGGCCCTGCGGGATTACCGGCACGGGGATCCGTTACGGCATATCCACTGGCGGAGCTGGGCGCGCACGGGCAAACCAATTGTCAAAGAGTTCGAGGACGAATTTTTTGTGCGCCACGCGCTGGTGCTGGACACCTTTGCCCAAGGCATCCCGGGCGCGGTGTTTGAGGAGGCGGTTTCGGTGGCGGCTTCATTTGCCTGCACCATTCCCACGCAAGAATCCCTGCTGGACCTGCTGTTTGTCGGCACGGAGGCCTACTGCTTCACAGCGGGCCGGAGTCTGGCGTATGGCGACCAGATGCTGGAGATTTTGGCCGCCGTGCAACCGTGTCCGCAAAAAAACCCGGAAGAAGTCGGGGAGTTGGTGCCGTTCATGACCCAAATGCTGGCCGGGCGGCCGACGGTCAAAACGTTTGCCGATCTCGATCAACTGGTCGTCAACCATGCCTCCCTGGTGAGCAATTGCATCTGCATTTTGCTCGCTTGGGATGCGCCGCGCCAGCGGCTCGTGGAAAAATTAAAAATGTCCGGCGTGCCGGTCCTGGTGCTGGTGGTGCTGGCCAGCCCGCCCACAGCACCCCTGGACGGGGGCCCGCTCCGGAATGACCCGGCCAATTTCCACACTCTGGTGCTGGGCGAAATCGAACAGGGGTTGCAAGCGTTATGAAAACGCCGCCCTTGCTGATGGCCGCAGTCCTGCTCTTCTGGGGCTGGCAATCGGACCTGTTGCTGGCCGGGCTGGGACTGGGGCTGCTGCTCGAAAGCGCGCGGGTCATTCCCGCCCGCTGGGAAATGACCGACGCGGAAATTATCCGCATTTGGAATTTTTGCTCCTTGTTGGGCCTGGCGGCCGCGATTTACGCCTTCACCAGCAATGAAGGGCCGGCCGACTTCGGCAAAATGTTTGAGCACCCGGACCTCCAAACCAGCCAGTTGGCGGGCAATGCAAGCACGGCGGCCGCCATCGGGCTGATTCGGTGGCTGCCGCTGGTGTTTTATTTTTTTATGCTGACCCAGGCATTCAGTGCCCGGGGGGATTTCCCGCTGGACGCCCTCTCGCCCTTTTTGCGGTACCGGCGGAAGTGGCATTTGCAGGCGAACCGCCCCCCGCCCCGGGTGATCATCCTCCACGCGGCCTGGCCGTATTTCATGCTCTGCCTGTTCGCGGCCAGCGCGCATGCGGCCACGGACCTGACGTTCTTCTGGGGCACGGGCGCGCTGCTGGCGTGGGCTTTGTGGAGCCAGCGCCCGCCGGGCTTTACGCGCCTGGTCTGGCTCATCACCCTGGGTGTGGTGCTGGGGAGCGCATTGGTGGGCCAGCGTGGCCTGGGGGCATTGAACCGCCTCACGAATTTCGCGGATAATTACAACGCCCAATGGATGGCGCGGTTCATGCGGCATAACACGGATCCGGAGCAAAGCCGCACTTCCATCGGCCGGATCGGCGAGCAACAGATGTCCTCGCAAATCGTGCTGCGGGTGGCCCCGGTGAATGGCACGGCGGTGCCCACCCATCTGCGCGAGGCAACGTACCGGGTGTACCACGCGCCGGTATGGTATACGAGCGGCACGCCGAATGATTTTACGAGCGTGCCGGAAACGCCGGTGAACAGCGGACACTGGGTGCTGCACCCCAAAGTGGCCGGCCGGGCGCTGGTGAATATTTCCTGCTACCTGAACGCGATCAATCCCAAGGATGGCAACCCCTTGGGGGTGCTGCCGTTGCCGGGGGATTGTGATCATTTGGAGAACTTGAACGCCTATGACCTGAAAAACAACAGTGTGGGCACGGTGCTGGCGGAAGGGCCGGGACTTTTGACATTCAACGCGGGTTTCGGGGCGGGCAGCTCCTCGGACGAACCGCCGGCCACCAATAATCCACCGGAAATCGGCGATGACCTGGTGGTGCCGGACAAGGAAAAACCCGCGCTGGATGCCTTCCTCGCCCAGGTGCCCCTGGCCGGACTGGGTGACCGCGCCAAGGGCCAGGCGATTGACCATTATTTTGGCACGCATTTTGAATACAGTATCTGGCAGGAGCCGCCTAAAGCGTCCGACCGGCCCGGGACTACCAATGAAACCGCGGTGGGTAATTTTTTATTGCATACGCACAAAGGGCATTGCGAATTTTTTGCCACGGCCACGGTCTTGCTGCTGCGTGAACTGGGGATTCCAGCCCGGTATGCGGTGGGTTATTATGTGCATGAAACCGCCGGCAGTCACTATGTGGTGCGCGAGCGCGATGCGCATGCCTGGTGCCTCGTCTGGGATGCGCCAACCCGCACCTGGGTGACGCTGGACACCACGCCAGGGTCATGGGTGGATACGGAGCGAAAACGAATTTCGCACTGGCAGGTGATCGCGGACGGTTTTTCCTGGATGGGGTATCAGTTTGCCAAGTTTCGCTGGGGCCAGAGTCATATCCGGCCATATCTGCTGGCCTTGCTGATTCCCGCCCTGGGCTATTTTCTCTACCAAATCATCGCGTACCGCCGGCGGCACCAGCCAGCCGCCACCACCAATCGAGCGGTGCCCGTCAACTGGCCGGGGCGGGACTCGGAGTTTTATGAACTGGAGGCGGCCCTGGCGCAGCGCGGGTTACCCCGTCGCCCGGGGGAATCACTGACGTCCTGGCTGGACCAGGTGACGGCGGATCCGGCAGTGGCGGGCTTTCAGGAGCCGTTGCGGCGCCTGGTGCGGTTGCATTACCGGCACCGGTTTGATCCGCCGGGGTTGACGGGAGTGGAGCGCGAGGCGTTGCGGCGGGAGGCCAGAGAATGCCTCAAAAGAATTCTCCCAGCCAAGTAAAAACCCAGAAACCGGAAATTGTTTTCGCAGACCACAACAGCATGCGCCACACCATGGTTGCGAACTATTACAAATGCCCGCCCCACCAGATTTAGCCGGCTCAGCAGCATCAATCATCCTTAATGTGGGCGTGCTCAGCTGAACCGCATCGCGTGAATGTCTCAACGCATGCAACCTGCCATAAAATGAGCCGGGTTCGCCGAACGTAAAATGAATTTACCCACGCCAGCAAGGGCGGGCATACAGTGCTGGCATGAGGTGTGCTTTTGGCAATATTGTGTCAGGCCGGCGGGGCAAAATTGCGCCTGCGCTTGACCCATGGGGATATTTACCGGAAAATTTTTCATCCCAACTGGCAAACCAAACTTGCTTCTGCCGTTTAAACTCGGCATAGTGAGTATTCCATTTGGCAACCTTGACCAGCGATTATGTTTTCATTTAAAAAATTGTTCGGTAAAGAAGATGTCTTTTTTGGACTGCTGGCTGCCAGCGCCCAGGAGGCCCACGACAGCGTGCAGGCCTTGGTGAAATTATGCCAGGGGATGGACCAGCCGGCAGGGCTCGAGGAAATCGCCCGGGCCCGGCGCAAGGACAAGGAAATCACCACAGAAATCCGCACGGCCATTCACACCGCCTTTGCCACCGCCCTGGAGCGTGAGGACATTGATGCCCTGGCCCGGGCCCTCTATCGCATTCCCAAAACCGTTGAAAAATTTGTGGACCGCGTGCAAATCGTGCCCTTGCAGGTCAAAGGCGTGGATTTCTCGCAGCAAATCCCGCTCCTCAAAGAAGCCACCGAATGTGTCTTGCAACTCGTGCAGAGCCTCTGCCGCGGAATTAATTTGGAAGAGGTGCAAAAATGGAACGACCGCCTGCAACATTTGGAAAGCGAAGGGGACAAGGCCATGATCGTTATTTACCGCAATCTCTTTGACGGCCAGCACGATCCCCTGCGGGTGTTAATCTTGAAAGATCTCTATGAGATGCTGGAAAAAGTCATCGACCGGTGCCGTGACGTCGGCAATGTCATATCCCAAATCGTCCTGAAAAATTCCTGACGGTCATGCTCCTGCTCTTCACCGTTATTTTGGTGGCGTTGATTTTCAACTTCACCAACGGGTTCCACGACACGGCCAACGCCATTGCCACCGTCGTGGGCACCAAGGTGCTGACGCCGCGCCAGGCCATTGTCCTGGCGACCATCACCAACTTGCTCGGGGCCATGGTCGGGGCCGCCGTGGCCAAAACCATCGCTTCTGGATTAGTGGATTCCAACTTTATTGCACCGGATTTCGCGTCCACCATGCTGGTCTGCGCCTTGGTGGCCGCCATTTTCTGGAATCTGCTCACTTGGTATTTCGGACTTCCTTCCAGTTCCAGCCACGCCTTGATTGGCGGTTTGGTCGGCTCGGCGCTGGCGGCGGCTCACGGCAATTGGTCGGCCATTATCTGGTGCAAATTCCCCGCCGCCGGCCAGCATTGGTGGATGGGCAGCGGCGTGATGTACAAAGTGGTGATCCCCATGATTATTTCGCCGATTTTGGGTTTTTTCCTGGCCTTTGGCTTGATGACGCTGCTGTATTTCCTGCTCCAAAACGCACGGCCACTGACAGTTTCCCGTCGCTTTGGATTCTTGCAGCTGCTCAGCTCGGCTTATATGGGGTTCAGCCACGGCACGAATGACGCGCAAAAAACCATGGGCATAATCGCCTTGGCGCTGGTGGCCGCCACCAAAGCCGGCACCCTCGACGGCCTCCCTGACTGGTTGAGCTTTCTTAAAACCGCCGACACCCTGCCCGGCCAAACCTTGGTCATCGCCTTGTGGATCAAAATTCTTTGTTCCATTACCATGGCCGCCGGCACGGCCAGTGGCGGCTGGCGGATCATTAAGACCCTGGGGCACAAGCTCGTTAAACTTCAGCCCGTGCATGGCTTTGCCGCGGAAACCGCCGGGGCCACCGTGCTGCTGGGCACCGCCGCCATGGGCATGCCGGTTTCCACCACCCACGTCATCACCACTGCCATCATGGGCGTGGGTGCCTCCAAGCGCTGGACCGCCGTGAAGTGGCCGGTGGTCAGGCGCATCCTCTGGGCCTGGGTGCTTACGCTGCCCGTCTGCGGCGGCCTCGGTTATTTGATGGTGCAAGTGGTGCACGCGTTCGGTCACTGAAGCCTTGGCCGGTGAGGGTGGCACTGCCCGCCAGCACCAATGCCTGAGTCCATTTTCGGGGTGGCTAGAAATGGTTGTCTTCCGCACAATGCTGCCGATGACCACTTTGACTGTGCCCATGTTGAAAATTTCCCGGCTTGCCCTGTGCGTCGCCGTTGTAACCGCACTGGCTGGCCATGCCGACGAGGCCGCCACCAATGCCCGGCCCGCCTCCCAACCCACCCCGTATCTGACGCCCGCCGAGGAGCTGAAAACATTTGTTTTGCCACCCGGTTACCGTATGGAATTAGTGGTGGGCGACCCGGACATCAAAGAACCGGTCGTGGCGGCGTTTGATGGCAACGGCCGTATGTATGTGGCGGAAATGCGCACGTACATGCAGAATATCGATGGCACGGGGGAACACGTCCCCAGCAGCCGGGTGTCGCGCCACTGGTCCAGCCGGGGCGACGGCCAATATGATCGGCACAGTGTGTTTATCGATCATCTCCTGCTCCCGCGCATGATTCTGCCGCTGTCCGACGGCGTGCTGGTGAATGAAACCGATTCGGATGATATCTGGTTGTACCGGGATACCAACGGCGACGGGGTGGCTGATCAAAAGACCCTCTTTTATGCCGGGGGCAAACGCGGCGGTAATTTGGAGCATCAGTCCAGTGGCCTGATTTGGGCCCGGGACAACTGGCTGTATCAAACCTTGAATGCCTACCGGCTGCGCCTGAGCGGCACGAATGTGATCAAGGAGAACACCCCGCCCAATGGCGGTCAATGGGGTGTCGCGCAAGATGATTATGGCAAGCCCTGGTTTGTGAATGCCAGTGGGGAGCAGGGGCCGACGGATTACCAGGCGCCCTTCATTTATGGTCCGATCAAGGTAAAGGATGAACCGTCCCAGGAATTCATGGAAGTCTGGCCGCTGGTTGGCCTGGGGGACGTGCAGGGGGGCCCCCACCGGTTGCGACCGGAAAATAAAACCCTCAATTACATCACCTCCGCCGCTGGTGTGGATATTTACCGGGGTGACCGCCTGCCGCCGGAATTGCGCGGCGACTTGTTTTTCGGCGAGCCAGTGGGCCGGCTGGTCCGGCGTGGAAAAGTGGCGGTAAATGCCGGAGTCACCCATCTGACCAATGCTTGCGGACATTCCGAATTCATTCGCTCCACTGATCCCAATTTCCGCCCGGTCAACCTGGTGACCGCCCCGGATGGCACCCTTTATATAGTGGACATGTATCGCGGGATCATCCAGGAGGCGGCGTGGGTCAACGAAGGTTCGTATCTGCGTCCCCAAGTGCGGGCCCACCAACTGGATAAAAATTTCGGCCGCGGCCGCATCTGGCGCCTCACGTACGATGGCCTGGCCCCCGGTCCGCAACCACACATGCTGGACCAAACACCGGCGGAATGGGTGGCCTGCCTGGGCCATCCCAACGGCTGGTGGCGGGACACCGCGCAAAAACTGCTGGTGTTGCGCGGCGACCATTCGGTGGTGCCGGCGTTGACGGAGATGGTGCGCCGCCACCCGGACCCACTCGCCCGCCTGGGCGCGCTCTGGACCCTGGAAGGCTTGCAGGTGATTCCACCGGATTTGATTCGCGCCGCCCTCCACGACCCCGATGGCCATGTGCGCAGCGCTGGGATTCGCGTGAGTGAAACGCTCTACAAAAATGGCGATCACTCCCTCGTGCCTGATCTCGCCAAACTGACCGGCGACCCTGACCCCAGCGTCGTGATCCAGGTGCTCCTGACCGCCAATTTGCTCCAGTGGACCAATGCCGCAAACCTGATTGAAGCCACCCTCTCGGCCAACCCGGACTCGGGGATCAGCGTCATTGGGGGGCAACTGCATCCACCGGGCTCAGTGTTCGGGAACTACTCGGGGCCGGACCGGAAGTTACTCGACCAGGGGGCCACGATTTACAAAACCCTGTGCTTCGCCTGTCACGGCCAGACCGGTGAAGGCGCGCCCATGCCCGGAGCCCCGAAGGGCACCACCATCGCCCCGCCCTTCAAGCATTCGGCGATGGCCACGAATCTGAGCGATTCCATGGTCAGCGTCCTGCTCAAAGGCATGAAAGGCCCGGTGGCCGGCAAAGCCTACGACGCCCAGATGCTCGCTATGGAAAATAATGACGACACTTGGGTGGCCGCCGTAACGTCGTACATCCGCAATAGCTTTTTCAACAACGGCTCCCTCGTCCGCCCGGCGGACGTGGCCCGGGTGCGCGCGAACCTCAAAGATCACGATGCCCCGTGGACCGAGGCGGAACTGGCGGCCGCTGTGCCCCAGGCGCTCACCAACCGTTCCGCGTGGCGAGTGTCGGCTAATTACAACGCGCAGACCGCTGCCCGGGCCATCGATGGCGACCTGGGCACCCGCTACGACACCAGCACCGACCAGGTTCCGGGCATGTGGTACCAAATTGAATTGCCACAGCCGGACATCATTACCGGCCTGCGCATGGAAGCGGCCAGTTCCCGCGAGGACTATCCCCGGAGCTACCAAGTCCAACTCTCCGCCGACGGCAAAACCTGGGGCAACCCGGTGGCCACCGGTACCGGCACGCAGCCCACCACGGAAATTTGGTTCCCTCCCGCCGCCGCCAAATTCATTCGCCTCACCCAAACCGGCTCAGTCCGTGGCCTTTTCTGGTCCATCCACGAACTCTCGGTTTATACGCCGGGAATAATGACCAAGGCCGCCCCTGCGACCAAGGGGTCGTCCAAATTTGAATAGCATCGCTAAATGGAAAAATCTGGTCATTAGCTGGTAGTCATTCAGCATAATGGCCGCACCAAGGGTTGGGAAACCTGCGGTGCCAGTACCGGCCGCCCGACTCCAAGCCAGCGCAGGTCGGCAGCAAAAAAGCCGCCCCCGTTTCCGGGAGCGGCTGGTGAAAGGTCAGGCGTTCAGCTTACTTCTTCTTGGGCGCTTTCGCCACGGAGGCCGCCTTGCGCTTCTCTTCGATCGCGGCCTGCGCGGCGGCCAGACGGGCCACCGGGACGCGGTACGGGGAGCAGCTCACATAGGTCAAACCGATGCGATGGCAGAACTTCACGGAATCCGGATCGCCACCGTGTTCGCCGCAGATGCCCAGCTTGATGTCGGGGCGGGTGATGCGGCCCTTGGCAATCGCGATTTCCATCAACTGGCCCACGCCGGTCTGGTCAATGGAGGCGAAAGGATTCTTCTTCATGATCTCGGCTTCCTGGTAGGCCCCAAGGAAGCTGCCGGAATCGTCACGGCTCATGCCCAGCGTGGTCTGGGTCAGGTCGTTGGTGCCGAAGCTGAAGAACTCCGCCGTCTGCGCGATTTCATCCGCCGTCAAAGCGCCGCGCGGAATTTCGATCATGGTGCCGACGCTGTAGGTCAGCTTGACCTTCTTCTCCGCCTGCACCTGCTTGGCCGTTTCGTGAACGATCGCGACCTGGAGGTCGAGTTCCTTCTTGAAGCCGACGAGCGGGATCATGATCTCGGGCTTGCACTTGATCTTGGCCTTGACGCATTGCGCGGCCGCTTCAAACACCGCGCGGGCCTGCATGCGGGTGATTTCCGGGAACTTGATGCCCAGGCGGCAGCCGCGGAAACCCAGCATGGGGTTGAATTCATGCAGTTCGTGCACGCGATGGATGATCTTTTCCACCGGAATGCCGAGCTTGGTCGCGAGGTCCAGTTGCTGTTCCTTCGCGTGGGGCAGGAACTCATGCAACGGGGGATCGAGGAAACGGATGGTCGCCGGGAAGCCTTTCAGCGCCTTGAAGATGCCGAAGAAGTCATCGCGTTGGTACGGCAGCAGCTTGGCCAGCGCGGTTTCGCGGGCAGCCAAAGAATCCGCCAGGATCATTTCGCGCATGGCGTCGATGCGGTTGCCCTCGAAGAACATGTGTTCCGTGCGGGTCAGACCGATGCCCGTGGCGCCGAAGGCCACGGCGTTCTGCGCCTGCTCGGGCGTGTCCGCATTGGTGCGCACTTGCAGGCGCGAGGCCTGGCCGCACCATTTCATCAATTGCGTGAAGTTCTTGAACTTCTCGGTGGCCTGCGCGGCTTTGTCGCCATTGATCAAACCGGCGATGATTTCGGACGGCGCGGTTTTGATGGCGCCCGCGTACACGGTGCCCGCCGTGCCGTCGATGGAGAAGAAGTCACCCTCGTTGTAGGTCGTGCCCGCCACGGTGATGGTCTTCTTATCGTAATTGATTTCGAGGGCGGCGGCGCCGCACACGCAAACCTTGCCCATCTGGCGGGCCACGAGAGCGGCGTGGGAGCTGACGCCACCACGCGCGGTGAGAATGCCCTCAGCCGCGATCATGCCGCGCAAATCCTCGGGCGAGGTTTCCACCCGCACGAGCAGCACTTTTTCGCCACGCTTTTCCGCTTCCACCGCGCGATCGGCATTGAAATAGATTTTGCCAGAGGCCGCACCCGGACCGGCCGGGAGACCGTTGGCGATGATGGTGGCCTTCTTGATTTCCGCGAGGTCAAACACCGGGGCCAGCAATTGGTCGAGCTGGTCGGCCGGATTGCGGAGCACCGCGGTTTCAGCATCAATCAGCTTCTCCTTGACCATGTCCATGGAGAACTTGAGGGCGGCCATCGCGGTGCGCTTGCCGTTGCGGGTTTGCAACATGAACAAACGGCCTTCCTGAATGGTGAACTCGATGTCCTGCACATCCTTGAAATGCTTTTCCAAGGTGGCGCGAACTTTGATCAGTTCGTCGTAGGACTTGGGCATCTGCTTCTTCAGCTCAATGACGGGTTCGGGCGTGCGCACGCCCGCCACCACGTCTTCGCCCTGGGCGTTGATGAGGAATTCGCCGTAGAACTCGTTTTTGCCGTTGGCCGGGTTACGGGTGAACGCCACACCGGAACCGGAGGCGGAACCCGTGTTGCCGAACACCATGGCCTGCACGTTGACGGCCGTTCCCCATTCCGTGGGGATGTTGTACTTGCGACGATAAACGATTGCCCGGTCATTCATCCAGGAACCGAACACCGCCCCGGCCGCGCCGCGCAATTGATCCCACGGATCGCTCGGGAAGGTCTTGCCCGTGCGTTCCTTGACCAGCTCCTTGAAGCGCTTCACCAATTCCTGCTGGTCTTCCGCCGTCAATTCACTGTCGACGATATCCTTGTGATACTTCTCGTGCTTGAAACCTTCGATGACCGTTTCAAACGGTTCGTGATCCTCGCCCTCGCGCTTTTGCACCCCCAGCACCACGTCGCCATACATCTGGACGAAGCGTCGGTAGCAATCCCACGCGAAACGTTCGTTCTTCGTCGCCTTGGCGAGCGACAACACCGTGGCGTCGTTCAAGCCGAGGTTCAAAATCGTGTCCATCATCCCGGGCATGGAATCGCGGGCACCGGAACGCACCGCCACCAGCAGCGGGAAGCCCTTGGCATCACCGAACTTGTAGCCCATGATTTTTTCCATGTTCACCACGCCGGCTTCCATCTGCGCCTGCAATTGCGGCGGATAAGTCCGCTTGTGGTCGTAGAAATACGTGCACACCTCGGTGGTGATGGTGAATCCGGGAGGCACCGGCAGGCCAATGCGGGTCATTTCCGCCAGATTGGCACCCTTGCCCCCGAGCAGGGCCTTCATGGAACCGTCACCGTCGGCTTTTTTATTGCCCCACGTATAGACGTATTTCGTGGATTTGGATACTGATGCTTTTGCCATAAATAATAAAAATGTTACAAATGCCTTAAAAACGAAAGAATTAATCTAGCAAACCACCCGCCCGTGTCAACGAACGATGTGGGGAAATGCAAAAAAGGGGGGCGGATTTGTGCGCTCGGCGGCCACCATGGACCGACCCGACCCGGCCCCTGGCAGGCAAACCAAAGCGATTTGCGGCTGGCCGCAGGTGTTCACAATGGCCTGGTGAAATCAAAGGAAGCGGACGATAGTTAAACAGCGGATAATATGTCCGGTGAAAAGCAAAACCAGCGTTACAAAGACGTGAGACTGCAGGTTCAGCCGGAACAGCCTGTGCGGACCAAGGCTTTGCCGAAAGTGCGGTTGATTCAATTTCTCCCGCATACCAGGAAGGCGGACGAGCAGGCCCTGGCCAATCTCTGGCAAAAGGGCCGGGAAACCTGGCGGGACGTGGCATCGGCGGCGGAGTGGGTGGAGTCACTGCGGGGGAACAAATAACTCCAATATTTAATGCGGCGAATAGCAGTTCGCCGCTACGACGGCACAGGGACACTGGTTGGCATTGCACGGGGTGCCAGTGTTTGTTTACAAACACCTCATGAGGAAAACGCGGTTGCCATGTCCCTGTCGGGGCTCAATATTCAATTGCAAAGTTTCGCCATGTCAGACCAAGACATTCAACAGCTTGAAAGTCAGTTCCCGGCCATTTCCGGCGCGGCTTTCGCGGCCGCTCGCGACCACGCTCTCGCTTCGGGCCAGAGCGTGTTACAATCGCGGGACGGGGTCATCTACGAATTATTTCCTGATGGCCGGAAAGTGGAGGTCAAGCACATCGAACCAACCACCCGGTTCGTTGCCGGGCAAATCTTCACCATCCGGTGAGCGCGGCCACCCCACGGCTGAGCATGTTCGCAGGTCCGAATGGTTCGGGCTAAACCACGCTGAAAATCCACCTGCCGGCAGCCCTGCTGGGTGTCTACTTGAATCCCGATGAAATGGAGCTGGAAATCCAACGGCAAACCTGGCTCGCTTTTACCGACTATGGAGTGGCCACCACGGCAGACGAGGTTCTTCCGTTTTTCCATGACTCCCCATTTCTGCGGGACGCCGGATTGGGTGAGGCCGCCCGACAACTGATTTTTTCCGGCAACCGGCTGGAATTTGGCAGGGTGGCCTTGAATTCATATTTCGCCTCGGTGGCCTGCGACTTCCTCCGGCCAAAGTTGATGGAACAGAACAACTCGTTCACACTGGAAACGGTCATGTCGCATGACAGCAAAGTGGCATTGCTGGCCCAGGCACAAGCGGCCGGTTATCGGACGTATCTCTATTTCGTCGCCACCGACGACCCGGCAATCAATATTTCGCGCGTCAGAAGCCGGGTGAACAGTTCCAGTGGGTGTGAGCCAAATTTCTTCCTTCGCCCGAGCCTTGCCCCGGTGGGGCGCCGGAAATTAGCCGGGGGCACCTGTCCGCCATAGCTCTGTGCGAAGGCGGAAGCTCGGTGCCGCCCCCCGGTACCCAGCCCGGAACCATCGCGCCCCGGCAGGGGTGCTGGAAAATGGCGAATCCATGCAATCCCTGGACTTCTAGATGCTTATTATGCCAAAACCCGTGAAAATAAACCTGCCCGAAGAATGTTGTCTCACACCCAGTTCCAGTTCGTCCTTTTTCACCTGGGCAATTTTCCCATTTGACAACTCATCATCTGATGAAAAATTCCAAAAGACGCTCGGACCTCCCGGTCCGGGTGCCTGAGGCTTATGCCATCAGGAGGACCCGTCCGCCATAGCCTTGGCGAAGGCGAAATCTTTGACATACCCCGCCCGCCCCTCCCCGCCGCCACCATTCGTGTCTCTTGGCGACATTCGCGGATGAAATGCAGAGCCCAATCAAACCAAATCAAACCAAATCAAAGTAAAAAAACATCCCCTCCCCCGGCCCGGGCAAAGTGGAGAGTTGGGAATTGGCCGTGCTTCGCTCCAGGGCCGGCTTTTTCCAGATTGACTAACCTCCGCCGGTGTGGCTCAGTTGCACCGCCAACGCCCATTTATTCAACCTTATGTGGACCTGCAAACAATGCGGTGAGACCGTCGAGGACCAATTTGATTCCTGCTGGAAGTGCCAACTGCCTCAGGGCCAGACCCCACCCCCGGGGGCCCCGCCGCCCCGCCGCCGGCTGGCCTACAAATATTTTCGCAGCACCACAGCCGGCTGGTCCGAATTATTCGACGAGGCCGCCGCATTTGCCTCCGAAGTGGGCCGCGACCAAGTATTGAACATCTCCCATTCCTGCGACGAGTGTGACGGTGTCGTGACGGTGTGGTATTGGACGACAGAGATGGTGCCGCCGTGAAACCCCGGCCAATGAGCCAAGGTGGAAAAAGGCCGTCAAAAGTCAAAAGACGTGTTTTCTGCCGATTTTGAGGCGAAAGTTGCATCATGGAAATTGTCTTCAGCGTGACTCAGGAAAGCGATGGCGGTGTTGTGGCCGAATGTCTTTCACACGATATAATCACCCAAGGCAATAATTGGGAGGAATTGCGGGCCAATGTGCGCGAAGCGGTGTCAGCGTATTTTTTTGACCAGCCCAAACCGGCCGCCGTGCGGCTGCATTTGGTGCGTGATGAACTTTTGGCCGGGTCATAAAATTGCCGCGTGACTTGAGTGGTGGGGAGTTAATCAAGTTGCACCGCAAATATCACGGTTGCCAAAAGGTAAATCAGGAGGGCAGTCACATCATATTAGAAACGGCGGACCCGCGCCATCATCGGCTGGCAGTTCCCAACCATGACCCGCTCCGAATTGGCACCTTGAACCCGAACTCCGAAATTAAAATGGCTGGGATGTGTCCAGATGTTGGAGCCGAAACCCTTTGGAAAAATCGCCGGCCTACCCGCAGTGGTCTGGTGAGACTGCCGCTGCGCGAAGCGCGCATCGTCAAATGGGCAACTGCTTGGCAGCGGCTTGGGAAGCCAATGTTCCCAAGCGTTTATGCCCAAGCGATGGATGCCGACCGGCCGTTTTAATTTCGGAGTTCGGGTTGAATGCGATTATTCGTGCTGTGGCCGAAGTCAAAGGACTGGCGAAAGAAGACATTCTGAATCCCCAGTAAGAAAAACCCTCCATGGCAGCAGTCTGACCACTACCATGGAGGGCAACCCGTCTCACGGCACCGTAACGGTGTAGAAACGCTCAGTGTAATTGGTGGCCTGCGGGTCACTAAACACCGTCGGACTTGCCCCAAAGGTGCTGCTGCCAACCAGTGTCCAGGTGGCGGTGACGGGCGCCAGCGTCAGGTTGGTGGTGGCCCAGACCCGGTAGCCGAAGCCAGCCGAGCCACTGATGGTGAATTGCACCCCGGAGCTGGCCGAGGCGGTGAGACCGGCCAGCGCCGGCGGCACGGGGGTGAGGACATTCAGG
Organism: uncultured Verrucomicrobia subdivision 3 bacterium; assembly: GCA_903875465.1. GTDB lineage: Bacteria > Verrucomicrobiota > Verrucomicrobiia > Limisphaerales > UBA11358 > UBA11358. The sequence continues at coordinate 68,993 of CAIQWB010000054.1, forward strand.
CTCACCGTGGCGCTGGTGGCGGTCCCAGCGGCATTGGCCACCACCACGGCGAGAGTGCCCGCATCGCCCGCCTGGGCATTCGGAATGGTCAGCGTGGCGCTGGTGGCACTGGCATAGGGGGCATTGGTGCCGTTCTGGAGCCACTGGTAGGTGGCATCGGGAATCCCCGTGGCCGCCACGGTGAAGCTGGCCGTCTGACCGGCCTGCACGGTAAGATTGGTCGGCTGGCTGAGGATGTTCGGGGCCAGTTGCGGCACCCAGCCATTGAGCCAGGTCACGGCACTGCTGGCCGCCAGATAGCGCGGGTCAGTGACCGTCAATGGGGCGAAGCCGGTGAATGGCGCGGCCGTATTATCCAGCAAGGTGCCGAGCAGGTTGGTGTTGCCGAATTCCCACAGCAACTGGCTGGCCTGCGCCGTGGCATTGGCATTCCCATAACCAGCCGTGTCAATGGAGCAATTGATCCAAACCGCGTTGCCGTTGGTGCTGCCATTGCTATCCGAAAGGGTGCAATTGGTCACCGTGTTCGTCGCGCGGGTCAACTGGCAGTTCACGAAGGCGAACCCGTTGCTGGCATACAGGCCCAGGTATCCGGGCCAGTTGCCAGTGGGCCCATTATCTGTGCGGGGAGCAACCAGGTTGGGGGAGGACACCCCGGCGATGGTGCGGATTTCGCAATTGGTAAAGAAGAGGTTGCCGCCCCCCCAGATGTAATCAAAGTTGCCTTGGATGAGGCTGTGGTAGAAATACCCTTGGGAAGTGTTCACATTGGCCAAAATCGTGTCCTGCCGGCTGTCCACCTCCGCATTGTTCAGGATGAAATGGCTGGCACCAGACTCAATCATCAGCGCTTCGGCCTGGCCGCCGCCCTGCGGGGTGGAATTACTGATGGTCAGGTTTTCAATGGCGATATTCTTGGAATTCACCTTGAAGGCCATGCGCGCATGCGTGGTGCCCCCGCCCGCCGCAATGTTTACATTGTTAGGATATCCCACCACTGTGCCCGTGCGGCTCTGGCCCCGGAAGGTGACCAGCGGCTTGGCGGAAATATCCACAATTTCGAAGTAATTGCCGTTCTTGATGCTGATGAGCGTGGGGAGAGTGTTGTTCAGCGGAATGGCATCCACCGCCCCTTGGACCGTGGCAAAATCACCAGTGCCATCAGCGGCTACGATGGGGTTTAGCGGGTTGGCCGGACCACCCGTTTTGGTGCCAAAGGACCAGGTATTGGAACCCTGGATACCAGCAAACCAGGCGCCAGCCGCATCGGCAAATACCCCGTCATCCACGGTGACATAATAAGTTTGGTTGGAGGTCAGCACGCCGGAATGGGGATAAATGGCGGCGAGGTTCCCGGTAATCACGACCGGATAATAATTGAACCCCTGAGCGTCACCGGGAAAGGGACTGCGGGCCTGGGTGCCGTTGACGGCGTTTTGACTGAGGTCCAGGGTGTCCACCGCCGTGGTGTTGTTGGTGACGTTGTAGATGCGGATTTTGCCAGCGGAACGTAGCGAAGGGGGCTGGTTGAAGGTGAGGTACAACGGCGTGTCGTAGCAAATGCCCGTGGCCCCGTTCACCGGGGACACCGACTGGACCGACATGGTGGAATTGACAATCAAAGTGGCGTTGCTGCTGGTCAGGTTGCCAGCCGCATTGTGGACAATCACGAAGTAGGTCCCGTCATTGACCGGGCTGGCGCTGGCAATAGTGTAAGTGCTGTTCGTCGCACCCGGGAGTGGATTACCAGTACTATTGAAATACCATTGGTAAGTCGGGGCCGGGACCCCGCCGGCGGTCACGGAGAAAGCAGCCGACTGAGTATTGGTGACCACCAGGCTGACCGGTTGGTTGGTAATGACCAATGGCACCAGCACATTCAAAACCACATAATTGGTCGCCGCGCCCGCGCTGTTCATGGCAATGATGGCATAAGTGCCCTGGCTGGCAGGATACTGGACATTGCTCACCGTCAAGGCACTGCTGGTCGCGCCCGCGAGCGTGTCCCCGTTCCCCGTGGGACCGTCGGTCAGTGTGTTGCCATTGAACTGCCATTGAATCACCGGGGCCGGATTGCCCGAGACACTGGCCGTAAAAGTGATATTACCACCAGCCACCGCCGTGCGGCTGGCAGGCAGCGGGCCAGTGATGGCGGGAGCCACCGCGCCGGCACTGATGGTCAGCACGGCCGCCGGGCTGCTGGTCACCGAACCGTAAACATTCGTGATCACCACCGTGTAATTACCGGTGTCCGCCGGCTGGGCGGAAGTGATGACCAGGGAAGCACTGGTGCTGCCCGCCAGCGTGGAACCGGCCGCCGTGGGGCCGTCCGTCAGCGGCGTGGAACCATTAAACCATTGGTAACCCAGCGGCGTGAGGCTGGCGGCATTGATGCCGACCGTGAAGGTCGCTGCATCCCCCGGGTTGCCACTGTAACCGGCCGGTTCGCTGGTGATGACCGGCCGGGGATCATTGGGCACCAGAAGATCCAGGGTGCTATTGGGACCATTGCTCACGAGGGTGGCGCCGGGGGCCCAGGCCGGCACGCTGGCTAGGGTCAAGGTATTGGAACCCGTCCAAGTCGTATAACGTAACAAGGGTATCTGCTGCGGATAACTGGCGAACAGGACGGGTTTTGGGTCCAATTGAATTAGGTTGGCGGTCCCCACGGTGGCAAACGTTTTTACCAGGGCGCGGAGCGAGCCATTGGCCGGCAGGCTCAGTCCGAGGGTGGCGTTGGAAAGACTCAGCGCAAACAAACCGTTCGCATTAGTAGCCAGCGTATTGGAGACCACCAAGGTGGCGTTCACAAGGTTTATGGCGTTGGAAATACTATTGGCCCCCACGGTGACATTATTGGCCAGCACCGTACCGCCAGTGACATTCACCTGGCCGCGCGTGAGCGTGCCCGCAGCCGAGGTGAGGGAGTTGGTGCCGAGGGTCAGGTTGTTGTTAATCTTCAGCGTGGCCCCCGCGCCATTCACATTGAAGATGCCCCAGCAAGGCGTGGTGCTGGTGCCCGTTTCAAGCGCTTGATTGCCAACCACCAAACTGTTCACATCCACCGTGCCATTGGTAAAGGTGAAGACGCCTTTGTGGGGTCCCACCCAGGTATCCGAACTGCTCCCGGCGTCGCGCGCGAGCGACATGACATTGATGAAGGCGTTGACAGTGCCGAGACTGAAATCATTGGTCCCCCCTCCCCCGTTGGAACTGGAGGCGCTCTGGTTGCCATCGCCGACCGACCACCAGGTCACCCGCGTGCCCGGACCGCCCGCTCCGTAGAAAGTGGCCACCGGATTTTGTCCCGCAAACGCGGGATTAAAATTTACCAGGCCATGCGCGGGCGTGGAGTTGTTGCCGGACTTGTCCATGCCAATGTCCAGACTGTCCAGATTAAACGTATTCACCAGCCCCAGTTGCAGAATTGAAATGATGCCGGGATTGTTGCCCGAATTGCGGGACATGACCAGCGCGGAGCTTTTCCCGGCGAGCAGATAATTCGCCAGCGTGTCGCTGTAAGCCAGGGTGATGAAGTTGGTTTTGGCCAGCAGCAAGTTGCCGCCCGCACGGTTGTTAACCGAGACACCTGGAAACTGGCCGTCGCCGATGCCCAGACGGTTGGCATTGACGATAAAATTATCCAGACCGGACAAATTCAAGGTGCCGCGACTGGGTGAGGCTGCGGAGTTGGCCTGATTGATACCGATATTAGCGGTGAGATTGCTGACATACAGCGTGGCCCCGGCACCCGTAATGGTGTTGGTCAGATTGCGGGCGGCCGCCGCATCAGTGGGCGTGCCCTCGGAGAGATTGCCACTGAGTATGCTCAAGGTGCTGCCTGGAGCAATGACGATGGTATGAAAGCCATTGGTATTTCCCAATTGCAAAGTCCCAATCGTCCCGGTAAAACCCGCATCCACCAGACTGCTGGGCAGCCCGGGAGTGAGGTTGGTGCCGGCATCGTAAAACTTCACGTCATCGCCACTGCTGGGAAGCGCGCCGCCAAACCAATTGGCGGCCGTGGACCAGTTCGTATTGACGCCGCTGGCCCCGCTCCAGACGATGCTGCCGGCGTGCGTTGTGGCGGCTAAAAATGGCAGGGTCAGGGTCAGGGCCAGGGCCAGGGCAGTTGGCTTGAAACCTGGGGGGTTGGGCGATGGGTAGTTCATGACAGTTGGCGGTTCATACGCAGCAATGACTGAGTTTTGAGTTCGGTCATGACCTTAACACCACCCATGGAGGCGACAACCGTCACTTTCTGCAAAACAATTTGATTTTTCTGAATCAGCCGCCGCCGGGTGGCCGCCGGTCAACCAGCGAGGGACAGGCCAAATAAAAAAATGTTAACCCCAGATCCGTGGTGCAACCACCACCATAAAAAATCACTTGCCAGGATAGCGCCAGACCCAATCACCCTGGGCTGCATTCAGTCCGGGAGTCGTGCCGGGGGTTGCCACCACCAAGCCCCCATCATCATGGTTATTCCATCCGATGGAATATAATACGAATTGGCCATCTGCCGTGCGATGGTAATGCAAAGGCTGACCGCCGATGACATCATGTGGAATGGGATTGAGATAGTGGGGTGCCAGGGCCGTCAATGAATCGGGGTAGTTGCCCTGGACCAGCCGGAAGCGTTCCAGCGCGCTGGCCACCCGGGCTTGGTCCACAGAACTTTGCGCATGGGCAAAAGGCAGGGTAAAGCCGTTGGGGGCGCTTAACTGCTCGATCCAGGCAAGCTGAATGCATTCCAAGGTGTTAAAGGGGGAAATATGGCGGTGTTCATTTTCCTGGAAGGCCTCCGCCTGCCCGGCCTTCGCCGGATTGAATGTATGCGTTTCCTGATCGGCCACCGCCAAATACTGCTCCGTCAGGCGGGCACAATGCAGTTGGTTTTGATAATACCAACCGGACGGCACCAGGTGCGTCTTGGAAAGAACGATCATGGGAAAATCGAAGTTTGAAACCGATTTGTTAAAACTGGGGATGGGGATATAATCAGGGTACAGTTCCGGATGGTCGCGGAGATAAAAAATTTCCTGGATCATCATCGCCCGGTCGCCGCGTAGGGCCAGTTGATAATCCGCTACAAAATCAAAATGAGCCAGCAGGACGTCCAACGCCTCCAATTGTGCATCCGACCAGCGGTGCGCCGCCCATCCCTCCCACACCGGCTGGAGCATCAAACGCAACATGGAAATACGCAGGACATGGGAAATTAACAATGGTTCGGTGCGGACGGAATTAATCAACTTTTCCATCAAGCTGACATCGGCCAGCGCCTGGCTGGTTTGACCCGTTTGCAATTCGGCGATGGCGCGCAATTCCAGGAAAATGGCGGATCGATTTAGGGCCGCCAAATGCGGCAGGAGTATGGTCGCGGGGTCGGCTTTGCTGTATTCCAACGGAAAGCGAGAGTAAGGCAACTGGCTGGCTCGGCGTAATTCTTTGATGGTGGGATCAAATGGGCTCAAGGCCAGCAATACATCGGCGGCCGGCGATTGGGGTGCCAATGGCACGGGAAACAAGTTGGTTTTCGCCGCCAGGGTCCGGTAAAATTGTTGGTAGCCCGTTAAATCGGTTGGGATGGCCAGCCGCCAGTCCCCGACCGCATTCGTAATGGCTTGATGATTTCCGCCATGGTAATCTAGGACCAATTGATTCACCAAATTGGTATTACGCGGCTTCAGTTCGTGACCGGCCCGGTCAAAATACTGGCCATAAGCACTGAACATAATGGGAGTCATTGCGAAGTTTTGGTCATCTGGGATGGGTGGTGGCACCAGGCTGGCCACGTCGAAATGCTCGCCCCGGGCCTCCCCGGCGTGCCGCAACTGATTAAAGTCACGCCGGCCGCGCCAGTCTTCCTCGGCGTAGAGCAGGACGATGCTCGTGGTCACACAAGCGACCCCAAACAGCGCCCGGCGCAAATTGCGCCAGCAGCACAGCCAGCGGCAAACCCGCCACAGCCAGACGAGCAGGCTGGCAGCAATAAAACTAACCCCGGCCATGACCCCCATGGCAATCCACCAATCGCCCCCATGCTGCGGACCACCGGGCAAAACCAGGACCAGTCCCAGCAGAATAACCAAGACAATCGCCCAAATGATCAGCCAGGGCTTGAAATAGGATCTCCGGGCAGGGACTTCCGGCGGTAGTTCTTGGGGTGCTTTATTCATAAACATCAGCCAATCATTCTAACCCGTTGCGTATGCGCCCCGGAGCGCTTGGGAGGTTCCGCCTCGCTTGCCCGATTTGCCCCCAATAATTCCACCAGCATTTGCTGTTGCTGCCGTAAATCAGCCAGCCTTTCTGGAGTCGATGCGGCGGATTGCTCCACCACCGGTGCGTCGTCACTTTGTGAAACATGCAAACCGGCAATAACCACCCACACCACCGCCAGTCCCGCCCACGCCCGGGGATGAGGCCAGAAGAGCGAGTGCCATCCGGCAAGCCATCGTGCCCGCCATGATAACGGGGCTGGCCCGCTGCAGTCCGGAGTGAGCTGGCCGGCTGCGGCCAGGATTTCCGCGCGCCATTCCGGCGGAACTGGTTTCAAGGGCACCTGCCGCAAGCGTTGTTCAAACTCGTTCATTTGATTTCTTCGTAAAGGGGACGTAACTGACCGCGTAATTTGTCTAAACCATACCGGTAACGGCTGGCGGCCGTGTGGGGGGAAAGCTCGAGCACCGCAGCGATCTCTTCAAAAGTGAGCCCCTCCCAAAGTTTAAGGTGCACCACCGCCCGTTGTTCGGCCGGTAATTCCCCCAGGGCGGCGGCCAGTTCCTGGCGAAAGTGCTGTTCGTCGGGGTCAGCAGCCCTGGCAAAGGGCGACACCTCAGCAGCGAAGCCATCCCGGGTGCGGTCGCGGGTGGCCCGCCGGCGCATGAGGTCCACTGCGGCGTTATGGGCCAGGCGGAGGAGAAATGCGCGCTCCTCCCGGGCGCCGTCAAGGAGGCCGGGTTCGCGAGCCAGCTTGACAAAAACCTCTTGCAGCAAATCCCGCGTATCCGCCTCCGCCCGGGTGAGGTTCAAGAGCGACGCATAAAGCGCCCCGGCATGCTCGTCGTAGAGCCGTTCAATGAAAGTGCTGCGGGGCATGTACCTATGATGACGCACCGGCCAGGAGAATTTGTCTAGCTTTTAGCGAATTACCAAACGACGGTCTTGCCAAACCCGCCGGGCCGATTAAAAATTCACCCATGGATGCCCGCGGGCCAATCCGCTGCCCATGCAAACCATCAAACTGAGCCCCAACTTGAAATTGACCAAAGCTAATTATTGCCTGGCGGCGCTGGTGGCCGCCGCATGGCTGGCGGGTTGTGCGACGCCACCCAAGGCACCGGCCGACTGGCCGGCTTGGCAGACGCGGCGGACAGAATCGATTGGGGGAACCAATGGCTGGACCACCCTTATTGGGCTGGCTTGGTTGCACGAGGGTGATAATTCCGCCGGGAGCGCTCCCACCAACCAGGCCGTGATTCACTCGCCCACGGTGCCGGCCACAATCGGGGTTTTCACGCGTCAGGGAGGGACCGTAACCTTTACCCCCGCACCCGGGGTGGATGTACGGGTGAATCATGAACCCGTCGGGAAACTCACGCTCCAGAGCGATGCCGGGGAGAACCCGACCAAACTTCAAATCGGGCCGGTCTCGGTGGTGTTGATTCAACGGGGCGACCGGTTGGGACTGCGCATTCGGGATCCCAACGCCCCGACCCGGCGGGAGTTTCAAGGCTTGCACTGGTTCCCCTACGATCCCGCCTGGCGGCTAACCGGCCATTTTGTGCCTTTCGCCGAGCGGCAGAAGCTGCGCGTGCCTGATGTCACGGGGGCAACCCAGACCTTCGACAGTCCCGGAGCCATTGTTTTCACTGCCCACGGGGCCGAATATCGCCTCGCTGTGGCCGAAGAAGCGGGGGAAGCGGAATATTTCATGCTCTTCCGCGACCAGACAACCGGCGATTCCACCTATGCCGCCGGGCGGTTCCTCTATGTGAAAAAACCGGACGCGAGCGGCCAGCTCATCATTGACTTCAACCGCGCCTTCACCCCGCCCTGTGGCTTCACGCACTTCGCCACCTGCCCCTTGCCGCCCCGGCAGAACACTCTCCCCCTGGCAGTAACCGCCGGAGAACTAAAGCCGGACGGGGCCGGGCACTAACCCGCGGGCCATAGTTTCGGTCATTATTGATGATTCCGCACGCCGTCGGCGCCTCCAACGACATCAGAGCGGTGCAAAACAATCGAAAAATGACCAGTTTTATAATCTTTGCTGCTCTTTTGTAATTTGGCGCTCCGCCCGGCAAAAGCCGGTCATCCGAATGACTATGTCGTTTCTTCAACCCCTTGCTGGAGCCCCCGCCAAAATGCCACCCTCGCCCCGACTTTTGCCTCCCACTCCCACCCCGCGATGTCAACCTGCGCATTTCCCCTTGACGAACCCAAAGGGTTTCTTATAATTACCAATCTAGAACGGTAAAGTTTACTGGTTTGACCAGCGCGCGAAGTCGGATGATCAACATCTCCGACTTTTTTGTTCGCTGGATGCAAATACAGCATTGTGCGTATGAATGCAGATTTTTTGGCAGTACTGGAATTTTGGGAACGTGAAAAGGGCATCAACCGTGATGTCCTGGTCGGTGCTGTTCAGGAGGCGCTGCTGTCCGCCGCGAAAAAAGCAGTCGGACCGGCGCGCGAACTGCGGGTCGAAATCGACCAAAAAAACGGGGATATCAAGGCATTTGCGAAATTGATCGTTTCCGAAAAGGTTATTTCCAAACACGACCAAATCTCGGTATTTGACGCCCGCCGCACGAAGGCGGAAGCCCAGGTGGGCGATGAACTGGAACTGGAAGTAACCCCCACCGGCTTTGGCCGCATTGCCTCACAATATGCGAAGCAGGCCCTGATGCAGAAGATCCGCGTAGCGGAAAAACAGCTGATTTTTACGGAATTCAAAGACCGGGTCGGTGACATCATTAGCGGGACCGTGCGCCGGTTTGAACGTTCCGATGTGATTTTGGACCTGGGCAAATATGAGGCCATGCTGCCGAATCGCGAACGCGTGCCCACAGAGGAATACCAAGTGGGTGAACGCATTCGCTGTTACGTCAAAGCCGTGGAACAGGGCCCGCATGGACCGGAAATTATTTTATCCCGGGCTGACCCCCGGTTTGTGGTGAAGCTGTTTCAGTTGGAAGTGTCCGAAATCAACGATGGCACCATTGAAATCAAAGGGATTGCCCGGGAACCGGGATTCCGCACCAAAATGGCGGTATATTCCCGCGACAATAAGGTGGATCCGGTCGGCGCCTGTGTGGGCATGCGCGGTCAGCGGGTGAAAAACATCGTCCGTGAGCTGAATAATGAAAAGGTGGACGTGATCCCCTGGTCATCAGATATCAAAACCTATGTGACCAAGGCGTTGGAACCGGCCAAGCTTAAAAGCATTGAGACGGACGAACGCGGTCATCGGGTGAAAATTTTGGTAAGTGAAGATCAATTGTCGCTGGCGATTGGCAAGCGGGGGCAGAATGCCCGCCTGACCGCTCGTTTGACCGGTTGGGAAGTGGACATTGACGCCGAGCATGTAGTGGCCAAAGGTTTCAATGAAAAAGTAGCCGAAGCCGTGGCTTCCATTGCCGCGATCCCTGGAGTGACGCGGGAGCAGGCGGATGCGCTGGTCCATGCCGGGTTGACGCGGATGGAAGATTTGTTGTCGGCGGAGGCTGGCGACATCGCCGATATTCCCCAGATTGGGGAAAATGCCGCGGCGATTCTGGCCTCGGCGCATGCCGAGGCGGAGCGTCGCGCCATTAAAGCAGGTGGCGCACCGGCCACTCCATGATTTGGTTTATGACGCCCTTTAAAAAAGCGTTGTTTGTAGTGAGTTGAGCCATGAAGGCGTATCTCACATTTTGGTCAGAGCTGGTAAACGATTTTTATGCCCGTTCGGATTTACGATATATCAAAGAAGCTTGGCTTGGAAAACAAGGACATCCTTGTGAAAGCCAAGGCCTTGGGCATTGCTGCCGCCAAGGTCCCGTCTAGTTCCCTGGATAAAATCAGCGCCGAGTACTTGGAGGAGGAGCTGATTAAAGACCGCCCGGAGCTGGCCGCCCGGCTGGCCCCTAAACCGCCGGAAGCGCCCCGCCCGCCCGTGGTTGAGGAAAAAGTTCTGATCATTTCGGCTCCACCACCGCCGCCCCCTGCTCCGCCCGTACCTCCAGTGGTGATCACAGCCCCGACGCCAATCATCACGCCCGTGGCAGTTCAAGCACCAGCCGCTGCGGTGGAAATTCCGACTCAAATTAGCAGCCAGCCGGAGCCCACCACCGCCACCGAAGCGCCCGTCCCTCCACCGCCGTCCTTGGCGCCCACCCCCAAGGTGGAAGGCGCTGTCAACCCCACTCCCGAACCCGCTCCGGTAGTCCCCACTCCGCTGGCGCCCCCGGCCCCTCCGGCTCCCGTGGTTCATAAGGTGGGTGACTTGGTGGGTCGCATTATTTTGCCTCCGCGCCCCCAACCACGGATGGGTGACAAAGTGGGTTCAGTGAAACTCCCCCCGCCCCGACCGAATCCGTCGGGCCGTCCAAACCAGCCGAATCAACAGAATTCGCCACCGCGTAATGATTACCGGCCCGGACAACGTTTTCAACCCGGCGGCCGCCCTGGGGTGGCCCCGGCGAACCAACCGTCCCGTCCGTCCGGCCCGCCCGCCCAGCCCAAATTTTCCGCGCCGGCGGACAGCCAGGTCATCATCATCAAGCCACCGATCTCGGTGCGTGAGCTGGCCACCCAGTTGAACCAAAAACCCTTCAAAATCATTGGTGATTTAATGGGGCTGGGGGTGTTTGCCACAATCAACCAGGCGATTGACGAAAAAACCGCCCAGCAACTCTGTGCCAAATACGGTTTCCGCTTTGAAGTGGAAAAACGCGAGCGCGGCGGCGGCATGGTGCATGCCGTTGAGAAAAAGGTGGAATTGGACTTTGAGGACAAAGTCGAAGAACTCAAACCCCGCGCTCCCGTGGTGACCATCATGGGGCACGTCGATCACGGCAAAACTTCTTTGCTGGACGTCATCCGCAAGGCAAATGTGGCTGCCGGCGAAGCCGGCGGCATTACCCAGCACATTGGGGCTTACACCATTTCTGTGCCGCATCCAGAACGCAAAAGCGAGCTGGCCCAAATTACTTTTCTAGACACCCCCGGCCACGCGGCATTTAGTTCCATGCGCGCCCGCGGCGCGAATGTCACCGACTTGGTCGTGCTCGTGGTGGCCGCCAATGACGGGGTCATGCCCCAAACCTTGGAAGCGCTGAGCCATGCCAAGGCGGCGAAAGTGCCAATTCTGGTGGCGGTGAATAAAATTGACCATCCGAATGCCAACCCGATGAAGGTCCGGCAGCAATTGCAGGACAAAGGTCTGGTGCCCGACGATTGGGGTGGCGACACGATTTTCGTGGACGTTTCCGCCCTCACGAAGGTTGGCGTGGATAAGTTGCTGGAAATGATTTTGTTGCAATCCGAATTGCTGGAGCTCAAGGCGAATCCCAATCGCCGGGCCAAGGGCAATGTGATTGAGTCCGGGGTGGAACCCGGCGGCCCCACGGCCACGGTCTTGGTGCGCAAAGGCACCTTAAAAGTCAGCGACGTGATTCTGTGCGGTGAATATTACGGGCGCGTTCGCGCGTTGATCAACGAAGAGGACAAGCGGCTGAAGGAAGCCGGTCCGTCGGTGGCCGTCAAGGTTCTGGGATTAAATGGCGTGCCGGATGCCGGCCAGGAATTCAGCGTGGTGGAGGATGAAAAGGCCGCCCGCGAACTCGCCGAACAGCGCTTTTTGGAAGCCAAGGCCCAGGGTCAGGAAGACAAAAAAGTCACGCTGGAAAACCTGTTTGCCACCCTCGCTGCCAACCAGAGCAAGGTGCTCAAAGTCGTGGTGAAGGCGGACACCCAGGGCTCAGTGGAAGCCATTGTCGAAGCCCTCAACAAAATTGAGTCCGACAAGGTGTCGCTGGAAGTCATTCACAGCGATGTCGGCACAATTACGGAAAATGATGTGGCCCTGGCCTCGGCCTCGAGCTGTATTATTCTCGGCTTTCACACGCGCTTGGACAGCACAGCCGCCGAAAAAGCCAAACATGCGGGCGTGCAGATCAAGCTGTACGCGATTATTTACGAATTGATCGACCAGGTGAAGGAGGCGATGGCGGGCCTGCTGGATCCGCTGGTACGCGAAGTGGTCATCGGTTCGGCGGAAATCCGCAAAGTGTTTGAATTGTCCAAGGGCGTGCCGGTGGCAGGTTGCATGATCACCAGCGGACGCATCGTCAAGGGCAAGGTGCGGGTGCGCCGTCGCAAGGATGTCATTTACGAAGGCATCACGCAGTCGTTGCGCCGGTTCCAGGATGAGGTCAATGAAGTCCGGGCGGGCATGGAATGCGGTATTCGCATCGATGGCTACAGTGATTTCCAAGTGGGGGATGCCATTGAGTGCTACACGCTGGAAAAAATCGCCGCCAAGTTATAATCCGCGGGGCAATTGCCCGCAGGATGGTTTGCCAGCCAACCCTTTAGCCATACAAGAACATGTCCGGTGTACGTCATGAGCGAGTGCGCGAATTGCTCAAGCGCGAAATTGGAGAGTCCATCCGGCGGGAGTTTGCCACCGGCGATGTGGGCCTGATCACGGTCAACGACGTCGTCCCGGCCGGGGACTTGAAATCCGCCGTGGTGTACGTCAGCGTCTTGGGTAATGCCGACCAGCAAAAGCGCGGACTCGTCAAACTTAATGAAGCCCGCATTCGTATTCAGGCGCTGGTGGCCCGGGCGGTGGTGCTCAAGCACACCCCCCTGTTGAAATTTGTGGCCGACGATACCATTGTGCGCGGCAACCGGGTCTTGCAAATCATCGAAGAGTTGGAAAAAACCACTCCTGCCGCCGAAAGTTCGGCGCCCCAGTGAAAAGCCACCCCAAAGTCATCGACCGGATTATTGAAACCATCCGGGAACACCAAACCTTCTGCATCGTTGGCCATGTGCGTCCGGATGGCGATTGCATTGGCTCCCAACTGGGACTGGCCCTGGCCCTGCAAAATGAGGGCAAACAGGTGGTGGTCTGGAACGAAGACACCGTGCCGGCGAAGTTGAAATTTCTCGATCCGACCGGCATCTTTGCGCGACCCAAGCGGGGCGAAACCTTTGACTGCGTGATCGCCACGGATTGCGCCAGCTTTGAGCGCCTGGGCAAAACCGGCGACTGCATTGCCAATCGCAAGGTGTTCATCAATATTGACCACCATGAGAGCAATACTCGCTATGCGGATATCAACTGGGTATCGGCCCGCGAAGCGTCCACAGGCGAATTAATTTTCCGCCTCCTCAAAATCGCCCGCTGGCCCATCAATAAATTGATGGCCGACAATTTATTCACCGCCGTTTCCACCGACACGGGCTCTTTCCAATATGCCAATACGCGGCCGGGAACGTTTCACACCGGGGCGGAACTGGTGACGCGCGGGGCAAATCTGGCAAAAATTTGCGACGAAGTTTACCAGTCCTATCCGCTGTCGCGCGTGCGTTTGCTCAAGTTGGTGTATAGCAAATTCCGACTGACCATGAATGACCGCATCGCCTGGTTCTGGTTGAAAAAGGCTGACTTTTCGCGAACGGGCGCAGTGTCGAATGATTCCGAAGGTCTGATTGACCACATCCGGGCCATTGAGCCAGTGGTGGTGGCCTGTGTCTTTGAGGAATTGGAACCGGAACTGACCCGGATCAGCCTGCGCTCCAAGAGCGCCAAAGTTAACGTCAACGAGATTGCCGCCCAGTTCGGTGGCGGAGGCCATTCCGCCGCCGCCGGCGCGCGCGTGGCCGGCAAATCGCTGTCGGTGCAACGCCGGGTGCTGGCGGCCATCAAAAAAGCCCTCCAAGCCGCCGCCTAATTTTCATGCAAGAATTCAGCTCACTGGACGGCGCCCTGTTGGTGGACAAGCCCCCGGGACCAACCTCGCACGATGTGGTGGATGCCATCCGGCGCCGATTTGGGATTAAAAAAGTCGGGCATTGTGGCACCTTGGATCCTAATGCCACCGGCTTGCTCATCATTGTCCTGGGCCGGGGCACCAAGTTATCCGAACGGTTAATGGGCGATGACAAAGTTTACGAGGGAACCATTAAGTTTGGGGAAACGACCACCAGCCATGATTCCGATGGGGAAATCACCGCCACCCGGCCAGTGCCACCCTTGAGTCTGGAACTGTTAAATACTGAAGCCGCCCGGTTCATTGGCGATCAAATGCAAATGCCGCCGATGGTCTCCGCCATCAAAATAGACGGTGTACCCTTGTACAAGCTGGCCCGCAAAGGCATTGAAGTGGAACGCGAGGCCCGGCTCGTGCATATTTATAATTATCGTTTTACCACCTGCACCCCGCCACTGGCGGAATTCTGTGTGGCCTGCACCAAGGGCACTTATATTCGCAGTCTGGCCAGCGATCTGGGTGAGAAGCTGGGCTGTGGCGCGCATTTGACGGCGTTGCGCCGCACCGCCTCAGGCCGGTTTGATGTGGTGGATGCGCTGCAACTGGAAGACATCCTAAAACTACCGTTGCCGGAATTAGAAAAACGGGTCATTCCCTATTTGCGACTGGCCGCCAGCGCATGACGCATGAAAATCATCAGCGCAGCGAAAGACTTGGCAGCGGCGGGACGGAAAGTCTGCCTCGCGATTGGCGTTTTTGACGGCGTCCACCTGGGTCACCAGCAAATTATCCGCCAAACCATCACCGATGCGCGTCAGCATGACGGCCTGGCATTGGTGGTCACCTTCGACCGGCACCCCAGTGCCATCGTGGCCCCAGAGCGCCAGCCCAGCCTCATTTATTCCCTGCCCCAAAAACTGCGCGCGTTGGCAGCACTGGGGGCAGATGCTGTCCTCGTATTCCCTTTTGACGCAGAATTTAGCCGGCAAACCGGTGAGGAATTCATTCATTTATTGGCCCGGGACTTGGGAAAAATTCACAGCATCTGCGTGGGCGCAAATTTTGTGTTTGGCCACCAACGCAGCGGGAATGTCGATTTACTCAAAAAATTGGGCGCATCTTTAAACTTTAACGTTCACGGACTGGCGGCCGTGGCGCTCGATGGCCTGATTATCAGCAGTACGCGCATCCGGGAGGCCATTCGTCAGGGAGACTTGGACCATGCCAGCCAAATGTTGGGCCGGCCTTATGCGTTGTGTGGCCAAATCGTGACCGGGGATCGTTTGGGACGCCAACTGGGATTTCCCACGGCCAATCTGGACGCGACGGCTTTAAGCCTTCCACCGAACGGGGTTTATGCCGCACTAACCCAAGTAAACGAGCAGCGATACCGGGTGGCCCTCAATATTGGCCGCCGCCCAACCTTAAATTCGCCCGCCCCGGCATTGCGGGTGGAGGCCCACTTATTGGATTTTGCGGGCGATTTGTACGGCCGGGAACTGGAAGTGGAGGTGGGGGACCGCCTCCGGGAGGAAAAAAAATTCACGTCACCTGAACAATTAAAGGAACAAATTGCCCGGGACGTCCAGTCGATCCGGGCAAAGGACCGACCACAAACCATCTAACCATATTAACAACAGCGACTTAACTAATTTAAAGTCGTGAGTGCGAGAGAATCCGCCGGGCAGCGGAAGCTACGATTATCCTTGAAATTATGCGAAAGCAGATTACACTTAACAACGCGTAGGTCTTCTGGTGTTCGTAGTCCCCAAGATTCACCGCAAGTGAACACGATAGAACATTTGTAAAGGCAGCGCTTTCGCTAGGCAGAGTCGCCCGAATATCTCTGAACCATTGCGTTTATTTTCGGTCTCATAATTTATGTCGAACAGAAAATCTGCGGCGCCCAAGAGCGCGCCGGCCGGTGGCAAACGCAGCGGTGCCAAAAAAACTGAAGCCAAGCTTCCCGCCGCCCGCAAGCGTTTTGTGATTTCCAACAAAGCGGCAAAAGCGGGTGAAGCCGCTCCGAAAGCCAAGAAAGCAGCGACCAACCCGGAACCGGGGGAAGCCCCCAAGGCCGCAGCCAAAGCACCAGCCACTGCCCACCCGACCGTCACTCCGACCGCTTCCTCCGCCTCCTCGGTGGACATGACTGAAACGATCAAGACCCTGTTGCATTTGGCCCAGGAACATGGCTACATCACCTACGACGACATTAACGATGTTCTGCCCGATAATTTAAGCCCTGATGATCTGGACGCCCTTCTTTCCAAGCTGCGCGGGCTGGATGTGGAAATTGTCATGGATCAGGCAGAAGCAGAGCGCGCTGAACGGACCAAGCATCCCGAACAAGCTCCGCAAGCGAATGAGGAAGAAGAAGATTCCCGCTTGGAAATCTTGGATGATCCGGTTCGGATGTACATGAACCAGATGGGCAAGGTGCCCTTGCTGACCCGTGAACAGGAAGTGGAGATTTGCAAACGGATTGAAGAGGCCGAAGTGGCGATGAAAACCATCGTTTACAGCCTCGGTTTTACGGCCAAGGAGCATATTGCCATTGCTGAAAAGCTCTTGTCAGAACCGCCCAAGGAACGCTTCGACCGGGTGATTGTGGATAAAAAGGTCGCTAATCGTGACGGTCATTTGCGGGATCTCCGCAAACTGATTAAAAAGGTCCGCGCCTTTGATCAAAAGGTGGACGAGAGTTATTTGAGCTGGCAAAAGGCCCAGCAAAAAACCCGGCGCGAGGAAATTGAGCGCGAACTCAAGAAGATGACGGTGAAGCTGCAGGACTTTTTCGCCAAATTCTTTTATAAGCAAAAAGTCGTCGAGGAAATGATTGTGGTGGCCGGCAACATCCATGAGAAGTTCCAGGCCAGTCTGCGGCACATTCAAGAATTGGAAGCGGCGGGTGGCAAACCCGGCAGCAAGGCCGCCTGCGAAGCGGAACACGCCAAAATTCATACGCTGGAACAGTTTGTCCGGATGCCGCGCGAAGATTTCTACAAGGCATTTATCGAATTGAAAGCCGCGGCGGATCGCGGTTTGAAGGCGAAAACTCATATGGCGGAGGCCAATTTGCGCCTAGTGGTTTCCGTTGCCAAAAAATATACCAACCGCGGCCAGTCTTTTCTCGATTTGATTCAGGAGGGTAATATCGGCCTCATGAAAGGGGTTGAAAAATTTGAGTACCGCCGGGGCTACAAGTTTTCCACCTACGCTATTTGGTGGATTCGCCAGGCGATCACCCGCAGCATTGCCGACCAGGCCCGCACCATCCGGATTCCGGTTCACATGATTGAAATCATGAACAAGCTCTGGCGCGCTCAGAAGCAACTGACCCAGGAAATGGGCCGGGAACCTTCGCCCGAGGAACTGGCAGACGAAATGCACATGCCCGTGGCCCGCATTCATGCCCTGCTCAAAATGGCCCAGCAACCCGTGTCCCTCCACGCCCCGGTGGGTGACGATGGCGACGTGAGCGTGGGCGATTTCATCGAGGATAAATCGGCAGAAAACCCGTCCGATGTAACGAGTTACAGCTTGTTGCGGGAAAAATTAAGCGATGTACTGACCACGCTTACGGAGCGGGAACGCAAAATTCTGGAAATGCGGTTTGGCTTGCTGGATGGTTACGAGCGCACGTTGGAAGAAATTGGCAAAATGTACAACGTGACGCGCGAGCGGATTCGCCAGATCGAGGCCAAGGCCCTGCGTAAATTGCGGCATCCCACCCGGGTGCGGCATTTACAAGGTTTCTTGGAAACCGCCGAACCAGCTTAAACTTGGCCCCTGGTTGCAAATTAAAGCTTAACAACTTTTACAAATCCCGGTGTTTTAAAGCGCCGGGATTTTTTGTTTGGCGGGAGTGGTGGCTTCGGTGCGACAGCCGGGATGGAAGGCTTGTTGCGAATCACCAACTCTTTCTAAATTACGCATGCCAAATGTTAATCCGGACTGTGCGACTGCCCAAGCCTGGCTGGGAATGATGGTTGACGCGCGGCCAGTGATAATTAAGCATATAAAATATTTCAGCCAGCCGATGCCGTAATCACATTCGAACGGTCTCGGGGGCAACCGCCCAACCATATAGATTGCGATGATATGAACCTGAGCCCGCCAATGCATCCTGGCCGCCCATCTTGGGCAGACTGGCTGTTGCGGGGATGCCTGGCCATGCTGCTGCTGGGCGTGGCACCACCGGCCCTGGCCCTGGACCCGGCCAGGTCCATTTCTCAGTATAACTGCCGTCACTGGACCCGCCAGAATGGCCTGCCGGCCGACAAGATCAATGACGTGACCCAAAGCTCGGATGGATACATCTGGCTGGCCTCGGAAAATGGTCTGATTCGCTTTGATGGGCTGGAGTTCACCAACCTATCCATTGATTTGCCGACCGCCCGGGGCCGAAATGTCCGCAAACTCTCACCAGCCAGCACCGGCGGCATTCGCTTTGCCATTCAAGACGGGGGCTTTGGGAGTTACGATGGCAAACGCTTTGCCACCGTGGGTGGCACTCAATGGGCGCAACCAGACCTTCAGGCCACCACCATTTTGGAGGCCCGGGATGGCACCGTATGGACCGGCATGAATCCAGGCATCAGCCACTGGGTGCTAGGCAATCCGGAAACCCATTTTTACGGCACCAATCTCACCGGGCAGGTTATTTCCATGTGCGCCGACGCCACCGGGCAGATCTGGGTGGGCACCGCCGAGCATGGCTTGCTGTATTGGGCCGATGGCAAATTGCAACCCTTCCCCGCCCCGGAGCTTGAAAAAGCAAATATTTCCGCCTTGGCGGTTAGTGCCCACGGCGAGGTCTGGGTGGGCACGGAGCTGGGCTTGCAATGCTACGCCCATGGCAAGCCGCGAAAAATTCCGCGCTTTAACGGGGATGTCAAAACCTTGCTGGTGGATCGCCACGGCACCCTTTGGGTAGGCACGGCCGGCCAGGGATTGGCCCGCTACAAAGATGGCCATTTCTCCTGGCTGCGGCAGGCGGATGGGCTGGGCAGCGACTACCTCCTGGGCTTGGGGGAAGACACCGAAGGCAGTCTCTGGATCGGCACGCGCGATGGACTAACCCAGTTATCGGACACCAAACTGCCCATTTTCTCCGAGCACGATGGCATCGGCGCAGGCTCCAGCCACATGGTGGCTGCATCACAAAATGGTGGCTTGTGGATCGGCACCGACCTGGGGCTCTCCTACTTGGATGATCAAATGGTCACCAATTATACCTGGGGACCCCGGCCATCAAACACCTATATCAAGCTGGTATTCGCCACCCGCCAAGGGGAAATTTACACCGAAGACGGCGAAAAGAATATCAAAGTCCTGGGCCGTGGTGACGAACCGGGCCAGCCGGTCAGCCCAGTGTGGACCTCGGCCATCACGGAGGACGCCACCAGTCTGGTTTTGGCCGTGGGGGACGCCCTGATAAGACTGACGAATGGCAAACCAACCTCGTACCAATACCCGCCCGGCCGGCAGCCGGAATTTTATTGGATTAACAACTTATACACTGCCCGGGATGGCGCGCTCTGGGTGGCCAGCAAAAATGGTGTCTTTCGGCTGGACCAGGGAACTGTCCGGCATTGGAGCGCCAGCACTGGCCTGTCCGGCGACAATGTCCAATGGATCTGCGAAGACACCGATGGCAGCATCTGGGTGGGATTGGGCTCAGGCATCGCCCGCATCAAGGGCGGAGAATTAAAAAACATCACCCCGGCTGATGGATTGGCCGATAATTGGATCTATGCCATGGTGCCGGATGATTACGGCAGTTTCTGGTTTGATTCCGGCCGGGGCATTTTTCGGGCCAGCCGCCAGAGCCTGAATGAGGTTGCCGATGGCAAATCCGCCCGTGTCCAATGCGAATTATTTGACGGTTTGGAATCTGTGAAAGCCACTGGCCGGACTGACCAGGAAAATTCGGGTTGTAAAACCCGGGATGGCCGCATCTGGTTTCCCTGCCCTTGGGGCGTGGTGATGATCGACCCCAAGCATATCCCCACCAATGCGGTGCCGCCGCCGGTGCACATCAGCCGGGTCCTGGTTAATGGCCGGGAATTTAATCCGGCGGCCGACTTGGACGTGCCGCCCGGCAAGGGCGAAATGGAAATTGATTTCACCGCATTGACGTTCCTGGCTCCCAATAACGCCAGGTTTAAGTGCCAGTTGGTCGGCTGGGACAATGACTGGCAGTCACTGGGTCACCGGCGCACCGCCCTCTACACCAATCTCAAACCCGGCAACTACTCCTTCCGCGTGATTGCGGCCAATGCCGACGGGGTTTGGAACCTGACCGGGGCAACCCTTAACCTCAAATTGCGCCCGTTTTTTTATCAAACCGCCTGGTTTTATTGGCTCTGCGCCGCGCTGACGTTCGCCGGAGGCGCAACCATCTATCGCTGGCGCGTCCGCCTGGCAGCATTCAAGCAACGCGCGGTACAACAGGCCCGCGCGGAGCTCGAGGCGGAGGTGAGTAAGCGCACCGCCGAACTGGCCCGCGCCAATGACTGCCTGCAACGGGAAATCGCCGAGCGCGAACGCATGCAAAGCGAAATTGCCACGGCGCAGGCGCGCCTTCTGGAAAATTCTCGTTTGGCGGGCATGGCAGAAGTGGCCACCAACGTGCTGCACAATGTCGGCAACGTGCTCAACAGTGTGAATGTCTCCGCCGCGCTGGTCACGGACCAGACCCGCAAGTCCAAGGTGGCCTATGTCGGCAAGGTGGCCGGACTGCTCGCGGAGCGCTCCACCGATCTGGGCGAATTCATGACCCTGGATCCCCAAGGCCGGCAGTTACCCGGCTTTATCAACGATCTCGCCGGACAACTGGCCAAAGAACAACAAAACACCCTCCAGGAGCTGGCGTCCCTCCAGCAACATATTGATCACATCAAGGACATTGTGGCCCGCCAGCAAAGCTATGCCAAAATCTCCGGCGTCTCTGAGGTCATCCCCGCCCGGAAGTTGGTGGAGGATGCCCTCTTGATGAATGCGGGCTCCATGCCCCGGCACGGTATCGAACTAATTCGCGAGTATGCCGAGGTGCCACCCGTGAATGTGGAAAAACACAAGGTGTTGCAAATCCTCGTCAACCTCATCCGCAATGCCAAATATGCCTGTAATGAATCCCGGCGGGCGGACAAACAAATCCGGCTGCAGATCGCCGGTTCCGCTGCGGGAGTGAGCATCACGGTCATGGATAATGGAGTTGGCATAGCTCCCGAGCATCTGAACCGCCTGTTCCATCATGGCTTTACCACCCGCCAGGGCGGGCATGGCTTTGGCCTGCATAGCAGTGCCCTTGCCGCCCGGGAATTGGGCGGCACCCTGACCTTTCACAGCGCTGGTCCCGGTCTCGGGGCCACCTTCACCCTTACCCTGCCCCCCTCCGCACACACGAACAACTCATGAAACTGCCCATTCTGGCCCCCAATCAACGCATCCTGGTGATTGACGATAATCAGGCCATCCACGAAGATTTCAAAAAAATCCTGCTCCCCGCCGATCCAGGGAGCCTGCGCCTGGCGGCGGCCGGGGCGAAACTCTTTGGCCAGCCGGTGACCCCCGCCGAATCCCCCGGGTTTTGCCTGGACACCGCAGCCAGTGGCGAGGAAGGCCTCTCGCTCGTGGAGTCCGCTCGCGAACAGGGGCGGCCTTACGCCCTGGCGTTTGTGGATGTGCGCATGGCCCCCGGCTGGGACGGCATGGAAACCACCGCGCGCATTTGCGCGGCCGACCCGGACATTCAAATCGTGATCTGCACAGCCTATTCCGACTATTCCTGGGAGGAAATGATTGCCCGCCTGGGTCAGAGTGACCGTCTCGTGATTCTTAAAAAGCCGTTTGACACCATCGAAGTCCTGCAATTGGCCCATGCCCTCACCCAAAAATGGGACTGGGGCCAGGCCGCGGGGGCGCGCATGGACCAACTGGCCACCATGGTGACCCAGCGCACCAGCGAACTCCAGGCGGCCAACAGCCAGCTAAAACTTGAAATGGCCGAACATGCGCGCACCGAAGCCGAACTCCGGCAGGCCCAAAAAATGGAGGCTGTGGGCCAGCTGGCGGGCGGCATTGCGCATGACTTTAATAATCTACTCACCGTAATCCGAGGATACACAAATTTTTTAGCCCAGGACCTGCCGCGCAGCGAAAAAGTGGTGGAAGCCCTTCGGGAAATTGATTCCGCCGCGGAACGGGCCGCCCGCCTGACCGCGCAAATGCTGATGTTCAGCCGAAAAAAACGGATGCAGGCCCAGCCCGTCAACCTCCCGGACCTGATCACCCAGTTTGGCAGCATGCTCGGCCGCGTGTTGGGCGAGCAGATCACCATGGATATTTCGGGGGGCGACACCCCGCTGGTGATTCAAGCCGACCCGGTGATGATTGAAATGGTTATTTTGAACCTGGCATTAAATGCCCGGGATGCCATGCCGCAGGGTGGCACCCTCCAAATCAGCGCGCGCTCTCGGGAAATCACCCATGGGGCTGCCCAGCGCCATCCCCAGTCCCGCCCCGGCCTGTTCGCCTGCCTGTTGGTGGCCGACACCGGTTGTGGCATCCCCCAGGAATTGCTGCCCCATCTGTTCGAGCCCTTCTTCACCACCAAGGAGCCGGGCAAAGGGACCGGCCTGGGCTTGGCCTCCGCCTATGGCATTATCAAACAACATGGTGGCTGGATCGAAGTCGAAAGTGACCCCGGCGAAGGCACACGATTCCATATTTTCCTGCCGGCGGAAATCAAGGCAGCCAGCCACAGGGAGACCACACCCGCGCCCCCGCCTGCCCGGGGTGGCAAGGAAATCATCCTGCTGGTGGAAGACGAAGCCCCAGTAAGGCAGTTGGCAAAAAAATTGCTGGAACGCCAGGGGTACCGCGTCTTCGAGGCAGGCTCTGGCCGGGAAGGTCTGGCCGTGTGGGAGCAACATCAACACGCAATCGACCTGCTGCTCACCGATATGATCATGCCGGGCGGCTGGACTGGCCGGGAATTGGCCGACCGCATTCGCGCCAAAAAGCCCGAAATCAAAATTATCTACTCCACCGGATACAGCCCTGAACTCTTCAGCCAGGACATGCTGCTCAAGGAAGGCTTGAATTTTCTAGCCAAACCCTACCTGCCCAACCACCTGATTGAAACTGTCCGCCGCTGCCTTGATAACCCGCCCCCTGCCTAGTGGTTTGTGGTTGATTTGCTCCCCGTATGTGCCGGTCAACCGTGGGCTTGCGTAGCCTCCTCCCGGCCGCACTGGCATCCTCGCCGGGGGTTGTGGCAGCGTCTCGCCGCCACACCTTTCAAAAGCAAGGCACCCGCCACCAAGAACCGCCACCCTCAGTCGTAACCGAAGCTTTTTGAGTGGCCCCCCTGCGCCCCAGCGTTGACACCCGGCCCAAATTGGATCATATTTCAAACAGTGGCTGGCGTGTTCGTCTATCGGCTAGGACGTGGCCTTCTCAAGGCTGAAAGAGGGGTTCGATTCCCCTACGCGCTACCAAAAGCACTTCCAACCAATAAAAAATTGATTTCCCCCATTCAAACTCTTGCATAAGCGGGCTATTGCTAAGCCGCCTGCCAAATTGCCCATCCCTTTCATAAACGATTACCGATTACTTTCTGGGTAACGGGAGCAAAATATTTGCATCGTTTGGCTGGGGTGTTAACCCTGGCAAGTCCGTAATTTGCGGGGCAAGGCCTGGCGGGCGGCGTAATCGAACATGCCCCAATCCAGACTTGTAGCGCAGCATGCCCACCAGTAAGGTCACGCTAGGTTCCACCGATGAAAACCATTAGCCTGCTCATCCTAATTTGCCTCGGCGACACCCTGGCCCGGGGCGAACTCGTCATCGCCCGCCAGGGCCAGGCCGCCTGCGTGATTGTACAATCCCCGGCGGCCACTGCGGTGGACCAGCACGCCGCCACTGAACTCGCCTGGCATTTACACCTGATCACCGGTGCGGACTTTCCCATCCAAACCAACCTTCCCGCGCAAGCCACCAATGCGCTCATCGTCGGCCCGGGCCCTCTGGCCGCACAGTGTTTTCCCAAAGTCAATTTCGCCCGCTTGGGTCCGGAGGAATTCGTCCTGCGCACCAGCGGCTCGAGCCTGCTCATCGCCGGTGGCACGCCGCGCGGGACCTTATACGCGGTCAATCACTTCTTATCGGACCAATGCGGTGTCCGCTGGTGGACGCCTTGGGCCACGAACCTTCCGCACCAGGCCACCCTGCGCGTGCCGAACCTCAATGTGCGCCAGCAACCCGTCTTCGAATATCGCGAGCCTTTTTGGTTTGCCGGGTTTGACCCCCTCTGGAAATCGCGCAACAACGTGAATGGCGTGAACGCCGAACCCCGGCTGCTGCCCCCTGAACTGGGCGGCGGCATCACGTATCTGGGCTTCGCCCACACCTTTTATCCCCTCGTACCGCCAGCAAAGCATTTCGCAGCGCATCCCGAATGGTACAGCCTCGTGAACGGCCATCGCACCGCGGCAAACGCCCAACTCTGCCTCTCCAACCCCCAATTGCGCGACTTTGTAACCAGCCAGGTCCGGGCCATGCTGCGCGCCGCGCCGGACACCAAAATCATCTCCGTGTCCCAGAACGATTGCGGCGGAGCCTGTCAATGCCCCGCCTGCCAGGCCATCGATCAGGCGGAAGGCAGCGCCTCGGCCAGCGTCATCACGTTTGTTAATTATATTGCCGCGCAAATCGAACCCGAGTTTCCCGGCGTGGCAGTGGATACCTTTGCCTACCAATACACCCGTCACCCGCCCCGCACTGTAAAGCCCCGCGCGAATGTCATCGTTCGGCTGTGCTCCATTGAATGCAACTTCCACGCCCCGTGGGATGACCCGTCCAACGCGGCTTTTTTGACCGACCTGCAAGGCTGGTCGAAATTATGCCAGCGTCTCTATGTCTGGGATTATACTACCGACTTTGCGAATTATGTGCTGCCCCACCCCAACTGGTTCACCCTCGGACCGGATGCGCGCCTCTTCGCCCAATACCATGTGCGGGGCGTTTTTTCCGAGGGCGCTTACCAGGGGTGGGGCGGCGAAATGGGCGAATTGCGCGCGTGGGTCCTGGCGCAATTGTTTTGGAATCCCCAAGTCGATGACCGGGCGCTCATCCAGGAGTTCTTAACCGGCTATTACGGCCCCGCCGCCGCACCACTGATCCGGCGCTACCTTGATTTGGAGGATGACGCCGCCCGGGGCTTTTACCTCGGCTGTTACACCCGTCCCCACGCCCCGTATCGCACCTTCCAAGTCCTGTCGGCCGCGGAGCAATTGTGGCAGCAGGCCGAGCAGGCCGTTGTGGGGGATCCAGATTTGTCCGCACGGGTGCGCCAGGCCCATTTGCCTGTGCGGCTTGCCTGGCTGCGCGACTGGACCCAGCTCCGCGCGGAATGCCTTGCCCAAAAAGCTGTGTGGTCCTTGCCTGATTCCCGTGCGGAAGTCGCCCGGCAATTCGCGAGCGTCTGCGCCGGCATGCCCGGCCAGGAGTGGACCCACGTCACAGTCCTTAACGAATCTGGCCTGACCGTGGACCAGTTTCTCGCGCCTTGCCTTGCTGGCGAGCAGCGAAACCCGTAGCTGTATCTCTGCCCGCCATCCGTAGTTCCATTGCCCGCTGCTGCTTTCCCACTCTCAATTACGGCCGCACCAATCGCGAGGCATCCTGAGGTTTGGATTTTGCAGGTTCTCCAATCTTATACCCTCGTTCCCAGATGCCTCAATGCCTGGCCAGCACCCGTTGCACCGTTTGCGCCAGCGCCCGGAGGGCGAGGGGCTTTTCCAGAAGCTCACTGATGCCCGCCTCCCGCAAGGTGGCCGGCTCCAGTGCATAGGCATAACCGGTGCTGAGAATCACCGGCAAATCCGGCCGGATGTCATGAAACTGCCGCGCCACCTCCAGTCCGCTAATTTCCGGCATGGTCAGATCCGTGATGAGCAGGTCAAAGTCCGCTGGGTTTTCGCGGAACCGCCGCAGCGCCTCACTGGCCAGATTACAGTTGGTGACCTGATAATTCAGCCGCTGCAACAGGCCTTGGAACGGCTCGGTTAGCGCCGGCTCATCATCTAGGATCAGAATGCGCTGCCCGTGTCCGCGCGGAATGTCCCGCAGCAGGCCCGCTGGCGGCACGGGATCGGTGATCTGGGCGGGGAAATAGATATCAAAGGTGGTACCCTGGCCGGGCTGGCTCCTGACCGTGATAATACCTTCATGGGACTGCACGATGCCATGCACCACGGCCAGCCCAAGGCCGGTGCCTTTGCCCACCGGCTTGGTGGTGAAAAATGGCTCAAAAATACGCTCCAAAGTGCGGGCATCCATGCCGTGCCCCGTGTCCGCCACCGTCAGCCGTGTGTAGCGGATGGGCCGGAGTTGCGGGTGCTCTTGGCGGGCGGCTTCGTCCGGCTCATCTGCCACCAAGTTTAGCCGGAGGCATCCAGACTGGCCATCCATGGCATGGAGCGCATTGGTCGCCAAATTCATGGCCACCTGATAAATTTGGGTGGGATCGGCGAGCACGGGCGGCGCTTCACTATCGAGCTCAGTTTCAATCTGGATGCTGGCTGGCAGTGAGGCGCGGAGAAATTTGCCCACCTCTTTGAGCACGGTATCCAAATGGATCACTTCGCGCTTTTGCTCACGCTGCCGGCTGAACGTCAAAATCTGCTGGACAAGGTCCTTGGCGCGATTGGCCGCCTTCAAAATTTCCTCAACGTATTCCCGGGCTTGGGGATTGCCCGCAGACTTCTGCTGGAGCAGATAGCCGTAACCAAACATGGCGCAAAGAATGTTATTAAAGTCATGGGCAATGCCTCCCGCCAGCGTGCCAATGGCCTCCATTTTTTGCGCCTGCCGGTATTGGCCCTCGAGCTGCCGGCGTTTGGTGATGTCGTGAAATGTCCACACCCGGCCGTAGATTTTGCCGTCCTGGCCACGCACCAGGGCGGTGTGCCGGTCCAGAATGGTGCCGTTTTTTAATTCCACTTCATCATGGCAGTATTGGTCGGGTAACTGCAAGAGTTTGCGGCTCTGCCGGGCAAATGCCTCCGGGTCGACCGTCTGCGCCTGGACAAACTCCAATTGCCGGGTATCGTCCGCCTGGTTTGCAATCTCTGGCGGAATTTGCCAGAAATCAGCGATTTTCTGATTCTGCAATATCTTCCGGTTTTCCCTGTCCACCACTAGAATGCCATCCGCCGACGAGTGCACCATGGCCTCGAGAAACGCAGTTTTCCAGAGTAATTCCTCCGTTTTAGTCTTCCGCTCGGTGATGTCCCGGATGAAGGCACAGTTAAATTCCTGGCCTTCAAAATTAATGTAATTCGCCGTGATCTCGACCGCCAGCGACCAGCCCTCTTTCGTGCGAAAGAGGGCTTCAAATGTCAGGATTTTATGCTCCCGCAGTTCCTGCCAGTGGGCCACCCAAGCCTGGCCGGCGTGGGCCGGGTTGAGATCCTGGGCCCCCAATGTGAGGATTTCCTCCGGAGTGTAACCCACCAACCGGCCAGCCGCGGCGTTCACCCGCACAAACCGCCCATCTGCGGCCAGCCAGAAAATCGCGTCCCCCGAATTTTCCATGGAAAACTGGCTCATCCGCAGGCTCTGCTCGGCCTGCTTGCTCACGGTGATGTCTCGCGCCACCACCACCGCCCCGGCAACGGCCCCGGCCGCGTCGCGAATGGGACTAAAACTGCAACTGCAAACCCAGGACTCCCCCGTGTCTTTGCGGCGGATGCTGTACTCCACATTGGTGGCTGTTTCACCCCGGAGCGCCCGCGGGACCGCCCATTGGTCCAGGGGCGCCGGCTCGCCGTTGGGCATGAAAATATCCAGAATGGCGGGATAATCATTGATGTGGCGCGCACACTCGGCCTTGCTCCGGAATTTATGGAAGGTTGCAAAAGCCTCGTTAAAATCAAGAAACTGACCGTTCGCATCGGCAATGAACACCGCATCCGTCATGCTTGCCAGCGCAGCGTCCAATTTTGCCCGGCTTTCGCGCAACGCGGCCTCAGCCAGCTTCAAGTCATTGATATCCGTATATGTGCCAAACCATTTCAGCACCGCCCCTTGGGCATGGCGCAGCGGCACCGCGCGAATCAACCACCAGCGATAGCTCCCATCCGCCCGGCGCAACCGGCTTTCCATGACAAAATTGCTGCCATTCTGCCAGGCCCGCCGCCAGGCCTCCCGGGCCACTGGCTGGTCGTCCGGATGGAAGGGTCGGATCCACCCGTCACCATAACTTTCTGCCAGTGTTAGCCCCGTGTAGGCCACCCACTGCTGGTTAAAATAAATATTCTGGCCGGCGGGATTGCAAATCCAAACGATTTGCGGCATGGATTCCGTCAGGGTGCGAAACGCCATTTCGCTGTCGCGCAAGGCCTGCTCGGCCGCTTTGCGCTCGGTAATCTCCACCACGGTGGTCACCACGTCAAAATTACCATCCGCGCGCGGCCGGCGAATATAGGAAAAGGCAACCCATACCACCTGACCGTCTTTCTTTACGTAGCGCTTCTCGAGCGCGAAGGCACCCACCCGGTCAGGGCCCAGTTGGTTAACCAAGGCATCCTGGCGTGGCCGGTCGTCCGGATGAGTAATTTGCCGGTAAATCCCGGGCTGGTTGTCCTCCTCAGCGGTCAGCCCGCAAATCCGCAGATGTGCGGCATTGGCAATGCGTTGATACTGACCGTTCGGCTGCTCGATGGCATAGGCCATGCCGATGGGCACGGCATCGAAAATCAGCTTGAACCGCGCCTGTTCCAGCGCGATTTTTTCCCGCGCGGCCCGCCGCTCGGTGATATCTTCCACCACTGCCATCGTGCGCATCGGCTGGCCGGCATCATCCCGCAGGACCGTCATGTTGATGCTCACCCAGACGATGGTGCCATCCGCGCGGACGTAACGCTTTTCCACATGGTAGTCCAAAGCTTTGCCGCCGACCACCACCTGAAAAGCCTGCCAGTCCTGCTCGCGGTCATCCGGGTGCGTGATGTCACGCACGTGCCGTTGCCACAACTCCGCTTCGGAGTAGCCGGTAATCTGGCACATTTTGGGGTTTACCCGGAGCAACCGGCCCGTATGCGGATCGGCCTGGACCATGCCTACTGCAGCGGTCTCAAACATCGCCCGGAATTGCTGCTCACTCGCACGCAGCTGTTCCTCGGCGCGCTTGCGTTCAGTAATATTGGTATGCATTACGACCACTTGCGGGCCTTGCTCGCCCAAGCGCGTGACACTCAGACTGAACCAGCGCCTCTCCCCGGGCGCATCACAGCGGTACTCCATCGCAAAACTTTCCCGTCGCCCCGTGATGACCTCCTGAATGCCGGTTTTGGCGGCCTCTGCTTCCGCACATTGCCGGCTGGCGGCCCGCTCGCAAACCTCCAGGTAATTGACACCCAGGCTGGTGTTGGCCGCCACTTCACCTTGGGCCGTGGGATTGAGTCGGACAAATTCCTGCCACCGGGCATTCACGGCCAGAATCTCCCCGGTTTCGCTTAACACGGCAATGTGGGATGTCACCGAGTCCAGGACCGCCTGCTTGAATTGGTCCCCCCGTTTGCGTTCTGTGATCACTTCAAAAACTGCCACAAAATGCTCCGGCGTGGGACCATAGACGGCCATGGCAAACCATTCCCGCAACGTCGCCACATATATCTCCGCCTTCTCCGGCCGCCCGGTGCGCGCCACCCGGGCATAAAGGGCAAACAACTCCCCATCCACTTCCCGGAAGCGGGGCAGCACTTCGCTCATCCTCCGGCCCGCCACCCCTTGCAGACCTGTCTGCTCAGCGAATGCTTGGTTGACTTCCCGAAAGATAAAATCCTCCGGCTCGCCCTGCTCATAAATCATTTGGCAATAGGCACACCCATTGAGCATGTTCCTAAACAGCGAGGAATGCCGTGCCTCGGCGGCCTGCCGTTCATTCCGCTCGGCCACCTCCCGCCGGCTCCGGTCAATCGCGGGCAGCAACCGGCTCAGATTGCTCTTGAGCACAAAATCACTAACCCCCAATTTCAGCAGTTCAACCGCTTGCTCCTCACCAATCGCACCGGAAACAAGAATGATGGGGAGCTGGGGGTGGCCCGCTTGAACCGCCTGCAGGATGTCCTGAACCACCAATCCGGGCATCCGGTAGTCGCACAAAACCACGTCCCACTCTCCCTGCGCCAGCGCCCGGTTAAATTCCGCCAAATTGGTGGTCTGCTGCACTCTGGTACCCGGCCGGTTTTGCTGGAACTGGCGTTCCAGCAATTCAAAATCAACTGGATCATCTTCCACCACCAAACATTTGAGATGATTACTCATGCATGGCTAAACTTTCAGCACGTCGTCAAGATAACACAACTTGCGCCTTGGGCATGCGGAATCATACGAAAATATTGCGAAAAACCATGCTTTTTTGGCATCGTCGCGACCGCCACCAAAGCTTTAACTAATCCTGGTTAATTACCTGAAATCACCCCGTGCCAAAAACATTTTCAAAAATGGACCCGGCTAATTTCGTACTGGATGAAGACCATGATGGCGACGCCGGCCCGCCCTCCATCCTCACCGACAACCACCATGCATTGCCATCAAGACATTTGGCCAAGATCCCGCCCCGACCCTCATCTCCAGCCGGCTGAATCCGTTTTACGGCGAAGCCGAATAGGGCAGATCCGCCGGGCTAAGCGTGCGCAATCGCGCATCCGGCCCCATGTCCAGGTGCAATTCGCCGCCTTGCAACAAAACCTGATGACTCAGCCAGGTTCGGTGCTCCACCACCCCGTTCCAGCGCCGCTCCTGCACATAAACATTCCGCTCACTATTGCCGGTGGTGGTGATGACCAGGGTCCGCTCCGCCGGCAAATGGACGGTAGTTTTGGCGAATAGCGGACTGGTATACACATAAGCCGCCGTTCCCGGGCACAGCGGGTACAGGCCGATCGCACTCAGCACGTACCAACTGGCCATGGAACCATTGTCTTCGTCGCCGGGAAAACCATCCGGCCGGGCGCTGAACAACTCCGCACACGCGCGCCGGGTCCAGTATTCGGTTTGCCAGGGCTGGCCGGCGGCGGCGAATAAATACAGCCCATCAAATCCCGGCTGGTTGCCCTGGTCATACTGGCCAAATTTGGCAATGCCCATTTCCCGCATTTCATGAATGATGCCGCCATAACCACCCTGGTGATAAACCGGCGGCAGGCCCAGCATTTCATCCAATTTGGCCACAAACCGATCCGGACCGCCCGCCAGCCCAATGAGCCCCGCACTGTCGTGCGGCACAAAAAAGCTGCATTGCCAGGGCCCGCCTTCCGCATAAGAACCACCCCAGCCAAACTGGTCAAAGGGTTCAATCCATTGTCCTGACGCGTTTTTCGGATGCATGAAGCCCACTCCGGGATCCCACAGCTTGCGATAGTTTTGCGCCCGGGCCATCAGCGTCTGATAATCATCGGCCTGCTTCTGGTCCCGGGCAATTTGGGCCACGCACCAGTCATCATAGGCATAATCCAGCGTGGCGGAAACCGCATACTGGCTCGCGCCATCCGGGATGTAACCCAACTTGAGATAATCCGCCAGCCCTCGCCGCACCAGCACCCCCGGCGCGGGCGGTTCAAAGGCACTCTTGCGCAACGAAGCATAGGCTTGCGCCACGTCAAAGCCACGCTGCCCCTTGGCAATGGCATCGGCAAAAATCGCCGCACAATGCTGCCCGATCATGCAATCCCGATAGCCCGGACTGGGCCATTCCGGAATCGTGCCCCCCTCCGCCGCGGCATTCACGAAACCCTGCAAAATCTCATTCAATTGCGCCGGATATAAAATCGTGATCAAGGGAAACGTGGTGCGAAAGGCGTCCCAAATGCCGATATCGCCATAGAGCACCCCATCATGAATCTTGCCATCGTAAGGACTGTAATGCACCGGCTTGCCCGCAGCATCCAGCTCATACAAGCGGTGGGGAAACATTTGGGCATGAAACAGGCAGGAATAAAAAGTTTGTTGCTGCGTTTCCGTTGCTTCGATTTCAAGGCGCCCCAGATTCTCATTCCACGCTTTTTGCAGGCGCGCTTGCACCGCCGGGAAACCACCCTCGGTTTCCGTCTTGAGATTTCGTTCCGCCTGCTCCCAACTGATCAAAGAGGTGCCGACTCTCAGTTCCACCGCAGCATCGGGTGAAGTGGGAAATTCAAACCAGGCCGCCACATTATCCCCCTGCCCCTCCGCCGCCCCCCGCGAATGGTGATTGACGAGCACGTCACTTTTAATCACGTCGCGGTCGAGCTGAATCACAAAATACGAGCCGAAGTTACCGGTCACGCCACCACTATTGGCCCGGCTCACCCCCCGAATCGTGCGGCCTTGGAGGTGGACTTCGGACTTGCCGCTGGTATTCAGGATCAACCGGCCCTCCTGGCCTTGATGATAAGTGAAACGAAACACTGCGCACCGTTCCGCGGCCGTCAGCTCCGTGGTAATATCGCCTTTCTTAAGCTC
The DNA here is from genome assembly GCA_903875465.1 of uncultured Verrucomicrobia subdivision 3 bacterium. Lineage (GTDB taxonomy): Bacteria > Verrucomicrobiota > Verrucomicrobiia > Limisphaerales > UBA11358 > UBA11358. Next base: position 101,506 of record CAIQWB010000054.1, read on the forward strand.
CACTTTTTCATAATCCGGCCGCAAAATGGCCGTGGCCTGGTCATATTCCGACAACCTGCCCCGGGGCTCCATTTGCAATTCACCCGTCTGGGGCATCAGTACAAACTGGCCGTAGTCGCTAATCCAGGGACTGGGCTGGTGGGTGGCCCGGAAGCCGTCCACGGTGCCATTGGGTTGAAAAAACCACGAACCACCAGAATTTTCCATGGACCAATCGATCATGCCCCACGGGGCCCCCACCAACGGCAGGGTGTTGCCATGAGACAGGTCAGGCTGCGAATCGGTGCCCTGCAAAATATTAACATAACCCACCCGGCCGGCCTCCGGTATGGCGGCGAATGCCGTCCATTGCAACGCCAGTCCCAGCCCGAGATATGCGAGTGTTTTAGTCATAAAGGACACCCTTCAATGGGGCCATGTTGCTGAATCAGGATCCATGAATGTAGCTTCAAGCCGCCGCCGGCAGGGCATTTTTGCGCCCCACTTTATGACCAATCAGGCCGTAGAAAGCCACATAACCGTAGGCGACCAATGGCACCATGTAAGAAATCCGCAGTCCGGCCAGATCCGCAATTTTCCCCTGCAATGGCGGCAGCAGCGCACCGCCCAAAATGGCCATCACCAGCAGGGAGGACACCTGGCTTTTGTAAACGCCCGTGCCGTCCAGCGCCAGGGAGAAAATGTTTGACCAGCCGATCGAAGTGAAAAGTCCGATGCCGATGATGCACCACATTGCCAGCGGGCCGCCCTGGATCATGGCCAGCAACAGCAAGAGGACAATGGTCCCCGAAAAAATAAACAAGGTGCGGCCCGCCAGCGCGCGGCCGAACTGAAACAACAGCCAGCAGAGTGCCAATAGCGGGAGGTATTTCGGCTCCGTGGGAATACCCGCCAGCGGGTAAACGAAATAGCCAGCCACCGGCAGCGCCACGAGCAACAGTTGCTTGTTGCGCGTTTTCATTTCACTCAATTCAACGGAACCCATGAACCGGCCGATGAGCATGCCCCCCCAGAACAGGGACACATATTTGCTCGCGTCCAGGGCCGAGAGCCCCGCCACACTTTTCTGCCCGAGGAAATTGATGATGGAACTGCCGATGGAGACCTCCCCGCCGACGTACATAAAAATGGCCAGCACACCCAGAATAACGTGCGGATGTTGCAACGCCCCCGCACCGGGTTCAATTTTCCCCTCACCGACCTGCGGGAGTTTGATAAAGAAGAAAATGACGGCCAGCAGCAAAAAAATCAGCGAAAAGGCCAGATAGGGCACCTTCACCGAGTCGGTGCCATGGGCGCCCGAGCGCGCAAAATACTGAAATATTAAATACCCACCAATCAAGGGTCCAATGGTGGTGCCAAACGAATTAAATGCCTGGGCCAGATTGAGCCGGCTGGAAGCGGTGCGTTCAGGCCCCAAAATCGTGACGTAAGGATTGGCCGCGATTTGCAACATCGCAAACCCGAGACCAACAATAAACAAGGCCACCAGAAACAATGGATAGGACACCAGGCTGGCCGCCGGCAGGAATAGCGCGGACCCGGCCGCCGCAATCAGCAAGCCGATGACCACGCCGTTTTTGTAGCCAATGCGGGCAATCGGGTCACCGGTCGTCACCGAAATGGCAAAATAAATCAGGGAGCCCACGAAGTAAGCGCCGAAAAAGGCGAATTGCACCAGCATCGCCTGAAAATAATTCAGCGTGAACGCCTCCTTGAACCGGGGGATCAGGATGTCGTTGAAAACGGTCATGAAACCCCACATGAAGAACAGGACCGTCATGATCGCAAACGGTCCGCGATAGGACTGGCCGTTGTTGCCCGAGGTGGAATTCGCCGTGGTGGAGGTGATGGTGGCCATGAATGATGGAGGGTTAACGTTTGAGACAGCGCTTTGGTTCAGCTGAGCAGGCGGGGATTCTGGTTAAAAGTTTTGAGGACAAGTTCACCAAAAATGGTATTGGCCCAGGCGAACCAGGGGCGGGTGAATTTTTCCGGGTCGTCCTTAAGAAAAGCCTCATGCATAAAACCTTTGCCCGCATGAGTTTTTTGCAAGGTCACCAAACACTGGCGGATTTCCGCATCATTCTTGCTGGTCAGGCCTTGCACGATCAAACCCAGCGGCCAGATCATGTCCATGCCCACATGCGGTCCGCCGGGGCCATTGGCCGCCTTGCCCTGGCAGTAATAAGGATTGGCCGCCGACAATACGAGCTGCCGGGTGTGTTGATAAATTTTGTCCCCGGCCGGCACCGCGCCCAAATAAGGGAGGGAAAGGAGACTCGGAACATTCCCGTCATCAATGCAATAATAATTGCCGTAGGCATCCACTTCGTAGGCGTAGACCGCCCCCAGTTGGGCATGATGCACCACGGCATGCTTCCGCAGCGCTGATTCCACCTCTTCCGCCAGGGAGTGGCACTCCCCGGCCAGCGCCGTGTCGTGCAGGATTTTTTCCAGCATGTCCGCCGCCTGGCGCAGACTCACCACGGCAAAAAAGTTGGCCGGAACCAGATAGGGAAAAATGGTGGCATCGTCACTCGGACGAAACATGGAACAAATCAAACCCACGGGATTGCCGGGATTGCCATAGCCGCGGCCCGCCACGGTATCCGTTTGCGTTTCCGTCCGGCGTTGAAAATGATAGGGCCCCTTGCCAGTCTTGCGCTGTTGTTCGCGAAACGTGCGCAGGATCGCGGTGATGGCCTCCCGCCAGGTGTTGTCAAATGGCGCCGTGTCCCCGGTGGCCTGCCAGTAACCATGCGCCAGGCGGATGGTATAGCACAGGGAGTCTACCTCCCATTTGCGCTCGTGCACCCCGGGCTTCATGTCGGTCAGGTCGCTGCGCCATTCGCTGACCTTGTTCGCATCCTTGTAGAAGGCATTCGCGTATGGATCCTTGATCACGCAGCGGGTCTGGCGGTTGATCACACCGGCGATCAATTGTTGCAACTGGGGATCCTCGGCCATGAGCGGCAAATAGGGCCAGACCTGCGCCGAGCTGTCGCGCAGCCACATGGCGTCAATGTCTCCGGTAATGACATAAGTGTCTGGCCGGCCATTCACCACCGAAAAATCGACCGTCGTATCCAGCGTATTGGGGAAGCAATTGCCGAACATCCACGCCAGCTCCGCGTTCCCGATGCCCGCCTGCACCCGCGCAATCGTGCGCTCCACCGCCGGGCTCGTGAATTTGCGCCGCGCGGGGGCCACTCGAACGGTGGGGAAAGTGGCATCCGCCGGGCGTGCCAGGGACGGAGCCAGCGTCAGGCCGGCGGTGACCAAAGCCGAGTGTTGAATAAATGTGCGGCGGTTCATGTGGCCAGGGGATGGGTGGTTAAATGGGCAGCGGGTAACCAGGAATACCACGAACCGTCATCACTGGCCCGAAGCTTGTGACCAGCGGCGGCGGGACCCTGCCAGCTTGCCACCAGTGTGCGCCATGATGTGCCATCGCGGTAATTCATTGAATGGAGTTAATATTGAACGACAAATTCGCGTTTGACGACATCGTTTTTAAAATGAATCCATAGTAAATGTTCGGTAACGGAATAATCAAAGGTGGACAAAGCCTCTCCTCCCAGCGTTACGCTTTGCGGTGCCCTGGGTGCCGACAATAAGATAACGCCCGTCGTCCCCCCCACGCCCATTACCGTAAAACGAACCCGGTCCGGCGTGGTTTCCGCCGGCAGGATCTGGCCGGAGGCGGCCAGCAGCGGCGAGGCGTCCGTGGATTTAAGATCCAAATCGCGCAGAAACCAGCGCGAGCCCGGGTTAATGACGACCTCTTTAAGCACCGGCAGTTGGGCATCAAACAGATTAATAAACCGTCCGGTAAGACGGCGTGCATCGCCAGCAATGGATTCATCCAGGCCTGCGGCAATCACATAAGGTCCCCGCCGTAAAAACAAATAATTACTTTCGCGCCATGGCAAGCCCGCCGACTGGGCGGCCAGCTTGGTTGCCGCCACCACCTGGTCTGCGCCGGACGCACTGGTCGTCAGTTCCGCCGGCCGGGACCGCATCCAAATCAGGCCCCCGCGGCCCACCCGGAGGAATCGATCCGCCGCCACCGAGTTATCCAATCCCAAACGGGCAAACAGGTGCTCGCGGGGTGTGGCAAAATGATTACCGTTGCTATTCCACCATTCCTGAACCTGCAAATAAGGATCGGCATCGCGATCACACACCACCAGCACGCCACCGGCCTTGACCCAGGCGGCCAGCGGGGCATGCACTTCGGGCGATAGGGGCTTTTGCCCATCATAACTTAACAGGAGGACGTGAAAGCCATCCAGATAGTGCGCCACCGTGAGATTTTCCAATTGCACCGGCGTAACCGGCAGTCCGTGCTTCACGAGCGGCATGGCCAGTCCGTACACGTTACCGAGCCAGGGGTCACTCGGGGTGGGCTGGCCGCGCTGAAACATCAGTGAGTCACTGACCAGCACCCCGATCCCGGCGGTGCCACCGTCCCACGCGACCTGCGTTTGCTGCATGTCGTTGAGCGCATGGAACACCGTTTGCAGTTCCGTCGCGTAGGCCGGCGGAATGGTCCGACTATCGGGCGCACCATGGGGATAGCGCCCGCCAAAAATTCGCTCCGGCCAGGGCGCAACTTCATATTTGGCAATGTCGGGCTGAAACAAGGAAGCGGTCAGGGTGGATTCCCAGTTTGCCTGATAATCGCTCCAATCATGGCGCGGATTGTCTTCAATCGGGTCATTCAAAAACCACACTGAACGCCCCGTGGCCCGGACCATGTTTTGCATGGCCCCATATTCCAGAAACGCCGTCTCAAACGTGCGGGAACGCACCTCGCCGCGATAGCGATTGGGTTCCCGGGAGGTTCCCGTCCAGACTTGGGCAATGTAACCGTCGCACCCCTTGAGCTGGGCCAGGCTGGATTCCGGGCTGACGATGCACCATTGAGCGTAATTCAGCAGGCTGTGGGTGGGCACATAGCAATGCACCTGCCGGCCGGTTGTTAAATTATACGCCTGGATGTAATCGAAAACCTGCTGCAACGCCCGGCGATACAGAAAATATTTGAGCTTGGAGGCACGGTAGCGGGCATCCACCGAACTGTCCGGGGCCTGCCAGGGTTCATGATAATAACTCTGCCATTCGCGTTTGAAACCGGCCGAATAACCCGCCCGGTCCCAGAATTCCGGTTCCTCCAAATAGATGGCCTCGGCACCGGCATCCAGCGCGCGCTGCACGCCCACACACAAAAATTTTCCGTAATTCGTGCCCGGGCACATGTAGTAAACATCGCCGCCGTGGCCGATTTTATTGCCATTGCGGTCGGTCTGCGCCTCGTCCTCATGATTGATGCCATCGAAACGGCCATAAAGATAATCCTGATACTCCCCCCAAGCGACGCCGGTCATGACATGAATGCGGTAACCATGATCGCGCCAGGTACCGATGCGGGCGGGCAGACCGGGATCAATGCCGTAAACGATCGCGACATCCGAACCCAGGTTTCCCTGCGGACTCCAGGCCTGGCCGGTTTGAAAGCAGGTGCGCTCCCGCGCCAGCGTGGCGGGCGTGCCGGATTCCAAACCCCAGGCGAGGCCAAGCCAGGCCACCACCGCGACGCCGCAAAGCTGTTTTTTCATAATTACGAATAAAATATTAATGCATTGTTGCTGGTTTGGCCGTCCGGAAATCCGCCGACAACTCCGTCGCCCTCATTTCGGAAAAACTGGCCAGCGACTGGTTGCCATCGGCGCAAAAATCCCGCACCCCCACCATGCCCGAGGCAAAGTGCGCATCCACCAGCTCCACCAACGGTGTGGGCTGGTCCCCCACAAAAACGCGCAAGTGCTCGCCCACGGCCTGCACCTTTAAATGGTACAAGCGATTGGCCACCAGCGGCACCGGCACCTTGGTGAGGCTATGCCAGGAATGATTGGCATAACCCAATTCCAACTGCCCCCGCTCGGCACTCAGACCGGCATAATAGCCACAATAGTCGTCCGCGCCGATGTCCGGTTTGCTCGCGCGAAAGACCAGCCCGGCATTACCCACCGGGCCAACGCCAACCTCCCCTTCATAAATAAAATTTGTAAAAACCGTGGCCATGGCCAGCGCCCGGGCACCGCCCGCCGAGCCAGGCACCGTGCTCAAGGTGTGATTGCGCACCACCCAGTTGCCGCCAAACACGGTCCACCGCTCGCTCCAAGTGGCGTCAAAATATTCTTTGAACGCTCCGGCAGCGGGCCGGGGTTCGCCCAAATAAGGAAACCAGCTGATCCGCAGGTGCTGCGACCCAAACGGCACCAGGGTGACCGTTTCCAGTTCATGGGTCGAAGCCACCGGACTGCACGGTGGTTCAAAAGCGTGCGTCCCCCGCCAGCCCATCGTCCAGTCGGGCAGCCAGCGGGCTTGGGCCGTCAGGCAAACGGATGGCTGGGCGGGATCAAACGGGTCGGCCGGCGTCGGCACTTGGGAAAATTTAAAAGCCGCGGCGGCCTGCGCCGGATCCAACGCGAGCGCATAGGCCCACGGCGTGGTCGCGTGGACTTCAAATTCATCAAAGCCCAGACCCAACGGATCGGGCGTGCGCACGGTCCATTGTTCCCCAATCTTGAGGGAATACACCAGTGGCCCGCGCCGGATGGCCACGGCCCGGCTGGGTCCCGTTTGGGTTTGCACCGTCATGGGAAAATGCAGCGTCACCACATCGCCCCCCTGCCATGTTCGGGACAGCCGCAGAAAGGTTCCCGCCGCCCCGCTGGCTTGGGGCTGGCCATTGATATCAATCGCCGCCTGCGCACACCAGCCAGGAATCCGCAGCACCAGCGGAAAAGCCGCCGAACCCGCCATGGCGATGTGCAACCGCACGGATTCATCAAAGGGATAACTGGTCTCCTCGGCAATGCGCACCGGCTGGCGGCCCAGCCGGGTGCTCACGTCCATGGGCCCGTAAGCGAGCAACGCCAGCCCCCCATCCACCGTGGCCGCCCACGCATTTTGCACATATTTCGGCCAGCCCATGTGCAGGTTGTACCGGCAGCAGGGAAAACCCGAGTAAGGACCGGGCACCGAACCACTGGCATAATCCTGGTTGAAACCATGCCCCCCGTTGATGGCAATCACGTTGTTGGGCAGGGTGTAATATTGCAGTCCCTTGATATGATTGGCCAGTCCGGCCGGCAGGGCATTAAAAGCAATAGTTTCCAGGCGGTCGCCCAGGACCGGATCACCGGTCAGGCGCAGACTGGTTTCCAAACTCAACATGGCTTCCACCGTCGCGCACAGTTCCACGCCTTGCACACTGGCGTTGCCGGACAGAAATTCCGTGCCGCTGTTGATCCCGCAGGCCAGCCCGTGCTCGCGCATAAGCTTGTCCCAGCCCAAACTCAACGCGTTCCGGTCCGCCGGCTGCGCGGAAAGCTGGTAATAGATGGCCGGCATTTTGAGTGCCTGCGCCACATTCACATTGTGCTTGGGCTGAAAATCTGTGCCGTAGAGGTCGAACCGGTTGCGCGTGAAAATATCCGTCCAATCGTAAGCTTGTTGCTGCAGCAGGCCGGCGAGGCGCAACAGTTCGGGGTCGCCATTCTGATTGTAAAGCCAAAGAACCACTTCCATCGCATCGCCCGCCCGGGCCTTGCCCCAGTCCACCAGTGGTCGGGCCGGCAGTTCGGCCAGCATGTAATGAAAATATCGGTCGAGCAACGGCAACCCGCGGGCATCCCCCGTGGCCTCGTAATAATCGCGCAACGCCGCAGTGGCTAGCATGCGCGGCCACCAGTCATTATTGGCCGCCGGCCCAATCCGGCCATCCGCCGCCTGATGGGTGAGCAGCCATTCCATCCATTTTTGCGCCGTTTGCTTCAGTCCGGCGTCGTTCAACTCATACGCCAGTGGGATGAGTCCCTTGTAATAATAAGGGCCACGCTCCCAACTCTCGCCGGTCCCGCCGAGCCAGCCGCTATTGGTGCCCAGGTCATCGGCATAAAGCTGCTCGGCGTGCCCCGTAAGGCCATCCCGTTGTAATTGCAACTGCGTGAGCAACCAACCGCGGGGAGCGATGCTGCCCAGAGGCAGGGAAAAATAGGAGGGAGCTAACAACGGCTCCCGGTTGGTGACCACCCCCACGGGCGGCCGGCCGTCGGCCGGCCCTGCCCCAGCGCGAGCGGCCGGGGCAAGGATTGCCCCGGCCACTCCCATGGCGGTGAAAACGGCCTTGATCATCCCCGGCCACCGATCATTGCCCGATGACCTTAACCAGGCCGAAGTCCAGATATTGCCCCCCCGTGGTCTGGTGACAATGAATGGCAATCACATTTTTGCCCGGTTTGAGGGCGGCTTTGGCCTGGTCGGACAAGGGATAGACCTCATAATTACTGGTGAACCCTCCGGTCGTCAGGGCGGGCACTCCATTGATGTAGACTTCCGCGTCTTCATCATGGTGCAACCAGCCGTTCAGGGCGCTATAGTCACCTGCGGGCAACTCAATCACCCGGCGCAACCAAATATCGTCGGTCTGCCAGGTGGTGCCGATGATGGCCCCCGGCGTGCCGGCCGTGCCAAAACCGCTCGGACCCTGCTTCCAGGCCGCATCATCAAAGGCCGGCTGGGTCCAGCCATCGGCGGGCTGGGCCATCGTATAGTTCCAAATGGCGGGCTGCTTGTCCGCCGCCGGAACGACCACCCTGACTTCCGGGGGCTTCGGCAGGGGGGCCCAGCCAACGGCCTTTACTTTGTCCCCGGTGGCCCACTTGTTCCAAATGACGCGATCAGTCAGCATTTTAATGAAAAATCCGCCCACCACCGGACGGGCATGCATCCCGCCGCTGTTGATATTGTCCGTCTCGTAGGAATCGGCGATGGGATCCCGCGCGGTGGTGTGGTTCAGATAATCATAAGCGGGCGAAATGATGCTTTCAAAATCCGCCTGATTGTCGGCCAAAGTGGCACTCCAGATGGACCAGTCCGTCTTCGACAAATGGGTGCGGGAATCCAGCGGCAGGCCATAGCGCTGCATCACGCTTTTATACTGGGCAACCTCCGCTTTGGCGACTTCCGGCGGAAACACGTTCAAACCCAGTATCCGATCCCATACCAAATTATATTTTTGACTCCACGTGCCGGGCTTGTCAAACGCCAGCCGGAAATGATTGCCTTCGGCGGCCACTTCCACCCAATGGGCGGCATCCACTTTGGCGAGTTTTGCGTAACGTTCCGCATTTTGGGTGTCGCCCCGCAGCTTGCAAAGATCCCCATATGCTGCCAAACCCAGAATGGCTTTGACCGACAGGTTGGCATTATGCGCCAGATGGCCCATGAAATCGTCAGTGCAGAGTTGTTCCTCGGGATCGAGTCCGTAGTTCTCGAGGTATTTGGCCCACTGCGTCAATTGCGGCCACCAGGGGGTGACGAAATCGCCATTCCCTTCGGCTTGCGCCACGGCGTCACAGAGGATCAGCATGTTGCCACTCTCTTCCACCGGCATGCCTTCGCCACCATCATCGGTGCCCCGGGCGTTGGGATAGGTGCCCAGATCATGCGGCGCATTGGGAAATTTCCAGTGACTGGAAGCGGCATAGGACAGAATGGGAACCAGCGTGGCCTTCGTCAGCGCCGGGCTCAAAAAGACCCAGACCGGGTCCATGGGAAAAAACACATCCACCGTGGCGATGTCGCCATTGCTGGTGTTTTCCTTGGTGAAGAACAACGGCTGGCCGTTCTGATCCGCCGCCAGCCCGCAGGCGGCCACACATTCCCGGTAAGCCAGGGCACACATTTGCGCATAGCGTTCACCGCCCACCTTGGTCAGATCCGCCACTAACTCCTGGTCAAACGCCGCGCAGCGGGCCGCCAGCGCGGGATAATCGTGGCTGGCCGCCTGCAACAATTCCCCGGGTTTCATCCCGTTGCGGCTCCAGTAAGGCCGCAGATTGCGGCCAAAATATTTAATCGCGTAGATTTCATCATAGGCCACCACGACCTGCCGTTCCACCGGCGTGGCACTCACCCGGCCCAGATCAAACACAAAGGCCAGCACCGGGGTATGGTCATTGACCGCCCGGGGCGTGGCCACCTCATCCGTGACGGGCAGGCCGCCTGTTTGCACAAACGTATCTTGCAAAACGGCATTCGCCCCAATCGCGGACTGGGATTGCTTCGTAACCGCCGCCGCATAGGCATAACCCCAGTTGATGCGATGATCATCACCAGACGAACCCAGCACCGGCTGGGCCGCTGTGCCCACCCGCAGCGTGGTCAATGTGCCGGCCCGCGCCCGCGCCCACTCCACGTGCTCCCCTGGTTCATTAACCACCAGTTCGGAACTGGTGCTGTCGTAAAGCGACACGGCATGGGTGGCGCCATCCACGGACTTCACGTCCCAGGTCAGATAGCTCAAGGGCCGCGAAAAAATGTCGAGGTCATGCGGCAGGGCGGCCGTCATAAACGTCAGGGTGACATGGACCCCGGACCCCTCAAATTCGTAGATGCTCCGTGTGGGGAACACTTGCAAACCCACTTGCGTAAAGGCCGGCAATTCGACCGGATCCGCCCCCATCAGCCGGAAAACCTTGCCGTCGATGCGAATCAAACTGGCCAGGGCATGCTCGCGATGGGTCCAGTGCTGGGTATTTTTGTCGGTTAGCTGGTCGGCTTCGGACCAGATGCTTAAATAGGGGTCAAACGTGACCAGTGGCACCGCGGGCGGGCGGAGCGTCTCAGCGTGAACCGGGCCAGTCAAACCAGCCAGGGCCAGCGTCACCCAGGACCAGGTTTTAAGCGGTTGTAAAAAACGATGTTTGATCAAATAGGGCGGATTCATTTTTAAAAATCAGTCGGGTTAACTCGGCAAAATGGCTCGGTTATTGTTCAACGCCATTGATATTGAGGGAGGACCAATTGCCAATTTCCGGGTGGGGATTATTGTCATTGTTCCAGCGGGCGCGCCAATCCATGCGGGTGGCATTGATAACGTCATTGCGCAAGGGTGCGTCCACATGGCCGTCGCAAAAGAGCAGGTCCGTGTGTTTGTTATGCCGGTTGCACGGCATCTCCGTGTGCTGGGCGCTGCCCGAGGTGGGATCCAGGTTGGCATTAAAATTAACCGTGCCAGCCGGGGCATCCGACCGACAATCCCCAATCGCGATCATATCCGATGGATGAATGACCATCGTCGATTTCACCGTCCCTTTGGTATAGGGCCCGTCAATATCCCCGCCCAGACCCAGTTGCGGACTGGCCCCCAGGCTCAAGCCCCAATCATTGTAACCCAGCGAAAAACGCGTGCCATTGTTATCGGTTTCACCGGAGGCGATGCCGTAGGCATCCGGTTTTCCATCCTCGCCCACCACCATGCGCAGAGTGTTGTTCACATTGGTGTCCCAAAAACTTTGCGGCAGGGCGGCCGGGCAGGAAAACGCATTTCGATTGTTGCCCATCGTGCTCAACAGCCGGGGCTGCCAGACATAAGTATGGTTGCCCGTCCGGTAATCCCCGGGAAATTGATTGAAATTGTCTGTATACATCACTAGCCCCAGGCCGATTTCCCGCATGTTGCTGATGCAGGCGGTTTGCCTGGCCTTCTGCTTCGCCCGGGCCAGGGCGGGCAGCAACATGGCGGCCAGGATGGCGATAATGGCAATCACGACCAGCAGTTCTATCAGGGTAAATGCTCCGCCGGATCCGCCCGGGCGCCGGCGGGTGGCCGGGCCGGACAACAATGGTGACACAGGCTTCATCATGGTTCGCAAAATTGGGTTTGAGTTCAGTTTAATCTAAACCAGTCAGCCGGTCGTGACGAGGCAAAACCCATTGGCTGGTTAATTCAAGGAACGCGTGCAAAGGTAAGCGCAAACGCACCGCCGGTCATGTGGCATAAAGTGGCCACGCATTGGTCCGGCCGGGTTTTTGCACCATGGACCGCCGTCCCCGGTTTCCTGCCGTGGCCCCGGCGGCTGGGTCCTCCCCCGGTTACTTGAGTACCGGTAAGCCCGCCACCGGCACTAGCATCCCCACGTCCACCCCCTGCCCGCCCGTGGAATTATGGCAGTGAACGGCGATGGTATTGGTGCCCGCCCGCAAGCTGGCCATGGCCGCTTCGGCGATTTCAAAGTCATCGTAATTGGTGCTAAAGCCGCTCCGACGCAAGGCCAGCACGCCATTCAGATAAACCTCCACCTCCTCGTCATGAAAAACCCGCAGCTTGAGGCCGGCCAGATCCGCCGGTGCCAGCACAAATTCTCGGCGCAGCCAGATATCCGCTGTGTCCCACTTGGAGTTGAGCCCAATGCCCGGTGTACCCGCGCTGCCAAACCCCCCGATGCCATCCTTCCATGCCACCGCCACAAATTGAGGGCTCGTCCAGTCAGCGGCGGGTTTTTCCGTGGCGTATTTCCAGCTCACCCCGCCGGATAAACCATCCGGCAGGACGGTTTTCATGGGAATGGCCGAATAGTCCACCCGGTTCGCCGCCCTGAGCACGGCCGGGTTAATTTTCGCCACCGCGCGATCGTAGGTTTGCAAACCATTGCACTCGGTTTCCACATCGGCCGTTTGGGTGTAAACCGCGGCACTCAAACCCCGCAACGCATGCAACCGCCAGACCTGCTTGAATAAATCCTTGTATTGGGCAGCCAGTTCCTGGGCCTCTGGCAACATCACATAACCCCAGCAGTGCGCGGACCATGAATGCTCTGGCACCACCAACCCCAAGCCGCCAAACTCCCCCAGCACCGACGCCCGCTGCGGTTCACCTGCGGGCGCGTCCGGCCCCGGATAATTATGCATGTCGATCAAATCACCCGCATGCATGTCGGTCCAGCCACTGGCATCATCCACCAGGCGTGAGGGATCCCGCTCCTTGAGCCACTGGGTCAGTGCCTCCGTGTCATACTGGCCCCAACCTTCGTTAAACAGCACCCACATGATGATGGCCGGGTGGTTTTCCAAATCATCCACCATGCGCAGCAACTCGTTTTCAAATTCCCGCTGGCCCGCCGCCGTGGAATTGTTGCCACTGGGCATGTCCTGCCACACCAGCAGCCCCAGTTTGTCACACCAGTAATACCAGCGGTCCGGCTCCACCTTCACATGCTTGCGCGTCAGGTTGAACCCGGCGCTTTTTAAAAACTCAATGTCCGACCGCAACGCCGCATCTGTCGGCGCGGTATAAATGCCGTCCGGCCAGAACCCCTGGTCCAGCGTGCCGCTCTGAAAAATGAACTGATCATTCAGCGCCAGTCGCATGAAACCCTGGTCATCCTTGCGCCGCTCAATCTTGCGCATGCCGAAATAACTGTTCACCACCTCGACCACCCGGCCATCTTTGAGCAAAGTGACCTGCAAATCGTATAAAAACGGATCCGCCGGCGTCCATAAATGGGCATTGGTCAGTGAGAGTGCCAGCTCCGCATTGGCCAGCCCGCTAATGCGGCCCGCCTCCTGGCCCCCGCTGGCGGCCACCGCCCGCACCTGGAACGCGTCGGAAAAACTGTTCACCGCCACCCGCAGCCGCAAGGTGCCGGCATCCACGTCCGGCACCAGTTTCAAGCGGTCAATGCACACGTCCGGCACGGGCTCCAGCCACACCGTCCGCCAAATACCGGAGGTGGACGTGTAAAAAATTCCCTCCGGCTTGCGCGATTGCTTGCCGCGCGGCTGGTCGCTTTCCGTGGGATCAATCACGCACACCGAAAGTTGCTCCGCGCCCTGCCAGCCCAGCGCGTCGGTAATGTCAAATGTGAACGTGTCATACCCCCCCTGATGCCGCCCGATGGCCCGGCCATTCACCCACACCGAGCACGCCCAGTCCACCGCCCCAAAATGCAGGCGCACCCGCCGGCCGCGCCAGGCCGCCGGCACGGCAAATTCCCGGTGATACCACAACTTGCCATGCTCATCCAAATTCGTCATCACGCCCGAAAGTGCCGATTCCACCGGAAACGGCACCAATATCCGGCCCTGATACCCGCCGGGTTGCTCCGCCGTCTCCGCTGTGATCGCGTAATCCCAAAGCCCGTTCAGGTTCAACCAGTCCGGCCGGACCAATTGCGGCCGGGGATATTCCGGCAGGGCATTGGTGGGGCTCACATCCGCCGCCCAGCGCGTCATCAATGGTGCCTTGCCGGGATGCCACTCCCCTGGGTCGGCCGCCCAGCCAGCCGTGCGCCAGCCCAGCAGCAGGCACGCGATGATCCACCACCTTTGCCGGACGGTGCGGCGGCCGGAAAGCTGTTTCATTTTTTTAAAAATTTGGCCACCGCCTCCGTGCGCGAACACACATGCAGCTTTTCATAGATCCGGCGGATGTAATTTCGCACCGTGTGAATGCTGATCCCCAACTGAGCCGCAATTTGTTTGTAAGCCAGCCCCGCCGCCAGCCCGTCCAGCACCGCCCGCTCCCGTTCGGACAAGTCGGTGGCCTCGTCCCCGCGCACCGGCGCGGCCTTGAAGGACTGCACCACTTTGCGGGCGATGGGCGTGGACATGGGCGACCCCCCGGCACAGACCTCCTCAATCGCCTCCAGCAATTTCTTCGGGGACTGTCGTTTCAATAAAAACCCGCTCGCCCCGGCGGTCAGCGCCCGGAAAATCTGATCCGTATCCTCAAACACCGTCAACATCAGCACCAGGGCCGTGGGCATCAACACGGTGAGCCGGCGGACACATTCAATGCCGTCCATTTCCCCCAGGTTGATGTCCATCAAAATGACATCTGGCTTGTCCTCGGGCAAATGCCGGAGCGCCTCTTCCGCACTGGCATAGGCACTCACGCAGCGGATGTTGCCCGCCGCCGCCAGATAGCCAGCGATGTGCTCGCGCAAATCCGCCTCGTCGTCCACAATCGCTACGGTAATAATTTTTTTCATGGTTCACCTCACGGTTTCGGATTCAGCCGCAGTTGGAGCGTGACCGTCGTCCCCGCGCCCGGCTGGCTCGTGACCCGGCAATGGCCGCCGAGCGCCGCCAGGCGCTGGCCCATGTTTTTCAGCCCATTCCCGCCCCGCCCGCCGGGCCGGGCCGGCGCCCCCGGAGCCGCCCCCGGCAGGGTAAAACCCCGCCCATTGTCCTGGATGCTCAATTCAAACTCCCGTCCCGCCACTTTCATTTCCACAATGACCTGGGTCGCGGCCGAATGTTTGAGCACGTTATTCAAGGCTTCCTCAAAGGTTAAAAACAAATGATGCCGTAATTCCGAGGATAATGCAAAATGTGGTATCTCACTCGGCAGCCGCAATTCACACTCCAGACTGGTGTTCTGAAAATATTCCACCGCGTAATAACTCAGATAGCTGGCCAGGTTTTCCAGCGTGTCATTGTGCGGATTCACCACCCACACAATCTCATCCATGGTTTTGAGCAGATCCCGCGAGGTTCGCGCGATCGATTCAATCTTGTCCGCCAATGGCCCCGCCGCCTGCGCCTCCACCTGCGCATGTTCGCTTAAAAAAGAAATCTTGGTCAGTTTTGAGCCCATCTCATCATGTAAATCCCGGGCGATGCGCAGGCGCTCCCGCTCCAGTGATTGTTGCTGTTCCAAACGTGCCAGCGTGAAGCGCAGGCGCCGGTGGGAAACCACCCGCACAATGCCCGCCACCAAACCCACCGCCGCGAGCCCGTAAAGGCCCAGCGCCCAAGTCTGGTAATACAGCGGCGTGGGCACCACCAATGCCAGGGAATCGCCCGCCTCCTGCCACCCGCCTCCGGCCGTGCGGGCCGCCACCCGCAGGCGATACTTCCCGGAGGGCACCCGGCCATAACGCACGGACCGCGCCTCGCCGTCGCTTACCCAATCCGGGTCTGACCCCTCCAGTTTGTGCCGGAATTGAATATCCTCCGGTGCCACATAACTGAGGGCCGTGAAATGAAACTCCAGCGAATTGATTTGCTCCGGGGTCACAAACCGGGCCGGGGCACCCGGGCCCGGGGACCACCAAGCGCCTTGCAATAATGAAACGGCCGGCTGGCCATTCGCCGCGACACTTTCCAGATAAACCGGAAATACCGTCGGCACAAATTCCGACTGGCGGGTGTTCACGTTAAACACCCCTTCCGCGGTGGCAAACCACAACTCCCCGTCCGGTGCCAGCACCGCGCAGGCTCCGCCCAAAATGTCCCCGGCCACCGCCCGCACCCGCGCATCGGACATTAATTTCGCGGCCGGTGCCGTCCCGGGATGCTCCCCTGCCTGGCGCAAATCATTATGGTTAATCCGATAAATCCCCGCGCTCGTGGCCAGCCATAAATTTCTCGCCGGATCCTCCGCCACCCCGGCCACCACGTCGGCCGGCAAACCATTGTGGGTATTCCACACCACCATGCCCCCGGCGGTCAGACCGGCCAGACCTCCCCCGGCCGTCCCCAGCCACAACCGGTTCCCCTTCCCCTCCGCCAGCGCCAGCACCGGATAATGCCCCCCGGTCAAGGTCGTTGCGACGTTGGTGCACACCCCCTTCTCCTCCCGCCAGAGTTGGCCATCCTGCGTCCCCATCCAGACCCCGCCCGCCGCCGCCGGGAGCAGCGCCGTCACCGTTGTCCCCGGCCAGCCCTGCCGCGCATCAAATCCCACCAAGCCCTGGCGGTCAAAACGCTGCACCGTGCCGCCCCGGGTACTGGCCCACACCGCCCCCTGCCGGTCCGCACACACCGCCAGCACGGCATTGTCCGCCAGGCCATTGGCCGTGGTCAGGTGCATTTCCCGCCGGTCGAGCCATCCATGCAGGCCATCCCCCAATGTGCCCGCCCAGACCGTGCCATCCCGCGCAGCGCATACGGACGTAATAAAACTCTGTCCCGTGAGCCCGGCCCCCACCCGGTCAAACCTCCCGGACGCGCTGGCATACAAACCCCTGCGCGGCAGCCCCACATAAATCCGGCCATGGTCATCCTGCGCCAGGGCCGTGGGCCCCTCTGCCGGCAACCCCTGCCCCGCCGGCAATACTTGCATGGATTGCGGACGCAACTGCACCAGCCCCCCGCCAGAAGTCCCCAGCCACAAATTACCCTCATGGTCCTCACAAATCGCCCGGACATCATACGACCAGCGATTTTCCCCCAGAATCACCGGCTGGAAACTATTGCCCTCAAAACAAAACAAGCCCCGGCCGCTGGTGCCAATCCAGAGCCGCCCGTCCTGGCCCTCACACAAACTCCAGATGCGGATGGAAGCCGATTCGGAACTGCGGAAGTAATTAAAGCGCTTGCCCTCAGCCAGATTAATGAGATAGGTGTCGCCAAACGCCCAAAAGTTCCCGCGCCGGTCCTCATACACCCCCAGGTATTCCGGCCGGCGCCCCTGGCTGTCCGTTTGTAATTCATAGGGGGTGATATGGCCGTCCACATACCGGCACATCCCGGCCCGCGTGGTGATCCAGACCGTGCCCGAGCGCGCCACATTCACCCCGGAAACAAACGCGTCCGTCAGGCCGTCCCGCCGCGTGAACGCTTGGAATGCCGCCCCCGTCCAGCGGTTCAGTCCAGACTTGGTGCCCACCCACACATTGCCATTCTGACTCGCCGCCAGACTGGTCACCCCCGCATCCAGCAAACCCTGAGCCCGGGAATAACTCAATATTTTACCGGCGGCCAGGCGGAACAACCCGTCCTGCTGGCTGCCAATCCACAAGGTGCCATCACTCCCCTCACACAAGGCCGTCACCTGCACCGGGTTGTTCGTGGCGGCCTCCAACAGCTTCACCCCGGTGAATTTCACCCCGTCAAACCGTGCCAGGCCCGCGCGGGTGCCCACCCAGAGAAAGCCCTCTCGCGTTTGCAGGATGGCCGTCACGGATTCGGACGGCAGCCCGTCCACCGCATGCCAGAGGCGCAGCGTCGCCGCCGTCTCCGCCAGATCAAAACCGGACCCCCGGGCCGGATCCCCCTGAATCCAGCCCAGCCAGCCTAAAAGCAGTAAGCTGAATATTCTTTGCTTCAACGTAGGATGCATCCTAACCCACTATGCCTTTGGGTAAAGCGCAGACTGCCGCCCCCCGACTAAGGGATAGGCCAGTCAGAAAAAGCGATTATCAGAGGTTATGGGCATCGAGACCTGCAATTGCCCGGCTTTGCTGACGACCAAATTGTCCGACGGTAACCATCGGATCGGAGCCACCAAATTGGTCGCATAATACAAAGCCCAACCGCTCGCCCAAGCCGGCCAGCGAAGCGTCAGAACGTTGCCCGCCATCCCACCCCAGGACAAAACCGGGTTGGTAAGCAGGACCGCCACCGGGCTGGAGACCGGGCTGGTCCCCATACTGTTTGCCGCCGCCACTTCATAATCATTCGTTTGCCCACTCACAGCCTTAGCATCCACAAACGCGTTAACCGTCAGACCATTGGTAATCAATTGCCAGCCGGCCCCGTTCGTGGTCGAGCGCCACCGATGAGGACTGCTGGCCCCAATGGCAGCGGTCCAGCCCAGGCATATCAACCAAATCCAGCCCCGCAGTACCTGCCATCCCCGCCTGCGCACCCGGCCGTCGTTGCCCTTCGCCCTCCTTGCCTGGGCGGAAAGGGGCCTGCTGGAGGGTTTTGCTGCATTGCCCGAGCTTCGCAGGAACCCGCTCCGGAAGCATGTGGCATGCAATGACCACAACCGCCCTCAGACGCCGGACGCGGCCCCCCACCCCCGTTTGGCGAACCACCAAAGTTGGTTAAAAACTCGCCAAATTCATGATATACGTTTCTGCCGCGCGGCTAAGATAGGGCAATTGGGGCTTTGCGTTTGCGCCCCGTTCCAAAGTGGTGGAGGTTGAGGTGGATGCGGTAGCAAAAATGGGTGGATTGGTGCCGGGCCAGCCGCCCTTGGGAAATGCAAAATAATCAGCGCCGTTGACCTAAATAAACGCTTATGAAAACTACCAGCTTTCTTGCCCTCGTCATCGGTGCCTTCAGCCTGGTGGCCACCAGTTGGGGAACCCCCTTCACCGCAGCCCAGCCCGGCAGCACCACCCTCCAGCTGCTCGCCCCGCAAGTGATTGAAGTGGATGCATTCACCAGTTGGACGAATGGGACTGTCGATACTCTCACCAATTATCTCGCCGCGATCACGAATAGTGGCTCCTACCAAATCACCGTCGATGGCCAGGCCGTCAACTGTGTTGCCGCCGGATACGAGCGCCGGCCCAGTTATGCG
This sequence comes from uncultured Verrucomicrobia subdivision 3 bacterium, assembly GCA_903875465.1. GTDB lineage: Bacteria > Verrucomicrobiota > Verrucomicrobiia > Limisphaerales > UBA11358 > UBA11358. The sequence goes on from CAIQWB010000054.1 coordinate 120,623, forward strand.
GTCCAGAACGCCTGGGATCTCCGCCTCCGCCATAGCTTTTATCTGGTAACCGACACCGCCATCAGCGAAACCAGTTCCGTGGCCGTGACGATCAACCTGCCAGGTTACTGGCAAACGAACGTGGCCACCCAGTTCAGTCCTGCCCGCATCAATCCGGCCTTGCATGTCAGCGCCGCCGGTTATCCGGCCACCCTGCCCAAGCAAGCCATGGTCGGCTGCCTGCTGGGCACCTTGGGCGAAATGCCCATCGCCGCCACCAACTTCGCGGTGCTGGACACCAATGGCAACGCGGTTTACACCGGCAACCTGGCCTTGCGGCGGGACATCGGCTTCGTGGCCGCCAACTATCAAAACGTCTGGGCCGCCGATTTAACGACCCTGACCAACCGCGGGGTTTACCAACTCCAAGTTCCCGGCATGGGGCTCAGCGCCCCGTTTCGGATTGGGGATGAATTCGGCGCCCTGCTCACCCGCACCTATGAATTGGGCCTGCTCAACCAGCGTTGTGGCGAGGCCGTGGGCCTGCCCTACACCCGCTTCAGCCATGATATTTGTCACGCGCGCCCCTCGGCCATCCCCACCACCAACCTGCCGGTGGTGGCCGCCATTCTCAATTATTTGAATGGCAATGTGAATTATTACACCAACGAAGTCCACATGACCAATCTGGCCACCGCCCTCTACCCCTACCTCAACCCCGGTCCGGTGGACACCACCGGCGGTCACCATGATGCCGGGGACTACAGCAAATACACTCCGAATTGTGCCACCCTCGCCAATACCTTGCTGTTTGCCGTGGATACCTTTCCCGGGGTGAATACGCTGGACAACCTCGGCACCCCCGAGAGTGGCGATGGCATTCCCGACCTCTTGCAGGAAGCCAAATGGGAAATCGACTACATCGCCAAACTCCAGGATGCCGATGGCGGCTTCTACAGCATTGTCTACCCCGAAAACCGGCAGTACGAAGTGGATAGCCTGCCCGAAAATGGCGATAACCAGGTCGTCTACCCCAAAACCACCACCGCCACCGCCGCCGCCGTGGCCATTCTGGCCCAGGCCGCCTCTTCCCCCGCCATGCGGCAATATTATCCCGCTGCGACCACCAATTACCTCGCCCTGGCCCTCAAGGGTTATGGTTTTCTCACCAATGCCTTTGCCACCTACGGCCAGGCCGGGGCCAGCCAGCACATGGGGCAGTCTTATTACGGCCAGGAGGACAATCTTTCCTGGGCTTATTGCGAACTGTTCCTCGCCACCGCCAACCCCTATTTCCATTACCTGCTCAAAAATGAATTCACCCCGGGCTCCCCCGCCACCGCCCATTGGACCTGGCTCCATATGGATGAAGGTTATGGCCGGGCGGTGCGCAGTTACGCTTTTGCCGAAAAAATCGGCCGGGTTCCCGCCGGCACGCTCGACCCCTCCTACCTCGCCCTGTGCAATGCCGAAATCACCAACTGGACCGCCACTGAAACCGGTTTCGCCAGCCAGTCCGCTTATGGCAGCAGTTTCCCCTGGGAATCCAAGCATATGAATGCCTCGGGCTGGTTCTTCTCCAGCGACCAGGCCTTCGACATCGCCGTGGGTTTGCTCCTCCAAAACAATCCCACCTGGCAGGCCGCCCTCGTCAGCAACCTCGCCTTTGAAGCCGGCTGTAATCCGCTCAACCAATCCTATATCAATGGCCTCGGCGGTCTCCGCTATAAAAACATCGAGAGCCAGTATGCGCAAAATGACAAACGCCAGGTGGCCCCCACCGGCTTGATCATTGGCAATATTCAAAGCGGTTTCGTTCCCGTGTCGGGCTATCCCTCGCTGGAACATTTGAGCTGGCCCTGGGACAGCAGCGACATTACCGGCTGCCCCATGTACGATCGCGGCGGTGACGCCCCCAATTCCCTCACCGAACAAACCGGCATGGATGAAGCCCGGGCCGTGGCCGTCAGCGCCTTCCTCATGGGCCAGACGGCTTATGCCACCCAGCCTTGGGTTCCCACCAACAATGTCATTGTCACCACTCCGACCGGCACCGGCAGCCAATGCACCCTCCAAAGCAGCGTGGACTTCACCGGGGCGGAAACCCTCTGGGAAAGCTACGGCAATCCGCTCGGTACCAACGCCACGTACCAGCACCAAGTCCTGCGCACCGGCGACCAATGGATCGAAACCGAATTCCTCCTGCCCGACGGCCGCCGGTTGTTCGCCACCAACAGCTTCCCGGCCACCGCCCCCGCCAACCCCAATTGGGAGACCGTCAGCCTCACCACCATTACCAATATCAGCGTCTACAACGGCCAGAGCGGTCTCATCCGCCTCAGCCGGGACAACACCAGCGATGCCCTCACCGTGAATCTAAATATCAGCGGGGCCATCAATGGCGTCGATTATGCCTGGCTCGGCAACAATTACGGCAACTACCAGGCCACCTTTACCCTGCCCGCTGGCACCAGCTTCCTGGATATTAAAGTCGGTGCCAAACAACCCCTGGGTGATTACTCCACCAAAACGCTGCAACTCACCTTGATTCCCCAGAACTTCAATGTCGCGTATCCCGGCTGCGCCCAAGTCACCCTCATCCGGACCAATTACACCGTCACGAATAACCTTGCGGTCACCAATACCCCGCCCGCCACCAATGCCGTGACCACCACGAGCACCAACACCATCACTGGCACCTCCATTCCGTTTTACACCACCCCGCCGGCCCTGACCAACGCCCCCAGCCTGGCCATTCCCACCAATGTGCTCGCCGCCTTCAACAGCGCCACCAACATTGACACTTGGTTGTTTAATGACGCCACCAACAGCCGGACAGCTCAGGCGGTCAACACCAACCTCCCCGCCCTCCAATTGACCAACATGATTTCCGGCAATGGTTACCTGCTCAGCTTCAACAACAGTTCCCTGGCCACCAACGTCGGCGTCCTCACCCGCAACACCAACTGGCACGGCCTGGTGTTTTCCACCAGCATCTACGTCACCAGCTACGACAGCTACAGCGTGGGCAACGCCTTCATCGTGAGCTGTTATCAAGCCTGGAACTGCTACCTGGAATTCTATCAGGACAAATGGTCCACCACCCCCATTGTGCGCGGTTGCAACCAGGCCACCGTGGCCACCAACACCGTGCTGGCCCAGTACCTCACCCCGAACAAATGGCACGACTACTCCATGCAACTGGACACCTGGGGTTACGTGATCTATGTGGACGGCAGCCCCGTGATCGCCCTGCCCTCCAGCGACTTCAAAACCTGGCAGCCCAAAGCCAGCGTCCTCCTGAACCTCGGCCAGTTCAACGGCGCCCTCCGGAACTTCCAAGTGAACTGTTATTAAAATGGGCCCGAGCTTAAAAACCCGCCGTCTTCCGCGCCCCAACGGCGCGGCACCAAACCCGCCTGCGCCAACGCCCCAGGTACCCACACCGCTTGGGCAAATGGACTGAAAGCCCGCTCCATGGCTTCTCTATTGACCACCAAAAAATGTAGCGACCCTCGCCGTCTTCCTAGCGCCAACGGCGCGGCACCAAACCAGCCTGGGGCAACGCCCCAGGTACCCACACCGCTTGGGCAAAAGGGCTGAAAGCCCGCTCCATGCTTTCTCTACCCATCAAAACAACACTCATCTGAGCCGGATCCATGCAATCGAAAGGCAAGTGGTTGCGCTGTGGATTTTTGTACAAGGCGAGGAGTGAAACGCGTAGCATATCCACTATGGATCTGGAAGCGGTTCACGACGAAGTCCTTGAACAAAAAGACCAAGCAAACGCTGCATTTCTATTGCATGGTTCCGGCTAAGG
>CAIQWB010000055.1 GCA_903875465.1 uncultured Verrucomicrobia subdivision 3 bacterium
GCCCAGGCGCTCACCAGCGACGCCGAATGGCAAGGCGACGAGTTTGTGAAGCAGTCGAATGCGTTGACACAATCGTGAAACTTCAAAATCCAAAATCCAAAGTTCAGAGAAACTTCAAGCCCCAAGCTCCCAGTGTGGCGCAGGTAAAGTATCCGCCGAGCCAGGCTGATGCCTGGGCTTTGAATGAAACTTCCGAGCCAGCTGTTCCAAACCACCATCCATTCGATCTTTGGGCTTCCCCCCGGATAGTGGACAGCGGGATAAAGCTGATAGAAAGTAAAACCTATGAGCAAATACCACAAACGGTTCAGTAAAGAGTTTAAAGAGGAGGCCGTACGGCTACTGTTGACCAGCGGCAAGACGGCGGAAGGGTTGGGGCGTGAACTGGGGGTGACGGGCACCTCGCTGGCGCAATGGAAAAAGGAAGCGCTGCAGAATGGCGATCACCCGGAAGCGGCCAAACCCAAAGGGTTGCGGGTCAATTACGCCATTTTGGAGCAAGAGAACCTGCGCCTTAAACAGGAGCTGGCCACGGTGCGACAGGAGCGCGAAATCCTAAAAAAATCCCTGGGCATACTCTCACAGGACCCGCTGCAGAAAGGTATGCCATGATCCAGCAACTGGCGGCGGACCATCCGGTGCAGACCCTTTGCCAGTTGTTGGGGGTTTCGCGGAGTGGGTATTATCAGTGGTGCCAGCGGGTGCCCGGGCCGCGCGCCCAGGCCCGGGCGCAATTGCTGCCGGAAGTCCGGCGGGTCTTTGTACAGAGCCGACAAACCTATGGCAGCCCGCGCGTGACACGCGCCTTGCGCGCGGCCGGGCATACCTGCAACCACAAGCAAGTCGAGCGGTTGATGCGGGCGGCGGGCCTGCAAGGCCGCCCGCCCAAACGCTGGCGGGTGGTAACCACCGACAGCCGCCATGATCTGCCGATTGCCCCCAATCGCCTGGCTCAACAACCGGTGTGCACCGCGCCGGATCAAGTTTGGCTGACGGATATCACCTATGTGCCCACCGGGGAAGGCTGGCTTTATGTGGCCGGCCTCCTAGATTTATATAGCCGCCGGATTGTGGGCTGGGCCATGGGGGAAAGCCTGGCCACAGTGCTGCCGCTGACGGCCCTGCTGATGGCGCTCAAACACCGCCGTCCGCCTGCAGGCTTGCTGCATCATTCGGATCGTGGCGTGCAGTTCGCCAGCGCGGATTATCGGCGGCAACTGGTCGACCACGGAATCGTGGCCAGTATGAGCCGCAAGGGCAATTGTTACGATAATGCCGCCATGGAGTCCTTCTGGAGCACGCTTAAGCACGAGTTGGTTTACCGCTGCCAATTCCTAACCCGGGACCAGGCCCGTCAGGCCATCTTCGAATGGATCGAAGTCTTTTACAACCGCACGAGGCTCCACAGCTCGCTCGGCTTCCAATCCCCTGTGGACTTTGAAAAACAATTAAACTAAAACATCCATGTTGCTTGTCGCCGCTGTCCACTATCCGGGGGGAAGCCCATTCAGTTGGGCCCCCCCCGAAGTTGCGGACAGTGGGCGAAAAGCACCTTGAAGTTTGAATGTTGGAGTTTCTTTGGAGTTTGGTGATTGGAGTTTGGATATTTCGCCATATCAGCGTCCGACCGCTTGGGCGACAGCGAATCCCGGGCCAGTCAAGTTATTCTGACGGCGCCGGGCTCCGTCGGCGGCGGATTTGCCGTGACCGTGACGCCCGTTCCTTCCTATGCTGGCCCCGTGACAACAACTGAAGCCATCCGCCTGCTCGAGGCCTGGCGCGCCGGCCAAGTCCCGCGCACGCAGGTATTGCAGGCATTTCAGGCCGCCCCGGTCGCCAGCCTCGGGTTTGCCCAAGTGGACACCCACCGGGCGCTCCGCACCGGGTTTCCAGAAGTCATTTACGGCGCCGGTAAAACCCCGGATCAAGTCGTCAAAATCGCCGGGAAAATCA
>CAIQWB010000056.1 GCA_903875465.1 uncultured Verrucomicrobia subdivision 3 bacterium
AAACTTTAGATCCTGGTGGTGCGAAATTTTGACCAAACTCACAGCTTTTCCCAACTGCAATGCAGTTGCTTCCCTGCAAGCTTGAAACAAAAAACCTTCAATTTTGTGCCTTCAACTGAATCGTTCCGGCTAAGGTCAGGGAATCGTACTGGTTGCCGAAGCTCATGAGGTATTCGTCACAGGCGGCCAGGCAGCTTGGGCGCTGATCAACTCCGGCGGCGGCTAAGTGGCATCACTCCAGAGCTTCGCCGGCCAGGCGGCCCACGGCGTTCGCCTCCTCGACCAACCGGCGCAGTGCCCCTACTCCGCCCTCCCCAAACTCAAAACAAACAATAGCGCTCGTCGGTCACCCGCACCGATGCGCTCGGTGCCCAGTTCGGATTCTTCCAACTGGAATAGCCCAGCGCATGAAATTGGGCACGGATTGCCGTGTAGTTTTCAAAAGTGGAATTGTGTGTGCGAGCAAAAGTGGACATGGGTTAACGGGTTAAAAGACGGGACAATGAAGCAAGGCGATCCGTTTGGTTTTGGGCGTGGGTGGGTGGCGGAGGTTCCAAGGTGGAAACTGGACCAGCCCGAGCAGGTGGTCGGACTGATGTCGGCTGAGCGGGAGAGATCGGACCGTCGACGGGGATCGACAACTCCCGGACACGGGGCAACGGTTGATCGGGGACGGCCGCCGCAACTGAGGCAACCGAGGGCTGCGACTTCCCGTACACAACGAGAAAGATGGGCGTGTTGCCGCTGGAGTTGGAGCGGATCATAACTGCCTTGGCGCGGGTGACCTGAAGGTTCGGGGTCCGCAACCACTGCCATAGTGCCCAGCCACCCTGCCGTCCGACAAACCAAAGTTCACCGGAACGGACGTGGTACTGAATACCTCGGTCGACCCGCTGGAATCTACGAGTGCTAGACATTTTGTTAGGCAAAATGTTAAACACCGAGGGAAAACTTGATGAAATTGTGTCGATTTAGGGGGCATTAAAGTTGTCCCGTGTTTATCGACGCGGTAAGGGTGGTCGAGCTCTTAATGGGGATGATTTGAGGATGGAGAATAATCGGTATTTATTTGACCGGGGGCATGGTCAATAAATTTGAAGTATTGGCGCTTGTTTTTGCAAGGTTGCCGGGAGTCACGCCCAGAAGAACCACTGCTTCGAGCGAAGGTGCGCAATCCCAGGAATACAGGACCCGCTTGCGCGAAGTTGGCCGCAACCATTGACACCATGACAAGCCATCGGATGGGCGGCGAACCAGCCAGGCGGCATCGGCGTTATCCTGCAACCAGGAGAGGCACCGGATTTCCAGACCCCGTTCGTGAATAAAACGGACCATCCACCTCAAGAAAATTGAATTGAATCCGGAATTGTTGCCCGCGACGCCATATTGCTGGAGCAAACCCCGGCGGGTCAGTTGGTCCCGAGTAAAATCGGCGGCAAGGGCCGCATCCTTGGTCTGGCCCAGAAAATTGGCTAAGCCAATAAAGGTGCCCTGATTGTAGGTGGAGGCCCAACTATGAAGGTTGCCGTTGGTGTCCTGGCTGTCAGCGACGGCACCGTTGGTTGGGTTAAACAAGTGAGCGTGCTCCCAATCGTAAAACCCCACGGCTTTGACCCGGTAAGCGGGGTCACGGCAAATCTGGGCGAGCAAGGTGGCCGCAATGCCAGCAGGGCCATTGACACAAGCGTTTTTCGAAGCGTTAGCGGTGCTCCAATAAAAGCCACCGCCGAGAACATTGTCCCAAGCCCGGGCATAGACCATGTCAAAATTCCAACGGGCGATGGTGCGGTAGCGTTCATTGCCCGTGTTCAGATAGCCCCGGGAGAAGGCGATACTAGCCCACATGCAATCGTCATTATAGATATTATCCGACCAATTGGTGCCATTTTTCGTAATGAAGCCATCGAGGAGTTGACTAATCAAAGGGGTGCCGGCACCCGGGCAGGAAGCCTCATGCGCATCAATCACCGTTTCAATTTCCTCAGCCAGCTCCCAAAAATCCGCCACGCCATTGGTCTGGGTCTTTTTGAACCAGCCATTGGTACCTTGCAGCACATAAAAATTTGTCAGGTAGGTGGCAAATAGTTCGCCCCCGGGGTTGGACACAGTGGCAGCGGCAGCGGGCTTGGGTACGGATAAAAAAAGCGCAGCGAGGAGCAGACTCACGGAACAAATAAGGGATTTCATAAACCGAAGTGATTTTATACCGCAAATATATTTTCCCGACATTGTTTTCCGAATGAATTTGCAGGTTTGGGGTGGAGCTGGCCACTAGGGAACGGCGGGATGAGGGGATTGCGCCATGCCAATAAGCGGTGCAACTAGATTCAGCGGATGCGCAGGCACAGAGAAATCTAAATCCGGCCAAGCAAGATAAAGGCCGGATCAAACCTTAGCCGGGCGTGGACCACCCAACATGAGCAAGCATAAAACCGGGTGGCTAAAGGCCACCCGAACTGACCGGCGCAAGGGAATACGCTAGCAGCGTGATGGCCGGTTACTTTAGCTGAGCGAGAATCTGGTCGGTGATGGCTTTGACGGCGGCTTCGGCTTCAGCATCCAGCCCCACGACCGGGGCTTCGGGGGCCGGAGGCACGGCGCAGGCCACGCCGGGGCGCCAGTCGCTGCTGTCGCAGAGTTCGCACTCTTTCATGCCATAGCGCGGATCGACAAAGCCGAGGCTCTGCTTGATCTTGAGCAGTTCCTGCATCTGGGGGCCGGTGAAGGTGTTGGCCGGACGGCCCAATTGAGAGGCCACGACGATGGTGCGGCAGTAGGCCTCGATGATCTCCATCCGCCAGTACGCTTCCTCGATGTTGTTATGGCTCCACGTGACGACGCCGTGGTTGGCCATCAAGATGGTGTTGTATTTGTCCACCAGATCCGCGACGAGCTGGCCCATTTCCGGGGAGCCAGGCGTGCGGTAGGGGGCGACGGCGACGGCGCAGAACACTTCATATTCCGGGAGCATGCAGGTGGGCGGGGCAATCCCGGCCACGGCGAAGGCGGTGGCGTAGGGGGGATGGCAATGGCAGGTCGCAACGGCCTTGGGCTGGCGCTTCATGATCTGCAAATGCATCAATATCTCGCTCGTGCGCTTCTTGGAGCCGAATAATTGATTCCCCTCGAAATCCACGAGGCAAATGTCCGAGGGTTTCAAGGAGCCCTTGGAGACGAGAGTGGGCGTGCAGAGGGCGATGTCCTCACCCAAGCGAATCGCCATGTTGCCGCCGTTACCGTCCACATAGGCGCGTTTCCAAAGGCGGTGGCCCATCTCGCACATTTGCTCCTTCAATTCCTGGGCGTATGGGGAATTGAACAACGCCTCGAGCTCGGCCTTGGGGCTTTTGGAACTCAGGGGCTTCGCAGGCGGGCCGGTAATGACGGGAACGGCGGCGGGCGCGGACACTGGGGTGGCGGGCCGCTGCCGGGCCAGGTCGCGCAGCAGATCCTTGGCGGAGGGGGTAAGGATGGCGTCGGCCGGCAGTTTGGTGACGTCGCCGCCGCGGGCCACGATGTTTTCGATGTCTTTGGCGCTGATGACAGTACTCATTTATTAAAAGGGTTGTAAAAGATGTCGTCCACGAGCGCGGCATTAATCGCGTCAATGGGCGGGGGGGTGGCAAAGGGTTGGGCGGCTTCGCGACCTTCAATGTAGCCAATGGTCTGGCCCAGGTCGCCGCCAAGATTATCGTAAACCACCAGGCTGGGGTCCTTGCTCATGCCCGGGGGCGTTTCGGTACCCTGTTGAAAATGTTCGCGGGTAAAGGGCGAGACAATCAACCAGCGCGCCCCTTCCAACTGGGGAGCGGTGACGCTCAGGATGACCCGGCCGATGACGGTGCCCAGCTTCATACGGGCACCCCCGGCTCTTTTTCATCCACCACGCCCATGACAAACCAGCGGGCGGGGCTCTGCGGATCGCCGACCATGGTACGAGCGGCGCCGCCATCGCTGGAAATGAGCACGCGCTGGTGCATGCCGGCACCGTGGGCATCGATGGCGATTTGCGGGACGCCCTCGGGTTCGCCGCCGTTGTTGATGGGCTGGCAAATCACGAGGCGCCAGCCCTCGAAGCTGGGATGCTTCCGGGTGGCGACCACATTGCCTTCAACTCGGGCGAGTAACATGAAAGTTGTTAAATAGCGTTAAACATCCTAAAAGTCGGCCAATTCCGATACTTTTGCGACCACCGACACCGACACCGAGGCCCCCTGAAACCGGCCTGGAGGGGCGAAATGAGCGATGGCCGGGCGATTTTAAATAATTTATTTTAATTTAACTGTATTAAATAATTATTAAAACTTAATAAATGCGCAAATTATCCACCATCACACAACGGCGGACGCGGGTGAAGGTGCGCGGATTGCTCACGCCTTCGCCGGTCGGAGTGGCGATGGAGAAGCTCAGGTAGCCTTCGCCACCCAGACCCAAACCAGCCATGCTGGGGCCGTTTTTGATGAACAACGTGGTATCCAGGGCGCGGCCCATGGCGGTGATGGATTCCACATCGTGCGAATGAATGATGCTGGTGTGCTTGTAGCCGTGTTCGGCTGCCAAGGAGCGGGCAATGCCTTCCTCCAGGTTTTTCACCCGGACAATCGGAATGAAGGGCATCATCTGTTCCTCTTCCACAAAGGCATGTTTGGCATCGGTTTCACCAAACAGCATCTGGACACCGTCGGGCAGTTTCAGGCCAATTGCCTGCGCCAGATAAGCGGGGTCCTTGCCGATGAAGTCGCGGTTGACGGCGGCGTGGGAGCAACCCCCGCCCTCACCGGGCTTGAAGGTGAACGCGGCCTTGGTCAGGGCCTCCACTTGGGAGGGATTCAATTTGTAACCGCCATGCGCGGCCATTTCCGTCATCAAGGAATCGGCAATTTTATCCAGGGCGAACACTTCTTTTTCGCCAATGCAGAGCAAATTATTATCAAAGGACCCGCCGTCGATAATGGAGCGGGCAGCGCGCTTCATGCAGGCGGTGTCATCCACGTAGACCGGGGGGTTGCCCGGACCGGCGCAGATGGCCCGCTTGCCGGTCATCATGGCGGCCTTGACAACCATCGGTCCGCCGGTGACCAGCAAGAGGCGGATGAATTCGTTTTTGCAAATGGCGGCGAAGCTGTCCAGCGTGGGTTTTTCCACGATGGTGGCGATGTTTTCGATGCCGGTCTCGCGATAAATGGCCTCGTTGTAGGTGCGCACGGCGACGGCGGCGCAGCGGGCGGCACTGGGGTGGGCATTGAACACCACCGCGTTGCCGGCCCCGACAATATTGACAATGTTCCCGCTGAGCGTGGGGATGGAATGGGTGCTGGGGGTAACGGCCCCGACCACGCCAAAGGGCGTGTATTCCTCGAGGGTAATGCCGTGATCGCCACTCCGGGCATCCGGCCGCAGAAAATCCACACCGGGCACGAGCTTGATAATTTTCAGCTTGGCGATTTTGTGATCCAGCCGGCCGATTTTGGTCTCTTCAAATTCAATTTTGCCCCAGGGCTCGGCATTTTTCTCGGCCAGGGTCTTGACGATCTCCTCAATCTTGCGGCGGGTTTCGACGCCTTGGGCCTTCAGTTGGAGGAAGGATTCCTGGGCGGCGGCGCAGGCTTCCTGGGCGTCCTGGTACACACCAAATTTGCCACGCAAAGCGGGGGCGGACGGGGAAGACGCTTTGGCCGCGCAACCACAAGCCGGGGCCGGGGCGGGAGCCGGGGCGGCGGCGGGTTTGGCGGGCGTGGCAGCATTACCGAGCCGGCCAAGCACTTCCGCCACCACGTCGCGAATCAACGTTTCATTCAGAGAACTCATAAATAATTAAACATCAGGTCCGGGCGCTGTAAATCTGTTTACCCAGCACGTCCACACAGTCCACAATACCAATGACCACGGCATCCACCGGGGCGTCCTTGAGGCCGGCGGCGAGGCGGGCCGAACTGCCCTGGCAAAACAGCACGAGTTCGCCAATCCCGGAGCCGATGGTGTCCACGGCCACGATGGTGTTCATCCCTGGGCGAAACTTCGTGGGGTCCTTTTCATCGACCAATTGGGGCCGCAGGAGCAGCAACTTGCGGCCGCTCATGGTGGCTTCCTTCTTGGTGGCGACAACGGAACCCTCTACGCGTGCGAGAAACATAAATTAGTGCGTGGCGAAATAAAATGGGAGCACGGTGCCCGACCACCCGCGGCAGTCCGGACGACGAGCCCACCGGCGCCCGACTACTTCTTCTTGGGCAGCACGGCATCCACGTCGGCATGCGGGCGGGCAATGACATGCACGCTGACCAGTTCACCCTTGATGGCTTTGATGGCCTGGGCACCGGCGTCGGTGGCGGCTTTGACGGCGGCGACGTCGCCGACGACGATGGCGGTGACCAGAGCGTTGCCGACCTGGGTCATGGGACCAGCGAGTTCCACGTTGGCGGCCTTGAGCATCGCGTCCGTGCCTTCCACGAGGGCGACGAGCCCGCGGGTTTCGATCATTCCAATAGCTTGAATTGCCATAATATTAGTTCGTTTGGTTGGAGTTTAAAGAGTGGTTAAATTGTCAAGAAAGCGTTTGGTTTCGCGGGCCACCACGAGTTCTTCGTTGGTGGGCACGACGAGGATTTTGACTTGGGAGTCCGGGGTGCTGATGACGGCCTCGGTGGCCCGGGTGGCGGCATTTTTCGCCAGATCAAGCTGAAGCCCCAGGCCGTCCAAATTCGCGCAAATAGCGGCGCGAATTTCGGCCTGGTTTTCGCCAATACCGGCGGTAAAGACCAGGGCATCGGCCCCATTCAATTCCAAAAAGAAAGCGCCGATCCAGTGCCGGGCGCTGCAGACAAAATGATCCAGGGCCAGGCGCGCCCCGGCATGGCCTTGGGCGGCGGCCCCGGCGATTTCGCGCATGTCGTTGGACAGGCCGCTCAACCCCTTCAGGCCGGATTCCTTGGAAAGCTGGCGCTGGGCTTCCTCAAGGGTAAGGCCCAACGTTTTCACGGCGTACGGAATGGCTTCGGCATCCAGGTCCCCCACCCGGTTGTTTTGCGGCAGGCCGGACTGCGGGCTCATGCCCATGCTGCTGCCGATGGCGGCGCCATTCAAAATTCCGGTAACACTGGAACTGCCACCCAAGTGGCAGGAGATGACGCGCAAGGGCGGCGCACCCTGGAGGCTGGCCGGGCCGCCATCGAGATACAAGCGGCGAGCCCGGCTGGCGACGTCGTCACGGCCCAGTAATTCCGCGCTGCGTTCGGCCACAAACTTGTGGCTGGCCCCATGGAAACTCCAGCGGCGGATGCCGGCGGCATGCCAGGCGGCCGGGACGGCGTAGCGGGTCATGGCCTCCGGGGCGAACTGGTAGAAGGCGGTTTCAAACAAGCCGATCAAGGGCACCGACGGCATCCGCTGAGCGAAGAGCTTGATGCCGGTGATGTAGGGCGGATTGTGGGCCGGGGCGAGCCCGTTGTAAGCGGCCATGGCAGCCAGCACCTGGTCATCCAGCCGCACACACCCGGTGACGTCCCTGGCAATGACGGTTTTAAAACCAACCGCGGCCAGGTCGCTTTCGCTGGCAATCACGCCGGCCGCCTGGAGGGCGGCGAGACAGTCTTCAATCGCCTTGGGATAGTCGGTGACGCGCTCAAAGCCCCCCTTGTGCAGGAGGCGTTCGGCGTGGTTCGAGAAATCGAACAAACGCCATTTGAGCGAGGTCGAGCCAAGATTGGCGACGAGAATTTTCATTCAGGCAATGCGTGCAGGGTGGCTGGCCAGGACCGCCAGAAGAGACGCTGGCGGACCGCCGAAACCCGGGTCAGAGCATTATTCCAACCATTTGCCGAGGACATGCAGACCGTCGTGCGGACGGGGAATCACCTGCACGGAGACCACGGTGCCGACCTGGGCGGCAGCGGCGGCACCGGCATCGGTGGCGGCCTTGACGCTGGCGACATCACCCCGGAAGAAACCGGTGACATAGCCGGAGCCGATTTTTTCCCAGCCGGTGAAATCCACATTGGCGGACTTGAGGGCGGCGTCGGCCGCTTCGAACAGCGCGCACAGACCCTTGACTTCGATCATTCCAATTGCTTGTTGAGCCATAGTATTAAAAAGTTAAAGCGTTAAGAGGTTGGTCAGTTTTAAGAGGTTATTTCTTGGCGGCGGCGGCGGGTTCGCCGAGGAAGGCCTTGACGACGTCATCATGCGGACGGGCGATGACATGGGCGGCGCTCAGTTCGCCGACCTTGCCGGCGGCCTTGGCCCCGGCATCCACGGCGGCCTTGACGCTGGCGACATCGCCGCGGCAGACCACGGTGAGCAAGCCGCCGCCGATGGCGATGGTCTTGACAATGGTGACGTTGGCGGCTTTGGCCATGGCGTCCGTGGCTTCAATGCTACCGGTGTAGCCCTTCGTTTCGATTAATCCGATTGCTTCGCTCATATACTGGTTTGGTTGGGATGGTTAATTGTTAAATGGTTTATTTGGTCAGTTGCACGGGGGTTTCGGGCAGCAAATTACAGGCGTTGCCCTCATCCGTGTCGATGTGAACTTCCAGCTTGAAACTCGGATCCACGCGCACGAGCATTTCCTCGAGGGCGATGGCGTTGGGACCGCCAATCTTCAACTTCATGCGGTCGCCGGCCTTGACGCCGTAGTAGCTGGCATCGGTGGGGTTCATGTGGGCGTGGCGCATGGCCCGGATCACCCCGGAATCCATTTCGAAGAAACCGGCGGGGCCCATGAGCATGCAACCGGGCGTGTCCTTGATATCGCCGGAACTGCGCAGGGGCAGGTCAAAACCGAGGGCGATACCATCGGTGTACGCGAGCTCAACCTGGTTTAAATTGCGGCAAGGCCCCAAAATGCGGAGATTGGAAATGACACGGCTGCGGGGGCCGATGAGCGTGAGGGTTTCCTTGGCCGCAAACTGCCCTTCCTGATACAGCCACTTGTGCACCTGCAACTGGTGGCCCTTGCCAAACAGGATTTCGACGGCGGCCTGGGTGAGGTGACAGTGCCGCGCACTAATGTTCACCAACAGCGGATTGGGCGCACCGGCGGTTTGCGGCAGCGGCTTGCCCAGCTTCGCATAAACGGCCTGGCGAACCAGATGTTCGACCACGGCGCGATGCGGCGGCGATTTTTGTAGCGTGGCTGACATATAAATTAGATGGGTATGTTTTGCGTCATTTGTGGAAGATAGTCAAACAAAATCTTGCAACATCTTCCAAAATCTTCCAACCTCCTGCCATTATGCAGCCGGAAGAGCGCCAAAAGCGGATTGAAGAATACCTGCTGAAAGCGGAATTTGCCTCGCTGGAGGAGCTTTCCGACCAGGTGGATGCGTCCGTTTCCACGGTCCGGCGGGATCTCGGCGTGCTGGAGGAAAAAGGGACCGTCCGGCGCACGCATGGCGGGGCGCGCATCCTGAATCCCAAGTCTGACGAATTCACCTTTAGCGCCCGGGAAACCCATCAACTTGGCGAGAAGGAGGCCATTGGCAAGGCTTGCGCGGCACTGATCGGACCGAATCAAACGGTGATCCTGGACGCGGGCACGACGGTTTATTATGTGGCCAGGCATTTGGAATTGAAGTCGCCGCAGATCATCACGAATTCCCTGCCGGTGGCCAACCTGTTTTCCGGGGTGAACAAGGCCGAGGTGGTCGTCACCGGCGGGGTGATTTATCCGCGCCTGGGCGTGCTGGTGGGCCCGCTGGCGGTGGAGGCTTTTGGTAAAATCCGCGCGGATGTGGCCGTGATGAGTGCCGGCGGCATATCCTTGGAGGGCGTCAGTAATTCGCATGGACTGTTGATTGATATCCAGCGCGCCATGATTCATGCCGCGCGCAAAATTATTTTTTGCCTGGACAGCACCAAATTCGGCCGGCCTTCCATCTCGCAGCTCTGCGGGCTGGAGGTGATTGATACGATTGTGACGGATGCGGCGGCGCCGGCGGATATGGTGAAGGAATTGCGGAAGCACAAGATTGAGGTGATTGTGGCGGGGGCAGCTTAATTAACCGTAGGAGACGACGTGAGGAGTTGCGGATTAAACCCCGTACGACCCTCGGCTCGAATTCGAGAAACTCGTTACCTCGTTTCTTACGGAGATAAGGAATGGTTTGCCGCGTCGGCCAGCACTACATCGTGGAGTGATTCTGCAGCCGTCCGCCGCCAATGGCTCGAATTCGAGAAACTCGTTACCTCGTTTCCTACGGAGATGAGGAATGGTTTGCCGCGTCGGACAGCACTGCATCGTGGAG
>CAIQWB010000057.1 GCA_903875465.1 uncultured Verrucomicrobia subdivision 3 bacterium
AAGAGCGGCCCTTGCGCGGGCAGCCCGCGCAGAATCGTTTCCACCTCCGCGTCAAAGCGGATCAGGGCATACTCGCCGGTTTTCTTGCGCTGGTAACTGATTACCCGCTGGCCCCAGTCGATATCCCCGGCCTCCAGAAAGCCGGCTCGTTCTACATCATGGATCGGGGCTACCTCGACTTCGCCCGTTGGCATCGGCTTCATCAGTGCGGCGCATTTTTCGTCACCCGCGCCAGGTAAAACCTCCGCTGCGCCCGCCCTTGCTCCCGCGCGGTGGATAAAACCACTGGCTTGCGCTTCGACCAGACCGTCGTGATGACCGGCCTGAAGGCCCAACACGCTTATCCCGACCCGCTGCGGCGCATCGGCTATCGCGATCCCGAAACCGGCAAGGCGCTGGTCTTTCTGACCAACAACTTCACCATCCCAGCGCTCAGCATCGCCCAACTCTATCACGGACGCTGGCAGATCGAATTGTTCTTCAAATGGATCAAACAACATCTGCGCATCAAAGCTTTTTACGGCATGTCGCCCAATGCGGTGCGCATCCAAATCTGGACCGCCATCGCCGTTTACCTGCTCGTCGCCATTTTGAAAAAACGTCTGCATCTGGAGGCCAGCCTGGACACTATTTTACAAATTTTGAGCCTGACGCTCTTCGAGAAAATACCCATTTCACAGGCACTTGCTTAACCGCCTCCCACTCCCCCGTCGCCCGACACCGTGAATCATCAACCTTTACTGGCTTTTTAAACGGGACAGGTGTGTTCATAAATATCAATCCAATATAATGTAGGGCCTGAAGAATTGGGGCGGGAATACCCGGTGGCATTCCCGCCCCAAAATCTGTTAATGGCCGACCGCCCTGGTTAACTCAGGGATAAACCATCCGATAAAATTCGGCCGGATTGGTGCTGATAATTGTAATCGTAATCGAATTGGTGGTGGCTGAGCCCGGCACCGTCGCCCAGTAATTAGTGTTACTGCTCAAGCCGGCCGCCAGCCCTTTGGTTTGTACCTGCAACCGCCAGCCCGTGTGATCCGCCGGCCAGCTCAGGGTCAAAGCGTTGCCGTGGACTGAGGTTGTGATATTCGTCGGATTCGGGTTCACGGTCGAACCCACGACAATGCGCAACGTGCCGTCAGTGGTCAGGGTGTTGGTGTTCCAGGCCAGACCGGCTCCGGGAGTGGCCGGGCTGATGGCGGCGAAACTTCCCGCATAGGTCGTTGCGAAGAAGAGCGGGAAGGCGTCGCTGGTCGTAAGGGTGCCGCCGGCATTGGTGATCACAAGGGTGCCGCCGTAGGTTAGGGTGCCGAGTCCCGTAATGGTCGCATTGGTGGACGCCGATTTGCTGATTTCCATGGCGGTCGTGCCGCCGGCGGACAGGGTCAGATTGGCATTCACGGTGAGGGTGCCCAAGCCATCTCCGGGCCTGAGCGTACCGCCCGCGGCAACAGTAACAGCACCAGCGATGCTACCGGAACCGCCGAGCGTGCCGCCAGCGGCCACGGTGACATTCCCGGTCCCGCCAATTTGCCCTTCCACCAGCAGCGTGCCGCCGCTCACCGTGGTGGTGCCGGAATACGTGTTCTGCCCACCCAACGTCCAAACCCCGGTGTCGCGTTTCAAGACATTCAACGCCGTTCCTCCCGAGGCATCAGTCAAGATCCCGTTCCACAAGCCCACTCCCGCACCTTGAAGGTTCAGATTAACGGGGGCATAAGAGGTGAGATTGACCAGCGAACTAGCCGCATCAATCGTCAACTGCCCCCGCGTGGCCTCCACGTTAAATTCGGTGCCGTTGACCCCGGCCGCCGATCCGGTGGTAAAGGTTAATCCCGTTGTAATGTCATTCGTGCCACTAAAATTGGCAATGTGGGGAGCCGAGGCGGCCAGCCCGGTGTTGAACCGGGTGTGCAGTCGCAGCGGCTGAGTCCAGACGATATTGTTAGAGAGATACAAACCGCCAAAGTTGTCGCCCCGGCCAATTACGGTGGAACCATTGACGGGATCGCCCAGCGCCGCCGGGTTGTCAACGATGACGTCCGACCAAACGATCTGGTTTTGGCCGGTATGGCTGCTGACCCCCGTGAGGACGGTGGTTTGAAAACCAGTGAAATCGTACAAGCCGCTGCCCGAGATGGCATTGGGAATCACCAGCACAGTTGCCGCACTGGCCGGAACCAGCACGCCGTTGTTCAGAATAGGTCCGGGATTAGGGGTACTGGCAATGGACAGCGTCCCGGCATTGATGGCTTGAATGGTATAGGTGCTGTTGGTGGCGGACAGCACCGTGGTGCCCGCGCCATCCTGAATGACGGTGCCGGAACCCGCCAGGGTGGCGGTGATGGGCAACAAGCCCGCGTCGGCAAAATCCAAAGTCCCATTGTTGGTGATGAAGCTGGCTTGTAAAAAGCCGTCGGTGCCGTTGTAACCGATTTGCAAATAGGTGTTGGTGGTCGCCGAGCCAGGCAGAGCGGTGATGGTCACACTGGCATATTGATTTTCATTGGTCACGGCCATATACAAGGAGCCAGTGCCATCGCCGGTAACCAGCAGGCTCTGGCCATTAATGCTGTCACCGGTCATGATATAACCCACCCCGTCGAGAGCATTGATGGTCACGGCGTTGGGATTGACCAGATTGGTGACGTTGACGGAATTGCCCCCAACATTATAACCCAGGCTGTCAAAGGTAACATTATTACCCGTGGCAAAATGGGCCTGCGAAACGCCTCCGTTCGTGGTCCAATTGGCGGTCGCGACATCCCAAGTGGTATAATCCACCTCGGGATACCAAGTGAGGTTGTTGGGAATCAGGACCGAGACCCGGGCCACAGTACTGGTAACAACATTGGCACTGTTGATCCGGTTGCTGACCACCACGGTAAACTGGTCCCCGTTGTCAGCCAGCGTGGCCGGGGGCGAGGTGTAATTCTGATTGGTGGCATTGAGAATGGCCACGCCATTCTTGCGCCATTGAAACGCCGGGGACCAGCCTTCCACCGTCACGCCCACGGAGATGGGCGCGCCCACCGCCACAACCTGGCTGGTGGGGGAAGGTCCGCCGAAAATCGAGACGGGAGACTGGGGATTTTGATAAACAAACGAGGAGGATCCGCTCGAACCGAAGGTGAGCGGGAGGTTGTTGCCCGTAAAGGTCAGGTTGGTGCCCGCCACCGCCGGGAGGAAAGTGCCGGTGAGGTTTTGATCAATCTCCACCAGCCAGCCCATGTTGGTGGTGCTGCCGGTCGCGGAGGGATACAGTTCGATGCGCACGCGATTGGTCGCGGCGGAACTGGGGGTGGGATTCGAACTGCCCACGCCGTTGATGAACAACTGGCTGGGGTTCGCCCCCGAGCCCAGGCGGGTGAGCACCCCGAGCTTGGCATTCACCACCCCGCCATAACCCGCGCCCCCGATATTGATCGCCGTCCAAGCATCGGACAATTGCGAGCCATTCGGTGTCACGATGCCATCAAAGACCACCGTGTCGCCCGCCAGCAAGCCGTTGCCACTGATGGCCACCCCGGGATCGGTCACGGACCCGCCGCCCGCAGCCACGGTGGTGGTGGGGAAATTGAACGTCACCAGGCCGGGCGCGGAGCGAACCAGCAGCACCGCCGGGGAGCTGGTCACAATATTGCCCGCGGTCAGCAGGTTGGTGACCACCACCGAGTATTGGGCCCCATTATAGGCCGCGGTGACGGGCGGGGTGGTATAGCTCAGGCTGGTGGCTCCCGGAATCGGCACGCCATTGGACCGCCATTGTTGCGCGGTTTGAATCGGGTAGCCCTGGGTGATGGTGGCCGTGAAGGTGGCCGACAGGCCAGCCGCCACCAAGTTGGTGGCCGGCGACGTCGCGGACACAGCGAGGATGGGTTGGGTTTGAATGAATAAATGAGCGGCATTGTTGGCCCCAAATGCCAGGGGGATGGTGTTATTCGGGAAGGTCAGTCCGGTGCCCGATAGTGAGTCGTTATAAGTGCCCGTGCCGCCTTGATCAATCTCCACCAAATAAGTCAAGTTGGTGGTGGATCCGGTGAGCGTGCAGTCCAGTTCGATATGCACCCGGTTTGTTTTGGCATCCAAAGCCGCCGACCCAAATTGCGTCGAAGCCCCATTGACAAAAAGCTGCCAACGGTTGCCGCTGGTTTTACCGGTTTCGGCCAGCACACCCAGAACGTCGCTGGTCAGCCCCAGATAACCGCCCGCCCCCATTTCGACCGCCCCCCACGCATCCGCCGTGGAACCCGGCACATTGATGACGATGCCATCAAAAACCACCACGTCGCCAGCAATCAAATTGGTCCCGACAATCGCCGTGACCCCGTTGGCCGGATTCACCGGACCTGATCCCGCATTGACGGTGGTGTTGCTAAAATGAAACGTATTGGTTGCCGCAGTTACGGCCAGTGGCGCGATGACCAGGCTCAGGCCGGCGAGAAGGCCAACCCTGGTATTGCGGATTACGTGGTGGATGGTGCTAAACATATGGTTGTTGGTTTGCTGCATGGCTGCCCCGAGCCGTTGGTAAAAACGCACTGAGGCTATGCCCTAACTGTTACTGAGAAGCTGGCCAGCGTAAATACCCAGTCAAAGTAGCCGGCCCATCCCCGAAACAGGGGATGGTTTTAACGCCGGGGATGATGGGTATATGATTTCGGTTGTACTTCCCGGGTATTTTTAAGTAGGGTATAAAAGTCCCCCCCGATTAGGTTTTGCCACCCGGGTGCGGTGCACGACCAGACACTTTAAACGTCCGGTTCCCCGACAATACACTATGAAAAACCATCAGCTGCTTGCGCTGGTTGCCCTGATTATGACTGCGGCGGCGGCCAAAGCCACCACCATCACCGCTTGGAACTTTGAAAACAATGCCATCGGCGTTAACAACTCCCCCACGCCTTCCACCGGCACTGGTACGGCGAACTCGATTGGCATGGATATTTATCCTACCCCAAACGTGGGCGTCACCTCCGATGACATCCTGGCGGGCAAGAATGCCGACACCGGTGCGAACGGCTTGGCCAATACCTCGCAAGGCTGGCGTATTCGGGGGCAGGCGGGCAGCTACGGCACTGCCAACGGTTGGTCAAGTCTGGCGCCCATCGGCACCCAAGGCGTGCAATTCTTCACCTCGACCGTCGGTTACAGCGCCATTGCCATCAGCTTTGACTGGTACGCAACCGCCCAGGGCGAGGCGAATCTGCAACTGGCCTACACGGTGAACGGCGGTGCGAGTTATATCAATATTCCGATCACCCTGTACGGCAACGACGGCGGTTTGCAAGCCCTCTCCAACAATGGCACGGATGTCAACACTGTGACGGGGTCCTATGTGTCCGACAATCTCCTCACGGGCGGCTCCCTGGCGGGACAGGATTGGTTTAGCGGCTTGACGGCAACCATCACGGACCCGCAGGCGGCCAACAATCCGCTGTTCGGCATCGAAATGGTCAACGCCTCCACGGGCATTGATGATATCAGCACCCAGGGCACCGCGCTGAACAACACCTCGGGCAACTGGCGCTTTGACAAGGTGAATATTTTGTCGGCTCCCGAACCCTCCCCCCTGGCATTGCTGGGCTTGGGGACGGCTGGACTGGTCCTTTGCCGCCCGTGGCGCAAAGCCCCAGCCCTTCGTTGATTCCGCCGGCCCGCGCTACCAAAAGCGAATTAACCGGCAGCATTGCCTGCCTGGGCTTCCCCTCCGGCCAGTGGCTTATAGCGGCGTCGGGGTGGTTTTGGAGGCCATGTAACGTACCACCGCCTCGGTGCGGGAACTGACATGCAGTTTTTCAAAGACATGCTTCAAGTGGTGGCACACGGTATCGACACTGATCTCCAGCCGGTCGGCAATCATTTTGTTCGAGTGCCCCTTGGATAGGAGCAGTAAAATCTGCTCCTCCCGCACCGAGAGGTGCAGCGACTCGTCCCGGGTCCGGGCCTTGAGCCGGAAGGATTCCACCACCCGCCGCGCAATCTCGCTAGTCATCGGGGCGCCGCCATTCAGGACGTCGAGTAGCGCCGCCCGGAGGTCAGCTGGTTTGGTGCGCTTGAGCAGGTAGCCATCCGCGCCCGCCTCCAGCGCCATGAACACCAGTTCCTCGTCATTCATGGCGGTGAGTATCACAATGCGGAGTTGGGGCAGCAACTCCTTGAGGCGGCCCACACACTCGATGCCGGACATCCGGGGCAGAAAAATGTCCATGAGCACCACGTCCGGCTGGACCTCCGGGATCACCCGCAGGGCTTCCTCGGCGGTTTTGCAGGTGCAAATACAAGCCAGGTCGGGCAGGGAGTTGATGAGCCGGCTCCAGTCGTCCCGGACCTTCGGCTGGTCCTCCACCAGGGCAATGCGGAGCGGGGGCTTGGAAGAAGCGGGTTCGGTGGCAGGGATTTTGGTTGGCTTGCTCATATTATTTTTGGGTGCCGGGCAGCGGGGGGGACGAGGCTTTGGACGGACGTCCCAGATTCCACCGGGACCACCAGGAACGCCGGCTCATTTGAATAAAAGGAATATGGAATTCGACCCGGCACCCCTGGCCCGGCTGGCTGGTGATCTGGCAACTGCCGCCCACCTCGGCCAGGCGCTCGGCCATGTTGTCCAAACCATGGCGCTCCGGACGGGGCTGGGCGGGATCAAAGCCGCGGCCATTGTCCTGGACGGCCACCGTCAGCCCATGGCCCTGGCGGCGAATCTGCAGAAGCAGTTCCGTGGCCCCGGAATATTTGGCCGCATTGTTCAAGGCCTCCTTGACGGCCAGCAGCAGACTGCGCCGAAAAGGCAGATCGAAGGCCACGGCGGACATGGCCGGCTCCACGTCCAGCAGGCATTGAATCGCGGTGGATTTTAAAAAGGTTTTGGCATGTCCGCAAACGAACGTGGCAAATTCCTGAACGTTGTCCCGCCGGGGATTAATCGCCCAAAGAATCTCATCCATCGCCTGCAAGGCCTCGCGCGCCTCCTCGGAAATGCGTTCCAACTGGCCGCGCGTTTTGGAACCCGCGGGCTGCTCGGTCTGCGCCACCTCGCCTTGCAGCACCAGTTGAGTCACGCGCGTGCCCAGATCGTCATGAATGTCCCGCGCAATGCGCGCGCGCTCCCGTTGGAGCAAGGCCTGTTCCTTCTGGTGGAGCAATACCTGGGTGGCCAGGCCGAAACTCACCAGGCATACCGCGCCAAAGATCACGAGCAGGAGGATTTGAAACCAGGTGGTCTGCCAAAAGGGAAGGTGAATCGGCTCCATGGGCGGCACCAGATTAATATAGGCCTGATTGCCCCCCCAGGGGCCCTGGCCAAACGGACTTAGGACCGTGGCCGGCCGCCAGCCATCCGCAGGCTCGAACTGCTTTTCCCAACCGGACAGATCATTGGGCGCTATCAACCAGCTCGCATCCGATTTAATCTCCAGTATCTGGCCGCCGGCCAATCCCACCCGCATGCCAAAAACAAAGCCCGCCTCCCGGGAACTGTTGTAGGCTTCCACCGCCAGCACATGCCGGCCTGGCTCCAGCAAGGCGGTGATATCGTATTCATACAAATGCCGCCACTCGGCATCCCGTCCCAGCTCGCGGCCATCGAGAAATAAAATATACTCATTATCGGCCGTGAGGCGCAGGCGGCAGCGCAGCACGTTGGTGCCGGCGGGGGTGGCAAATGCCCTCCAGAACCGGACGGTTTGGCGGTCAAAGGTGTTTGTGTCCCAGATCCACGCCCCCATGTCGCTGAAATTATGCGAACCCCGTTCGGCGAGCGAATCCTTGGGAGCCTCCGCCGGATCGTCCACCGTATTGGTGCCACTATTGGTATAGGTGAGGCTGGCGGGCGCATTAGTCAAGGCCGGGAAGGCCGGGGTGGGAGTTAGGATCTGGCCTCGGCCGGCCAAGGGCAGCAGCACCGCCAGGAGCAGCACGAAAATACGGCCGGCCAGCGCACTCCGGTCGCGGATCGCCCGGGACACCCGCGGCCGGAAACTATAGGCTCTCGTCTGCATCAGGCGGTTAATACGCCGTAACTTTACGCTGGTTGGCAGCCAGCCTCAAGCGGCAAGCGTTCCGGCACCCCGCGCGCTTAAATAAAAAATCGGCCCGGACTTTGGTCCGGGCCGGTGTGACATGGTAACCACCCTGCTTAGGCTTGCACCCGGCGAAAATGCCGGAATGCCAGCAACATGCCACAGCCGCCGGCCATCATGGCCCAGGAGGTCGGTTCGGGCACCGGAACGCCATAGGATGCCCCCAGGCTCGATTCCACCGTGCTGATTTGTGAAGCGCTCAACACACCGCTGTAGATGTCGATTTCCGCCAGGCCGCCCACAAATCCGTCGCCGCCGCCTTCATTATTTCCAATCCGCGTGATGGCTGACCCAAAAGTGGCACCGCCCACGGTACCGTCGGCGACGCCATTCAAATCAAAACTCGCGCCGGAAGAATTAACGGCCAAATCAATGAGGCTGTAGCTGGAGGTGGAAATGGTCGCATTGCCATGGCCGACATCTTGCAAATACTCCCGCAAGTAATCCTGGGGGCCATTGTAAATGTCATATTCCAAGGCATTATTGACCGAACCCCCGGTTAGGGCATTGCGGCCCAGGCCAGTGGTCGGTTCCACCACCGCAAACACGGTGTAGCCACTGGCAAAAGGAATGGCGGAGTTAAGTACAAAACTGCCATTTCCGGTCAGGCCCAGGGCCGTGGAGCCATTCGGGGTCGCCCCGGTGAGCACGGTGGGAGCGCCGGTTCCGGAATAAGTGGCGTTGTTGGCATTACCACTGGTATCCGTCCATACCCCGAGCGAGAAATTGGATGCTTTCAGTTGGACGGCCAGTGTTTGCGCGCCCGCCGAGAGACCGCCGGCGACTATGCAGGCGGCGATGATGATTGGGAGTTGCTTCATAATTGTTTATGTGATGGGTCGGTGATGAATGGTTGATTGTTCTGGTAACTCAACAAGTGTCGCCAAAAACATAAAAACCGTAAATCGCCGGATAATGTAGCCCGGCCATCCCCGAAATGGGGGATGGTTCGATTCACGGATAAAGGAGCCGGAAAAACACACTGCCGCCCGCCGGGGCCATGGGGAAGATAAAACCATTGGTCAGATTCGAGCCGGTGACAGTCGTCCAATTGGTGCCCAGCCCCTGGTCATCGGCATTGGTCTGCATCTGCAGATGCCAGCCGGTGTGATCTGGCGGCCAGCCGAGCAGCAGCTTCCCGCCCGCCACTGACCAACCCAAGTGCGGAGGCACCTGGTTGGGGACCAACGCCAGCCGTACGTTGTCCAAAAACACCGTATTGTCGCCGCCCCTGGCATTCGTGCCCAGAAAGGCCAGCGTATGCTGGCTAGCCGATGAGGCAGTGAACGTGGCCGTGTAATCGACATAACCCTGCGCCGACTGCGGCGGGGCATAGGTGCCAATGCGCGTGCCATCCAGCAGCAACTGCCAAGTCTGGCCGGTCTGCGCGCCATAGATGTTGTTACGCTGCGCGCCAGCAAACGTGACTTGATAGATGGCCCCGGCGAGCAAACCCAACAAAGTTTGAGAAATCGTGGCCGTGCCCTGCAAAAACGCCACTTGGGCACCCTGTGGGGCATTGGGGTTGCCCACGGTAAAGCCGCTGCCGTTGCCGCTGATGCCCGAGCCGGTGCTGCCGGACTGCGCCGTGAAGGTCCAGCCAGCGCCGGCAGGATTATATTGGTAGGCACTGATCACCGGGGTTTCAAAACCAAAATTTGCCAACGGTCCAGGGGAAGCGCTGGCTTCGGCAGAATTGCCGCTTTCGTAACCGCCCGCCAGCGCCGAAACCACATAATAATGGGTGACGTTGTTCGACACCGTCTGGTCGGCAAAATTGGTGCCGGTCACACCCCCGCCCACCGTAACGTAGCCCGCGCCACTGGTCGGGGTGCGCTTGACATTATAACCGCTGGCACCCGGCACCGCATTCCAGCTCAAATTGACCTGTCCGTTGCCGGCGGACGCGGTCAAGCCGCCCGGCGCGGTGAGCACGTTCCAGGTGAATTGATACGTGCCGGAGCCAACGGTCCAGACTAAATAAGTCTGCGCTCCGGTGCCTTGCACCTGGGCAAAGGCCACGCCCGTAGAGTTGGCCGCCGCAGCGCTGTTTTGCCAGATGGTCGTGCCACTTTCTTTAACCACCAGATTGGTGGTGAGATTGCCGAGAAGGGGCAGATAAATCGAACCGGTCGCACCCACGGGCAGCGTGACCTTGAGGCCGGCCTGCGTATTGGTCAGGGACCAGTCACTAATGACGGGTCCGCGCACGGAGTTGTAGCTGGCGTTCACCCAAGTGATACCACCCACAAAGGCCGGCTTGATGATGACATGCTGGAAGCCGGGCCGGGCCGGGTCCCATTGAATGCCGGCCAGATCGTGATAAAACCATTCGGTGATATGCCCCAGCATGAAATGATCTTGAGAATCGGCGGGATTGGCGTCCCACGCTTCGGTCAAGGCGGTCGCGCCGTGATTGAGGATGTAGCCATAACCCGGATTGTTGGTGCCACCGTGCAAGCTGAATACCACATCCGAACGTCCCAAGTCGGCCAAGGCGCGCAACAAGTAACGGTGGCCGATGTCGCCCGAGGTCAAGCCCTTGGCCGTCACATTGGCCACCAACGCGGCGGTCACGATTGCCTGGTTGGTGGGATTAACGAGGCCCAGGTATTGCGGCAGGGCCTGAGCCGTTTGCGACCCGGTGGCGTAATAGCCGTTGGCGGCCGAATAATAATTGCTGTTGAAAGCGTTACCGATGTTTGTGGCCAGCAGGTTGAAGTGGGCCGCGTCGCCCGGGAGGCCCAGCTCGGCGGCCGCCTGGCCCAGAATCTGCGCATCCATGCAATAATACGCGTCGGCGGTCAGCGAAACAGGCGTGTCTTGCGAATAACCCGGCGCATTCGGCCCAATGTCATACCAGTCGCCGAGGCCATTGGGATAATTTAAGAAATTATTGACCGCCTGACGTTGCAGATAAGCAAAATAATTAGTCATGGCGGGATAAAAGTTCCGGAGCAGCGTGTCGTCCCCAGTGAAAAGGTAATGCTGCCAGGGAACGATGACCACCGAGCTACCCCATTCTGGCGAGTCCCGGAACCCGCCGCCAAATACCGAATACTCGGGCGCGATGCTGGGCACCAAGCCGGCTGCCGTCTGGCTGTCCACCATGTCTTGCAGGGTTTTGGCGAACAACTGGCCCACGTCATATTCATACCGCAGGGAAGGCCCGTGCAGGTTGTATTGTTCCAGCCAGCCCAATCGCTCGCGATGGGGACAGTCCGTCAGGATGCTGATCAAATTGTTGCGCTGTGCCCAGCGAATCAGGGTGCGGGTGCGGTTGAGCAGTTCGTTGGAGCAGGCAAAATCGCCCGCATTGGTCGCGGCGCTCTGGATGGCCACACCGGCCAGCGCGTCCACCACGGGAAGTTGCCCGGATCCCGGGGCCGCCAGCGCCACGACTTGGAGGTAACGGGCGCCATGATAAAAAAAACGTGGCCGCCATATTTCGGCCCCGGTGCCCGCCAGCGTGTACTGCCAGAACGCGGTGCCGCCGCCCACTGAATCGCGGTTGATGGTGCCATCCGCATTGGTGAGCTCGGCCGGGGTGATTTGCAGCACCGATCCGGCCGGGCCATGGGCGGTGAGGGCGGGAATCAGCGCGGCATTCTGGCCCAAGTCATAGACACTGGTGTTGCTGGAAAGGGTGTTGGTTTGGATGGGCACCAGCGTTTGGGTGGCGATAATGGGCGGGGCCGCGTGGGATTGGCCGCGCAGGACGCCGCCGGGACCGTTGGTGACCACCGGAACCGACCAGCCGGCGGGGTTGAATCCCGCCTGATTCCAGCCAGCGGCCAGCAAGCGCGCATCATACGCCTCGCCGCCATAGACATGGGAGTAAGTGATGGGGCCGGCGGTAGTCTGCCAGCTGGTGTCGCTGGGGATGATCTGGGTGGTGCCATTGGTATAGTAAAGCTGAATTTGGGCACTCACCTTGGGCGGACCGAACGAGCCGGTGAATTTGTTGTAATTGGTGGTGGCCTGGACATTATACATGCCGTTGCCCAGCATGACGCCAACGGCATTGTTGCCATTGGTGAGATACGCGGTGAGGTCCAGCGAGTCGTAAATGCAGGTCTGGTTGTATTTGCTCCAGTTGGGTGCCAGCAGCGAGTTGCCCACTTTAAGCCCGTTGGCCGACAACTCATACTGGCCCAAACCGCAGACATAGGCCACGGCCCGCTGTAATCCGGGACCAACGGTGAATTCCCGCCGAAAAATTGGCAGCGCGGCGGCGACGGTAGTGCCCGTCCCCCAGGGACTGATGCCAAAGGTGCCCAGCACCAAGGCGCTCACCCACGCGCTGTCGTTGAAACCCGGCAGATTCCAGCCGGTTTGCCATGTTTTGGCGGCCTTCCAAGAGAAATCCATTGGAATATTGGTCTGGGAGCCATCGGCATAATTCAGGACCAGCATACCGAGCAAGCCGGCGGGATTGGCCGCCGTGCCGGAGTTGGAGGCCGCGATGGCCAGCACATTGTCGCCGGGCACCAGTTGAGCGGTCACCCTCACCGGGGTCACGGTGGTGTAATTCTGGCCCGAACCAACGTTGGTGCCATTGACATAGGCGGTAAAAACATTATCGGCCGTCACCAGCAACGTGGCGGCGGTCAGGTCGGAATCCGTGCGCACGGCAAAGTTCTTGCGGAAGTACCGGGTGGCGATGGAAGCGGATACCGCCGGATTGCCTTCCGGATACCAAATCCAGGAAAAACCGGCGAGACTGTAGCTGCCAGCCGCCGCCAGCCACCCGCCCTGCCAGTCGGTGGCCTTGAGCAAACCCATGGTCCAGGCCGACACCGGACTCCAGGCCGACACCACCCCGTTCACATCCCACAGCCGGACGTGCCAGAACACCTGCTGCCCCGAGGCCAGGGCACTGCCACCATAGGGCACGCTAAATGGCTGCGGCGACACGACCTTCCCGCTGTCCCACAAATCTGGTTGATTACCGGCCAATAGCGCGGCGGAGGAGGCGGTTTGAATTTGCCAGGCGGTCTCGCTTTGCGCCCGTTCCCCGGGCACGGTATCCACCACCTGCCAGCTCAGGCGCGGGGTGAGGTTATCAATGCCCAGCGGGATCGACCAGCCATCGCATTTCAGACTGGCTGGCGCGATGCCCGCGCGCACATTCACCGCTCCCAACAATATGAGCACGCTGGCAACCCGCGCAGCCCAATTAAACAAGTTCATAAAAATTAAGTGGGCGACAGCCAAAGCACGAGATTTTCCGCCCATTCATTTCCCAAATAGGATCCCACGGGCATGACCCACCATTGGCACAAACACGGGTCGCGCGATGAAATAAAAATGACGCCACTTTTGATTCAAGGGTAATAATACTTCAGCGAAGCGGGCGACACCACACCCCTAAAGATGTAGCCTGGGCATCACCAAAACAGGGGAGTCAATGGATTAACTGGCGAACCAGCCGATGGGGGTGTTGCGCTGAAAGGCTGGCGGCTCGGCGCCTTCGGGAAGGAATGGTGAACCGACCAAAATAGACGAGCCAAGGTGATGGCAGGCGGGATTGTACAACCGGACCAGACTTGGGCACGGCTAGGGCTGAAACACCCGATAGAAGCGATGGGGGTAATTGGTCGCCTGCCAGTCAAACCAGATGAACTGGTTGGTCTGGGCGGTATTGGTAGCGAGCGGCACCCAGTTGATCAGGTTGGTGGTGGTCTGGAGGACGTAATTGCTGCCAGGGATGCCCGTGAAACCCAACTGGAGGACCTGGTTGGAGAAACCTTGGGAGGTGAAGGCCACTGGCTGAACCAGAAACAACGCGCTGGCGGCCACGCTGTTATTGTAACCGGGGGCAAAGGCACTGGCGGCCAGGGTAGCATTGTTATAGAAAGTGAGACTTCCGGGAAAGCGCAAGGAATTGGTCGTGGGCAGGGAGCCATCGAGGGTGTAATAAATCATTGCGTTGGTGTTGGGATCCACCACAGTAACCGGCACCGAGGCTTGGTAGCTGCCGCCATTCGGGTTTATGACCGGCGGAGCCAGTGCGGGCATGCCGGGCAGACGGTTGATCCAGTCTGCCAAAACAGCAAGGGCATTGGTATCAATAAGGTTGCGGGCCAGCGGCGGCATTTTATAGGCGGCGCTGGTGGTATTGACCCGGACGTAAATCATGGAACGCCAGACGTCTTGCGACCGCACAATGCAGGCATTGTCGTAGCCCAGGGTGACCGCGGCCGGGTAATTGGTGATATTCTGAAGGGCCAGCGGGGTGTCGTAACGCGCATCGAACGTGATCCCCGAGCCGCCGGGCTGATGGCACTGGGCGCAATTGGCATCCAGGTAGGAACGACTTCGGTCCTGGAGCGTGGCGGTGAGGTTGGTCAGGGCGGACATTTTCTCGAAATTGGTGATAGTTGCCTCGTCAATTGCCGGGTTGAAGAGACCGAGGCGGTTCAGCGTCCGCAACTGATTGTCGGTCACCCCGGTCGCGGAATAGGTGGTGTTGCCATTCAATTGCCGGGTATTGAGACCGAGCACGTAATTGGCCACTGGCGTGTGACAGGTGAGGCAGTCCGCCGGGCTGGGGTAATACCAAGTCTGGGTGGTGAGGCCGGTCGCGTTGGTAATGGCAATGGTCTCGCTCAGGCGGTTGCTCAGCAAGTCCGCGTCGCTGTTGTCGGGCCGCCATTTGTAGGTGACGCCGTAAACCGCGCCATTGATGTCGCGCACCAGCAACCGCGTTTCCAAACGGTGCAGCACGTTGGGATTGCTGGTGTCGGTGTTCAAAGTAAATGTTTTCACAAACACCGAGCCGGCGGGAAAGGTCCACGACCCGGTGGGGGCAAAGGCAATTTGCTGGCCGGGCGTGGGCGGTGCGCCGGAGCCGGGCAAGGTGAAATAGCGGGTCTTCAACGCGCCATCTGACCATAGGGGCGTGTTGGGCACGTAGGGAATCAAACCATTGGTGGGGATCATGGCGGGGGTGTTGCTGAACACGCCGGTTTGGGATAGCAAGAGCGGCAGCGGGCCCTGGGAGGTCGCGGGCAGGTTCAGGAAGGCCGGTAGCGCGGTGTTGGTGGTCAGGCCATAGGGCTGCCTGGTGCCCGGGAGCACAGTGATATTTACGGGCGCGGAAGTGGCGCCCAAGCCGCTGCCATCCATCGCCACAGCAGTCAGCGCATAGTTGCCTGGCGCCAAGCCAGTGGCGGTAAGGGTGTACGGCGGACTGGCGGCGGAGCCCAGCAGGAGGCCATTCGTATAAAAGCTCACCTGGCTGAGCGGGTTGAAGGGCGCGTCGGCGTCGGCGCTCAGCGTGACGCTCGCACTGGCAGTGTACGCGGCAGCGTTGGTCGGACTGAGTAATACCACCGCTGGCGGGGGGTTGGTGAAGGAATACAATTGCGTCTGCGGAATCACGGCCAGAGCGGTGGAAGGGCTGCTCCAGGCCAGTGCTGCCGCCGCGCCACCATCGTCCTGATAATAATCCATGCGAATATTATAAATTTGCTGGGCCTTCAGGGTGATCGAACCCTGGTAGGTCGTGGGAGCTTGGTCCAGCCAAGCATCCACCAGCAACTGGCCATTCACCCACAAACGCACCCCGTCATCGGCCGTGACGGAAAAGGTGTAGGTCTCGTTATACTGCGGCTCCACCGAACCCACCCAGCGCGCGGTAAAGACGGTCTGGCCGATTCGCGGGTCGGGCCCGTTGGTGTTCCAGTGAAAATTCACCACGGCATCGGTGCGGGTCAGGGTGGGGGGGACGTTAAAGGCCAGGTTGGTGAATGCGGCACTCGTGGTGTTGGTCCAGTATTCGCCAGTCAAACCAGCGCCAACGCCTATAGCGGAACTGTTGATAAAATTCGCACTGGCCACGGCGCTGGCCACCGTGCCCGGCAGACTGGCGATTACCTGCAAGGAGGCACTATTCGTGAGCAACAGCGCCGCAGTGTAGAGCGTGGAGTTGGTTGTGGGCAGCGTGCCGTCCAGGGTGTAATACAGGCCCACGCCTGGAGAGTTGTCGGCAAGCGTGACCGTCACCGAATTGGTGAAAAATCCGCCCGCCGGAGATATCACTGGCGCGGGCTGGAACACCCCGTTGCCAAAGACGGAGAGTGCGTATTGCCCGCCCACATACACTTTGCCGTTCGCGAGGGTGGGCGTGGTCATTTTTACCGCGCCGCCCGGATTGTCGCGCGCCAGGTTCAGGCTGCTGTTGTAGAGTTCCTGCGCCAGGTTGGTGGCGTTGTACGCGTGCAAGACTGCCGGTCCGCCACTGGCAAAGGCATCCGGCTGGAGCGACCAGGCAATGGCGTTGCCTGCGCCGCTGGCCGAGATGGAGGGCGTCCCCCCGGCCCCACCGTAGCTCGTGGAGGCGGCCGAGACGGGAGTGGGGGCGATGACACCATTGCTGATCGCAAAGGCCTTCAACACATCGCCCAGCCCCTGGTAATAAATCTGGCCATTAAAATAGGCCGGGCAACTCCAGGTGCCGCCGACGGCATTGGGAATTTCCTGCACGATCTGAGTGTCGGCGGCGGCGTTGTATTTGCCGAGATTGTCACGATCCAGCAGGTAAATCTTGCCCTCTTTGCCGCAGCCCACGAGCAGATGGGGATGGGCTGCGCTCCCGACCGAATCCGGCAATAGCAAGGGCCCGCCGGAGCCCAGGTCCTCGTCCGCCGCCGCCAGGCTGGCCTGGTTAAAGGGGGTGAAATAATCCGCCACGCGCAGGCCGTTCGTGGTGGCGAGTTTCACGAAGCTGTCGGCATAATCGCCGCCATTCGTATTCGCGCTGAAACTAC
Organism: uncultured Verrucomicrobia subdivision 3 bacterium; assembly: GCA_903875465.1. Classification (GTDB taxonomy): domain Bacteria; phylum Verrucomicrobiota; class Verrucomicrobiia; order Limisphaerales; family UBA11358; genus UBA11358. The sequence goes on from CAIQWB010000057.1 coordinate 16,856, forward strand.
CGTTACCCGTCTCAAAATACAGGTTGGTCGCGGCATCGACGCACAGGCCATCCCCGGCCATCCACAGCGCTCCCTCGGCGGCATTAGCTCCGAAGGCCGCGGCGGAGGCGTTCGGCGTGGTGTTATAAACAAAATTCGTCAAGGGCTGGAGCGTGGCGGCATTGAAGCCAATCACCCAGCCATGGTAAGGGTCCGTGTCGGCGAAGCTGCCGTAGGCCACATACACCCGGCCGCCGGCCAGGGTAAGGCCGGGTCGGGCATTTTCCTGCCGCGCATTGAAACGCACCACCCCATTGGAACTGTCCACGCCCACGCCCGGCACGGAAGCCGTGACCACCACCGGACTATTGGGCAATTCCACGCCGTTGGTAAGGCTCAAGGCGTGCAAGCGATGATAATAGTTCGTTGTAGTCCCCACTTCACGACTTAACACATTGACGTAGAGAACACCCGCCACGGGATCAATGACCGGCGTGCCAGTGATGCCAACCTCCGGGACGATGTCCAAGTAATTACCATTGCCATAACGCTGGCCAAACTCGTGGTTGTTGCTCAGGGGCGCGATCCCCGGCGTGACGTGCCATAACATCCCGCCGTTCGCCCCGGCATTATTGTCCGCGTCAAGCGCGTAAATACTATTATGCTCGGTAGCCACGAAGACCACATTATGCACGCCCTGCCCGGGAAGGTTGAGATTCGCCACATACAGCGGCTCGGCATACACATAGCCATCCAGCGCATAGCTGAACAAACGGCCGAAGGTATTGACGTTTACGTTCGCCGGGGTGAGCAGAAATTCATTGGTGCTGGCCCCGTCACGGGTGTTGTCGTTGTGGAAAGTGATAACGTTTGGTACCACTCCATTGGGAAGCGGCCGCACGGCCAGACTGGCAGATTGGCTGGCATTCGTGCCGAAGACATTGGCGGCAACAACTCTGTAAATGCCGGCGTCGCTGTCACGAAGATTTGGCAGCGTCAGCGACGGAGCGGTCTGGCCGGGCAAGTTGGTGCCGTTGTGCTGCCACTGCAAGGTGATTGGTTGGGAACCGACCACACTTACGGTATAGGTGGTCAGGCCGTTAAGATAGTTGCTCACCGCTGACGGGCTGGGATGGGTGGCAAAAAGAGGTGCGGAAGCGGCGTTGACCACGAGGTTGAGGGCCGGGCTTGTGCTGGAGGTAGTGCCATTGCTGACCACCACCAAGTAGTTGTTGGTGGAAGTTGCCGCGACATTGGACAAAACGAGCGAACTGTTGGTTGCTCCCGGTATGGTTACGCCGTTTACCTGCCATTGAAAAAAAAAAGGCGCGCGGCCGGTGGGGGTTTCACTCAACGTTACGGTCGTGCCGCCATAGACCGGGTTGCCGGGCACGGCGACAGGCGGGTTGGCCACCAGCACGGTGTTGCCTATGCGCCACATATCCGGCACGACACCGGCTGTGATTTGCACCTCGTCAATGAAGCCCCGGAACGTCTGCGGGTTCACTGCGACCGGATAGGTGTTGCGTCCCAGGAACAGATTGCCATTATCCGTGGCCGGCAAAGGCAGGAATCCCGCCGGAAGATTATTGGTGGCGGAGACCAGGGGACCATCTGCATTGGCGATCGTAATCCGTAGTTGCCCATTCGTTCCAGCCAGGGTGTCGCACACGGCCAGCAGATAATGCCAGTGGCCGTCCGCGTAATTGGCTCTTGTCAAATCAACATAATTCGTGAAACCCAGGCTGGCATTAGCCACTTTGAACCGGATGCCCCCAGCAGCCGATTCGTTGACGTCGATGCCATAGCGAAAGGTCTGCCCGGTGTCCGTGCCCTGGGACACCAGTTCCATGGAGTGAGCACCGCTCTGATTTCCATCCGTGGCGAAGAACAGTTCAAGGGAAAACGGGCCGGTGAAATCCATTTCATCGCCGTATTGGTCCCGCGGGAAAAATAACGCGCCGTCCACGTTGGAGATCGCCTCCGCGTTATATGAATTATTTCCAGCACCGTGACCGTTCACGAACATCGACGTTGGAGCGGTGTTGGTGGCCAGGGTCACCGGGTTGCCGGTGAGTCCATTGAACGTGATCAGATCATCAATCGCCGCCGGCAGGATGCCCGTGGTGTAAATACCCTGGCCCAGGGCCGTGTCGCTGTCAGCCACGCCGGTGAACGTCCCGACGCCGGCAGCGTTCGGCGCGGTGATCTGCGCCTCCATGCGCCAGTAGGCGACGTTGTAGGGGGGAATGACGGTCAAGGGCACCACCGAACTGGTCACCGCGCCCCCGGTGCTGGCGACCACCACGGAATAGTTCGCACTGGCCCCGGAGACGGGAAACAAGTTCAACGCGGGCAGCGTGGCACCGGCCACGGGCACGCCATTGCTAAGCCATTGATACGTGAGCGCTCCCAGCCCCGTGGCGGTGACATTAAATATCGCCGGACCGCCCAGAACGGTGGTGACCGGTGCCGGTTGGGTGGTGATGGTGGGCAAGGGGGCATTGGCCGCGCTCGCCCAAGTCGTGCCCAGATTGTAAAGACTCAGCGACAGCAGTTGCACCCCGCCGCCAGTGGACGTCAAGCCGAGCGGCCGGGAACCGGCGACGGGGGGCACACTCATCGGCATGTAGAGGAAACCGCCATTGCCAAAAACTTCCACCGAACCCCGGTCCACCAGAAAGCGCAAATGCACGATGCCATTGCTGGGACTCAAAGGGTTGCTCAGGCCTTCACACTCAACCGTCTGGCTGGCCGCGTCGTAGGCCACTGGCGTGCCGGCCAGATTAAAGATCAACTGGTTGGTCGCGCCCGTCTGGAATTGCACGTCCAGATCAAATGCCTCGCCCGAGGCAGCCGCCAGCACATTCACCCCATTGGTCAACGGCCGGGCGGACCAGACGTTGGTGGTGAGCCGGAGTTGGGAGATCTCGGCGACGGGATTGGCATACAGCCACGGACCGACGGGCGCGCTTTGCAAGGTCAGCACCACCGGGAAATTCATGATGGAATTGAACGGCACGCCGGAGAAATTCACCGTGCCCTGGGAGATGAGAATGCGCCGGCCATCCGCCGACGGAATGTTATTAAATGTTTGGGCTGCCGCCATGCAGTTGCCCTGCCGGATCAAATTAGGTCCGTTGAGTGGGCTAAAGGTGTTACCGTCAAAATTCCCGTTGTAATAGTGACCCGCGCCCGCCCAGAAAACCCACTCCAAGTTATTGGTGTTGCCATTTAAAGGCAGTTGGAACAGCTCCGGCACTTCGATCACGTTGGGAAAGGTGAACGTGGAGGTTTGCGTCCAGTGTTTGAGATCTGTCGAGGAAAAGAAGCCAAAATCATTATTGTTCAGCCAGAGCACCAGCACCCATTTGTTCCCCGGCGCGTACCAGATGACCTTTGGATCGCGGTTGTCGCCGCCGACCAGGTTGGGAATGACGGGATTATTCGTATATTTGGTCCAGGTCACTCCCTGGTCGAGGCTGTACGCCAGACATTGGGTGAAGAGCTGGCCGGCGGACATGCGGGGATTGTTGCCGTGACCGCCGGCCGCTGTGTAAAAGGCAACCAGCGCGTTCGTGCCGAAACCCGCGCTGTTGTTCGCATCCACCACCGCCGAGCCGGACCACATTGCTCCCAGCCAGTCCGGGTACAGCGCCTCCGGCAGTTCCTGCCATTGCACCAGGTTCGTGCTGACCGCGCTGCCCCAATGCATGTTGTCCCATTCCGTGCCGTAGGGATTGTGCTGGTAATACAAATGATACTGGCCGTTGTACCAGACCATTCCGTTGGGATCGTTCAACCAGCCCCGGCGAGCAGTGTAATGATATACCGGCCGCGTCGTTTCCTGGTAAATGGGCGTGGTGGTCAGGATATTGGTCGCCTGCACCATGGCTGCGAGCTGGCTGGCATTGGCCGCCGCCGAATCGACGCGCACGAGCAGCTCGCCTTGAAACGCGGTGAGATCGAGAAAGGCGTAATAATCCGGCGGGCCATTGGTTACCAAGGCAATATTGAACTCGTGAATCACCAGGCCGTTTTGCAACAGTTCCACCAAATGAGTCGGACCAGTGTAACTGACTGGCAAATTCAGATAGTGATTGGTGGCCACCAACCGGTTGGGCAACGATGTGTCGGTCTCGGTGATCTGGTCCACATTAATGTGCCCCCAGCCGTTCGTATAAGCGTCAACTATTTGGAGTTGCACGGCCTGGTTAAGATAAACGCTGACGTTCCATTGCAGCCAGTCCAGCGCCTCGCGGTCGCCCAGGCCCACGGCCGACAATACCACCCGTCCACCGATCAGCAGGTTAATGCAGGTTTGGCCCCGATGGTTGCCCGCGCCGATGAGGAACTTGAGGTACTTGCGGGTAATAGTGAACGGGGGAGAGGTCAAGGACCCGGTGCTGGCATCTCCATTGAAAAAGGAGTTTACCAATCCCTTGCCCAAATACCCGGATACAACTTGTTGCCCGGCAAGACTGCCCTGAGCCGGTCCCGGCCCCATCGCCGTGCCTATGACCGTCCAGCTTCCGCCCGGCAGCCATGCGTAGTTTGTTTCCTCAAAGTCTGCCAGCAAAATATCCTGTGCCGGTAATCCACCCACCAAGGCCACCAGTCCCAGCCAGACGAGAAGGCCTTTTAAAATCACGCCCGCCCGCCCGGTTCGCTTGGCAATCATCAAAGTAATTTAATGCCAGGCCGATTTTAATGTCCACACTTCTGCCGAACGGATTTTCGTGGTTTCCTCCGGCCCGAAAAACTCCACCCCTTTGCTGTCGGCCGAGGGATACACCAGGTCCGTGATGACCCGCTCGCCGTTGTTTACAAAAACTTCCACGGAACAGGCGTCCACAAAAATGTGAAGTTGGATGCGTCCCGTGACCCGAGGCAGCGGCGCGTCCTGCAATCCGGGAAATTGCAGGTTGAAGCCCACGTTCCCCGATTGTGAGCGGTCGACAAACACCCGGCCCGATGAATGATCCACGCCAATCACCGTGGCCTCCTTGGCCCCTTTCAATACTTTCACCCCGGCAACACCCGTGGTCTGCGGTGCCAGCTCAACCAGCAGTTCCAATTGCTGTCCCTGAATTCGTTGGTCGGCCAGCCAGACATTGGCCTTCGCCAAATCACCGCCCGGGAAGGCAAAATGCCGGTCCCGCAACGATTCCATTTCCCGGGCTGGTTTCTGGACCAACCGGATGCCCTCGCTGGTGCGGCGCAAACCCACTTCGCGCGGAATGGACATTGCACTACGCCAGGGCGACGTGGGCACATCGCCGCCATATTGCCAGTTACTCATCCAGCCAAGCCACAGTCGGCGACCGTCCGACTTTGGCACATCACTCCAGGACACGGCCGCGTAATAATCCTTGCCGTAATCAAACCAAAGTGCCGCCTCGGAGGCGGAATGGGCCGGGGAATCCGCCTCCATGATCTGGTCCACGTTAATGTGCCCCCAACCGCCGGTCGCGTGATCCACAATTTGGAATACCGCATTTTGCCCCGCAAACTCGTGCACGTCCCACGAATGCCAGTCCAATTGCTCGGCATCCTGCCCGGAGGCGGTGCGCACCACCTTGCCATCCACCAGCAGATTCATGCAGGTCTCTTTTTGGGAACCGCCACCGATGAGAAAATTCACATAAGGATGTATTAAGGAAACCACGGGCGAGGTCAGCGTGCCCTGCGTGCCGTCGCCATGATAATAGCTATTCACCAGCCCGTGACCAAGGTAACCGGCCACCGGATTTTGATCCCCCAGCACTCCGTGCGCGGGCCCGGGTCCAAAAGCCTCGCCGGTGGTTTTCCAATCGCCGTAATCGCTGCCTTCGAAATCCGCAATCACGGTTCCTTCCGGCACCACTGCCGGCGTCGGCTGGAGGGTCTCATCAAGGTCGGCAGCGAAGCGGGTGCCGTCAAACTGGCCGATAAAATATTGCCCGCCCGAGCCGCCCGCCACGCTGCCCGGGTTCATATTCACCGCCAGCACCCAGCGTTTTTCCCTGGTGCCCTGCACGGGCAGTTCGAACAGGTCGGGACATTCCCAGACACCGCTGGTGGCCCCCGCCGGGCCAAATTCACTAAGCAAGGTCCACTCCTTGAGATTGGGCGAGCCGTAAAACTGCACCTTGTGATCCGCCGCGAGTGAGACCGTCATAATCCAGCGGTGGGTGGCCTCATGCCATTGCACCTTCGGATCCCGAAAATCATGGGAGTTGAGATTGATCACCGGATTGCCCGCATATTTGGTCCAGGTACGACCCTTGTCATTGCTGTAGGCAATGTTCTGAAATTGCAGATTGTCCGCTGCCCGGTATCCCGCATAGATGGCGATCATCGGCGGCTGGCCGTTCCGGCCAAAACCACTGGTGTTGTTCCAGTCAACCACGGCACTGCCGGAAAAAATCATCACCCCGTCCGCCTCGGGCAACGCCAGCGGCAGATGTTGCCAGTGGACCATGTCCGGGCTGACTGCGTGGCCCCAGCTCATGTGGCCCCAGGTGTTGCCGAACGGATTATACTGATAAAACAAATGATACTCCCCGGCGTAATAAACCAAGCCGTTCGGGTCATTCATCCAGTTTTTCGCGGGAGTGAAATGAAACTGGGGCCGAAACGTTTCTGTGTAATAGTCGGCGGGCCGGGATGGGGCGTCCGCCCGGGCCGTGATTAGTGACACGCCAAGCCCTAAGGCCAGAAAAAAACCTTGGAATGGAAAACTGCCCGGTTGGTTTGAAATTATTGCTTTCATCGTTTGACTAAATCGCCGCGTTGACCGGCACTACTTGCGAAGGTAACTTCGCCTGCGCCGCAGGTTGTTTGGCCAGGCGCTCCGAGAACTGCTTCGGCAACGGCGGCGTGGCACCGGCGCTCGCACAGACAAAACGCGCCACTTCGTCGGCAAAGTAATTGATCTCATCAAGTGGCATTTTGCGTAACAATCCCAGCACCAGCGCTGCCGTAAATGAATCACCCGCCCCCACCGTGTCCACCACTTTGATCGGCACGGAGGGACAATCCGACCATTGACCATTTTGATATAGCAAACTGCCCTCCGGCCCTCGTGTAAGGGCCACGACATCCAGTTCAAACCGCCTGGCCAGAGTTTGGATCATGTCTCGCGAAGTGCCTGTCAGGCCAAATTGATCCGCCAGTACTGGTAATTCTCCATCGTTCAATTTGAGCACATTCGCCAGCCGCAGGGATTGATCAATGATCTCCTGGGTGTAGTACTTCTGCCGCAAATTAATGTCGAAGACTCGCAGGGTGCCCACGGGAGCATTTGCCACCAAGTGCTGAATCGTGGTCCGGGCCGGCTCGCTGCGCTGGGCCAGGCTGCCAAAGCAAACCGCGTCTGCCTTGATGATTGCGGAGACCGCAGCCGGGGTGACTGCCAGCCGGTCCCAGGCCGCGTTTTCGTGGATGATATACTGAGGAATCCCCGATTCGGACAAGGTTACCGTCACCATGCCGGTGGCGGCCACCGGGTCCAACTGCACCGTGCCGCACCCGATCCCCTGCGCCTCCAGGCGTTTATAAATGTCGACGCCCAACTCGTCATTGCCCACCCGGGTCACCACGCAGGCTTGAGCTCCCAACGCGTGGGCGTGGCAGGCAAAATTGGCGGGTGCCCCGCCCAGTTTCATCCCCGAGGGCAGCAAATCCCACAGCACCTCGCCAATCCCGACAATGTTAAATTTCATGGGCGGCTTCAGAATATTCCCAGCTTCTTTTGCATTTCTTCCAGCGGCACGCCCTTGGTTTCGGGCACTAGTGTCGTCACCCAGATGAGTTGCAGCACCATCATGAACGCGAAAAACGCAAACACCCCGCCCGGCGGGAAGACCGTGACCATCTTCGGGAAAAACGTCGTCAGCAGCGCGGCGAAAATCCAATGCGTAGAGCTGCCAAGGGACTGCCCCTCAGCCCGGTGGCGGTTCGGAAAGATTTCCGAGATGAACACCCAGATCACCGCGCCCTGGCCCACGGCGTGGGCCGCGATGAAGGCGAAAATGCACACCGGCACAATGGCGTAATGCGCTGTGAAAAAAGCCCAGGAAACCAGTCCGAGGGAAATGATATACCCAAACGAACCGATGTACAGCAGCGTGCGCCGGCCCAGGCGGTCGATTAACCAAAGTCCCACAAACGTGAAGATGAGATTCGTTACGCCAATCCCCACAGATTGCAGCAGTGCCGCCTTCGCGCCCAGCCCGGTCAGTTCAAATATGCGCGGAGCAAAGTACAGAATGGCATTGATGCCGGACAACTGGTTGAAGAAGGCGATAAAAAACGCCAGCATGATCGGGAGCCGCAGCCGCCAGGTCCAGAACCGGTCGGTCGCGTGTCCCTCGTTGGAAGCCGTGGTAATCCGGGCGGCTTCCACGTCCAGCTCGGCGGCGGTGGCTTCCGGCTGGATCAAGCGGAGGACCTTCAAACCAGCCGCGCGGTCGTTCCTCCGGCCCAGCAGCCAGCGCGGGCTTTCCGGCAATCCGAGGCAGCACAGCACATAGACCAGGGAGGGAAAGGCCGCCACGCCCAGCATCCAGCGCCAGGCATTTTCGCCCACTCCCGCCAACAGGGCGTTCGACAGGAAAGCCACGAGGATGCCAAAAACGATATTAAACTGGAACATCCCCGCCAGGCGGCCGCGATGAGCCGGCGGCGCAATTTCGGAAATATACAGCGGAGCCACCACGGTGGAGATGCCTATGCCCAGTCCGCCCAGGGCCCGCGCCACAATGAAGGAATAGACATCCCCCGCCAGCGCCGACCAAATGGCTCCCACCAGATACAGGCCGCCAATGCACAGGAGAGTGGCCTTGCGGCCAAATCGGTCCGTCGGCCAGCTTCCGCACAAGGAGCCGATGACGGTGCCGTAAAGCGCCGAGGCCATGGCAATGCCATGCACCCCGGCACTTAACCCCCACAAGGTTTGGATTTTTTGCTCGGCACCGGAAATCACGACGGTGTCGAAGCCAAACAGAAAGCCGGCCAGCGCGGAGGTGACGGCCCAGAAAAAGATGAGGGGATTCATGCGCTGCAGGTTGGCTGAACCAGCGGAACTTTTCAATCCGCCATGTGGGCGGCCCAAATGGGACCCACGGGAGGTTGCGCTCGGCTCATCCGCCTCAAAGGTCGGAGTGGGAATGGATGCCATAATTGTAGAAATGAACTGGACGTTTTAGTTGCTAAAATATGCTTTTTAATAGGCGGGGGTGTCACGTGCCGGCTGGCAGGCTCACATGTCACCAGCGGACTGCAATGGATCCCAAAAACGTGAATTGATCAGGCCCTGCACCGAGCCGTTGGAAGGGTCCACCGGCGGGTTAATGTCCGCTTCGCGTTTGGATTCTGCGTGGCCATCGGCAAAGCCAACATTGCCGACGCCGGGAAATTTCCCGCCATTGTGGCGCGTGGTGTCCACGCCCTCGTAGGCGCCGGAAGAACTCGTCACGTGCATGCTCGCGTTCGGCCACCACAAACTGGCGCTCGCCGTCAAATCCGGCTTGGGCTGTTTGTCGCCAAACACGATGCAATCGGTGGCGTGTTTGATGGCCGTGCGTTTATAATTGGCGTGACTCGTAAACTTGTATCCGGCCACCGCCGTGCTCCCCGGCGTGTTCGGGGTGCAGCTCAGGAAAAAGGAATTATAACCATACCCCACCAGATTGAAATTAAACGCCCAGTTCCACACGGCGCCGGTCTTCAAAGTAATGGGCCCATTGACGGCGGGGTCATGGAAGGAATTGTAATTATTCGTGGTCCCGCCACAAATTGCCGTACCCCACCAATTAGTCAGTTCATCGGCTGTGTCCCACATGCCATAGGTTGTGCTCAGGCAGGTCGGAAAGTTGTCCTGGTTGTCATCCGTGTAAATTTGAGTGAAAAGCACCATCTGTTTGAGGTTGTTCGTGCAGGCAATCCGGACCGCCTTCTGTTTGGCCGCCGCCAGCGCCGGCAGCAGCATCGCCGCCAGAATGGCAATGATCGCGATCACCACCAGCAACTCAATTAGAGTGAACGCGCGCTGGGGGGAGGAAAGGGAACTTGAGTTGTGGGTTTTCATAAATTTTTTTGGATAATGATTTACGGTTTCACCAGTTTTATATTTTAAGGAAATTGAAAGCTTGTTAAAGGCCGGCCCGCGGCACCCGCCCCGGACCGGCCCATGTCACGACCAGGGATCAATGCTTGATCTTGTAGAACTCGACCGCGCCGCTCTTGGCAACGGTCGCCTGGAAATTACCACCACCCAAGGAAGTGACGCTCGCAGCCAGAGTGGTGAAGGTTCCGTTGACCGTGGGCGAGCCCACGAGGGTGTAGGACGACGCGGCCGCCGCCGGGCTGCCCGTGAATTGAATTGTAACAGTGCTCCCGCTCAGGCTGATGCCCGTTATGTTCGGCGGGACAGAAACGTAACCCAACTGGCCAGTGGTGGGTGTGATCAAGCCTGAGGAAACCTGCACTTCGTCAATCGAACCAATGAATGTGCGCGGGTCCGTATTGGCGCCGTCATTCAGCGGATAGCGATAGCGGCCGACAAACAAATTGCCCTCGAACTTGGCGGGCAGCGGGCTATAACCCGGCGGCAGCGCCACGGTGACATTAGTGCCCGTGCCATCCTGATTTGCCACCGACAGGCTGATGGTGTTGGCCGTGGAATTATATTGGGCCAGCAAGTAATGCCAGTTGCCGTCGGCATAATTGGCGTTGTTCACCACCACCGACTGGATGCCTGAGTTGGTGTCCTCCCACGACGGTCCGGTCGGCGGCACCGCATAATTGTTGATCTTAACCGGAACGATTCAGCTTGAAAAGAGGCGCACCGTCTGGCGGGCTTGTGGTGATGAAACCAAAACAAGTTCCCGCGCCTCAACAGGAGGCGGACCAAACGGTGCGCCTACCAATTGACACAAAAACGACGACTTCGTCCAT
>CAIQWB010000058.1 GCA_903875465.1 uncultured Verrucomicrobia subdivision 3 bacterium
CTGCTGGATTTGGGCAATGTCATGGAGGATCGACTGGGGGGTGAGGTTGAGGTTCATGAAACTGAGTATATGCCTTACACATATACTTAGGCAACAAAAAAGGCCCGAAAACTCAATGTGGAGAATTTTGTCTCACACCCGGGCCGTCTTGCCCCGCCACCCGCCACTCGTCACTCCTCAAATTCAGGGGATAGACAAACCAGAACCAAATGCCTATGCTGCCCAATCTAACACCGCCATTGCCATGAAACCGTCATTTCAAATCTCCCGTCGATCCTTTTTGCATAAATCCGCCTTGGTCGCTGCCGCCTCCGGTTTGCCGTTATGGTATCTGGAGCGTGAAGCGGATGCGCAGCCGGCCGCCACCCCGGCCCCGGCCGCCAATGACCGGCCCGGCGTCGCCCTCATCGGTTGCGGCGGGCAAGGGCAGGGGGATGCGGGAAACGCCGCCCGGTTCGCCAATATCGTGGCCGTTTGCGACGTGGATGATCGCCATGCCAGTGCGGCCGCCCAGCGGTTCACCAAGGATGGCAAGACGCCGGCCAAATACTCCGATTTCCGTAAGTTGTTGGCACGCGACGACGTTCACGCCATCGTGCAAGCCACGCCGGATCATTGGCACACCTTGGTGAACATCGCCGCTGCCAAGGCGAAAAAGGATGTTTATGGTGAGAAACCGCTGACGTTAACGATTGCGGAAGGCCGCCACGTCATTAATGCCGTGCGCGACAACAAAATTGTGTTTCAAACCGGGACCCAGCAACGCAGCAGCCGCAGTTTTCGCTTGGCGTGCGAACTCGTCCGCAATAACCGGTTGGGCAAACTCCAGGAAGTGCATGTGTTTGTGCCCGCCGGCATCCGCGGGGGTGATTTCAAGCCCGTGCCGGTACCGCGAGGTTTTGATTATCAATTTTGGCTGGGCCAGGCGCCCGAGGCCGAATATGTTACCGAACGCTGCCACGCCAACTTCCGCTGGTGGTTTGACTATTCCGGCGGTCCCGTCACCGACTGGGGTGCGCACCACAACGACATTGCCCGCTGGGCCATTGGCCTGGATGGCCCCGTGGCCGTGGAAGGCAATATCACCGTGCCGGCCCTCCCCAACGGCTACACCACGCCCGGGGAATTCGCCGCCACCCTCACCTGGGCCAACGGAGTGAAACAAATCGTCCGCACCACCCCCGACGACAGCCCCTACGGCGCGGTCATCAAAGCTGAGGGCCAGCGGAACGGCGTGAAATTCGTCGGCTCGGACGGCTGGATCTGGGTCAATCGCGACGGCATTAGCGCCAGCGACAAGGACCTGCTCAAAACCCCGCTGCCCGCCAGCGCCACCCGCCTGGTGGTGAGCAATGACCACATGCGCAATTTCTTCGACAGCCTGAAATCGCGCGGCGAGCCCGTGGCCCCCGTGGAGGCCGGCCACCGCTCCGCCAGTATCGGCCACCTCATCATCATCGCCCTGCGCACCGGCCTCAAATTGACTTGGGACCCCGCGCAGGAAGTCTTCACTGGTGAAGGGGCGGACGTCGCCAATCGCTTGTTGGAACGCCCCATGCGCGCACCCTATAATTACGATTTTGTCGCGTAAAACCAGGGCAGCCGGCGCGGTCGCCGGCCAAATCTGCGCTTACGTGGGATGGAAGAGGGCTGCGAAGGCGTCGACGATGGCGGCCGGATGGCTTTTGCTCAGCGGGGCATCCGTGCAGTTCGCAGTCAAGGCCAGCACCATCCGGATATCCGGGCGAATCATCAAGATCGTGGTGCCGCCGACCGCCCCGCCGGTGTGCATCCAGATGAGATGGCCGTTTCGATCCTGCGTGATTTCCCAGCCCATGCCGTAGCCGGTGGGTTTCCCATCCCGGGTTTTTTGGGAGGTGAAGAGCGCCTTCAGACTCGCCTCCGTCAGGAAACCCGGCTGCAAATGGGCCGACCCAAAAATCACCAGGTCTTCCGGCGTGGAGAGAAACCCGCCTGCCGCCCACTTGTAACTATTGTCCACCGCCGGTTCGAGTTCAAAACCACCACCCGACCCGATCCGGTAAAACCGGGTTCGCTGGGCCATCACGCGGGTCGCATCATCCGGGATCGTATTCGTCATGGCCAGCGGTCTGAACACGGCGGTATCCATGTAGGTTAAAAAGTCCTTGCCCGCCGCCGCTTCCATCACCCTGCCGATCAGGTTGAAACCATAACTCGAGTAGGTATATTTTTCTCCCGGAACCGAGAGCAGCGGATCCTTTTCAAAAATCCGCAACCCCTCCCGCACGGTGGCGAAATGGCGGTTCAGATAAAACTCCTCCCCTTGGTAATGCCGAATGCCCGCCAGGTGCCCCGCCAATTGACGTGTGGTAATGCGTTGCCCCTTGTCGGGAAAGTCCGGCACGTAATGGTGAATGTCCGCATCCAGTTCCACCTTCCCGTGCTCCACCAGCAACATCAAACCAGCTGCGGTCAACGGTTTGGCCACACTGCCAACGCGGAACAAGGAGTGGGTGGTGACCGGCTTTTTGGCCTCCCAATCGGCCAACCCGAAACCCTCCGACCAAATCAGTTTGCCCTCCCGGGCGACCGCCACCGACAGCCCCGGAACCTTGGGCGCAAAATCGGCCAGAATGTTGGCACGCACCTCCCTCACCACCTCGGGGAACGTCGCGGCGGCCACCACCCACCCGCTCCCGAGCCATCCGGCAACCGCCACCAGCAGAATCCACCCTGTGCTGCGGCGATGCGCTTGGCCAAAAATCATGCTGCGGAACATAGTCCAGCAAAGCAGACCGGGTCAAAATAAAAGGGTTTTCACCGCGCGGCTGCAAAATTCTTGCTGCCGGACTAAACCATTCCTCGCCCTCTCGCTAATAGTTCCCGCTTCCTCGCCCCCGCTGGCTCCCTTTTGACAACTCATCAAAAGATGCTATGTTTAAGCTGCCGTTGGCCTGGCCGAGCCCACGCCAATGTGCCAGCGGGGGTAAATGGCCTTCTGCCATGCAAACGCTCTTTGGCATACTCCGCCCCTCCAGCGGAAACTTTAAATCCCTGACCATGCTCCCCCTTCGCTGGGGCACGGCTCAAGCCAGGCCAATCATGGTAAATCGGACCAAATCCAGCCTAATCGTACCCTTGAATTCAAATCGCCCGTCTCCACCCAAGTCCGATCAAATCCGCCGATAACATTCCACCGCCCGCGGTTGCCCCTCCCCCGTTCCGTCCGGTTGATCATGTCCAACCGTGCGCCCTGGGTTCGGCAATTCGCCATCCACCCCCCGGCCCTGGTCGCCCTCGTCGTGTCTCGTAAAACCCCTTCCAGGCCGCTAAAAACGCCGCAACCAACTGAAAATGAATGAGATAACCACTGAATCGCCAAAATCTCCGTCGCGGCTCGTCAACCCCCCCCGGGCCCACCTCCCTGGCAAATTTTTCCGGTGGCTTGAGGGCGGTAATCCGGTTATAATTCCCCCTATATGAGTCAACTAGCGAATCAAATTGCCGTCGTCACCGGTGGTGGCCGTGGCATTGGCCGGGCCATTGCCTTGAAATTTGCCAGCGAAGGTGCCGATGTGGTCGTCATCTCCCGCACCGCAGCCAATGCCGAGAAGGTGGCCGAAGAAGTCCGCGCCCTGGGCCGGCGGGCCTGGGCTTATGCCGTGGACGTGGCGGATGCCGCTGCCGTGAGTGCTGCCGCCGAACAGATTTTGGCCGCGACCGGCCGGGTGGACATTCTCGTGAACAATGCCGGTATCACCAAGGACGGCTTGCTCATGCGCATGAGCGACACCGACTGGGATGCGGTGCTGGACACCAACCTCAAGGGGGCGTTCCTCGTCACCAAAGCCTTTGTCCGCAGTTTCATCAAGCAGCGCAGCGGGCGGATTTTGAACCTCTCCTCCGTCATCGGCTTGATCGGCAATGCCGGCCAGTGCAATTACGCCGCCAGCAAGGCCGGATTGATTGGCTTTACCCAGTCCACCGCCCGGGAACTCGCCTCGCGCGGCATCACCGTGAACGCCATCGCCCCGGGATTCATCGAAACGGACATGACCTCCGAGCTCAACGAGGCCATGCGCACGGAGTTGCTCAAACGCATTCCGCTGGGGATTTTTGGCGCGGCCGATGACATCGCCGCCGCCGCCTTATACCTCGCCAGCCCCGCCGCGCGCTACGTAACCGGGCAGGTTTTGACCGTTGATGGTGGCATGGTGATGTAAAGCCAAAAATATTTACTGATTCCAGGCTTGACGATTCCACCCCGGATGGCATAGACACATGGCAAATTATGGCTGATAAACCTATAGACCAACGCGTAAAAGATATTATTGTCGAACAACTCGGTGTGAATGCCGATCAAGTGATCCCGGCCGCCAAGTTCATTGAAGACTTGGGTGCCGACTCCCTCGACACCGTCGAATTGATCATGGCTCTGGAAGAGGAATTTGATATTGAAGTGCCGGACGACCAGTCTGAGAAGCTTCTGACCGTCGGCGACGTCACGAAGTACATCGAAGAAAACCAGAAATAATTGCCCGTCCAGTCAACCGGGGCAGTTTGGCTGGTTGCAGCCGAAGCTGCCCCTTTTTAATTTATGGCAAGTCATCAAGAGCGCCGCGTGGTCGTCACCGGTTTGGGTGTCGTCACTCCTTTGGGTCACCAACTGGATGTGTTTTGGAATAATATCATCACCGGCCAGTGCGGGATTGATACCATCACCGCCTTTGACCCAACCTTGTTCGACACCAAAATTGCGGGCGAGGTGAAAAACTTCGATCCGCTGCCGGCGTTTCCTTCCGCCAAAGAAGTGCGCCGGGCGGACCGGTATTCCCAATTTGGGGTTTATGCCGGCCACCAGGCGTTGCTCGACTCCGGCTTGGACCTCAGCCAGGAGAATCTTGATGAGATCGGGGTGTTCCTCGGGTCCGGCATCGGCGGGTTGGCCACCACCACCGAGCAGGTCAAGATCCTGCTCGAACGCGGACCCAGCCGGTTGTCGCCCTTCATGATCCCCATGTTGATCAGCAACATGGCTTCGGGGTTGTTCTCCATGTACAACAATTTGCGCGGGCCGAACTTTGCCACCTGTTCCGCTTGTGCCACCGCCAACCACGCCATCGGCGAGGCCTGGCGCACCATCAAGATGGGCGATGCCCAAGTCATGTTCGCCGGCGGGGCCGAGGCCACCGTGGTGCCCGTGGGCATCGGTGGCTTTTGTGCCATGCGCGCCATGAGCACGCGCAATGACGATCCCAAGCGAGCCTCCCGTCCGTTTGACAAAGACCGGGATGGTTTCGTGATGGGCGAAGGCGCCGGGATGCTGGTGCTGGAGGAACTTGAGCACGCCAAAAAGCGCGGCGCCAAAATTTATTGTGAAATCGCCGGTTACGGCAACACCGCCGACGCGCATCATTTAACCGCCCCCTCCCCAGGCGGGGAAGGGGCCGCGCGCTGCATGAAAATGGCCCTCCGCTCGGGCGGCCTGAATCTGGAGGACATCTCCTACATCAACGCCCATGGCACCTCCACGCCGCAGGGGGACGTGTGCGAGACCCAGGCCATCAAGACGGTCTTTGGCGAGCATGCCAAAAAGCTGGCCGTGAGTTCCACCAAGGGCGCCACCGGCCACATGCTGGGCGCGGCGGGCGCGGTGGAAATGAGCATCTGCGTGCTCGCCCTCAAACACGGCATCGTCCCCCCCACGATCAATTACACCACCCCCGATCCGGAATGCGATCTGGATTATGTCCCCAATACCGCCCGGGAAATACCGGTGAATGCCATCGTGAACAATTCCTTCGGTTTCGGCGGCCATAACTCGACCATTTCCGCTAGGAAATTTGTGGGGTAAATTGAACTTCCTCGCCCTCATCGAAGCCAAACGCGAAGGGCGGAAGTTTGACCCCGGGGATATCCACGCCCTGATCCGGGAGTTCACCGCCGGCTCCATTCCGGATTACCAGATGGCCGCCCTGCTCATGGCCATTTACTTCCGGGGCATGGATTCCGCGGAGACCGCCGCCCTCACCCTCGCCATGCGCGATTCCGGGGATGTCCTCACCTTTCCCCCCGATCCACGCCCTTTGGTGGACAAGCATTCCACCGGAGGCATTGGGGACAAGGTATCCCTGCCACTGGCGCCCTTGCTGGCCTGCCTGGGGTTCCGGGTGCCCATGATCTCCGGGCGCGGCCTCGGGATTACTGGTGGCACGCTGGACAAGCTGGATGCCATCCCCGGCTTTCAAACCCGGTTGCCCGTCGCTGCCATTGTTCGCCAGGTGCAGCAGGTTGGCTGTGTCATTTGCGGGCAGACAGACAACATGGTGCCGGCCGATAAAAAGATTTACGCCCTCCGCGATGTCACCGGCACCGTGCCCAGCATCCCGCTCATCACGGCTTCGATTCTTTCCAAGAAACTGGCGGAAAATCTCCAGGCCCTGGTGCTGGACGTCAAATTCGGTTCCGCGGCCTTTATGCCGTCCCGCCCGGCCGCCCGCCAATTGGCCCGGGCCATGGTCACCTTGGGCCGCCAGTGTGGTGTAAATACGCGGGCCGTGCTCACCAATATGAACACCCCGCTGGGCCGGGCCGCCGGCAACTGGCTGGAAGTGAAAGAAAGCGTGGCGTGTTTGGCCGGCCACGGCCCGGCGGATTTGCAGGAATTGGTACTGACGTGCGCGGCCCAACTACTCGTCCAAACCGGACGCGCCCAAACGCTCCGCGCCGCCCAAACCCGCGCCCGCGCTTGCCTCGCCACCGGCGCGCCCCGCCTGAAGTGGGACGAAATGCTCGCCGCCCAGGGCGCTGACCTGCCGGCGTTTCATCGGAAATTGTCCTTGGATCACACCGCTCCGGTAGTCCTTGAATTCAAGGCCGGCCGTTCCGGCTATGTCACCCGTTGTGACGCCCGGATTATCGGGGAGGTCATTCGCGAACTCGGGGGCGGCCGCTTGACGCGCGAGTCGGCAATTAATTTTGACGTCGGTGTCGACCAAATCGCCAAGCCCGGCGACCAGGTGACGCCCACCACCGTGCTGGCCCGGATTCACGCAGCCGATGCTGCCGCCGCCCAAGCCGCCCTCGACCGGTTGCCCGGGGCATTTGCGGTCGCCCGCCGCCGCCCCCAGAAATCCCCACTGTTGGTGGAGACCATCGTTTAACCTGGGCGCTGAAATGTAAATGGCCGGACACCCCAAAGTTGGCATGTTAGGCCACGGTAATGAAACCATACGGTGTAATCGCCCTAATGACATCCCTCACCAACCATCCTTTGTGGGTGCCTGCCCGATGGAAACGCCGGCTGGTGGGCTGGCTCGGGCTGTGGCTGATCGCGCTGGTCGTTGGCTCCCGCCCCGTCCGAGCGGGCTTGACCCCGATGGAGGAGGTCGGCACGAATGACGCGGTGGCGGTGGCTAACAGCCTCGGACGATGGATCTGGGATACTAACACCTTTGACAAGCAAACCTGCCGGCTCTGGCGGACCTTTGAAATTCCCCACGGGGCCACCGTTTCCCTGGCCAGCTTGCGGATCACCGTGGACAACGGTTACCGGTTGTTTCTGGATGGACGCGAGATTGGCCGGGGCAGCGACTGGCGTTCGATCACCGTTTACGATGTGAAATGGCTGCTGGGGCCTGGCACCCATGTCCTGGCGGTGGAGGGCTTTAATGACCGGCTGGCCGGTGGTTTGATTTTTGGCTTGTACATTAAACTGCTGGATCAACGCGTGATCCCGGTGATTTCGGACACTACGTGGTGGATTGTTCCCCTGACTCAAAAAAACTGGGAAACCGCGCAGGTGCCCACGCCGGAGTGGCATCCCGCCGTGGTGGTGGGCCGGGTGGGGCAACCTCCTTGGGACCGCTGGCCCATGGGCATGGTGGTTGAACCCCCTTTGCGCATCATCAGTGTGGCATTTTGGCAAACGTTGTGGTTTCAAGCCTTGGTGCTGGCGCTGCTGGGCGCGGCCCTGCTGGCTTGTTTGTGGCTGGTCACCCAACTGGCCGTCCAGTCACGTGCCCAGCGTCTGCTGCAACTACAGCGCGCGCGCATTGCCCGGGATATTCATGATGATTTGGGTGCCCGGCTCACCCAATTGGTTTTGCTCGGGGAATTGGCTCAGAACGAACTGGCGGCCAATTCAGGTGTCCGCCAGCAGATTAATCAGCTTTGCGAAAAAGCCCGGGAATTGGGCTACGCCATGGATGAGGTCGTCTGGGCGGTCAGTTCCCGCCGGGACACCGTGCGGGATTTTGCCGCGTATGTTTGCAAGTATGCCCAGCTATATTTAAAGGACACCCCGGTGCGGTGCCGGCTGGACATTGAAATGGATTTGCCTCCGATTCCTTTCGAGCTCGCCCTCCGGCGCAATTTATTTCTGGCGGTGAAGGAGGCCATCAGTAATGTGGCCCGGCATTCCGGGGCCAGCGAACTGCATTTGCGGATTTACCGGCTGGCGGATGGTTTGCAGGTGGTGGTGGAGGACAACGGGCGGGGTTTTGCGCAAACTCAGGCCGACCCTCTGCGGAATGGCTTGCAGAACATGGCGCATCGCATGGCCGAAGTGAAGGGCAGATTCACCCTCACCAGCCAACCCGGTGGCGGCTGCCGCATTGCCTTCGAAATGCCTTTGACCACTACCCGTACCGGACCCCGCTGGCTCCGCAAATTCTTTTTTGGGGCCGACCAGCTTTCCGAGCTGGACAATCTTTCGGCGGTGGCCAATCGTGAAGCGGAAATGAAAGGTACGGCCAGCCATGAAAATTGAACCCCTCCAGCCAGCGAATCCCGCCCCCGTCGCCCCCCGCCTCAAGGTGGTGCTGGTGGAGGACAAGCCGGATTTGCGTGATAGCTGGTCCCGGTTAATAAATTCCTTTTCCGATTTTGTTTGTGTGGGCACGTGTGTGTCCGGGGAGGAAGCCTTGCGCACCATCCCCACCCTCCGGCCCGATGTTGTGCTCATGGACATTTTTTTGCCGCGCATGTCCGGGATTGAATGCACCACCCGGCTCAGGGAAGTGCTCCCGAAACTGCCCATTGTGATGCTCACCGGGGTGGAGGATAATGAGCTGGTGTTCATGGCCTTGCAGGCCGGTGCGGATGGCTTTTTGCTCAAGCACACGAAGCCCGCGGATTTGCATCTGGCCCTGCTGGAAGTGCGCCGGGGTGGCGCCCCCATGACGAGCGAAATCGCCCGGCGGGTGGTGGAGTCCTTCCGCCGCCCGGCCCGCCCCAGCGAACCAGGCGTGCACCTGAGCGTGCGCGAGGAAGAGGTGTTGATTCTCTTGTCCAAGGGTTATTCCAACAAGGAAATTGCCGAGCAGTTGTCCTTGAGTGTGGACACGGTGGGCAGTCATTTGAAGCATATCTACGAAAAAATGCACGTGCGCTCCCGGGCCGAGGCGGTGGCCCGTTACATGGCGGCGAACGCCTGATCAGTTGCCGGATCGCCGGGAGCCTCACCTATTTGGGGGATGGGAAATCCTCAATCCGAGTGCTACTGTGTTGTCAATCAATTCACCTTGGCAATTAAACGATTAACATACTATCGCCGCTAAAATTATCGCCTTCACCGGCGATGACTATATTCGCTGGCACATATCAGTTTGCGCCGCTAAACATCTGCTCGTCCCAACTCAAAAACCAATCCCAAACCATCCATTCATGAAACAACCATTCCTAAACCTGGCCAGAAAGTTACTATTGTCTGCCGTGGTCTTATCCCCGGCACTCCTGCACGCCAATCTCTCGGGCCCCTACACGGCGGATACCAATACCTTGTTCCTATTGCATTTTGATGAGGCCGCCGGCAGTTCGGTGACCGCCAACGCCGGCACCCTTGGCGGCAATTTTTACAGCGTGAATTTTTCGGCGGCCGGCCTCAATCCGCCCGTGGTCACCACGATGCTGGGCGCCCCGGGTTGTGTCACCAATGGCATTAGTTTTACGCGGGCTGAATCCAACACGGCCGCCGGTTATCTTTTGGGCTTTGATAAAAACAATGACGGGGCTTTTCAAGCGGACCAGGGGGGCACCGGCGCCAGCCCGGATGCCATACCGATGTCCCTGTTGAATATTGGGAATGGCAGCCAGACACCCTTTACTCTGGAGGCGTTGATCCAGCCCACCAGCACGAGCGGGGCTCAGGAAATCATTTGCACCGACAGTGGTCAGGGGAGTCGTGGTTTTCAGTTTCGGATCACCGCCGGTTCTTTGCAATTTCAGTTTATTACGGGTGGTCAGGCGGTCGCGGCCGCGATTCCCACCACCGGTTCCGATGCCTTTGTGGCCGGGGCCTGGTATCATGTGGCCCTGGCTTATGATGGCGCCAAGGGGACGCTTTATTGGACCCGCCTGGATCCCTCGGTGGGCGCTGCCCATGTGCTGGGTACTCCGGCGACTTTGACCCTCGGCACCGCCGCCGGTGCGGTGACCGGCCCCCTCGTCATCGGCAATCGCGGCCGCCCCACCGGTACCGAGACCTTTCTCGGGGCCATTGACGAAGTCCGCATCAGCAAAGTGGCGCGGGCGGCCAATCAGATGCAGTTTTTCTCCCCGCTGGTGACTATTACTCAGAACCCGATCAGTCAGAATGTGGACTACAATCAACCGGTGTCCTTCAGTGTCGGGGCTTCCAGTTTGACCTCCTTGGGCTATCAATGGCTGTTCAACAGCACCGGGATTCCGGGGGCGACCAATGCCACCTTTGTCATCCCGAACGTGGCGGCGGCCAATGCCGGTAATTATAATGTGGTGGTCACCAACTCCTCTGGCAACTCCGCCACCAGTTCGGTGGCGCGGCTGGTGGTGGGTGCGGCCAATTTCCTCGGCCACCGGTACAGCTTCACCAATGATGCCTCCGACAGTGTTGGCGGCGCCAACGGCACGCTGCTCGGCAATGCCGTGGTGACCAGCGGTTCATTGGTGCTGGATGGCTCCAGCGGCACTTACCTGCAATTGCCTGCCAATTTGTTTAATGGGGCCAATGCCACCGCCCTCACCGTGGAATTTTGGGCCACCTTCGGGGTGAACCCGGCCAACTCTTATATCTTCGCCTTTGGTAATACGAATACCACCATTGCTGGCACTTATGCAGGCCTCACCTATGCGATGTTCTCGCCGAATAATGGTGCCGGCCATCAAATTATCACCTCGCCAGGTGACAATTCATTCAACCAGACGGTTTCCGGGCCCAAGGCGTTGGATGGACTGACCCGGCATATCGCGTGTGTCATTGATCCGCCCAACAAAACCCTCGCCATATATACCAATGGAGTGCTGGAAGCGATCAATACCAACCTGACCGTGAATATCTCGAGTTTAAATGACTCCCTCTCCTGGATTGGACGCTCCCTGTTTCAGGCGGATCCTTATTGTGCCGTAAATCTCGATGAGTTGCGGGTTTTCAACGGTGCCTTGTCCAGCATCAGCATCAAGCAAAGTGACGACCAGGGACCCAATGTGGTGCTCGCCGGCGGACCGGCCAAGTTTGTGAATCAGCCGGTCAATACCAGTGTGGCTCTGGGGCAGCAAGCCACCTTCACGGCCGCCACCGTGGGTTACCTGCCCATCAGCTATCAGTGGTATAAAAACGGCGCGCCGGTGGTTGGGGCCAACAATGCTACGTACTCTTTCACCACCGCCCTGACTGACAACAATTCCACGGTGTACGTGGTGGCCACCAACACCATTGGGGTGACCACCTACGTCACGAACAGTGCCACCGCCACGCTTTCCGTTTATGTTCCGCCCACGCTCACCTGGCTGGGTTCAGTCGCTGGTGGGGCGGATGGCAATTGGAACACGACCTCGCTGGACTGGACCAATGTGGCCACTGGCGGTGGGCTGCTGGCTTTTGCCCAGAATAATGGCGTGTTACTGGATGACCGGGCGGATGGCGGGACCACCCTCGATTTGGGCCAGGCCATCGCTCCTTACAACATCAATGCCAATGCCACTGCCGACTACCTGCTCACCTCCTCCGCCGGGAATGGCCTCCTGACCGGGCAGGGCACTGTCACCAAGCTCAATACGGGCGCCTTGATTATTGACGTCACCAACAACATGAGCGGTGCCGTGTTGATTTCCAATGGCAAATTGCAAATCGGCAACGGCGACACCTATGGTACCCTGGGCAGCGGGCCGGTGACGAATAATGCCACCTTGTCCTTCAACCGGGCGGATGCCGTGCTGAATGTGGGCAATGCCATTCATGGCACGGGTACGGTAAGCTTTGACGGCACCGGCACGGTGGCGATTTCTGGCCCGAACGATTACTCGGGCAGCACGCTGGTGAACCAAGGCATATTGAATCTGCTGAGCGGTTCGGGCCTCGGCGCCGGTGCGGCCGCCGTTTCCAGTGGTGGCCAGGTCTATGTTACGGCCAATGTGAACCTCAGCAATCCGCTCACCATTAGTGGTGTTGGTCCCGATAACAATGGCGCGATCCGCAAAGGTGGTGCTGGTGTCACCATTGATACCGGCACGGTCACCATGCTGGCGGATTCCACCATCGGGCTGGATGGTGGTGCCACACTCTTGTTGAGCAACACTGTGAGTGGGGTGGCTGCCTTGACCGCCGTCGGTGGTGGTAATTTGACGCTGGCTGCGGCCAATACCTTTCAAAATGGGTTCACCCTCAACGGTTCGGTCATTGGCTTTAATGCGAACGGCGCCCTCGGCACCGGCCCGGTCACTGTCAGCGGCGCTGGCCGGTTTGTCCTGGCGGATGGCGTCAGTTTCACCAACTTTGTAGTGGCCTCCACGGTGAATGCCGGCGTGGGCAACGGTTTGTTGATGGTCAATGATAATACCAACGGCATCGTCACCACCGTCAGCGGACCCTTGGAGTTTGATGCCTCGCCGGCCAGTGGCGGCAATTTTGTGGGGCCCAATACCTCCGGCTATTTGAATGTGACCGGACCAGTCACCAACACCACGACCGGCGTGATCAGTGTGCGCAGTGGCCGCGTGCGTTTCGCCGGTGGCGGTAATTATTCCACATTTAACCTCAGCGGCACTGCCTCCCTGGGAGCTAACAACGGTCTGAGCCCGGCGGCCACCTTGATGGTGGGCGTTTCTGGCACCGCCACTTTTGACTTGAATGGCTACAGCCAGACTCTGACCGGGCTGGCCGATGGCGCGGCGTTCGCCGAACTTGTAACCAATAGCGCTGCCTCGGCTGGCACCCTCACATTGCTGGCCCCGCCGAGCTCGGTTTTCAGTGGCACCCTCGCCGGACCCTTAAATCTCGTCGTTAATGGCGGGTATCAAACCCTGAATGGCACCAACTCCAATACGGGCAACACCACGGTCATAAGTAACGGTGTGCTGGCCCTGGCCGTGGCCAGCCTGCCGGCCAGTGGCACCGTGACCTTGGCCACCGGGGGACAATTAACCCTGGCGTTCGCCGGCACCAACACCGTGGCCGGTCTCGTGCTCGACGGCGTGAGTGCTCCGGCCGGGTTGCATAACAGCACCACCGACCCCGCCTACTTAAGTGGCGGTTCGGGCAGTCTCCTCGTTGTTTCGGTGGCCCCCAGCCCGACGCCGATCGTCGCCACGGTTTCCGGCGGTAACCTCAGCCTCTCCTGGGCCGCCGATCACATCGGGTGGATTCTGCAATCCCAAACCAACAGTCTCAGCACCGGCCTGTCGAACCAATGGGTGGACGTGCCCGGTAGTGGTTCGGTCACTACTGCGGTGATTCCCGTAAACCCGGCCAATCCGGCGGTGTTTTATCGCCTGCGCCATCCCTGATATCTTGGGGCGCGAATAATTGATGGTTCCATCAACGGAGCCGGGTTAATCCCCGGCTCCTTCTTTTTGCCCCCGCCAGACTCACATATTTGGGGGATGGAACTGCCACCGGCCTTGGCTTAACTTATTATCATCTTGAAGCATAAAGACTATCCTCAGCGTGGTTTCACCCTGATTGAACTATTGGTGGTGATTGCCATCATCGCCATCCTGGCGGCCATGTTATTGCCCGCACTGGCGGCCGCCAAGGAAAAGGCCAAGCGCGCCCAATGCCAGAACAACCTCCGTCAAATCGGCCTGGCGACCACCATTTATGCCGGCGACTTCCGGGATTATTATGTGCCAGCCTATTCCACGGGCAGCGGCTCTGCCGCTGTGTTTCAGCCCATCGCCTTGGATCCCAATGTCCAGGTGTCCGCCTGGACTTCCGTCGGCCTCAACGTGAATTCCAACCAGCTCAACACCATTTGGAGCTGCCCGAATCGCAAAACTCTGCCCGCTTACAACCCGACTTACAATCAATGGGGCATCGGCTATCAGTATTACGGTGGGGTCACCGTTTGGTTGAATAATCTGGCTCCTTCGGGAGTTGCGGCGGCCAGTCCCGTCAAAACGGCGTCCTCAAAACCCGTCTGGATGCTCGCCGCCGACCTCATTATCAAATTTGACGCCGGTTCCGGTTTGGTCTGGGGCGACGCCACCCAACCCGCCGGCAGTGGCTTCGTTGATCTGCCGGCCCATAAAAAGCCCGGCAATAGCCCGGTCGGGGGCAACGAAGTGTTTGCCGACGGTTCGACCCAGTGGATCAAATCCCACGATATGTTCTTCCTGCATTCTTGGAACCCCTCCTCCCGCCAGCTCTATTTTTACCAGGCTGATTTGGGGGCCATGGAACCATTTCGCAATTCCCTTACCCACGCCCCGTAAATTTGGTATAGTGCCAGTCAAAGTCCTTTGGCAGCGGTAGGTCCCCCATTTTATGAAATTACGTATTACCTGGGTCATGGCCGTTTTCTGTCTGGCGGTCATTCAACCCGCCCGTGCCGATTCGGCGGGGCTCTACCTTCAATGCCTCACCAATTTTGAAACCTATGCCGAATCCATCTGGCATCCCGCCAGTTATTCCGGAGCCCCCGCCGATGCCGGCTATTGGGGCGATGGCGGCAGTTCTGGCAATGGCGGCATTCGCGGGAATAGTGGCGTGGCCGTGGCCTATGCCGTACTGGTGGTCGCCCTCCCGGGCGATCCCCGAAATCCCACCCGGCTGGCGCGCCTCCGCCAGGCCCTGAATTACGACACCGCCACCCATGTTAGCGGTGCCAGCAAATGCGTGGATGGAAACCAGTGGGGTTGGAGTAGTTCCAGCAGCACCGACTGGCAGACCCCCGAGTGGTCGGGCTCCATGGGACTGGCCTGTCTGCTGGTGCAAACCAATCTGCCCGCCAGCACCGTGACCACCGTTCGGCGCGTCGTGGCCAGCGAGGCGGATCATCGGGCGGCGATCGCCCCGGCCTCGGGCTATATCTCCGATACCAAGGCGGAGGAAAATGCCTGGCAGGGTAATATTCTCGCCTTGGGCGCGGCCTGGTTGAGTGCCAGCAATAATGCGCCTGTCTGGTTCAATGCCGCCAAATCTTATTTAGCTAACACCTACACCGTGGCGAATACCAATGGTGATCCCCTGGCAGCTTGGATTACCACCGTGACCTTGTATCCCAGTTACGCTCTGGAAAACCACGGTTTTTATCATCCCACTTATGAAATGGTCGCGGGCATGTCCGCGGGTGATTCCCTGCTGATGGCCCGGCTTGCCAATCCCGCCATCGCCACGCAGTTGGTGCCTTTCGCCGAACACAATGTCCTGGCCGTCTGGACCAATAATCTCAATGCCATGGTCATGGATTCGGGCGATTTCGCTTATCCCGCCGGCATTGACTGGGAACTCCATGATTATGAACAAAATTCCTACATCACCTGGATGGCCGCGCACTTTAATGACCCCTTGGCCCGGTGGGACGATGCCCAACTGGCCCAGTTGGTAAGAGCCCGTCAAATTGTCAACAAGGATGGCAGCTTGATCGGGCCCAGTGGCGGTGGCTTTTACCGCGAAGCCGTTGAGGCGCGCCGCACCGCCATTGCCTGGCTCCAATGGTCCGTTGCCGACTATCCCGCCGGACCCGTTGCCGGTCCCACGCCGGTGGTGGCCAGTTATCCCGATGTGGGGGTGGTCGTCCAGCGCAGCACCAACGGCTATGTGTCCTTAAGCTATGGTTCCCGCATCATGGCCATGATTGAGTCCCCGGCCGTGGCCATCCCCAACAATGCATTTGTGGCCACCCCGCTGTTGCCCGGCGTCATTGGCCTGGGCGCGCTCGGCAATCCCACCGCCGCCACCCTGGTCAGTCTCGTGACCAATGCCAATGGTTTTAACGCGGAGTTGCAATTGGTGAACGGCGCGAATGGCACCACCGAAGTTTACCTGAAAAGCACCGGAGAAACCGTGGGCCTGGTGGAAGTGCCGCACCCGGTTGCCGGCCTGGCCGCGACCACGGCTGCCAGTTTCTGCACGGGCATCGAAAATGATCCGCTCACCGGCGGCACGCGCCTGTTGGAATGGACCAATGCCTCCGCCAGCTTTACGAATCTTTCTGGCACCAGTCGTAACGTTTCCAATACCTGGGTGTCCGTGGCCGGCCGCTATGGTCTCGCCGCCGGCCCGGCGGGATATTTTAATTACCAGACGGCTGGCAGTTACAACCGCCTGGGAGCGGCGCAGGATACCTTGCAGTTTTATCCGGCCAATTCCCTGGGGCCGCGCTATGCCGTCTGGTTTCCCGGCAAGAATACCCTGCAAATTTCCAATGCCGCCGCGCAAATCGCCTGGCAGGTCTCCGGGACTAACGCGGCGTTAACGTTTCCCGGACCTGGCGGCCTTCCCGTGCAAATGAATGCCCTGGTGGCGCCTGCAGCGGCTTACCCGCCGTATGCTGTGGCGGTGACCACGGCCACGGCCTCCTCCACGCAAACGGGCTATCCCGCCGCCAACACCATCAACGGTAATCTGGCCGACTTCTGGGTGTCCGGCGGTACCAATCCTGGCCAGGGTCCGACCACGAACAATCCCCAGTGGCTAAAATTCACCTTTCCGCGCAATATCGGGGTTTCCGGCTTCCAGGTCTATCCGCGCACCAGCAATGGCGGCTATGGGCCCAAAGCCATGCAACTGTTGCTGAATGGCGTGGTGGTCTATGCCGGCACCATGGCCGCGACCAGCACCCTGTCGGTGACGTGCGCGCCCCCGGTGTATGCCACAAACGCACAATTACTGATCTTTAGTTCTTATGATCCGAATTATCCCGCCAACCCCCGCAATGTGCAGGTGGCGGAAGTCGTGTTTGCCGAGCGCGCGGTGCCCGGCACCTTCGGCGATTGGGCGCTGCAGAATTTTTCCGATGCGCAGTTAAACAATCCCGCCAGTGGGTTGCCGCAGTCCGATCCCGATGGCGATGGTGCCCCCAACCTGCTGGAGTTTGCCACTGGCGGTAATCCCCTCGTTGCTGATGCCACCAATTTTCTCCTGCAAGCCTGCACCTTGCCTGGTCAGGCCTTTGCCCTGAAATTCCGCGAACGGGCCAGCCTGGGGGATGTGCGCCGGCAATTCCAAACCACCCCCAATTTCCTGAACTGGACCAACACTGCCCCGCTCCTGCTCACCACCCAGCAAAATTCGGGTTCTCTGCTCTGGCTGCAAGCCTCCTTTCCAGCGCAAACCAACCAGGTCTTTTTCCGGATCCAATACAGCCAGACTAACTAGGCTGGACGCAAAAAAACGCTGGCTGCCCGGAGGCAGCCAGCGGTGTTGATTGCGACCAAAATTTAACGAATTAATTGGCGCCTTGGTCAATCCAGGCGCGGACCAGACCGACTTCTTCCGCAGTCAGGGGCTTGGCCGGGGGGCCTTGAGGGCGGCGGGGCGGACCACCGGCGGGGCCGTTGGTGCCCATGGCCATTTCCGGGCTGCCCGGCCCCGGGCCAGGACCACCAGGTCCGCCGGGACCAGCACCAGGTCCGCCCTCACCAGGGGCGCCGGGAGGACGGCCTTCGCCCCCAGGTCCGCCCGGACCTCCGGGGCCGCCGGGCCGCCGGCCACGCTGTTTGGGCGGCATCGCGGATTTGGGATCCAATTGGGAAATGGCTGCCACCAGCTGGCTGCCGGCGCTGTCACCCACTTTGAGGATGGGACCATCCTCGCCGCCTTTGAGCACGGCCGCGAGGCTGTCAAGCCGTATACCACCCCGCGCGCGTTGCGCACCATGGCAGCGAACGCAAGACGCTTTGAACAGCGGTTGAATGTCCGTGGCGAAGGTAAGCCCGGTTTTAGTGGAGGGCGGCGGCAGTTTGCTCACGTCGATGGCCGCGGCGGCGGAAAACGCCAGTCCACCGCCCGCCAGCACTGCCAGAAAACTACCGGAAAGTTTGGAAATATGTTTCATGAGGCGAAATAATGGAATAAAAACCCGGCGGCTGGCAAGCGCGTTTTTCACTTTAGCACGGCGGGAACGTCCACCGCTTTGACATCCGCTAGCGCATGATCGGCGGGCAGATTCTCGCCTGACCATAATTTCTGCGACGTCCAGCGGGCCGCTGGCGCGCTCCAAAATTCATCCGTGGGCGGCAGGCCGAGCGGGAGCAAGCCCACCGCGCAAAGGTAGAGACTGCCTGTGGAGATATAAGTTTCGGCCAGCGCTGGCTGATGACCACAAAACCCCAGTTGCAGCCAGCCTTGCGCATCAAACGTGCCGGGAGCCTCGATCATGCGGCGAATCACGGCCGTAAGGGCGCATCGCACCTGGGCGGGTTTGACTTCGGCCGGCAGTTCCCGCCGCCAGGCCATTTGGGCCAGCAATTGGAACGCCCCGAAGCGGTAACAGGTGGAGCGGCCGAGCGAAGGGAAAGTGCCATCCGGGGCAATCAGGCGTTCCTGCACTTCCGCATAGCGTCGCGCGCGCTGCCGTACTGTGGCCTGGGGCTTTTGAAACAACGAACCGGGCTGGGCCAGCTCCCCGAGCACATCCAGCAGCATCGGTTGAATGACGAAACTATTGTAATAATCGAAATGGAAGAATTCGCCATCCCCGTAGGCCCCGTCGCCGGCGTACCAGCCAAGCATTTTGCGCACACACCCTTCCAATCTTGTCTCCACGGTGGCCTCGCCAAAATGGTGCAGGGCCGCCTCAACGGTGGCGGCGAACATGACCCAGTTATTGGACTGGGGGGTGGCGATCGTGCGGGTGGATTTGAGGGCGGCGATGACTTGTTGTTTGACCCGCGGGGCCAGCGGTTCCCATAAAACCTGCGGGGCACGCAACAGGCCTTGGGCCAAAAACGCCGCATCCACGAGAGGCTGGCCTTCGCGGGTGAAATTCATGAAGTCCGGCGATTGCGGGTCCGTGGCCGCGTCCAGCGCCGTATGGACCAGCTCAATGCTCTTGGTTTGGCTCACCAGTTCGCTGCCGGTCAGGCCCGGGGCTCCCAGCCAGGGGGCCAGGCCGGCCAGCAAACGGCCAAAGGCTTCCAGATGGGTGACGCCCGCCCGCTGAGTGCCCGGCCGGGCCTCGACCGGCATGCGGGCGCGCAATTCCCGGCGGGCGAGGTTTTCCAACACCGGGGTGGCGATGCGGTTGAGCACGGCCACCCAGTAGGCCCGGTCATCGCCGGGTTGGGGGGCAGGGGTCATGTTCGTTTGGGCAGGCACCCCCAAGGGCAGCGCCAGGGAGCCCAGCACTCCGGCGGCCGCCGCGGCTTTAAAAAATTCACGCCGGGATTTTAAGTTTTTAGAACCCGATGGAGCCATATTCGAAGGAGCTGGATGCATGATTTTTTGGTTATTCAGCCGGTACCCGCCGCCTTTGGCAACTAAAAACCCGGTTTCTGGACGATGCCAATAATGTGCGCTGAAGGCCGGAACGAAAGGGCACGTCCTGCGAACGGCCACTCCGGGCTGCCCCGGACTTCAGAAGACTGCCCACTGGCACCTGGCTAACCTTGCCCAATCCGCAGTCGTCGCCCCAACCGCCCCAAACCAAAAATGAGCAGGGCAGGCGTGGCGGGTTCGGGGATGGGGATGATCGAATTGTACCGGATGCTGCCCTGATTCCACTCGGTCGTGAGGCCATAATCGTACTGCACAAAATCGGCGGCGAAGGACAGCAGGTTATGATTTGCATCGTAAACGATGTCCAGAACGTTGAAATAACCAGTCGAAGTGTTGTCGCCACGGCCAGCCCCGTAAAAGGACAGTCCCGGGCCGGCATTGCCGCCCAACCTTTCGGCATTTTCGTAAAGTCCATTGGTGAGGTAGGGGGAAACCCCTTGCGGGTTGTTCAATTCCAGCCACCACCAATTGCCGGTGGCGGGGGTGGGGATCACGTCAAATGCGACTTCGTACTGATTTAAACCCAGTACATGATTGATTGTATAACCGTTGGCAGAGGAAGCTAACAACGTCTGGCCCTGGCCGATCCAACTGCTGCGTGAACTCGTGAAGTAAAAGGCGGTGGTTTGGGCGTGGGTGGACAGTGCGCCGTTGACCAGCAACGCACCCAAAACCAAGGCGATGTTGAACCGACGTTTAAGCTTCATAAGCAGGATACTCCGGCGAATGGTCCTTTTGTCGATCCGCGACGAACCGTGAAAATGAAATCCCCTATTCATCGTCACCACCCCCGCCATTGTTTTTCTTCTCCCATTTGCGCGGGGCACGTTCGGGAAGGCTGGCGTCCACCTTGGGGTAATAAGTGTTGGGACCGTACCGGGCGTTGACCTCTTGCTCCAGTTTGAGGGAGGGGGTCACATTAAACCGGTCGCTGGCATCCAGAAAGACCACCCCGCCGGCGGGCGGCAGGAAACACAGAAATAACGGGCATTTGCCGGGATGCCGGCTCACGATTTCGCCCGCCGCCACAACGTCCTCCGGTTGCAAATGCGCCATGTTCAGGCGGAAATGCACCTGCTTGGTATATTTTTTGGGTGCGTCCTCCAGGTTCATGATTTCTTGGGGGAACATCTTCGGCTTGTCCTCGCCGGTGTTGACTTCGCCGGTTACCAGAATCACCCGGTTGACCTCGAACAAGGAACGGAATTTGTCATAATTCTCGTTCATGCAGAGCAACTGAACCGAGCCTTCCAGATCTTCCACCGTCACCATGGAGTAGGGTTTGCCCGATTTTTTGGAGAAGCCGTTTTGCACCACGGAGATCATGCCGCCGATGCGCGTCAGGCTGCGGTTGGGCAATTCGCCCAGCTTGGCGATGGTGCTGGTGGTGAATTTTTGGAGCAGCGGCACAAAGGGCGTCAACGGATGTCCGGTGACATAAAAACCGAGCAATTCCTTTTCATGGGCCAGCAATTCGTGCTGCGGCCATTCCGGGAGCAAGCTGGCGGCCTCCGCCTTGGGCGAGGGCTTTTCCTCCAGCACATCAAACAAGCCGCCCTGGCCCTTTTGTTTGTCGGCCAGCGTACTGGCGGCCCGGGCCATGGTCCGCTCCAACTGCGCAAACAGTGTGGCACGATTTTGGCCCAGACAGTCGCAAGCCCCCGTTTTAATGAGGGATTCCAGGGTCTTGCGGCCCAGGCTGCGGCCGTCCACCCGTTCGCATAAATCAGCGAGGGTCTTAAATTTACCGCCCTCCTCCCGGGCCTTGAGCACAGCCTGCACCGCCGCCTCGCCCACGCCTTTGATGGCCACCAGGCCAAAGCGAATCGGCCGTTTGTCACCCTCCGCCGGCACGTCCGGACCCGGGGCAAAATACACACTGCTCTCGTTGATGTCCGGCTGCAATACCTCAATGCCAAACGCGCGCGCCTCCGCAATGTACTGCGCCAGTTTATCCAAGTCCGCCATGTCGTTGGTCATCATCGCGCAGAAGAATTCCACGGGATAATTGGCCTTCAGATAGGCGGTTTGATACGAGACGATCGCGTAGGCGGCGGCGTGTGATTTGTTAAAGCCGTAACCGGCAAATTTTTCGAGCAAATCGAAAATCTGGTTCGCCTTGGCCGCCGAAATTTTGTTTTTCTCCGCCGACCCTTTCACAAACAGGTCACGGTGCTTCTCCATTTCCTCCTTCTTCTTCTTACCCATCGCGCGGCGCAGCAAATCGGCGCCGCCCAGCGAATAGCCGGCCAGCAACTGCGCCGCCTGCATCACCTGTTCCTGGTAAATAAGAATCCCGTACGTTTCCTTGGAAATGCTTTCCAGCAGGGGATGCTCGTATTTGATGTCAATTTCCCCGTGCCGGCGCTTGATGAATTCCGGAATCAGGTCCATCGGGCCGGGGCGGTACAGCGCCACGAGCGCCGTGATGTGCTCCACGGAACTAATTTGGAATTTGCGGCACAAATCGCGCATCCCGCCGGATTCCAACTGGAACACCCCCAGCGTTTCCGCGCGATTCAGCAGATCGTAAGTTTTTTTATCGTGGAGGTTGAGGTGGTCAATCGGCACCTCAATGCCCTGCGTGCGCTGGACCATTTCGCAGGTGTTGCGGATCACCGTCAGGGTCTTGAGCCCCAGAAAATCCATCTTCAACAGGCCCAGATCGCCCACCGGGCCCATCGCGTACTGGGTCACCAGCATGCCCTGCTCATCGTCGTCATCGCCCTTCTTGAGCGGCAACAGATTGACGAGTGGTTGGTCGCCGATCACCACCCCGGCGGCATGCACGCTGGCATTGCGCGTTAAATCCTCCAGGATCATCGCCGTGTCCACCAGTTCGCGGGTGACCTCTTCCTGTTCGTAAGCCTCCTTGAATTCCGGCGATTGCTTCAGCGCCTTGGTCAGATCCATCTTGAGCTCGGCTGGAATCATTTTGGCCAGGCGGTCGCACTCGCCGTAGCTCAGGCTCATCACGCGGCCCACATCCCGCACCACGCTTTTGGCCCCCATCGTGCCGAACGTAATGATCTGGGCCACCGAGGCGGCCCCGTATTTCTCCCGGACGTATTTGATCACGTCCGCCCGGCGGTCGTCCGCAAAGTCGATGTCGATATCCGGCGGGTTCACGCGCTCCGGATTCAGAAACCGTTCGAAGAGCAGGCCGTAGCGGATCGGGTCCACGTTGGCGATGTCCAGCAGGTAGGTCACCAGCGAACCGGCGGCGGAACCGCGCGCCACGCACGCCACCCCCATTTTGCGGCCCTCACGAATGAAATCACCCACAATCAGGAAGTACGAGACAAACCCGGTCTTATAGATGACCCCCAGTTCCAGCACCAGCCGGTCCAGCACCACCTTGATCGCCGCCGCGATTTCCGGACTGTGGATGTCCGGGCTGCTCACGGGTGGCTCCGCCTCACCGGTGGGGGCGGGCGCTTGATAAGTCGGCAGCCGGGTGGGATCGTCGATGCCCTCTGGAATAAAGTGCTCGCCCTCCACCCGGGTGCGCAGGGTGTAACGCCGTTGCAGCCCATCCGCCAGGAGCAATCGCAGATAACCTTCGCGGGTGTAATGCTCCGGCGCCGTCGCCGTCTTGGCAAATTTGCCGGTCACCGCCTCGACTTCCTCGGCTTTGGGGGTGAACACCGGATAATGCAACGTGCCAAATTCAATCGTTAGATTGCATTTGTCCGCCACTTCGCGGGTGTTGGTCACCGCCTCGGGCACCTCGGCAAAGCGTGCCCGCATTTCCTCCTCCGAACGCAGATAAAACTGTTCCGGCACATACCCGGCACTCATGCGCTTGGGATCGCTTAAGACCGACTGGGTGCCAATGCACACCAGGCAGTCGTGCGCATGGGAGTGGCCTTTCTCCACGTAATGCACGTCGTTCGTCGCCACCAGTTTCAGGCCGAATTCCTTGGCAAAGGCAATCAACTGGCGGTTGACCTTCGCCTGCTCAGCCATGCCATGGTTTTGCAGTTCCAGGTAAAAGTTTTCGGCCCCGAGCGTGTGCTTGTACCAATCCACCGCGTCCCGCGCCTTGTCGATCTGGTCCTTCATGATCCAGTCGGGGATTTCGCTCGCGAGGCAGCCGGACATGGCGATCAAGCCCTGGCTGTGCTGGGCGAGCAGTTCCTTGTCGATGCGCGGCTTGTAATAATAGCCGTCCAAATGGGCGGCGGTGGTGAGCTTGATCAGGTTTTTGTAGCCCGTCTCGTCCTTGGCCAGCAAGCCCAGGTGATAATAAAGGTCCCGCCCGCCGGCATCGGACTTTTTCTTTTCCGTCATGCGGCCCGGCGACACGTACATTTCGCAACCCACAATGGGTTTGATGCCCTTGGCACGGGCGGCCTGGTAAAAATCAATAACGCCGTGCATGGCCCCATGGTCGGTGATGGCCAGGGCGGCGAACTTCAGCTCGTGGGCCTTGTCCACCAGCCGGTCCAGCCGGCAAGCCCCATCGAGCAGGGAATACTCGGTGTGCAAATGAAGATGAACAAAGTCCGCGTGCGACATGGGGGGAGTTTAACTTTTTGGCGGACGGAAACGAGCGGAAAAGTTCGGGGAATTTTCCCGGGCGGCGACCGGCGTGTCGCCGTGCTCCCCAA
>CAIQWB010000059.1 GCA_903875465.1 uncultured Verrucomicrobia subdivision 3 bacterium
AGCCGGAACCAGGCAATAGAAATGCAGCGTTTGCTTGGTCTTTTTGTTCAAGGACTTCGTCGTGAACCGCTTCCAGATCCATAGTGGATATGCTACGCGTTTCACTCCTCGCCTTGTACAAAAATCCACAGCGCAACCACTCGCCTTTCTATTGCATGGATCCGGCTTAGCCTGGTAATCATGGTCGCGGGGCTGGGCACCGACCCGGGTTGGGGATACGACGTTTGGTCGATTTCGCGGGGGCGGGCCGGGTGCTAACTTGTATGACTATCAAGCGAATCACTCAATGGCCACCGGTTGGGTTGGACCTTTGACAACAGATTATTTGTGGTTAAAACCTTACTGGCCATTTTGTGCCTGGCGCTGGCCGTCCGCAGGGTGGACGCCCAGACGCTGACCAATGTCCTGGATCGATTTGATCCGGCCGGCCAGGGAACCAACAGTTATGCGGGTGGATTGATTTCCAAGGTGTGGTCCAATTGGTTTGGCGGTGCTTTTCAAGCTTTGGCCTGGGATGGGGCCAGCGATGCGAAAAACAACCTCAATTCGGGCTCCCTGAAGATTACCGCTAATTTTCCGGTGAAGACCGACCAGTTTGAAGTATGGAATGGGCAAGGGGCGATTAATCCGCCCCTGACGGCCGTTTTGTATACGAATTTCCAGTGCGACATTCGCTTTGCGGCCGGCTCGGCGGCGAGCGGGGGAAATTTTGGCAGCGTTCAATTTGGCCTGCCCACGCCGACTTATGGCCAGGATTATTTCAGCACCTCGATAACGGTGCCGGCGAGCAATACCAATTGGGTGCATGTCAGCATCCCGCTCAATCCGGTGGCAGATACCAACCTGATCGCCATTGGCGGGCTGCTGATTCATATTTGGGGGGCCGGGTTGACGGGGTCCTGCACGCTGTGGGTGGACAACCTGCAATTCGTGGGCATGGCGACCAACCCGGGCACGGCGGTGTTGAATTATACCAACACCCAGCAGCGGATCGATGGCTTCGGCGCGTCCTCGGCGTGGATGAGCGGCACGCTGTCAACGGCCGATGCGGATCTTTTCTTTTCCACCAACACCGGCGCCGGGATGTCCTTCCTGCGCACGCGCATCGCCCCGGACGGCACCACGTGGGAGGGTAATATTGCGCAACAGGCGGTGGCCCGGGGGGCGCGCATTTGGAGCACTCCCTGGAGCCCGCCAGCGGCTTACAAAGACACCAATAGCGTCAATGGCGGGCATTTCGTCTCCAGCGCGGCCAATTATCAGGCCTATGCGAACCTGCTGGCCAATTATGTGGCGGGCGTGAAGAGCAGTTATGGCATCAATCTGTTCGCCTTGTCGCTCCAAAATGAGCCGGACTATGCGACCGATTACGAGTCCTGCTTGTGGACGTCACAGCAATTTCATGATTTTCTGCCGTATGTCCACACGGCCATGGTGGCCCGCGGGGTGGCGGCGACCAAAATCATGCTGCCGGAGGATGCGCACTGGGCCTGGGATCTGGCGACCAATTCCATGAATGACCCGGCGACCGCCAACCTGGTGGACATTCTGGCCGCCCACAATTACGGCAGCTCGGCGGCGGTGGTCAACCAGTTCGGCACCCCGGTGCCCAAGACTTTGTGGGAAACCGAGCACTATTTGGGCGCGGACGACAGCATTACCAATGGGCTGCAACTGGCGCAGGAAATTCACGCCTTTATGACCGTGGCACAGGCGAACGCCTATCACTATTGGTGGCTCAAGGGCAGCGGCACGGGTTCCATTGCCAACGACACGGCGAATCCGGCCAGGCGGTTGTATGTGCTGGGCCAATACAGCCGGTTTGTGCGGCCGAATTTTTACCGGTTTGACGTTACCAACAGCAGTCTGGCACTAGTTTCTGGCTACAAGGACACGAACACTTTTGGCTACGTCATTGTGGCGGCCAATCCCACCGCCGCGACGGTGCGGCAAACGTTCGTCCTGACCAATTTTCCCGCGAGCGGGGTCCTGACCCAGTGGGTGACGTCGGCCACGCAGTCCCTGGCCAATCAAGGTGCGGTCAGTATAACTAACAGGAGCTTCAATTATGTATTACCACCCTGGACCGTGGTGAGCTTCGTTTTACCACCACCGCCGCCGCCCAAAGTGACCGTCGCGGTCACGGGGGCAAGTATGAGCCTGGCCTGGCCTTCCAATTATTTGGGCTGGACCTTGCAGCGCCAAACCAATGTGCTGGCGGTGGGCCCGGGCACAAATTGGGTGGATGTGCCGGGTACGACCGGCACCAACCGCCTTAACAACCTCCCCCTGCCGGTCAAAGGATCGGGTTACTTCCGGCTGCGGCAATAAATTGAACCCTCAATCCAGGCTTGCGGCTTAAAATCTCCGTTGCAAACTATGAAACATTCCATGCGAACAGTTACCTTACTCACTCTGCCAGCCGTGTGGCTGGCGGTGGTCCTCGCGGGCTGCCAGTCCGTTTCCCAAGGGCCGTCCACGGCCGCTCATGACCCAGCCTTGTCCACCGACCAATCCAGCGCGGCGGGCACTCACTGGGAATTCCAACCCGAGGGGGGCGACTGGCACCCGATTCAGGTGCCTGCTGGCGGGTGGCGGGCGCAGGGGTATGCCTGTGATGCGGGCACGTACCGGACCTGGATCACGATTCCGCAGCAGGTGGACGGCTGGCGGGTGCAACTGGCGTTTGATGCCATCAACTTCGGTGCGGATATTTCCGCGGGCCGGGACGCGGACAGTCTGGTGCCGGTGGCGAAACACGTGGATGGCTGGCTGCCGGTGACCGCGGACCTCACCCCCATCGCCACGCCGGGTGGCAAGGTGCTGGTCCAGGTGCAGGTGGCGGGGCGGAAGAAGTTCATGGTCAAGGGAAAATATACGGTGCCGGAAGGCGCCACCTGGTGTCCGAGTTTGGCGGAGGGTATTATTCGGGGCGTGCATTTAAAGTTATTGCCGCCGGTGCGGGTGGCGGATGTGGTTGTCCGGACCCGGCTGGCGCCGGACACGCTCGAAGCCGATGTGACCGTGGTGAATGACTCGAGTGAACTGGCCACGGGGGAATTGCAACCAACCTTCAAGCCGGCCGGCGGAGCGAGTTTCGCTTATCCAGTGCTGCCCCCGGTCCCTTACTTGGTGCCCGCCCACAGCCGGCAGACGGTGTCGCTGGGACCGGTGGACTGGGCGTTGGGGCCGAAGAGTTATTGGTGGCCCAATGTGCCCTATCGGGCGGGCTACCGGGCGCAATTGCATCAACTGGAAGTGGGGATCACGGTGGTCGGAAAAGCGGTGCAGCACTTTGACCAGCGCTTTGGCTTCCGCGAATTCAAGGCGGTGGGGAATCATTACGAATTGAATGGGGTGCATGTCAATCTGCGGGGGGACAACCAGCAGGAGGCGGACTTTGGCACGGATGCTTACGGGACGAAAAAGGGTTTTGGTCCGCCGACCGCCGGTAATGGTGGCTGGCCGGAAGCGGTGGACAATTTGCAGCGATTAAACTTCAACGTCATGCGCATTCACCAAATTCCGGCAACCCCTTATATGCTGGATGTCTGCGATGAAAAGGGTTTGATGCTCGTGGAAGAATCGCCCTTGCGCGGGTCCGAAGGCGGTGAAAGTTACGCGGACGGCAAAACCAACATGCTCAACATGGATCGTGAACTGGTGTTGCGCGACCGCAATCATCCGGCGGTGGTGATCTGGAGCGCGGCTAATGAATGGAAAGATCCGATTCGCGATGCCTCGGTGGTGATCCGGGCGGTGGACCCCACGCGGGTGATCATTGCTGATGGGGTGGGTGAAATGGGGGCGGATGTGATCAACATGGAGCATTATGTGAGTGGGATCAGCAAGCTGCCCAAGCGCGGCGGGGCGCGGCGCGCCGACCGTCCGTACGGCGAGACCGAGGCGATTTGGGCCAATGACAATACGCTGCAAGGGTTTGCCTGGATGGCCACCAGCGTGCGCACGCGCCGGTTGCTGGGGGATGCCGATTTGCGTAATTACGTCCTTAACAATGCCTGGCCGAATTATGTCCCCGGCGAGGGCCGCCAGACGGAACTCCTCGAAAAGGAAGTAAAGCATTTCTATAGTGGCAAAGGCCCGCAAACCATTCTTCCGGACATCACCGACCCCTGGCACAATGCGAACCTCCGCCTGTTGCAGCAATGTTATCATCCGCTGGCGGCCTGCGACGTGGAATTTGACCAGCGCAACGCCTCCAGCAATGCGCGGGGGGAATGGCCGGCGATCAAGCCGTCTCTGACCCCCAACACGGTGGTCACGCGCCAGCTCGCGCTGTTCAATGATGAGCTGACCGGCGACGCCCTCACCCTGGACTGGGCCGTGCGGCAGGGCAATGCGCGGGGCCGGATCTTGCAACAGGATACCCTGCACCAGCAAATACCCCCGGGTGAATTTCGCACGTTCGACATCCAATTCACCACGCCGGCCAGCGGTGACGTGGCGCTGGTATTAACCGTGCACAAAGATGGCCGGGAGCGGTTTCGCGAGGACCAAATAATTTTTCTGGTGGCGCCGACTCCTTGAATCAACGCCGGCTCAAGGGTAGACCAGCCGGAAAAAGACGTTGGTGCGGACCGCAGGCAGGTTCAAGGACACATTGGTAAGCGCGGCGGAACCCGGCCAGGCAAACCATTGATTGCTGGCGGCCAGACCGGCACTGTTCGTTTGGAGCCGCCAGCCCAAATGATCTGCCGGCCAGGTCAGGGTCAGGGTTGACCCGGTCAAGTGGTTCGCGAGTGGCGGAGACACCAGGTTGGGCCGTTCAATGAGGTTGACCGTGTAGAGGTTTGTAGTTAGCCCGTCCGGCGCAATCACCAGCACTTTAATTCGATTGGTGACGCCCAGCAGGAGGGGGAACGAACTGCTGGCGACCCGGTTGCTTAAGGCGGCGTAAGCACCACCATTGAAACTGACGAGATTTGCGGCGGCGGGGTCGCTGTTGGTGACGGTCAGTGTGGGGGCAGTGCCATAGGTGTTGGTGGCCCAATACGTAAAGCCGTTGGTGGCAAAAGTAGGGGCCAGCGTGCCTGGCGGGTTGAGAGCCAGCCCGGTCAGCCAGGCGTTGGTGCTGGGCGGGGTGACGCCACCGGTCACGTAAAAGTTCACCCATTTATACAACTGGCCGGACACGAGGATACTGTTCACCGTGGAGGAACTGAAATTATAAGCCGCCAGATTGGTGCCTTTGGCAGGGGAGCCCCCATTGACCTGCTGGAGGGTGCCGCTGAGGTGGAAGTCTAAAAAGTTACTGCCGCCCAGGCCGT
The DNA here is from genome assembly GCA_903875465.1 of uncultured Verrucomicrobia subdivision 3 bacterium. Taxonomy (GTDB): domain Bacteria; phylum Verrucomicrobiota; class Verrucomicrobiia; order Limisphaerales; family UBA11358; genus UBA11358. Next base: position 5,289 of record CAIQWB010000059.1, read on the forward strand.
TCATCAGGCCGACAATTTTGGGCAGGCCATAGAGGTGGACGGTGTCATTGCCCAGACCCAGGTCCAAGGCATTATTATTGGCACTGCCGCCCTGAACGGAGCCGGAGTCGTAAATGGTCAGATTGCCGGTGTAATGTTCGGCGGCGATGCCCTCGTTGCCGCCGTAGATACTGCCGCTGTTGGTCACCGTGGCCGTGCCGCCGCCGGTGCCGTAGATGAACAGGCTCAGGCCGTTATTGCGCGAAAGGGTGCCGGTGTTGACGATGGAGATGGGGTCCCCGCTGTCGTTCTCGGTGCCATAGGCCCAGCCGCCCACACCCGCGCCGGCCGCGTAGCCAAGCACGGTACCCGAATTATACAGGATGACCGGGCCATGGTCGCTCCCCCCGTAAAAAGTGTTTACGGCCCCGGAGGAACTCGCTTGTGAGCAGATGCCCGTGGCGATGAGCGTGCCGGTGTTGGTGAAGGTGAGGCTGCCGCCCTGCGCCCAGCAAAACACTGCCACGCTATAAATATTAGTGGCGGCATTGGCCGTGGCGGTGGTGAGGCCGGTGGTGAGCAGATTAAAATTGGCATTGGTGCTGGCACTGTAGGTAAAGCAATCAATCCCCACCGCATCCCCAATGCCGTAAGCGTTGCCCTGCAACCCGCCACTGGCGACGCCGCTGACGCTCCCGTTTTGAACCAGGTTCAGGTTGCCGTACTGGCACCAGGCGTAGATACCATTGGCGTAATACGGAGCGGCGGCGGTGATGGTGCCGGTCGCCAGATTGGTGATGTTCATGCCGCCATAATCCGTGAAATTATAAATGCCGGCCGCCGAGCCGTTGTTGTTACCGGCGTAACTGCCCGCGATGGTGCCATAATTCACCTCGGTGATGGCGGCACTGCTGCTGTCACCTTAATAGGCCAATACTTTCAATCCGGCGGCGGAGTTTTGATTGCCACCACCCAGCACCGCCGTGAGGCTGGCGTTGGTATTGCTGGCGCTGCCATTCAGCACGGAAACCGGTCCGCCCCAGTATTTGACGTTGGCATCCAGCAGATACGCCCCGGCACCCCAATAATAATTGCGGTTAAAGTTGCCGGTGACGCCGGGGGCGACGCCGATTTGCCCGTCAAATTCCCGCAGGTAGGTGGAGTTGCCCAGCGCATTGCTGACGTTGGAGTAATTGAGCTGGCCGGAGTTGGTAAACCCCCCGGCGGAGAAGTAAACCAAGCTTTGGCAGTAGTTGAAGTTGGTATAGGGGCTGCCATCGGTCCCGGTAAAGTTGTCGGTCTGGACTTGTAACGGTTGGAGGCCGGGGCTGGTAATGATCGCATTGCTGTTGACGGTGACGAAATCCGGATAATAGACATTGCCACTGTGCCTGGCAAAAGCCCCGGCAAAGATGCCGCTGGCGGTCACCACGTCACCGCTGCAGCAGTAATTTGCGCCAATAACGGAGCCGGCTTGCGGGGGCCCGCCATTCACGACAAAACCGGGAGCGGCCTCCAAAGGGGGATGTGTGGTGGCGAGCAGGGTGACGAACAGGATGGTGATGCGGAATGCGCGGGGGATGGTCATGGGCGGATGAAAACCAGCTGGCTGGGATGATTTGGAATTGGACCGGTCTGGCTGCATAAAAAGTAATGACTGGTCGGGGGCGGTTCCATACGACGATCGGCTTATATTCCGATGGGGAGAATAACATTGGGGCGGTGGCACTTCATACGACGTCTGACGGATGGTGTCTGGAAGTGTTTGATGGCAGAATGAGGGCTCATTCACCCAGCTGACTCGGTCCGGAAGCGCTGCCTTTGGCTCCGGTGGCCGGGTGGGGTGCAACTATGAATAAAATTATCAATGGGCTGATCAACGTCCGGCGGATGGGGGCGGTCGGGGTCGGGCTGGGCCTGCTTTTGTCGGCGCGGGCTCTCGGCGCGTCGCAGCCGGTGGCTCCCCGCTTGCGGCATCAATTTACCCTGTCCGCGTGGCTGGCCCAAACACACTGCGTATCCGATAAAAATAAATACTTATGAAACCCTGGCTATTCCTGCTCGCGGTCACCCTCACCTTAACGGTCCGGGCCAGTGACGCCGAGCTTTCCCGGCTCAAAACCTTTGGCACCATTGGCAAACAGGTCACGCCCCTCAGCCTGGACCGCGAAGCCGAGCTATTTCATTACGAAGGGCAGGGCTGCCTGACCCACATGTGGTTTGGTGGTGGCTGGCCGCAGTGCGAGTTCACCCGGGTGCGGATTTACGTGGATGGGGAGACCAATGCCGGGATTAACATGGAGCTTTATATGGGCCATGGCATCGGTTTTGGCGACCAGTTTGCGCCGTGGGGCACTTCCAAAATTGGCAAAATGGGCACGGGCACCAGTGTGTACGACACCTACCGGATTCCGTTTGGCAAGAGTGTGCGGGTCACCGCGCAACTGGCGCCGGGGGCACCGCCGCATCCGCAATTTTGGTGGATCATCCGGGGCACGGAGGGGCTGCCCGTGGAACTGGGCGGCGTGCGCCTGCCGAAACAGGCACGGCTCAAACTCCATCGGTTGGAGCAGTATCAGGCCAAGCCGTTTGAGGAGTTTTCCCTGTGTGAGGTGCCGGGCAACGGGGCATTGTATCAAGTCACAATGGCGGCCCGGGGACTGCGCACGGTGGTTGATGAAAAGCAGCGCTGGCAGGACTTGAGTTTCATGGAAGGTTGCATGCGGGCCTACATTGGCGGGGCGCAAGCGCCGCTGATGCTTTCCTCCGGGCTGGAAGATTATTTTCTGGGCACCTATTACTTTAACCGGGGGCGGTATGCCTCCGAGGTGGCGGGGCTTACCCATTTTGACATGGCCAAAAACGAGTTTTCCGCGTACCGCTTTCACGATCAGGATCCGGTATTTTTTCACCACGGTCTGCGCTTAACCGCCCGCTGTGGCGAGGTGCTGGACGGCAAACCCATGTATAATTGCCCGCCGACGGTGTACACGACCTATGTGTGGCTGTACCAGTGGTAAGGCCCGGGTTTTGAGCAGGTTTCGGGGGGCGCAACCGGCCGGGAAAATTCCAGCATAATGGTTTTAGGTGGGTTCGGGAGGCTTGGGGACGTGGTGGATGGGTGTTTACGGTTTGCGGGCACCGGGCAGAACCGGCAAACTGGGTTTGTCAGCATACCCTGGAACCATGATGAAACCGCCTGAAAGCGAACCGGCCGGAGATGATCTGTTACGGCAGCGGGAGGGGTTGCGGCGGAATTTTGTGCGCGCCAGCGCGGCGGTGGCGGTGATTTTGGTGGCGTTGCTGGCGCTGGCAGTGGCGGCAGTGGTGGCCAGCGTGCATGCCGGGCGTGACCGGGAGCTGGCCGTGGCTGCCACCCAGGAGCGGCAGCAAGAATTGGCCAGCGCCCTGCTCGCGGAGGCGCGCGCGGTGCGGTTGGGCGGTCAGGCCGGCTGCCGGTCCACGGCGCTGCTGGCGATTAGCAATGCGGCGGCGTTGGGGCCCACGCCGGAGTTGCGCAGCGAAGCCATCGCCTGCCTGGCCTTAGACGAGCTAACGACCGCCCGTACCTGGCCGCAGACCCAGGTCGGCGAATTGGTGGCGATCGATGGCAGCCTCCGGCGTCTGGCCTATTGCAATGATGGCCAGCATATAAAAATCCAAAGCACCGCCACCAACGCGGCACCGGTCGAAGTGGTGTTTAAATTAGTGCTGGAGGAGGTGGAGGTCACTTGCGTGGGCCTGGAATTTTCGCCCGGCGGCAAATATCTGGCCGCCCGGCTGAATAGTGGCGGGCTGACGGTATGGAACGCGGATACCGGACAACTTGTGCTGGCCTATGCCACGAATCATCTTTACCGGCCCCGCGGGATGCCCTCATTTTCCGCCGACGAGCGCTGGTTGTATTTGCCCGAAGCCGAGCAGGCCACGAATTTGCTGCGCATGGATTTGGCGCATGGTGGCATGGAAGCGCTGCCCATCCCGATTTCCCCGGCACAGTCTTTATTTCGCGTGCGGCCAGACGGCGGGCAGGTGGCAGTGGCAAACCGCAACCGGGTGGAAGTGTGGGATCTGAAGTCCCGGGCGTTGGAGCGCACACTGGACACCGTCACACCGGTGGCAGCACTCGCGTGGAGCCATGGGAGCGGGGCGCTGGCGGCGGGCTGTTTCAACGGGGATGTGCTGGTGTGGGACATGACGGACGGCACCATGCGCCAATTTACCGGGCATAACGCGGGGATCCGGTCACTCGTGTTTAGCAGCAATGATGAACGGCTGTGCTCGGCAGGCGGCGACAGTAGTTCGCACCTGTGGGAATTAAGCTCTGGCAAGCGGCTGCTGACGATGGAGGGGAGCGTACTGCAGATGAATGATGAGGCGCAGCGGCTGGCGGGTTATCAGCCGGGGGTCGGGCTGGTGTTGTGGCGGTATGCCCCATTTGCCGGCACGCGCGTGCTCCGCACCAGCAGCGGGGTGAGTGGTGAAGGCTGGAAAACCGATTTGTCATCTGACGGTCGCTGGCTGGCGTGGGCAAAACCGGATGCGCTGCTCCTTTGGGATCTGGATTCCAGTCGTCCGCCACTGGTGGTGCCGACCACAAATCTTTACACGGTCTGCTGGGATCCACAGAAACCGGTGCTGTTCCTGGCGCACAACCACCGCTTGGAGACGCGCGCGGTAGCGCCAGCGCCGCCCGGCCGGCGGGCGGGGGTGACTCTCGGTGACCCGGCGGTAATTGCCCTGCCCACCAATATCCAGCCCGCGATGGTGGCCATCAGCGGCAACGGCCGCGCGCTGGCCCTGGTGGGGGAGGATGGCGCGCTCTGGATGGGGGAGGTGACGAATCCGGGAAGCTTCGTAGCGGCCGCCCAAACGGCCAATCCGAGTGGTCCGTTTGGCAGCGGCAGTTTGACGGGTTCCGGCCGGCTGGCGGTCAGCCCGGATGGTCGATGGGTGGCGACGGTGGACATGGCGGACCACCCGTCCCCGCATATTTTTGACGCGCATACCGGGCGTTTAGAGGCGGTGCTGCCGTCGGCCACAGCCACGGTGGGTTTTAGCGCCGATGGCCGCTGGCTGGCCACGGGGACCAAGACCGAAATTGCGCTTTGGTCCGTGGGCGCATGGACCAAAGTCTGGCGCCGGCAGCGCACCGGTCTGCCCGCGATCGAGAGTGGCGTGGCCTTTGCGGGGGACGGCACCTGGCTGGTGGGTTCGGAATCACCGCATTTGACGGCCTGGTATGACCGGGCGACGGGGAACAAGCTGGCCGAATTTTCGCCGCCGGATGATTCGTTCAATGCCGGGGTGCGTCTGAGCGCCGATGCCCGGCGGATGGTGGTGCCCACCCTGAACGGCACGGTGCTGGTTTGGGATCTGCGGGTTTATCGCCAGGCGCTGGCGGCGCTGGGGCTGGACTGGGGGCAGGCGGCGCCGGTGGCGGCTTTGCCCATGCACCGGTCCGGGCTGGCGGGTTCCACCGGGGCGATTGTGTTCGGTCTGGCCTGTGTCACGCCGGCGGCATTTTTTGCGCTCTGGGCGCTGGGACGCCACCGGCGGCTGTTGCAGCAGTCGGTGCAAAGCGAGGCCGAGGCGCGGCGGCGCCGGCGCGAACTGGAGGCGGCCCGGATTGAATTGATGCACAGTCAGAAAATGAAGGCGCTCGGCACACTTGCCGCGGGGATTGCTCATGATTTTAATAACTTGCTGTCGGTCATACGGATGTCCAACAAGCTGATTGGCCGCGCCACCCAGGGGCGGGCGGAGCTGGCGGAGGAGGTGGCGAACATCGAGGAAGCGGTGCTGCAAGGCAAGCAAGTGGTTGGTTCGATGCTGGGTTACAGCCGGGAGCGGCCGGGGGACAGCCGTTCGTGTGACTTGAGTGAAGTGATTGAAGAATCCGTGGCGTTATTGAGCCGTGAGTTTCTCTCCGGCATACAGTTGACGCTGGCGCTGGACCGGGACGCCCCGCCGGTGCTGGTGGGGCGCGGACGGCTCGAACAAATCCTGCTGAACCTGCTGGTCAACGCGGCGGAAGCCATGAAAAACGAGGGCAAACTGGCGATCACCATTCACCGTGAGGCGGGCCGGGACGAACCCAATTATGTCCTGCGGCCGCAGCCGGCTTCAGCGCTGGTGGAATTGTGCGTGGCGGATTCGGGGCCGGGGATTGCGCCGGACATTTTGCCGCTGATTTTCGAGCCGTTTTTCACCACCAAATTCAGTGGCACGAAACAGGGCACCGGGCTGGGGCTTTCGATGGTGCATTCGATTGCCGAGCAGGAGGGGCTGGGCCTGGTGGTGGAGTCGCCGGCCGGGGGTGGGGCGGTGTTTAGGATCTTTTTACCGGCGGGGCCGGCGGCGGGTGCGCCTTTGCAAAATGCGAAAAGTGTTAATTAGCGTGATATAGCGTAAAATTAGGGCTTTTTTGAAGGTTTTAGGGCGGCCGAGCCGCCGCTGGGGTCATGGATGACCGGGCGGGATGGGCGGTGGATTTTCGGCATTTTTATGGAGTTTTGCGTTCGGGGGCGGCGGAAGAGGCTGGTTTTCATGATGTTTTGTGGATGGGGGGACGGCGCGGTAATAAACCGATGGCAAGGCGGGCGGCCTGTGCGTCAGAGGCACACTTCCCGACGGGTCGGATTTAGGTTACAACTGGGCTGGATTCAGTATGGCTCCCACCACCATGGCCACGATTCTGATCGTCGAGGACGATCCGAAGCAGTTACGCCTTTATTCCAAAGCGCTGCGGGGCCATCGTTTGAACTGTGTGGCGTCGGCCGCGGCGGCACTGAAGGCCCTGGCGGAGGCGCGGCCGGACCTGATCTTGCTGGACCAGGTGCTGGGGGCAGGGGAGCGGGGACTCGATTTTCTGCCGCAACTCCAGGCCTTGGCCGGCCAGGTGCCCATCGTGGTCATTAGTGGGTCCCTGAACTTGCGGCAGCAACTCGATGCGCTGCCCGGCTCGACGGTCCGGCCTTACCTGCTCGACAAGCCGGTGGATCTGGATGAGCTGGAGTTGACGGTGAAAACGGCGCTGGCGGGGAGCCGGGTTGGGCGCAGCGAACGTGCCCGGTAACTCTTCACAGTAAACTGGGGCAGGCAAGGCGGCGGTTTAGGGCAAGCCGATCAATTAATCCCGAACTCCGAAATTAACACGGCCGGTCGGCATCCATCGCTTGGGTATTAACGCTTGGGAACATTGGCTCCCCAGGCCGCTACCAAGCAGTTGCCCATTTCAGAATACGCGCTGCGCGCCGAGGCAGTCTCACCAGACCACTGCGGGTATGCCGGCGATTGGTTCCTTGCTGCTTTTGGTGGCATTCGGGTTGGCTTGGGCCGTTGGCTGCTGGATTGGCGAATCCCAACGGGATTCCGGCCGCTAGCCCAGGGTTGTCCCGGCAGCGGGACTACCCTGGGCAGGCTGACGCATTTTTATGCAACCCCAACGGGGTTGTG
>CAIQWB010000060.1 GCA_903875465.1 uncultured Verrucomicrobia subdivision 3 bacterium
ATCCTTCCGGTCACCATTCGGTCCTGGCTGCCCAACCGGACAAAAATGCCAAACCCGTGCTCCTGTTTACCAATCGTTCAAATTAAAAAATGTCCTGGTTTGCTAACTACAAAGAATTCCTGCTTTGAAAACTACACGACACCAGTTCAAATTAGGATTGATTTATTTTCAATAATGATTAAATTATTAGGCAGCATTGAAAGCTGGGGCAGTACAGGGGAATGTAAGTAGTTTGGGTCATAACAAGTTGACAGGAATAGGGATCTGTGATTTATTAGATTGTGAAGGTTTTTTTCAAATATTTTGCGTGCTTGGCTGTTGTTGCATGCCAGCGCCAAATTGTTTGGGCTGACACGGTCATCTACGATACCAGCGCGGGGTACAATACCAATTTTTTCTCCATGTCGAATGGGGAGCAAATTGGCAACCAAATCACCTTGAGCCCCAATACTTGGTCCATGACCAGCTTCAATGTCGAGTATTACACCACCAATATTTTTCAACCTTCCCAAGTGGGGGTGGACTTGCGGTTTTATTTGAATAACGGAGCCGTCGTTAATGGCCGGGCCGCGCCTGGAACCCTTTTTTACGATAGCGGCTGGTCCTACGGATTACCTGCCGGCCCCAATGGTGATACCATCACCTATGAAGCCTCCGACCTGTACAAAGATGCGTTGTTGAATTTGCCCGCTGGTTTTCTGCTGCCCGGATCATTTACCTTCACACTGACATTCACAGGTTTGGATGCTCGGGATACCATTGCGTTGCCCCTCGCAAATTCCCCGGTAAATCAACCCGCCACCAGTTCGGGTCAATATTGGCTGAATACCGGTGGCCAATGGACTTTGCTGACCAATTCGGCCCCCGCCAACGTGGTGGCCCTGATCACGGGAGTTCCGGAACCGGCGCCTTGGTGCCTCGCCCTGATCGGTGGCGGCCTCCTTTTTGGCCTGCGTTCACGTTTCTTGCGGGCCTGACACCCCGTTTCCCTGCCGGCAGGCAAATTGGCAGTCCCCCTGCAGTTGAGCTAAAACAGCCGGCTCCAATCCCGCGGTTTAGGCCCCAATAAACTGCAACCGGTGAGAACGTAGGTTTTGCGTTCGACACTGGCTTGCCGCCAGTCCGCTTTCACGCTATGCTGCCCCATTCGCGTTTTTTAATGCATTACAACTTATGGCGTATCTCAACGATAATTATTTAAAACTCAAAGCCGGCTACTTGTTTCCGGAAATCGGCCGCCGCGTCAGTGCTTTTTGCAAGGCCAACCCCGACGCCGCCCAGCGCCTGATCCGCTGTGGCATCGGGGATGTTACCGAACCGCTGCCCCCGGCCGTGGTCGCCGCGCTGCACCAGGCAGTGGAGGAAATGGCGGTCCGGGAAACTTTCAAAGGCTACGGCCCGGAACAGGGTTATGAATGGCTGCGCTCGGCCATCGCCCAGCACGACTTTCGCAGTCGCGGCATCGAGGTGGCGGATGACGAAATCTTTGTGAGTGACGGTTCCAAATGTGATTGCGGCAGCATCCTGGACGTGTTGGGAAGTAAAAATAAGATCGCCATCAGTGACCCGGTGTATCCGGTGTACGTGGATACAAATGTAATGGCCGGCCATACCGGGGAGGCCAATCCCGCCGGGGCCTATGCCAAACTGGTGTACCTGCCCTGCCGGCCCGCAAATGGCTTTATTCCCGAACCGCCCAAAAAGCACGTGGATGTGATTTACCTATGCTCCCCCAACAACCCCACTGGCGCGGTGGCAACTAGGGAACAACTGACCGCCTGGGTCAACTACGCCCTGGCCAACCAAGCCATCATTTTGTTTGATGCCGCTTATGAGGCCTATATAACTGATCCCACCATACCCCGGTCCATCTATGAAATTCCCGGCGCGCGGGAATGTGCAATTGAATTTCGTAGCTTTTCCAAAAACGGCGGTTTTACCGGGGTCCGTTGCGCCTTTACGGTGGTGCCGAAGACCTTGCTGGCGCAAACCAAAGCCGGCGAGCGCAAACCATTGCACCCGCTGTGGTCGCGCCGGATGACCACCAAGTTCAATGGAGTTTCTTATTTGGTGCAGCGGGCCGCGGCGGCTCTTTATACCCCGGAGGGCCAGACCCAAGTGAAGGGTTTAATTGAACACTATTTGGGCAACGCCAAAATATTGCGCAGTGGCGCGCGGCAAGCCGGTCTCAAGGTGTTTGGTGGCGTGAACGCCCCCTATATTTGGGTGCGCACCCCCAAAGGCACCACCAGTTGGCAGGCGTTCGACCAGATTCTCAACCAGGCCAATGTGGTCATTACCCCGGGCAGCGGATTCGGGTCCAAGGGTGAGGGCTATTTTCGGATCAGCGCTTTCAATTCACGCGCCAATGCCGTGGAAGTCGCCCGCCGTTTGCAGGAATTAAAATGGTAAGGGCCATGGTTCCGCCCGCTCCGCGACCCCAAAATGTTGCGGGGCGGGTGGTAATTATACTTTACGGAAGCCCCCCCTTTAACGCATGCTAAGGCCTTGTGGTTGGTGGTGGCCAGAGCAGGGGACTACGGCCCCCCCACAAAATCTTGGACCTTAATCGGCAACCAATTACATAGGATATCATTTCCAGCGGTTGAATTTATGCGCATCTTGATTACGGGCGGGGCGGGGTTTCTGGGCTCCCATTTGAGTGATCGTTTGCTGGCGGATGGCCACGAAGTGATCTGTCTGGATAATTTTTTCACCGGCCGGAAAGCCAACATTCAGCATCTGCTAAGCCACCCGCGGTTTGAACTCATCCGCCATGATGTGATCGACCCGTTTAAAGTCGAGGCGGACCAAATTTATAATCTGGCCTGCCCCGCCTCCCCACCGCATTACCAGTTCAACCCCATCAAAACCACCAAAACTTCGGTCATGGGGGCGATCAATTGTCTCGGCTTGGCCAAGCGCACCCGCGCCCGTGTTTTCCAAGCCTCGACCTCAGAGGTTTATGGCGATCCGGAAATTCATCCCCAGGTGGAAAGCTACTGGGGCAACGTCAACCCCATCGGCCGCCGCTCTTGCTACGATGAAGGCAAACGTTGCGCCGAAACCTTGTTTTTTGATTATCACCGCGAAAATGGCGTGGATATCCGGGTCATCCGCATTTTCAACACTTACGGGCCCCGCATGCACCCCAATGATGGCCGGGTGGTTTCCAACTTCATTGTGCAGGCCCTCCGTGGCCAGGATCTCACCATCTATGGCGATGGTTCCCAAACGCGCTCATTTTGTTACGTGGACGACCTGGTGGATGGATTCGTACGTTTTATGAATCAGACCGCCACCGTGGGGCCGCTGAATCTGGGCAATCCTGGCGAATTTACCATGTTGGAGCTGGCGGAAATTATTTTAAAACAGGTGGGCGGAACCGCCAAAATCACCCACCTGCCCCTGCCGGCAGATGACCCCAAGCAACGCCGCCCCGACATTTCCCTCGCCCGCAAACACCTCGGCTGGGAACCCCGGGTGCCGCTTGCCGAAGGCATTGCCCGCACCATCGCCTATTTTCGCACCGAACTGGGCATTTGAAACGACTGACTCTGAAAAACCCCTAATCCATGCAATCCAAACCCTCCATGAAAATCTGCTGCCTCGGCGCCGGCTATGTCGGTGGCCCCACCATGGCCATGATCGCCGCCAAATGCCCCCATATCGAAGTCCGGGTGGTTGATCCCAACGCGACCCGCATTGCCGCCTGGAATTCAGAAAACCTGCCCGTGTATGAACCCGGGCTCTATGAAGTGGTGCAAAGCGCCCGCGGCCGCAACCTGTTTTTCAGCACGGACGTTGAGGCGGCCATTCGTATTTCTGACATCATCTTCGTAAGCGTTGGCACCCCGACCAAAACCTACGGCGTGGGCGCCGGCCAGGCCGCCGACCTGCGCTATATCGAACTGGCCGCCCGTACCATTGCCAAGGTGGCGGAGGGACCCAAAATCATTGTCGAAAAAAGCACCATCCCCGTTAAAACTGCGGAGGCCATTCTCACCATTTTGCGCTCTAATTCGCGCAATGGGCAGTTCCAAGTGCTTTCCAATCCGGAGTTCCTGGCCGAAGGTACAGCCATTGCCGACCTGCAAGCCCCCGACCGTGTGCTCATTGGCGGCGAAAGCACCCCTGAGGGACAGGCGGCGGTGGAAGCCCTGGCCAGCATTTATGCCACCTGGGTGCCGCGCGACCGCATCCTCACGACCAATCTCTGGTCCTCCGAACTTTCCAAGCTGGTGGCGAACGCCTTTCTGGCCCAGCGCATATCTTCCATCAACTCCATCTCGGCGCTCTGCGAGGCCACTGGTGCGGATGTGGATGAAGTCGCGCACGCCATTGGACGCGATTCCCGCATTGGTCCGAAATTCCTCAAAGCCTCAGTTGGCTTTGGCGGTTCCTGCTTCCAGAAAGACATTCTGAACCTTACTTACCTCTGCAAGCATTTTGGCCTGCCGGAAGTGGCCAGTTATTGGGAAAGCGTCGTCCGCATGAACGACTGGCAAAAAAACCGCTTCGCCGCCCGCATCGTCAACGACTTGTTCAATACCGTCACTGGCAAACGCATTGCTGTGCTTGGTTTCGCCTTTAAAAAGGACACCAATGACACCCGCGAGACTGCCGCCATCAGTGTTTGCCGGGACCTCCTCGCCGAAGGCGCCAAGGTGGTGGTTTACGACCCCAAAGTCTCCGCCGGGGAAATTCGGAAGGATGTCTTGGGCGACCAACAAAATCCCAACCTGGAAATCGCCAACTCGGCGCTCGCCGCCTGTGCCGACACGCACGCCATTGCTGTGCTTACCGAATGGGACGAATTCAAGACCCTGGACTTTGATGCCATCCTGAAGGTAATGCACAAGCCGGCCTTTGTGTTTGATGGCCGAAACATTCTGCCCCACAAAAAACTCAGTGCCATGGGCTTCCGCGTTCATGCCATCGGCAAACCCGCGCACCCCTTGAAACAAGCTTGATGGTTTAGGCTGGTCAACCGGGGTCGCCAGTTACGGGCGACTCTGGTTGGCTGACATGTGCCGGGCCCGGGCCCCAACCGGCAAAATGGGATGGTGATGGGAAATGCGGGAAATGCGTTTGCGGGGCTATTCCATTTCCCGGCGACGGACCGCCAGGTCCCCCAATTCCAAAAAGCCGTTTAACTGGCGGATGCGCGTCGGGTGACGCATCTTGCGCAGGGCCTTCGCCTCAATCTGACGGATGCGCTCCCGCGTGACCCGGAATTGCTGCCCTACTTCTTCGAGGGTGCGCACGTTGCCATCCCCCAACCCGAAGCGGAGTTCCAGCACCTTGCGTTCCCGCTCGCTGAGGCTGCACAGCACGCTGCCCAGTTTGTCCTTGAGCAGGCTGAAACTCGTGATGTCCAGCGGGTTGTCCGCCGACTTGTCTTCGATGAAATCACCAAAACTGGCCTCGTCCCCATCCCCCACCGGCGCTTGCAGCGAAATCGGTTGCTGGGCCATTTTCAACAAACCGCGCACCCGGTGCACCGGCAGATGCATCTCCTCGGCCAGTTCATCCGGGGTCGGTTCCCGGCCAAAATCCTGCAGCAAGGTTTTTTGCACCCGCAACATTTTGTTGATGATCTCAATCATGTGCACCGGAATCCGGATCGTCCGGGCCTGGTCGGCAATGCTGCGCGTGATCGCCTGCCGGATCCACCAGGTGGCATACGTGGAAAACTTGTAGCCCCGGCGGTATTCAAATTTTTCCACCGCCTTCATCAGGCCCATGTTCCCCTCCTGGATCAAATCCAGAAACGAGAGCCCGCGATTCGTATATTTTTTGGCGATCGAAATCACGAGCCGCAGGTTGGCTTCCACCATTTCGGTTTTGGCTTGAATGGCCTTGGTCGAGGCGGCGATCAGCGTTTTGAAGGCTCCCAGGTAATCCGCATGGGACATGCGCACAAACTCCTCCAGGGCCCGGATTTTTTGCCGTTCGGCCGCGACCAGGTGCTGTTGCGGACCAGATTCCCGCTGGCCCTCCGCTTCGGCCAGCGCCCGCAAACCGTATTGCAGTTTGTCGTGAATATTCTCCGCAACCAGCGCCATTTCCTCAACCACCTTCTGTTTGAAATAAAATTTGGCGAAGGTTTGCTGCAGTTTTTCGTCCAGCTTTTTAAACTCCAGTCTGGCTGCCTCCCGCCGGTCGGCCGCACTGTCGCGCCAACTGAGGAATTTGACATCCACCTGCCGGTCCAGTTCGCGCACGCGGGTAATGTGCCGGCGCAGAGCGCGCAAATGAGCCTCCCGGCTGGCCACCTTTTGCTCCAGCACCACCCGGTCAAAACGTTCGCGTGGGGGCTCCTCCAGGAGTTTCTCCGCCAGGGCAATATGCTCCTTGGCCGTGAAGCCCAAGTCATAAATAATCCCCCGCAATTCCGCTTCCGCTGCCTCGATCCGTTTGGAAATTTCCACCTCCTGCTCCCGGGTCAGCAGGGCTACCAGCCCCATTTGCTTCAAATACATCCGCACAGGATCATCGAGGACGTCATAACGGTTGTTCTCCTCCTCCTCTTCCGGCACCTTCACCACATCCACCTCGGCCTGATCCACGATCTCAATCTCCAAAACCTGCAATTTCGCGTAAACCTCGTCGAGCAGTTCCGGGGTCACTGCGTCTTCGGGAAAAACCTCATGAATGTCGCCATAAGTCAAATGTCCCTGCTCCTGCGCCAGCCGCACCAGTTCCTTGATTTTTTGCGCCAGCTCCACCGCCGCCGCAGGCAAGGGCGCCGTCAACAAGGGATCAGCCTCCCGGGGCAAGGACACGGGTGCGGATTCAACCTCCGGTTTGCTCCCATTGGACCGGGATAAAACGGAACGGGGCTTGCGGACCTTGGCGTTTTGCATACTCAAATCTTTTCCGGGTCACAATCCTTTCAGAGCGCAATATGTTGGCTCGGCCCGCGTTCGTCAAGCGGCTAAAAGCAGGAATATTTTTGCGGGCTGGCCGCTGGGGTGGAGCTCCTTTCCCGGGCCGGCTGGCCGGTCGCTGGCTCAGCCCAGTTTGCGCGGTGGCGCAATATAAATCCCCCGGGGTTTCAATTGCTCCAGAATCATTTCCACGGTGCGCTCAATCGCGCCTTGGTTCTCCTGCACCACCAAGCCGGCCTGCTGCCCCATCTCCGCCCGCAGCGCCGGATCGGCCAGCAATTTGCTGATCGCCGGTTCCAGGGCCTCGGCGTCCGGTACCTGAAGGGCGGCCTTGGCCTGAACAAAATTCCGGGTCACATCGGCAAAATTCTGCATGTTGGGGCCAAATACCATCGCCTTGCGCAACATCCCCGGCTCGATGGGATTTTGTCCGCCCACCGAGGTTAAACTTTTCCCCACAAACACCACCGTGGCCAGTTCATAGAAAAACTTGAGTTCACCCGTGGTATTGACCAACAAACAGTTCAGTTCGCCTGGCTTGAAACGGGTTTCCGGCCGGATTTCGTTGCGATAAATGAATTTGACCCCCTGCGCCCGCAATTGCCGGCCCACCTCATGGCAGCGTTCCGCATGCCGCGGCACCAGCACCAAAAACAAATTCGGAAACCGCGAGCGCAACCGCCGGGCAATATTTTCCAGAATGACTTCCTCCCCGGCGTGGGTGCTGCCGGCCACCAGGATCAAGGCATCCTCGGCCACCCCCAGTTGCCGAAACAGGGCCGGCACGTTCAACGTGCGGCGTTCGCCCAGTTTCGCCGCGTCAAACTTCAAGTTCCCCAGCACCCGCACCGCTTCCGGCCGGCAGCCCACCTCGCGCAACCGCTGCGCGTCCGCCTCATTCTGGCAGCCCACCCCCACAAACGCCCCAAATAATTCCCGGAATAAAAACCCAAACCGCTTGTACCGCGGGAATGACCGGTCGGAGATCCGCGCATTGGCCAGAAATAAAGGAATGCCCAGCCGCTTGGCCCGCCACAGAAAATTCGGCCAGATCTCGGCCTCCACCAGGATAATCGCCTCCGGATTAATCAGCGCCAGCGCCCGGTTCACATATTTCCGCCGGTCGATTGGATAATAAATTTTGCTGATGTGGGTCGGCAGCCGGCGGCGCAGTTCCGCCATGCCTGTTGTGGTGGTCGTGGACACCACGATCTTCATGTTGGGCAGGCGCGGCTCCAGGGCGTAAATCAACTGGGTGCACAAGCCCACTTCCCCGACACTCACCGCGTGAATCCACAAGGCATGACTGTTGGTCAAAAACTGTTTGAGCTCCGGCGGGTATTTGGCAAACCGGTGCATAAAATCCTGCCGCCAGTTGCCCCGCCGCTGCAAACGGAAAAAATAGTAAGGCGAAGCCAGGAGAAAGCCGGTCAGAAATAAAATGTTATACAGGGTGCGCACGCAGATTTATAATACCAGAAACGCCCATAATTTCCACCAAACCCTTGCCCGGCGCAAAGCATTTGTTGGCTTATCCCAGTGTTTCTATGACCGGAAGAATACCAGCCATTCAATCACCAGTACTGGCAGCAGCCACGGCACCGAGTATTTCCAAACCAGCTCCACGAAGGATGGCATCTTAATTTTTTCCTGGTCCGCAATGGCCTTCACCATGAAGTTGGGCCCGTTACCAATGTAAGTGGCCGCCCCGAACAGCACCGCGCCCATGCTGATCCCCGCCACCACCAACGCATGTTGCAGCAGTAAGCTAGCCGTGTCCGGTGCGCCCGCCACCCCCATCAAACTTCGGAAAAAAGCCAGGTATGTCGGCGCGTTGTCCAGCAGACTCGAAAGCAACCCCGTCCCCCAGTAGAACAGCCCCGGGGACGCCGACTGTCCCAGCACCGCCGGGGCATGCAACTCCAGCCAAGCCAGTGCCGGCATCATGGTCGCAAAAATCCCCGCAAATAAAATTGCCACTTCCTCAATCGGATGAAAATTAAAGCCGTTGGCCGCATGCACAGATTTGCGCGTGGTGAAGTACGAGCCCGCCGCCGCCGCCACCATCAGCCCCTCACGTAAAAAAACTGGCTGGCTGATGAAAACCGCGCCCAAAAGCACCGCCAGAAATCCCAAATTCCCTCGTCCCTCAAACCGCCAGTTCGCATTCGCCGTGCCCGTCCCGGCCGGCACCGCCACCGCCCGCCGCTCATGATAACGGTCCAGCCCGTAAAATATGGCCAGCAGCAGCCCCACCCCTAGCAACCACATCGGCCAGCAATGCTCCGCCACCCACCAAAACGGCACGCCCTGCAAGTACCCCAGAAACAGCGGGGGATCCCCAATGGGCGTCAAACACCCCCCTGCATTGGCAACAATGAAAATAAAAAAAACAATATGGTAAGGCTGAATCCGCGCCTGGTTCAGCCGGATCCATGGCCGGATTAGCAACATCGCCGCCCCGGTGGTCCCCAGCACATTTGCCAGCACTGCCCCCGTCAGTAAAAAAGCCACGTTAAATAACGGCCGCCCACTCCCCTTGACACCGATGTGAATCCCGCCCGAAATCACGAACAACCCGCCCACCAGCGTCACAAAGCTAATGTATTCATGCAAAGCGTGGCCTATGGGGGCCATGGACTGCAAACCCACCAGGTAATAAGTCACCGTGACCGTCCCCAGACCGAGCGCCACTTTGGCATAATGCCGCAGCCACCACCCATGCGCCACAATGGGGGCAAGGGCCATCGCCCCTAATAACAGGGCAAACGGCACCATTGACCAAGGATTGGGCGAAGGCATGTCCAAATGCATCGCCTCCAGCTTGCCCGCGCCAGTGAAGCCGGGTCAAATAATTTATCGCTTCGGCCCCTGCACGGTCGCGGCCGCTTGGGCCAGCATCGGCAGCCAGGTCCCCTTCGGCGTTAAGGACCAAGATTGCACCAGTCACCAACACCGGCCAGAAAAGGCTCGCCGTTGAGAAAAAACCGAGGGAAAATGCGGTGTGCTCATGCAAAGGGTCACCCTGATTTTCTGCGCCGCCAGCCTGTTGTGGTTGTCACCATTGCGGATTATGGCAGCTTCACTCGATCCGCTGGCGCGGTACCGCACCGACCAAATTCTCATCCAACCCCGGACCGGACTGGATGTCTCACTGCTCGCGCAGTTCCATGCCGCACGGGGAACCAAAGTAGTTCAGACCTTCGCGCACGCCGGCGGCTCCCAGGTCATCACCGTTCCCGCCGGCGAAACCGTGCCTGGTCTCGTAGCCAAATATCAGCAAAGTGGTTTGGTGGACTTTGCCGAGCCGGATTATCTGGTTCAGGCCGCGGCGACCCTCCCCAACGATCCCGCTTTCACGAATGGCACCTTGTGGGCGCTGAATAATTACGGCCAGAGCGGCGGCACTCCGCGTGCGGACATGGATGCGGTGGACGCCTGGGATGTCCTGACCTCGGCCAGTAATATCGTCGTGGCCGTGCTGGACACTGGCATCCGGGCCACCCACCAGGATTTGGCGGCCAACATGTGGGTGAACCCCCATGATGGTGGCAATGGGTTTAACGCCTTCACCGGCACCAACAATCCCGCGGATGACAGTGGTCACGGCACCCTGGTTGCCGGGGTGCTGGGTGCCGTCGGCAATAATGGGATGGGCGTAACCGGGGTGGCGTGGCGAGTGCAAATGATGGCGGCCAAATGTCTGGATAAAAATGGCAACGGCAGCGATGCCACGGTGATTTCCTGCCTGGAATACGCCCTGACCAACGGCGCCCGGATCATGAACCTGAGCCTGGACACCACGACGGTCTCCCTCACCCTTTCCAACGCGCTGGTCGCGGCCCGGGCGGCCGGCATAATCATCGTGGCTTCCGCCGGCAACAATGCCGTGAATGTGGATGTCAGCCCGCATTATCCAGCCTGCTATGGAATCGACAACATCGTTTCCGTGGCCTATACCACGCGCACCGACGCGCTGGGCCAGTTTTCCGACTATGGCGCCACCAATGTGACCCTGGCAGCGCCCGGCGACCAGATTTACTCCACCTTTGCCTCGGCGGATAATGGGTATTATCCGCCCTCGGGCCTGGCCATTAATATCGCTGGCACCTCCTTCGCCGCCGGCTATGTCAGCGGGGCGCTCGCCTTGATGCTGGCCAAATATCCGGCGGAGAACTACCAACAAATCATCCAGCGGTTGCTGAACGCGACCGATCCCCTGCCCGCCCTCAAAGGCAAATGCCGCACCGGCGGCCGGCTCAACCTGCGCAAAGCCTTGAATCCAGACATCCGGCTGGCACCGTTGACCGCTGACAACTCCGTAGTTCCTGTGCAATTGGCCACCGGTCCCAACCGGCTCTGTATCATTCAGGCATCCACGAACCTCACCAGTTGGACTCCGGTTTATACCAACACCACCGGGACCAATGGGACGTTTATCTTCACCAATACCACAACTGCCGCCAAACTATTTTTCCGAGGGACCGCGACTCCTTGAAGCGGTGTTTGTGGGGGGGATTCCTTTCCGCCAGTTGCCAAGCAAAGCTTGATCTGCTAGTGTAAAACCATGCTGAGGCGGCCTACCCACCGCTTCACTGTTCAGGAGTATTACCGCATGGCGGAAGCGGGCGCACTGCGTCCCGGGGCCAGCGTGGAATTGCTGAATGGAAGGATTAATGACATTTCCCTGATCGGCCCCTTTCATGGCGAATTGGTCAACCGTCTGATCCGCATTTATGCCGAACGAGCCCGGGGTCGTTGGCAGGCATCAGCCCAAAATCCGTTGCGCTTGGACGATCATTCCGAACCCCAGCCGGACTTCATGTTCTTGAAGCCTTCGCCGGACGATTACACGGATCAGCATGCCCGACCGGAAGATGTCATTCTCCTGATTGAGGTATCCGACACCACCCTGGATTACGATCACTCGGAAAAACTGCCCGCTTACGGGCAGGCAGGAGTGACCGAGGTGTGGATAGTGAACGTGCCGGAAGCCACCATTGAAGTGTATCGCGAACCCCATTTCACCGGCTATGGTTCCAAAACTGTCGTGGGGGGTGGGCGGCCAGGTGGCGCCGCAGGCCTTTCCCCAGGAGTTCATTAACGTGACAGAATTATTGAAACGGCGATAAAGCGTTCCTTTCAAGCACATAGTCGGTTGGGGAGCCCCTCCAATTCCCCGGCTGCCACGCGGGCAAAATCGCCTTTGGGGAACCAGTTGTTTACCACTTCACGCTTGAAAGTTTGATCAAACTTCGAACGGGCTTTAACAACGCTCTGATCATCGGTTTTAATTGTTTGATTGTCTAATCCATTTACCGCCAGTCAATTCGCAGCAACCTCGCTGATCCGTCGGGGAGCCGAGGTGCCTTAAGACCATACCTTTCTGAAAAATCAGCCGCCGTGTCACTCTACCCCCTCGCAACCGGGCGGATTTGTGATAGCGTCTTGACTATAGACCGGCAATAATCACGCGAACGACAACTGGGAACAGGAATTATTATGGCACAGGCAATCATGGATCCGGAAAAGGTGCGGCGGTTCGCCGAGGAACTGCAGCGCTTCAACAGCGACTTGGAAAACCGCATGATCCAGTTACAGGCCCGGCTGGGGGCGCTGGGGGATTCGTGGCAGGATCAGGAGCACGAAAAATTTTCCGAGGAGTTCAAGCAGGCCATGAAGGCCTTGAAACGGTTTGTGGATTCGTCCAAGGACCACACCCCGTATCTCCTGCGCAAGGCCCAGCGCATTGAGGATTACCTTAACCAGCGCTAAGGATGGCCGATTCAGCCAAGGTCAGCTCGGTGGACGCGATTGAAGCCTTTCGCGCCAGCCTGGTGCTGTATTTGGCCAAAGCCAAGCCGGCCCTGGAGCAGGTGAGTGCGGAGGTGTCGCGCACCCGGGCCTGGGTGCAAACCTCCCAGCGCGCGCATTGGGAGCACGAGTTAAAACTGCGCCGGCGCAAACTGGAGGAAGCCAACGCGGAATTGTTCAACGCCCGGCTTTCCCAATTTCAAAATTCCACCCTGCTGCATACCATGGCGGTGCAAAAGGCCCAGCGGGCGGTGGCCGAGGCGGAGACCAAACTGGCCATGTTAAAAAAATGGAGCCGGGACATGGAAAGCCGCGCGGAACCCTTGCTCAAGCAGATCGAACAATTTCAAGGATATCTGGCCACCGAACTAGCCAAAGGGGCGGTTCACCTGGAGCAAATCGTCAAAACCCTGGATGCCTACACCGAGACCATGCCAACGGCAAGTGGCGGCGGCGCGGCGAGGGCGCCCGAAACCGCCCCGTCCGGCCCCACCCCGGCAACCCTCCCATGAATTTACACGGCAACAAAGCCCAGCTCAGTGGCGCCACCAAGGAACTGCTGTTGCGCTGGTCGGAAACCAAAAATTACTGGCACGATGGCAAAAGCCGGGAGTTCGAAGAGCGTTATATGCTCGAACTGATGGCGCGGGTGAACCAGGCCACGACCTTGATTGACAAATTGGAAGAGGTTTTGCAAAAAGTGCATAAGGATTGTGATTAGACCGGTGCTTAAGCACCGGCGAGGAAATATTCGGGAACAAAAATACTGTGAGCAACCAACCTGGAATCAACGATTTGCTGGCGGATTTGGAGCGGCTGAAAAGCGTCCTCGCCGATTTCGCCCGGCGCGAAGAAAAACTGAACCAGACACACCGTGCGCGGACGAATGCGGAATCCAGCACCCAGGAGGCGCGCCTGCGGGCCTTGGAGGAAAAATTGACCGCCAGCAGCACCCAGGCGGAACTGGATGAGGCCCAGGCGCTGCACCGCCACCAAAGCCGGTGCCAGGCGCGCACCAACCGGATTTATGCCGCGCAAGCGACCCTGAAAAAACGACTCGAAAGTCAATTTGAGACGGCCGAGGCACTGTTGGGCAATTCCGTGCGGGAACAAACCGCGCTGACTGAACAACAGCGCGATCAGGCACTGGCCCAGGCACAAGCCGCCTATGCGGACTTTCAACAAAAACTGGCCACCAGCCAGGCGACCTTGGACCAATTGACGGCGCAGGCCGGGAAAGCCTTTGGCGCTTATGGGGCTTTCCGCCGGATGGTGCAACCCGAAAACAGCCTGGCCGGCATGGGGCCAGGGCCGGATGTGAACCGCGACGAGCCGGCCTTGCATGCGGCCATGGAGGCAACGGCCAGCGATACCGCGGGAAAATTGCAGCAGTTTGGCAGGTTGCCCGCGCCACTCTTGTTCCGCTTTGCCCCCCTGTGGTTGATTATTCTAGTCACGCTAATCTGGTCCCTGCTGGGGTGCTTCGCACTGCCGGCGGGCAAACCGACCCTGGCTTGGGATACCCTGCCCCCGGCCGTGACCGTGGGCGGGCTCGCCGTCCTGGGTGGACTACTATTCTTCTTCTGGTGGGGACGCCGCTCCGCGCAACCAGCGGCCACCGCCATTGCGGGCCAACTGGCCAGCCTCCGGCAATTGCTGGCGGCGGCGGCGGCGCAGTCCGACCTCCGGCACCAAGCCGAGCAGCAACGTCTCCAGCAGGCCTGTGACCAGGCTATTCGCGCCCTGAATCAAGCGTGGAAAGAGCAGGTCAAAGAGCTGGCGGCCCAGCGGGCAAGCCTGCCCCGCAATGTGGATGAAAAAACGCGCCGCGCCGCGCGCCACAGTGAAGAGTTCCAACGGAACGGTGTGGAGCGCCGCAAACGCCGGTTTGCCGATAGTCTGGCGGAATTGCGGGCCGCGACCACCGCCCAAGCCCGCCAATGCACCGCCGCCCATCAAACGCTGATGGCTGACTTGAAGGAAAAACACGACACCGCCTGGCAGGCGTTGCTAACCGAGTGGCAGGCTGCCATCGAGCCCCTCACCCAATCGCTCAGCGCCGTTGCCCAAACGGCCGACACACTGTTTCCCGCCTGGAATTCGCCGCGCTGGGAAACGTGGGAACAGCCGGCGACATTCGTGAATCTCGCGCCGGTGGGCCGCATGGAAGTAAGCCTGAAAACTTATGCCGAAGCCCTGCCCAAAGACCCGCGCCTGGCCTTCCCGGCCAGCCTGTCGGTGCCACTGCTGCTCAGTTTTCCGCGCCTGGGTTCCATCCTGCTGCAAACCGGGCTGACCGGCACCCCGGAGGCCATCGGAGCCATCAACAACCTGATTTTCCGCCTGCTCTCCACCACGCCACCGGGCAAATTAAGCTTCACCATTTTCGACCCCGTCGGCCTGGGGGAAAACTTTGCCGCCCTGATGCATCTGGCGGATTACGAGGAAAGCGCCATCAACAGCCGCATCTGGACGCAAACCGCGCAATTTGAGGAAAAGCTCGCAGAATTGAATGAGCACATGGAAAAAGTCATTCAGATGTATCTGCGCAATGACTATGCCACCATCGCCGAATACAACGCCGAGGCGGGCACCATGGCTGAGAAATATCATTTCCTGGTCATTGCCTCGTTCCCGGTGAATTTCAGCGACACTGCGGCCCGGCGGTTGCGGAACATCGCCGCCAGTGGCGCCCGCTGCGGGGTGTATGTTTTCATTCAATGGGATCAGCGCACGCCGCTGCCCCCGGAAATTCTATTGGATGATTTAAAAAAAACCTGTGTCTGCCTGGCGCACACGCCGGATGGCTTCAAGTTCACGCATCAACCAGTGTATGGCATCCAAGTCCGGCTGGACGCCCCGCCCTCGGCGGATTTTGCGACCCAATTTCTGCACCGGTCCGGACAGCAGAGCAAGAATTCGACCCGGGTGGAAGTGCCGTTCGCACAAGTCGCCCCGCCGGCAAACGCGCTCTGGCAGGAAAGCACCGTGGAGGAATTGCGCGTGCCGATTGGCCGTTCGGGAGCCACCAAATTGCAATACCTGGCCATTGGCAAAGGCACCCGGCAGCACGCGTTGATCGCGGGCAAAACGGGTTCCGGCAAATCCACCCTGTTCCACGTGATGATCACCAACCTGGCGCTTTGGTGCAGTCCTGAGCAGGTGGAGTTTTATCTGGTGGATTTCAAGAAGGGTGTGGAATTTAAATGCTACGGCGCCCGCCGCCTGCCGCATGCGCGCGTGGTGGCCATTGAAAGCGACCGGGCGTTTGGCCTGAGCGTGTTGCAACGGGTGGACGAAGAATTGCGCCGGCGCGGGGATTTGTTCCGCGCCTGCGGGGCGCAGGATCTGGCCGGCTACCATCGCGCTGGCGGGGGCGAGGCGTTGCCGCGCTCGCTGCTCTTGATTGACGAATTTCAGGAATTTTTCGTGGAGGAGGACCGCATTTCGCAAGGCGCCGCCGTGTTGCTGGATCGCATCATCCGGCAGGGCCGTGCGTTTGGCATTCATGTGGTGCTGGGTTCGCAGACGCTCGGCGGCGCGTATACGCTGGCCCGCGCCACCATCGGTCAAATGGTCATTCGCATCGCGCTCCAGTGCAACGAGACCGACGCCTACCTCATCATGGACCAGGACAACCCGGCCCCGCGCCTCCTGTCGCGGCCCGGTGAGGGCATCTATAACGACACGGCCGGCTCCATCGAGGGCAACAGCCCGTTTCAAGCGGTCTGGCTGGATGATCAAGTTCGCGACGATTACCTGGCCCGCGTCCGCGCGCGGGCAGATGAAACCCCCGGCAAATATCCCGGACCGATTGTATTTGAAGGCAGCGCCCCGGCGGACATTCGCGAAAACTTGCTGCTAGCCAGCCTGCTCAAAACCGTGCCGACCGCTCTCCCCGAGCAAGCCCGGGTCTGGCTGGGCGCGCCCAATTCCATCAAGGGCCCCACCGAGGCCGTGTTCAAACGGCAGGGCGGCAACCATCTGCTGCTTGTTGGCCAGAGCGAGGAACGCACCCTGAACAGCCTGACCATCGCCCTCGCCACCCTGGCGTTGCAATTTCCGCGTGGGCAGGCACGGTTCATCATCCTGGACAGCACCCCGCCAGGCATTCCCCAGCGCGATTATTTTGCGCAGGTCATGCAGGCCGTGCCGCATGAAATCATCCAGGTCAACAATGCGAACCTCACCGAGGTGATGGCGGAATTATCCGCGGACTTGAAACAGCGTGGCACCGAAGCCGCCGGGGCCGGACCGGAAACGTTCGTACTGATCCAGGGCTTGCAGAACTTCAAGCGCTTGCGGCCGGAAGATGAATTCAGCTTTGGCGGCAGCGATGCCAGCGCCCCGCCCAATCCCGCCAATGTTTTGCTGGAGCTGATTACCGAAGGTCCGGCCCGTGGTTTTCACATGCTGGCTGCCATTGATACCTACAACAACGTCAACCGCTGCCTCGGCCGGAAAGCGCTGAGTGAATTTGAAATGCGCGTGCTCTTCCAGATGAGTGCCAGCGATTCCGCCAGCCTGATTGACGCGCCCGATGCCAGCAACCTCGGCTTCCACCGCGCCCTGCTGTACCTGGACCGTGAAGGCACCATTGAAACCTTTCGACCCTATGCCCAACCGGACGGCGGCTGGGTGGCGGCGGTTCGGACCGCGTTAACCACGACCTAGTTCCGGGCACTTTGATGCAGCATTCGCCGGCAACAACCGCCCCGTCCCTGCCCCGCGTCCTGGGGGTGACCGGACTGGCCTTTGCCTCGTTCAATAGCATCGTGGGCTCGGGTATCTTTGGGTTGCCGGCGCTGGTCGCCGCCCTGCTGGGACCGGCGGCGATTCTCGCGTATCTGGTGTGCGTGGTGCTGATTGCCCTCATGGGACTGTGCTTTGCCGAGGCGGGCAGCCGGGTAAACTGTCCGGGCGGGTTGTATGCGTACGCGCACACTGCGTTCGGCCCCGTGGTGGGCGGTGTCGCCGGCACCTTGAACTGGATCGCCACCGCCGTGATGCCCAGCGCGGCGATTGCCAATTTTATCACCAGCACCCTGGCCGTGGCCGCGCCCGCCCTGGCCAGCCCCCTGCCCCGCGCGCTGTTTCTAGCCTTTATTTATCTGACCCTGGCGGCAGTCAATATTCGCGGCACCCGCATGGGGGCCGGCCTGTCCGTGACCATCGGCATTATCAAGCTGACGCCGCTGGTGCTGCTGGTGGTGGCGGGTTCACTGGCCATCCACGCGCCGAATTTACATTGGACCAGCCGGCCGGCCCCCGAGCTGGTCGGCCAGGGCGCGGTGCTCTTGTTTTTTGCCTTCATGGGGGTGGAAAGCGGACTGAGCATGAGCGGGGAGGTCCGCCACCCGGCGCGCACGGTGCCCCGGGCGATTGCCCTGTGCCTGACGCTCATCGCCTTTTTGTATATTGGCTTGCAGTGGGTTGCCCAAGGGGTGCTGGGGCCCGGTCTGGCAGTGGCCAAAGCCCCGCTGGTGGCGACCGCCACGGCGGTATTCGGCCCTTGGGGCACCCGCCTGCTCTGGATCGCCACCCTCGTTTCGGCCGCTGGTTATCTGACCGGCGATGTGCTGTGTTCCCCGCGGCTCATGCATGCCCTGGCCGGGACCGGGCAGTTGCCCCGCCCCCTGGCGGGAATGCATCCGCGGTTTGGCACCCCGGCCGTGGCGATTGGCACCTATGCCCTATTATGCTTTGTCGTGGCGGTCTCCGGCTCGTTCCGTCAGCTCGTTATCATTGCCAGCTCCAGCACCCTCTTGTTGTATTTGATTTGTTGTCTGGGGCTTTTACGTTTGCGGGCGCGCCAGGTGGCCATGGCCGGCACTCCGTTTCAGGCACCGGGCGGCGCCTTCGTACCACTAGCCGCTGCGGCCATCATTGTCTGGATGTTGACTACCCTTCCCGGGAAGGAACTCGCCGCAGGCGCGGGGCTGGTGGCCGTGTCCGGCATCATCTACGGTATCCGCACCCGCCGCACCGGGGGGACGGTGTTATAACCGGGCAGCCTCGCGGACCGGAGTTGCGGCAGCTTGGCGCCAGCGCAACAAACGCAGGGCATTGCCAATCACAATCAAATCCGAGAAGCCCATGGCGGCAGCGCACCAAACCGGGCTGGCAAACCCCAGGGCAGCCAGGGGTACCCCGAGGGCGTTGTAAAAGAACGCCCAGAATAAATTTTGCTTGATGGTCCGCAACGTGGCGCGGGCCAGGCCGAGGGCCTCGGGCACGGCGGCGATTTCCGATTTAAGCAGAATAATATCTGCGGCTTCCCGCGCTATGTCGCTCGCGCGGCTCACGGCAATCCCGAGATCCGCCTGGGTAAGGGCCGGGGCGTCGTTGATACCGTCGCCCACAAAGGCCACGCGTTGCCCTTGCGCTTGCAGTTTTTGAATGAACCCGGCCTTTTGTT
Source organism: uncultured Verrucomicrobia subdivision 3 bacterium (assembly GCA_903875465.1). Classification (GTDB taxonomy): domain Bacteria; phylum Verrucomicrobiota; class Verrucomicrobiia; order Limisphaerales; family UBA11358; genus UBA11358. Next base: position 19,126 of record CAIQWB010000060.1, read on the forward strand.
CCGGGCGCACACCGGCAAACACATGGCCCGCCGGGATGCCGGTTTGTTGGGCAATGCTAGCCGCGGTCAACGGATTATCGCCGGTGACTAAATAGGTTTGTAATCCCTGCCGCTGCAGTCGCGCCACCACATCAGCCGCCCCGGGCTTCAAGGTGTCCCGCAAGGCAAAAAGGCCGGTTAACTGACCGTCACGCGCCAACCCGACAAGCGAGGCCCCCTGCCCTGACCATTCGGTGATGAAGGTGGTTCCGGTCGAAATATCCACGCCGCTCGCTTGCAGCCAAGTCAGGGATCCCAGACGCAACTCGGCCGGAGCGGGCAGGCCATCCTGCCATGTGGCGGACACACCGGAGCCTTGAATTTCCTGCCAGTGGGTCAATTCCGGGAGCGGCGTATTGGCGGCAACTTCCGGGTTTCGGGCGATGGCCTGGCTCAGGGGGTGGGTGGAGTTGCGGGCCAGCGCGGCTGCCAGAAGTGGCCACGCCGGACCAGTGGCCGGCAACAGTTCCGCGAAGGTGGCCACGGTGGGCTGGCCACTGGTGAGGGTGCCGGTTTTGTCAAACAGCACAGCGGTGATGCGGCCGGCTTTTTCCAGGGCAATGCCGTCGCGAATCAGAATGCCGCGGCGGGCGGCGGTATTGGCGGCCGCCATGATGGCGGCCGGGGTGGCCAAGCCCATGGCGCAAGGACAGGCCACGATAAAAACGGCCGCCGCGATGATAAACGCCGCCGCACTGGCCGTCGCGGGGACATGGCCGTGCCAGAGCCAGGGAGCGAGCCATTCATGAAAATGGCGGGCGCCCGTGTAGTCCAATCCCCACCACAAAGCAGCGCTGATGGCCACCACCACAATGATCGGCACGAAGACATTGCTGACCCGGTCGCCCAGACGCTGAATATCGGCCCGGCTGGTTTGAGCTCGTTGCACGGCGGATATGACTTGGGCCAGGGCGGTGGCCTCGCCAATACCCGTAACCCGCATGACCAGGCGGCCATTCAGATTCACAGTGCCGGCATAGAGTTGGCCGCCGGCTTGTTTGTCCACCGGCAGGGATTCTCCGGTAAGCATGGCCTCATCCACCGCCGATTCGCCGGTGGTCACCACCCCATCAGTGGGCACCCGGTCGCCGGGTTTGAGGACAATGAGATCGCCCGCCGATAAATCGGCCACCGGCGTTTCAATTTCCGTTTCCGCAACCGGTGCGGCCGCCTTCGGTTTAAAGCTAAGCAGGTCGCGGGCCGATAATTTGGCCGTCGCCGCCACCGCCGGGGCCTTGGCGAGGCGACGGGCGGTAGCCGGGGCGAGGGTCAGCAGGGATTGCAACGCCCCCGAGGCGCGGTCGCTCACGCGGGCTTCAAACCAATGGCCCAGGCTGATGAGCGAAATGATGGCGGCGGCCTCCATGAAATAGAGATGGTCAGCTGGCGCGCCGGTGAAGAGCACCCAGCAACTGAAGGCAAAGGCCGTGGTGGAACCCAGCGAGACCAGAGTGTCCATGTTGGAACTGCCAAGGCGGAGTTGGCGCCAGGCGCCGCGATAAAACTGGCTGCCGCACCAGACCTGCACCACCCCGGCGAGGAGGAAGGATAACCACCGATACCACCCCACGGCCATGAGCGCAAAAACCCATTCGCCCAGCATGAGAATGGCGGTGACGCCCACCCCCAGCCAAAGGTTGAATTGCCACTGGTCGAGCGGCGAGGCGGGAGCGGAACTTCCGGAAACTTCCGGAACCTCGCGAACTTCATAACCGGCCGCCGTGATGGCGGCGAGCACGGCGGGCACATTTTTATCCGCCGCCGAGTTCCAGCGGACGGTGGCGTGTTTGGCCGTGAGCGAGATGGTGGCGCTCCGAACACCGGGAACGGACTGGCTGGCCTCGGTGACGTGGCGGGCGCAATTGTTGCAGGTCATGCCGTCCACTTGGAACTGGGTGAGGGTGGCGGCAGGGACACTGGCAGTTGACGTTGGCATAGTAATAACCAATGAGAGGGTAACAGGGAAAAGGGCGTTTGTCGAACGGGGGGCTAAAACGACTCTTTGCCGATTTAACCGGTTGAAGCCAGAAATCTGGAGCCCAGCTGAGGGACTGTTTTACAATTTAACGTAGTAGGACAAAGTGCCCGCCTCTAAAAATGATGCCGGACGGGGTCGTGGGGGAAAATGCGGGCAGCCATTGGGCTCATGGTTTGATATGGGGGTTCATGCCAATGCTCAAATCGCCCACGGAAATCTGAAACGGCACATCCGACCGGGTCTGCGCGCGTAATAATTGCAACAGCTTGCCGGATTCTTCAATCCTCATCGCGATCAAGACACTGCCATCTTTTTGGACGGTTGGCGTGGCCATACACACACGGCCACCACCTAAATCATGCCGGCTTGGCACACCATCGGAAACTTCCACCACCCCCAAATCATAAACGTGCGGACGGACCGTGGCGGCGGCCGACGAAGGCTTGGAGCATCCGGCGAAGACAAATCCCAAGGCTAGCCAGGCAAGGGGGATGAGTGGCGTCCGCTGGATCATATTAACCAGTTTAACACTGATTTTCAGTCTTAGTTGCGAGCTAAGTGAGTGCAAAGCAGCGCCCCTGAGAAAGGCACCCAGGTGCTGGTGAAGCTCCGCTGGGGGAAAACGGACAGTACGCTTACTCAGGCTTTTCCGGCTTGGTCTCGGGGTTCGCGAGCCAGGCGTCGGGGAAATGGGTCATCCCGGTTTTTTGCACGGCCGGGGGCACGGAGCTGGCATCGGATTTTTTCCAGCTTTCCGGCACGAAGGTCATGCCGGATTTTTGCGAACCGGTCGCGGGCTTGGACGCCACGCCGGGAACCACCGTGAGGGTGCGGCACGCCGGACAGGTGATTTGCCGGCCGGCGAATTGATCGTCACAGGCCAGGCGCTGTTTGCAATGTGAACATTCAAATTTCAATTCGCTCATGCATTTAATTTATAGACAGGATTCAGCTGAGCACAAGATTTTCCTTGGCCATAACGATTCAATTCCACGGCAATTAAACGGATAAAACGCAGAAAACCATGGAAGCAATCCGCGAAGGCGCGGTCCGGGGGTTGGTGGTGAATATCCACCAGCGATTCGGGAGCGTTGGCTGCGCCAAGGGGCAGCGGGTTTGTGTTTGAAATTTGGGCCGGTTTAAAGGACCCTCCCAGCCATGGATTGCCAGATCAGAAACCACCCGGAGATGCCAAACTAATGCCGCCGATTTCACTGGTCGTTTGCGTTTACAAAGAAGGTGATTTGTTGCAGCGCTTGTTGCAGCACATGGCGGGCAATTACGATGACTTGGTGGTGGTGCATGATGGTCCGGATACAACCCAGGTGCGCGCCATCGTGGAGCGCGCCGGGGGCCGGTTTTTTGCAGGCGGCCGGGAATACCAGCAGGAACCTCACTGGCCATTTGCCTGGGGCCTGGCCCGGCACGACTGGATTTTGCGCCTGGATGCGGATGAATTTCCCAGCCCGGAGCTGCACCGCTGGTTGCATGACTTCCGGCAGCAGCCGGACCCGCCCCCGGAGGTCTCCGGCTACACGTGTATCTGGCCGCTGTGGGATGGCACGCGCGCCGTTTCCCGGGTCTGGCCGGCCGGCCGGAATTTCTTTTTCGACCGCCGCCGGGTGCGCTTTTTTGGCATGGTGGAACAGGTGCCGGTGGCGGATGGCCACTACCTTCCCCTGTCCCTGGTCCTGGAGCACCAACCCCGGCGCAAATCCTACGGCCTGTATAACGTGGTGGCCCGCCGCCAGGCCTGGCATTGGCGCGACCGGATTGCCCATTCGCTGCTGGGTCCGCCCACCGGCTTGAACTGCTGGCGCTGGCCCCAGGAGGCCTGGCCACCCGAATGGGAGCAGATCCGGCAGCGACCCTGGCGCACGGCGGTTTACCGGCTGACAGTGAATGTGTTGCGCGGCATGCGGGATCAATGGCGGCAGGAGGGCAAGGTGTTTCCCTTCGCCGCCCTGGCCAACCCGGTGCATCATGCGCTGATTTGCGTCCGGTACTGGCAGTTGCGCCGCCAGGGGGCGAAACCGTATCCACCGACCCAGGCCACGAGCGTGGGTAAATGATGGGCATTGGCGTAAAAGTCCGGTTTGTACTTTGGCGGAGGTTTGCCTATGCTGCCCCCCGTCGCGAGCTTTAATTAGACAGAAAACTTTATGGAAATGGTTCATTATGAATAAAAAACTGCTGGTCACGGGATCAAGCGGTCTCATTGGCAGCGAAGTGGTGACCAGTTTCGCCCAGGCTGGCTGGGCCGTTCATGGGGCGGATAACAACATGCGCGCGGATTTTTTTGGTCCGCAGGGCGACACGCGCTGGAATATGCAACGCCTCCGCGACACCTTCCCGAACTTCCAGCATCATGAGCTGGACATTCGCCATCGCGCCGGCGTGCTGGCCCTGCTCAAGGAACTCCAGCCCGACGCCGTCGTGCACACGGCCGCCCAGCCGAGTCATGACCTCGCGGCCAGCCGCCCATTTGATGATTTCGATGTCAACGCGGTGGGCACGTTCAACCTGCTGGAAGCCACCCGCCTGGCCTGTCCCGAATCTCCCTTCGTGCACATGAGCACGAACAAAGTCTACGGCGATGCCCCCAACGAAATCCCCCGGGTGGAACTGCCCACGCGCTGGGATTACGCGGACCCGGCCTATGCCGATGGCATCGCCGAGAGCTTCCGCATCGACCAAAGCAAGCATTCGATTTTTGGTGCCTCGAAAGTGGCCGCGGACATCATGGTGCAGGAATACGGCCGTTATTTCAACCTGCCCACCTGCGCCCTGCGTGGCGGCTGTCTCACCGGACCGAATCACAGTGGCGTGGAACTGCATGGCTTTCTGAGCTACCTGATCAAGTGCAACCTGGAAGGGCGTACCTACCGCGTGTTTGGTTATAAAGGCAAACAAGTGCGCGACAACATCCACAGCCATGATGTGGTTTCGTTCATGCAGCATTTCATCGCCCAGCCGCGCTGCGGCGAGGTCTACAACATCGGCGGCGGCCGCGCCAATTCAATTTCCATTTTGGAGGCCTTCGCGCTGATTGCCGAGATTTCGGGCAAACCCATGAAGCATGAATATGTGGACCAAAACCGCTCCGGCGACCACATTTGCTACATCAGCAATCTGGCCAAGATGAAAGCGCATTATCCCGGGTGGGACATCACGAAGAATTTGCGCACCACGTTTGAAGAAATTCACGCCGCCTGGCGGCAGGGTCATTAAATAAAAACCGGCCAGGCGCAAGGGTGCCGGGCGCATTGCCAAACCAGGTGAAAATTCTAATAACCGGAGCTGCGGGATTTGTGGGCGGCAGCCTGATTCAGGCCATCAAGGCAGCGGGCTGCCCGTGGGACCTGATTGGCCTGGACAACCTCAGCCGGCCGGGCAGCGAAGCCCAGCGCACGGAACTGCGCCGCCTGGGCGTGCGGCTGTTCCATGGGGACTTGCGGTGTCAAAGCGATGTGGACGCCCTGCCGCAGGTGGATTGGATCGTGGACTGCGCGGCCAATCCCAGCGTATTGGCCGGGGCGGATGGCCGCACGAGCAGCCGGCAGTTGATGGAGCATAATTTGGCGGGCACGTTGAATATGCTGGAGTATTGCCAGCGCTGGGGGGCCGGGTTTGTCCTGCTCAGCACGAGCCGGGTGTATGCGATTGAACCGCTGGCCGCGCTGCCGGTGGCGGTGCAGGCGGGGGCGTTTCAGCCGGTCCATCCGGACCAATGGCCGCCAGGTTTTAGTACGCAGGGGATTGCGGAATCGTTTTCCACCACGGCCCCCATTTCCTTGTATGGGGCCTCCAAGCTAGCCTCGGAAGCGCTGGCTTTGGAATATGGCGCGACGTTTGATTTTCCGGTGTGGATCAACCGGTGCGGCGTGATGGCCGGGGCGGGCCAGTTTGGGCGGCCGGACCAGGGGATTTTTGCGTATTGGTTGAATTCGCATCTACGGCGGAAGCCATTGCGCTACATTGGCTTTGATGGCGGGGGCCATCAAGTGCGCGACTGCCTGCATCCGCGCGACCTCCTGCCCTTGTTGCAACAACAATTTGCGGTGGGCAAAGCCCCGGGCAAACCGAGGTTGGTGAATGTGGCCGGTGGGCTGGGCTCAGCGATGTCGCTGCGGCAATTGCACGCGTGGTGCGATGAACGATTCGGTCCGCATGAAGTGACCAGTGACGCCCGGCCGCGGCGGTTTGACCTGCCGTGGGTGGTGCTCGATTCCCGGCTGGCCGCGGAAACCTGGAACTGGCAGCCCGCCACCGCAACGCCGCAAGTGCTGGAGGAAATTGCCCGACATGCCGAGGCGCATCCGCACTGGCTCGAAACCTCGGCCCCTGATTAATTACCGCTCACGACCCTCTCCCCATGTCCAAGCCGGAATCTTTTCCCCGTCTGCTGGTGGCCACCGAATTCCCGCCCAATGCCTCCGGCGGCGGCCCCGCCGTGGTGCGCCAGATGTTGCGCGACTGGCCCGCGGACCAATTATACTGGTGGAGCTGCCTCCCGGAAACAACCACCACCTTTGGCCAAAAAACCGCCGGTCAGGCCGTGGCCGCCATCCCGGCCAAACTGTACCCGCACCAGCGGTGGTGCGAACAGAAATCCTGGGTACTGGAAAATATCTGGACGCACGTGGCCACGCGACAGTTGCGCTCGACCCTGCGCGCTGTTCAACCCGACGTCATCTGGGTGATTCCCCATGGTTGGTCCATTCCCCCGCTGGCCCGGGTGCTGCCCGGGGCCAGGATCCCCTGGCACGTCACCTTTCAGGATTACATGGACATCGACAGCTACGCGGTGCGCTACGGAGTGGCCCGCAGCCGGCGGCTCTCGGCGGCGGCCGACCGCCTGTATGCCGAAGCGACCACGCGGGATGCGACCTCCCATCCCATGATCGCCGATCTGCTCCAGCGAACCGGGGCGCCGGCCGCCCAAATGTTGCATGCCGGCATAGAAAAAGAAGACCTGGCCTGGCTGGAAGCGGGCCTGGCGGGGAAACCAGATTGCCTGCGCATCGCCCATGCCGGCTCCATTCAATTGGAAAGCGTGTTCGCGCTCTTCGTGGCGGCGTTGCAAAAAATCCGCGCGCGCCTGCCGGTGCCGGTGACGCTGGAATTTTTTGGAAACCATTCGTACCGCAGCCGTTCCTGGTTCGATGCCACCTGGATGAATGAACGGGGCAATCTGCCGACGGCCCAACTGACGGCGGCGTTGCGCGAGTGTGCCTGGGGGTTTTCGCCGATGGCCCTCACCGACGAGGACCCGCGCTACAACCGGCTGAGTTTCCCCACCAAGTTCATCAGCTACCTGGCGGCGGGCCTGCCGGTCATCACGCTGGGCCATCCGGAAAGCAGTGTGGTGAAGATGGCGAAAGCGTATGACGTGGGGGTATGCATTACCAGCGCGGATGTCGACAAAATCAGCGCCCAACTGGCGCCGGCCCTGGCGGACGCCCAGCCGCAAAAGACGTATATTGAGGAAATCCGGCGCTGCGCCCGGACGGAATTTGACGCGGTGCGGATGCGGCGGATCCTGTATGACGGTTTGCGCCAGAGCGCGGCCGGGGCCAACCCAAGTGACCCTGCTGCGTAGGCGGGGAAAACTGTTTGAATACGACAACCGACCGGAGTTGGGTCAGGCAGCCATTGCTCGCGATTGGGGATAAAACCCTCCCCCGCTTTGCCTGTGGCTGTTGCCGGTTCCATAATGCCGCCCTTTTTAGCCAAGTGATGCTGGACAGGCCAGATTTAAATGATTATACCCAGTTACATGAAATGTGCTAAACCACCCAATCGTGGCTGACTATGATGTTAGGCGGCATTGAGAGTTATGGTAAATATCAAATCATTGTTTGGCATAGTGGCGTTCTTTTGTTTGTTATTGGTGGTGGTCGGGCTTATCCGTTTCGGAGTTGATTTGTGGAGCTATTACCACGCTGGCGCAGCGAGAGTTTTTGATTATCGAGGAGTTGGGATGACATTGAGCGCCTCGGTCCTGTTTGGAGTTTTTATTCTGCTTTTTTGGTTGAGGAAGGATTAGCATGAAGATGCCTTCTCATGGAAGTCGCCGGAGCCCCTATGAGGGTTGTCAACTGGAAGTGAGTTTTTCGAGTAAGATTTTTTGAGTGAAGCATTCGTCACGCGGAACCCACGGCGTACCGCCAGCGCTAACGGCGCGCCCCATACCAGCCTGGGTCGGAGCGAGCCACGCGAGCGCAGGCCCAGGTACACCATCCGAAGACACTCAAGGGCCAACGGCCCGCCCCATCGCGTCGAACCACTTCCGTTGAAATCTCAAATTTCCCATTCATTCCCTCACCACCCTTTTTCCCAACCGCCATCGACTACCCGCCGCGAGGCGAGCGCGTTAACCAGATAGGCCCCCGACACCCTTTGGAAGAACCCGGATCCAATCATGGACCGCTGGCAACAGTGAGTTCGGATGGAAGCGTGATTCTTTCCCGTCTTGCCAAACGGTCAGCCAACGAATATTAAAACCATGTGCGGCTAAATAATATAACAAACGCCTTGACTGCCTTCTCATGGAAGTCGCCGGAGTCCGCCGTCCCGTCCGCCGAAGCCTTGGCGAAGGTGGATGGCGCTTGCAGTTCCGCTGTCGCGGTTCACGCCGCGAGTCGGCGGCGGCTCAGCTTTCTACGTTAGGCGTTGCTACGCGCATTCACTCAAATTGGCCTTTTTGAAACACCCAAGCTAAACATCCTCCGGCAGCCTCTAAAACTCCGCAATAGAACAATAATATTGCAAATTGTCGAATTCCTGGATTCATCTGCGGCACCACAGCACCGCCGATAGATGATGGCACACTGGTTCGCTGGTTAACGCCTGCACCAGGCCCGATCTGTGAACCGCCGCCGAGACAGTGGCATCGCTATTGCAGAGCTGGTGGTTTTACCGCCTGGAACCTAGCCATGTCGCCTGAGGTGGTAAAACTGCTTCAAGCGATCGAGGAGCCGCGCCTTAAACCCTATGATGACCATACCGGCAAAGAAATTAACAATTGGGTGCTCGGTGCGACGATCGGATATGGTCATCTGATCGCCTCCAAGGAGGAGTGGCCTACTTACAAAGATGGCATCACCCAACCGCAGGCAGATGCGCTTTTCCTTGCCGACGCCGAGCCGAAGGAACAGGCTGTTCGCGAGACTATCATCGTGGGCGTCCAGCAGTATGAATATGATGCGATGGTGATTCTGACCTTTAACATTGGCGGTGACGTAAATAATCAAAGCAAGGGTTTTCGTTATTCATCTGTGGCCAAGCTTATCAATGATCCGAATCCTCCAAAAAATCACCTAGCTTTGCTGGAGACTGCTTGGAAGTCATACAACAAATCTCGAAACAAGGAAGGCACCTTGGTGCTCAACAAAGGTCTAGTTAATCGTCGCGCCGCAGAGTGGTGCATCTATACGACCGGAGTCTATAAGCGCTGGTAAGCGATTATCTTCACACTTTGTAACTTAGCTCGACGTATCAATATCGATGACAGCAACGCCTACCAAGCAAGTGCTCACTATTGACACTCTTTCTGAAAATGGAACCGGCAGGACACGTCCGGGCGCGCTTCGTTTCCCGAATACAACTGTTGCTCCAATGCTCACAAACTAACCGCCGTCCTGTCCGCCGTAGCCTTGGCGAAGGCGGATGGCGCGGTCAGTTCCGCTGTCGCGGTTCACATCGCGAGTCGGCGGTGGCTCAGCTTTTTTCGTTAGGCGGCAGCCAAATTGAGAATTGAGTTATGACGGAGCCGAAAATTCAACGGGCATTGGGCGAGGACATCGGCGCGATAGCACGGCATTCCCAAAAATCCCGGGCGGTTCCGGTTTGAATTTGCAACGGCGGACCGGGAATGTTTTACTGGCGGGGATGAATTTATTGCGCAGCCGGGCTGGCCGGTGGTGGTTTCTGGCATGGCTTGGGCTGCTGCCCGCACTCTCCGGGCAGGCGGATGACACCCTGCCCGAGGCCACGAATCTGTGGACGCTACCACTGGGGCATCTGGCCTGCAATTCCTCCCCGGCCCTGGCCCCAGATGGGACCATTTACCAGGGCACCTTCGATGGCTTGTTGCTGGCCATCAGTCCCACGGGAAAAACCCGCTGGAAATTTTCCACCGGCACGGAGGGCGAGATCAAATCCTCCCCCGCCGTCGCCGACGATGGCACGATTTATTTTGGGGCGCGCGACCGGAAATGTTATGCGGTCACGCCCAGCGGCCGGTTGAAGTGGGTTTTCCCCACGGGTGCTTGGGTGGATTCCTCGCCGGGCATCGCGGCGGATGGCACGGTCTATTTTGGCGGCTGGGACAAAACCTTCTATGCCTTGGACCCCGCAGGGACGCTGAAATGGAGCTACCCGGTGGGGGCGATCGTCGTTTCCTCCCCCAGCATCGCCACGGATGGCACGGTTTATTTCGGGGCCTTCGACCATTACCTTTATGCCCTGACACCGGCGGGCAAGTTAAAATGGCGGTTTGCGGGCCAGGCGGAAATTTGCTCGTCCCCGGCCATCGGCCCGGATGGCACGGTGTATTTCACCGCCGTGGACGGATATTTGTATGCGCTCCAGCCGGACGGCACGCAACAGTGGCGTTTTCATTGCGGCAACAATACCGAGGCCTCCCCCATTTTGGACGAACAAGGCAATGTCTATGTACCCGGCACCGGGAAAGCCGGAGCCATCGGGGAATATGTGGTAACGCGGGAAGGGGTCGGGCACCTGGCCGGCGGACTGTCCTGTCCCGTGGATGGCTCGGCGGTGGCGGTGACCGGTCGGGTTTACTGGTCGCGTCCCTGGCGGACGTTTCAAGCCTACCAGCCAGATGGCACGGTATTTTGGCGGGCGGATCTGCTGGCCAATTTATCCTCCTCGCCGGTGGTGGGGATGGAGGGCACGGTTTATTTCACCAGCGAACGCTTTTTCTACGCCGTGCAACCGGTGGGGCCGGGGCTGCCTCTCGCCAAAAGTTCATGGCCCATGTTCCGGGCCAATCCCCGGCATACGGGCCGGGTGGGATCGCCGTAGCAGATTATTTACCGATGCGCTTGACCAGGTTCCGCCCCCAGGCGATGCCGGGAGTCTCGATGTACTTGAACGCGAGCCAGGCCAGCGCATACGCCAGCGGAATGGCCACGGCCAGGCTGGTCAGGAAACGGCGGGCTTCCGACCACTGATCAAAGGGAAACCATTGGCACAGACAGCGCAGCAGCACGATCAAGAGCGGGATGTGGATCAAATAAACCCCGTACGAGGCATCGGCGGCAAATTTGCAAAACCGGCTTTCCGGCAGCCAGGTCAGTTTTTTCACCAGCCGTTCCACCGCCGGCATCCCCGTGCCCCCGGCCAGGGCGAGCTCATAGAATGCAAACACGGTGCAGATCACCAGAAATTTCTTCATATAGAGCCCGGCCACCACCAGCGCCAGCAGCAGCAGCAAGACTCGTTTGGCCGGGCCAGACGTGGTAAACAGCCCGGCCGCCATCAGCATGCCCACGAGGAAACAGTTGATCTTCAACGGTAAAAACGTGGGATAGGGAAAGACCCCCAGTGCTTTCGGCTCGGCCAGAATCCCGACCGCGAACAGGTGCAAGGCCAGCCAGTTGAGGCCGAGGATGGCCACCACGCCGAGCACAAACCGGGAACGTTCCAGGAACAGCGCCAGAAAGGGGAAAAACAAATAAAACTGCATTTCCAGGCCAATGCTCCAATCCGGGAGGGGATTGCTCTGGGCGAACGCCGGAATGAAGCCAAAGGCGAAAGTGAAATGCGCCAAAATATGGGCCAGACTCAAGCCATCCTGGGTGGGGTCATGCGGTCCGTGAAAATCGGCCTGGTGGAGTGCGAGCCGGTTTTGGTGAATGGCATTCAGCAGGCTGTCATGAAAGACATAAACGATGACCAGCAGGCAATAATACAAGGGGGCAATCCGAAAAAAACGCCGGGTATAAAATTTCAGGCAGGTGGTGGAAGTCCCCCAGGCCTCCCCCAGGCGGCGGCGTTCGTAAAAATGCCACATCATCAGAAAGCCCGAAATCAGCATGAACACATCCACGGCCAGGCCACCCCAGTTAAACGACAAGAGCGGATGATCCCCCGAAACCGTGGAGGCGGTGTGGCTGAACAAGACCGCAAACGCGCTCAGGCCGCGCAACAAGTTCAGGGAGGCAAAGGCGTGCTCACCAGCCGGCCGCCCGCCGGGAACACTATGGGCTGGCGGATGTTTGGTCATCGGGCACAGGCGGCGAATGAGCGGTTAAATTCACGGCGCTTACAGTGGCTTAATTGAAAATTAATGTCCATGTTTTTGGCACTGGCCTGGGGAACGTAGAAAATGGGGAAGACGCTTGCTTTTCGGGTCATTCCCGGCAAAAATTTTATTTTAGTCCAAATTAGACCTTTGAAACCACTAAAAGTCGCCATCCTAACCACTGACAACCGGGAGCACTTTCGCAATTATGGCGAGCGCAAGGTGGTTTTTGGCACCGCGCCGGAAGCTCTGCTGCAGGGACTCGCAGGATTGCCGGAGGTGGAGGTGCACGTGGTCGCCTGCACTCAGCAGCCCATGGTCTCGCCGGAAAAACTGGCCCCCAACATTTGGTTTCATAGCCTGCATGTGCCCAAAACCGGCTGGATGCGCACCCTCTACCAGGGCTGTATCCGGGCCACCCGCAAAAAACTGCGCGAGATCCAGCCCGACATCGTCCATGGCCAGGGCACCGAGCGCGATTGCGCGGTCAGTGCGGTGCTGTCGGGCTTCCCCAATGTGCTCACCATCCATGGCAACATGAATGCGATCGCCCGGCTCCATCATTCACGCCCCGGCAGTTTCCAATGGCTGGCCGCCAAAGTGGAGAATTTCACCCTGCCCCGTACCGGCGGCATCATTTGCATTTCCGAATACGTGCAGGATTTGGTGAAAACCACGCCCGTGCCCACCTGGCTGGTGCCCAACGCCATCCAGCGCATGTTTTTTGAATTTCCCCGGGCCGTCACCCCGCCCCGGGCCCGTCCCTTGCTCATTAATGTGGGGGTCATCAGCGAGCGCAAGCGGCAGGTGGAATTACTCGCGCGACTGACCGCCTTGCGGGCGCAAAAGCTGGAATTTGACACCATTTTTGTGGGCAAGGCAGCCCCCACGGAGTATCCCGCCATCTTTCACCGGCAACTGGCGGCGGCGGACCAGGCGCATGGCGGCTTCAAACATATTGAAAAGCTCGATGATCCCGGTTTCTGCCGGTTGATGGATGAGGCGGCGGCGATGATTCATTTTTCCAATGAGGAATCCTTCGGGCTGACCTTTGCCGAGGCCATCGCGCGGGGGTTGTATTTGTTCGCCTCCGATGTGGGCGCGGCCCGGTTTATCGCGCGCGGGGTGGAGCGCGTGCAAGTATTTAACCTGGATGACTGGGCGGGACTGGAAGCTGGCGTGGGCCAGTGGCTCCGCGCCGGCGGGGACCGCCAACCGCGCCCGGCAGAAGCGCCGGAGGCCTTCCGGCAGACCTTCCATCCCACCGCCGTCGCCCGCCGGCATCTGGAAATCTACCGGTCAGTCCTCAAAATCGACTCGTAGAGCGTCTTTAATTCCCGGCCGATTTGCACCCAGTCGGCGGGTTTGGGCGGCGGGGCGAGGGTGGGCGCGGCATCGTAAAATTCCCGCAATACCGTGGCCGTGGCGGCCGCCGGCTGGTTCACCGGACAATATTTGGCGGTTGCGGCAAAGGTGCACCGCGCCCAGGGCAGGTCGCTGAGCAGCAACGGACATTCACAGGCCGCCGCCTCCAAGGCGGAGAGGCTCAAACTTTCCATGGTGCTTAAGAGCACAAACCCCCGGGCCTGGCGGTAGATTTCTGCCAGGCGCACCCGGTCATTGATCCCCCCCTCATAGCGAACCAACTCGGGCTGTTGCCGGGCGAGTTGGACGAAGGCCCGGGCGTAGGGATCGCTTTCAGCGTAAGCCCGGCCAATAATCCACACCGGCGTGCGGGCCAGCACGGCGGCCTGGGCCAGTTCGAGCACCCGTTTGCGCGCGGCAATCGTGGCGGTGCAGACCAGCCAGGGGCCGCGCGGTGCGGGAGTGGATTGCAAAAAGGCATCCTCCACGCCATTCGCCACCACATGCACCCGTTCGGGGGGGGCGCCAAATAAATAGACCATCAGGTGGGCTTCCCAAGGCGTGAGGGCGACCTGGGCATCGGCCAGCTTGTAGGAATCCCAATTAAACGGGGCGGCAAAACTGCCCGGTGCCAGGCGTTTGACGGCCTGGGTAATGAGTTTTTGCACGCGCAACTGGCGGGGGGAGCGGGAACCCGGGCCGGTCAGCAGCTCAGCCATGACCACCCGCATGCCTTTTTGCCGGGCCAACTCGATCTGCCCCGAGGGCATGCGGCCGAAATAATGGATGATGTCCCCCGTTTGCTGATCATCCCACCAGCGCAAAGGTTCAGCGGTGACGCCGTTGGCCGCAAGGCCGGCGAGCGTGCGTTCAATCTGGATTTGCTGCCCCCCATGGGCGAGGGCAAAGGGCAGGTTGCAGTTGAGCAGGATTTTCATGGTCCAGGCCCGGGGGCAGGCAGTCGGGCCCAACCCCCCGGGACGCATCCGACCCAGTGTGCCGGATGCCGTCAGATTGGGCGAGCCCAATTGCAACCAGGCGGGTCAGGCGGGGGTGCAATCAAACCGGTTCCTGGTTGCGCCACACTCTTAAGGTAGCCCAGCAGCCAGGCGCTCGCTCCGTTTGACAAACTCCCCCGGTGGCCATATACTCATCATGAGAGTGGTTTTATTACTCTCCGCCCAGACCGGACGGCCCCCTTGGCTCGCTGGGTCGAACCCGGTTCTTTGACATCCCAGAATCGGCGCCCGGTAAATCCGCCTCGATTCGCCCCACCACCAGGGCGAATCCCGGTTAATCCGGGCTAATCCGACTTAATCCGGCATTAAAAAAATCCAACCCTCCAGCCCGATGGGAACTCCTGCACGCACCAACGATCCCGCCCCGCCCTGCCCGGCAAGATCCCCACACCTGCCGACACCCGGCCCCTGCCCTTGCTGCCGGGACCCCTGAACCAGCGTTTGCGGTTAAATCCAGGTGAATCGTACCCAATCGTGCCTTTCAAGGTGTTGCCCTTGGACCTAAGACTTGGGACGTGGGACGTCTCCCGTCCAGCGCCGTCAACCCCCCTTCGGGCCCTAAAATCGAAGCAAGTCATTGAAATTAAATCAATTGCATCAAATCCAGGAAAAACCCCGTCGAGCCCCGTAAAGCCCCCCCTCCCACGGAGGTCTACCCAGCCATCCTGTCCGCCATAGCCCCCCAAGGGCGGCGGCGGAAGCTTTTTGGACCCTCGCACACCGCTTTCTTTAAAGCTTCCGCCCGGATTGCAACGATGATTGCGGTTGCAGCCCGTTCGGGGGTTGGTTTATAATACAAAGGTCAGCGAAGCGGGCAAAACATGCCGTTTCCCTGATGATGAGTCCGCCTATGAGTAACAATAACGTGCCAGCCATCCTGCGCTCGCTGATCATTTATTCGATCATCGTGCCGCTGGCGATTTTTGTCGGTTATTCGCTGGCGAACCCCCTGGATTTGGACACGCTGGGTTTTTATGGCGTTTTGGGCATCCTGCTGATCTCGCCCATCATTCTCCGCTGGCACATGGAAATCCTGGTGTTTAGCTGGTCCTGCAGCGTGGCGGTATTCATTTTACCCGGCCGGCCAGGGCTGTGGCTCGTGATGGTGGTGATGAGCCTGACCATCTCAACCCTGGAGCGGATCATCAACAGCAAGATGCATTTTATCCGCGTGCCTGAGATTACCTGGCCACTCCTGGCATTCATGGCCGTGGTTTATGCCACCGCCGAACTGACGGGCGGGATTGGCCTCAAGGCTTTTGGCGGGTCAGTGTATGGCGGGAAAAAATACATCTATTTGCTCATCAGTGTCTTAAGTTATTTTGCCATCACCGCCCGCGCAATTCCCCCGCAGAAAGCCAAATTATACGTGGCCCTCTTTTTTCTGGGGCAATTGACGGCGTTTGTGGGCAATACCTATATCTTCGCGCCCAGTTGGATGGGCCTGATCTATTTGATGTTTCCCCCCTCTCTGGACGACAGCTCTACGTTTGAATTTGGCGTGACCCGGCTGGCGGGATTTTCCACGGCGGCCACGGGGGTGTATTGTTACATGCTGGCCCGGTATGGGTTGCGCGGCATTTTCTTCGCGGGCAAACTCTGGCGGCCGGCAATTCTCTTCCTCGCCTTGCTGGTCATTTTGCTCGGTGGTTTTCGTTCCACGCTGATGATGGTGATGGCGACCTTTATCATGATGTTTTTGCTGGAGAAACTGCATCGCACCCCGGCGATCATGGTCCTGATCTTGATGGGCGGACTGGCGGCCACTGCGGTGATCCCACTGGCCCACCGGCTGCCCTTCACCTTTCAACGCGCGCTGGCCTTTTTGCCCTTGGATTTGGACTACGACGCGGTGCTCTCGGCGCAAAGCAGCACTGAATGGCGGTTAACCATGTGGACGGCCCTGCTGCCACAAATTCCACCCCACCTGCTCCTGGGCAAAGGCCTGGCGTTTTCCTCGTCCGATTACGATGAAATGATGACGGGTAATGAACTGCTCCAAGGTGCGGCGGAACATTTTGACGCCAGCCAGGGCTCCCTGGCGCTGGCCAACGATTTTCATAACGGCATGTTGTCCCTGATTATTCCCTTTGGGATTTGGGGGGTGCTCACGGTCTTATGGTTTTTGTTTGCCGGCCTGCGGATCATGTGGCGCAACGTTAAATATTGCCGGCCGGATCTGACCCTGCCCTGCACTTTTCTGTTCGTCATGTATTTTTGGGAGATGCTGAACTTTGTTTCCTGCCTGGGCGGTCTGCAAATTGCCACCGAGCTGGCAAATTTTTGCGGCTTTCTAGGCATGAGCGTGGCCCTCAATAACGGGGTATGCCGGCCGGCGGTGGACCAAGTGGAAGAACGAACCGCCCAGGTACCCCTCCGGGCCATGCCCCGGCCGCGACCCGCATTCCAACGATGAGTGTGCCACCGCTGCAGAAGGGCGGGAGCCGAAAAGCACCCGGCAAACCCGGCTTGCTGGTGGTGGAACTCTGGGGGATGGGTGATTTGGTCATCGCGACGCCTTTTCTGCGGGCGGCAGTGGAGAAGTATGAGGTAACGTTGTTGGCCAAGCCATATGCCCGGGGTTTGCAAGAGCGCCTGTGGCCGGGCATCAAGATCGTCACCTTTAATGCTCCGTGGACGGCCTTCGAGCATAAGTATCAATTTTGGCGCTGGCCACTGGGGGAAATGTGGGGGCTTTGGCGACACTTGGGCGGCGGGCGTTTTGATTATGGGGTTTCCAGCCGGTGGGACCCGCGGGACCATGCCGTGCTCAAATGGTTGGGCACCCGGCAACGCCTGGGGTTTCCCCGCTACCGCAGCGGCTGGTTTCTCACGCAGCCACTCCCCCAACCCGAGCCCGTCGCCCACCGTTATGAATACTGGCGGGTCGCCGGCCAGGCGTTGGGCTTGAGCCTGCCCCAACGGGAAAACCTGCCAGTGACGCGGCGGGGTCCCGGCCAGCCCGTCCTGGTGCACAGTGGGGCCCGGCTGGCCGTGCGGGTCTGGCCGTTGGAACGTTATCTCGCCCTGGTCCAGCGGTTGCGCACCCAGGGATATGTGGTGCAAGTGGTTTGCGACTTGGAGCAAGTGGACTGGTGGCAAAAAGCCGGGGAAACCTGGGTGGTTTGTCCCCGCACCGTGGAGGCCCTGCTGGCCATCCTGGATCAGGCGGGCGTTTTTGTGGGCAACGACTCCGGGCCGGGACACCTGGCCGCCATGGTGGGCCTGCCCACCTTTACAATTTTCGGCCCGCAGTTACCGGAATGGTTTGCCCCGCTGCATCCCCTCGCCGAATGGGTCGGCGGTAAATCGTGCCCCTTTAAACCCTGCTCGGATTATTGCCGGATGCCCACGCCGGAATGCCTGTGGAATGTGAGCGCGGCCGAGGTGGGCGAACGGGTGGACCAGTTCGTGCAAAAACATTTGTCTCCCTCCGTGAGTGGCCCGGAGATGCCAGTAAAAACCAGTTAAGCCCCCCAGCCGGCACGGCGGGTTGATTATTCCAGATTCCGGGACCGGCCGTATTTCAAAATCGGCAGGGAAAACCACCGGTAAACCGCCGCAGCGAGCCCCAGGCTGACCACGAGCGGAACGCCGATAACGAGGAAATATTTGCCAATGCCGCCGTTGGTGGGACCAAAAAATCCCCGCGAGAAATAAATCAAGGGCTGGTGAAACAAGTAGCCTTCATAGCTGATAATGCCACACCACCGCAGCCACGGAGTGCAAAGCCACCGCGCCCGCGGATTTTCCGGCTGCACCGCGTAAAACAACAAGCTGGCGGACCCGAGATTAAAAACCCACTCAAACAAGTGCCCGGTCACCGGCGCGTGCCCGGCGGGATTGACGAGTACCCAGGCCGACCCCAGCAACCCCACCAGCACCAATAACCAGCCGACATCAGCCACCCAATACCAGCGTTTGCTCCATAGTTTCAGCGCATCCAAACCAGCCACCGTCACGCCCAGACAAAAGGAACTCAGGCCGGTAAAATACGGATCCTCGATTTGGGGCGCATGAACCGGGGCCAGGCCGGTCAGGGCCTGAATCAAAACGGGCCCTGCGAAGAGCAGCAGGCCAATGACCGCCAGACAAGTTTTGGCGGACAAGTGCCGGGTCAGGAGAAACAGCAACGGCAACACCACATAAAAATGAATTTCCACCACCAAACTCCACATGACCGGGTTTAGTTTTCCACTCACGGGCATGATAAACGCCAGCCCCAGCAGCCACTGCACGGCCGTGACCACAAACAGCCGCGCCTCACCCTGCCACATAATGAACACCGGCGTAAGAATCAGGATGGATAGAGCCAGCGCAGGATAAATCTTCCAGAACCGGCGCTGGGCATAACCGGCCGGCATCAACGAGTCCGCATTCCTCGCTTTCCGTTTCCAAAAGGGCCAGGAAATCAAAAAACCGGACAGGGTGAAGAACAATGACACCCCAAAAGCCAGCCGCCCCACTAGGGCATGCACGAATTGATTGGCAAACGTGGGATGTTCTTTGAAATAAAGATAATGGCAGCCCATGACCATCAGGAGGGCCAGCCCGCGCAAGCCATCAATGAATTCGTAATCCCGGTTGGCACTGGGTTTCACGTGCCACGCATCCAGCCAGTGGCGGGGAGGGGTCTCCGCCGGAAGCGGCTTCAAAGGGGCTTTTGGGGTGGCAGAGTTCACTCTTATGGCGCAGGCGAAAGGATGGTGGCTCGCCAAGTCGGGTCACGGGGCGGTGCATGGGCGCCGCTTTAATCCTCGGGATCGAGCGGGAGTTGTTCTTGGTTGGGGTCGACCAGGGCCTTGGACGCGGGCGGAGCGGCATCCCGGGCGTCGCGCAAGCGAACAAGCACCGGCCGGATCATTTTACCCTGGTATTTAAAGCCGGTCCCGACGGTTTCGGCCACCAGCGCACCCGCCGGCGGGGCTTCTTTGGCACCCATGGCCTGATGCCGTTCCGGGTGGAACGGTTCTTCCGGCTCGGCGGCAAAGGGCACCAACCCCACGCGCCGCGCGGCATCGTGACAGGCCGTTTGGAATTGGCCAATCTGCGCGGCCAGCCGCGGCTGTCCAGAATGCTCGGCGGCAGAGTACAGGGAAAAAACTTGATCCAAAATCCGGACCAGGACTTGCAACCATTCTCCCTCCGTGCGCCGGAGTTTCTCGACCTCCAGACGCAGTGCGGCTTTTTCGCCATCATTCATGCGGTTCAGGAGTTCGCCAAATTGCCGGACCTCCTCGCCCATGCGGCCGGTCAGGTCCCGGGCGAGGGTGGCGGTTTTTTCGGCCTGGGTTTGGGCGGTGGTCCAATTGTTGGTACAAGCGGCAATTTGGCCGGCGACCACGTCCAGTTTGGCGATTTTTTCGGTGACAGTTTGGAGGCCGTTGACTTCAATGAGCCGGGCGGTGGCCTGGTATTCCAGGATATAAGGCCAGACGGCGAGCCCGGCGCCAATCGCCACACAGGCGGCGGCGGTCACGATGACCCAGACGCCAATCGGATGCGGCGCTTGCCAGGTCAGGTACCCGGCGGCCAGGAGCAAAACCGCATCGCCCAACAAAAACGGCCATTTGGGCACCGTCCACTCTGTGACATTCGTCATACCCTGCCAGTTTCCGAAAAATCCGGTGACTGCGCAATGGCAAGTTGCAGGGCAGCGACCATGGTTTCTCCTCGACTAATGCCCGCAGAACCACAAAATTCCGGCTGCTTGCGAACATGTGTCATCTTCAATCCGGCGGCGCGGGGGAACAAGGCGCGCCATTTTCGGCGGCATCTGGACGAGATTGCCGCGCAAGGGGCTTTGAAGGCCACTTCGGGCCCGGGGGATGCGCGCCGGCTGGCCGCCCAGGCGGTGGCGGATGGTTTTGATTTAATTGTGGCGGCCGGGGGGGATGGCACGGTGAATGAAACGCTCAATGGCCTCGGGGACGCACCGGATGGTTTCGCCCGCGCCCGCCTGGGGGTGCTGCCGCTGGGCACGGTCAATGTCTTTGCCCGGGAATTAAATATTCCCCTGAAAATCCCGCAGGCGTGGGCGGTCTTGCAACGGGACCGGGAGTTGAGGATCGATTTACCGTGGGCGGAATTTTCGGCCGAAGGCGTGCGCAGAAAACAATATTTCATCCAATTGGCGGGCGGCGGCCTGGATGCCCGGGCGATTGAACTGGTCAGTTGGTCCCTGAAAAAGCGCTTCGGTCCCCTGGCTTATTTACTGGCGGGTTTGCAGGCCCTCCGCGAAACGAAGCCAGTCATTACGGTGCAAGCCGGCGGGCAGACCATTGCCGGAGAACTGGTGTTAATCGGCAATGGCCGGCTTTACGGCGGCAATTTTGCCGTGTTCCCCGCAGCCAGTCTGAGCAACGGCCGATTTGAAGTGTGCGCCCTGTCTCGTATGAATTGGGGAACCCTTTGGGGCTGTGCCCCACATTTACTCCTGCGCGGCAAACTGCCCGAACATGCGGTGGCCCGGCTGCAAGCCGGCCGGTTCACCCTCTCCAGCCCCCAGCCGGCCAGGTTCGAACTGGATGGCGAGTGGGCCGGTCATTTGCCCGTGGAATTCGGTCTCGAACCGCAGCGGTTGCGCGTGGCGGTTCCTTGAAACTTGCCCGGGCGCACCGGCGTCTGATGAACCGATTCACATGATCATTAAATTACCCCTCGCTTTGGGCCTTGGTCTGGCACTGCTCCTGACCGGACAGCTCAACGCGACCATCATTGGCACCAATGTGCCCGCCCGCCCGCTGACCCGCGAGCGCATCGCCACCCTGCCCCCGGAACAGCAACCCGCCTGGCTGGCTTATCTCGTCCGGTCGGAAGCGCAAAGGCAGGCGGATCAAGCCGTGCTGCGCAACGAACTAAAAGCCCTCGGCACCAATCAACCAGTGGTCCCGCATGCCAGCCACTCTGCGGAGGACTTAAAATTGGACCTGCCGGCGGACTGGTACGGCAGCGCCGAGGCCCGGCGCATTGCCGATTGTGTGGTTTCCTACCAAACCGCGGCGGGCGGCTGGAGCAAAAACCTGAACATGTCCACCCACGCCCGCGCCCCGGGCGAGGCCTTTGGCACGGATGATAACAACCACTATGCTTCGGCCGGTGACTTTGACCAGGCCATGGATTTGAAATGGCATTACATCGGCACGTTCGACAACGACGCCACCATCACCCAGTTGGAATTTCTGGCCCGGGTCATTGCCGCCGGGAAAACCGGCAGCGAGCGCTGGCGAACGGCGTTTCAGCGCGGGTTGGATTATATTTTTAATGCCCAATATCCCAATGGCGGCTGGCCCCAGGTGTGGCCGCTGGAGGGCGGCTATCACGATGCCATCACCATCAATGACAACGCGTTCTTACATGTGCTGACCGTGCTGAACGACCTCGCCCAAGGGGAGGCCGAATTTGCCTGGCTGCCAGCCGCCACCCGGGCGCGGGCACGCCAGAGTTATCAGCGCGGCATGGACTGCCTGCTCGCCGCGCAAATCCATGACCGGGCCGGAAAACTCACCGTCTGGTGCCAGCAACATGATGAGCTGGATCTGCGGCCCGCCTCCGCGCGGAATTATGAGATGCCGTCCGCAAGCTCTGCCGAAAGTGCCACCATTGTGCTGTTCCTCATGCAATTGCCCGACCCCGATGCCCGGCAGCAAGCCGCCATCCGCGCGGCGGTGGCCTGGTTTGATAAAACCAAAATCCTGGATATGGCTTTTAAAAGCACCGGCGCGGGTGGCCGGCAATTAATCTCCGCTCCCGGCAAGGGCCCGCTTTGGGCCCGGTACTACGAGTTGGAAACCGACCGGCCCATCTTCGGCGACCGCGATAAAACCATCCACGACAATGTGAATGACCTGTCCAAGGAGCGGCGCAATGGTTATGGCTGGTATCGGGACACTCCCAAACGGGTCCTGGAACATTTTAAACGCTGGAACCGCGACCACCCGGTCTGAGCCCGGGCGATTGGGAATTATCGGGCCCCTGGCGTGCCAAAAAGGCGTTGCAGGGTTTCCCGCCGGTATTTGAAAATTCTCGCCACATCCCGCCGCACGAACAGGGCATTGATCAAATGCCCGCCCCACACGGCATAATCCACCCGGTCCAGGCAGAGCGTGCCGCCATCTTTCTCGATGAATTCATGGGTGTGAATCCATTGCCGGTAGGGACCGCTCCGTTGCTCGTCGCGGAACCGCAAGGGCGGCTCCCAAAGCGTGATGTCCGTTTTCCAGCGCACCGGCACGCCATGAATGCGAATTTGATATTCAATCTTGGTGCCCGCGTGCATGGCAATGGGCAGGGGCGTGATAATTTTAAAATTCACCCAGGCCGGGGTGATGGCCTCCAAATTCGCCGCGTCCGCAAAAAAGGGGAAGATTTCCGCCCGGGAGCGCGCCAGCCAGAGTTCGTCCGTAAAGGTATGAATCGTCATGGGTAAAAGCTTCCGTGTCCGGGAGGAACCAGCCAGTGGCGGGCCACCAGTTCGCCCAGGTCCGCGTAAAACGGCTCGGCCACGGTGGCGTAATCGTACTGGTCGCTATTGAGGATGCCCCGGGAATTGGTGTAGATGGCGGCGACCACGAAAACGGCCCGGCCATTGGCCGGGTTGTACACATAGGAATTTTCAATCGTGAAGCCATAGGCCTGGCCGATCTTGGCCGTGATCTGAATGCGTTCGGCGGGGGCGGTGGCCGGAAAAACACGGCGGATACCGGGCAGCAGGAATTTGCAGTAATCATCCGGGTATTCCGTGACGGCGTAGACCGGGTTGGTGGATTCGCGCGGATATTCGGTCATGGCCCGCAGCAGCCAGGCGCGATGGGCGGGCGACAAATTCAACGCGGGCGTGCCCAGATCAATGTCCGGCCGCGCCAGTTTGATGAGCAGGGCTTGCAGATCGACCAGCGCGATGCCGTTGCCATGGGTAAAATCCATGGGCTCGTTCACCAGCCGGCCACTCCGGATAAACCCCCGGCCCACTTGCAAATGGCGGGCGCGGTTGGTGAAGGTCAGCGTGCTGTGGCGTTCCGGAATCTCGATGGCGGCCGCCCCGGGGGGATGGAACGTCACTGCGGCGGCCGCCTGGCCACCGGGAACCGACCGGGATTCCGACAGGCGATGGTTGATCACCACGGACTCCAGCCCAAGTTGGTGCAGGTTTACATTCAGGTGCTCATGCCCCACCAGGTCAAACAGCCGGTTGAAGGCGTCGTTGTCCGAGACCAGGGCCAGTTTGCGCAATTCATGCGCCAGCGTGATATAACCGCCCGCGAGATTGGAGGGATCATTGGTTTGGGCCGCATCGCCCGGGAACAGCGGGGCGATGGTCAGGGGGGCCGCCAATAAATCCGGCGAGTGGTGCTCCGCTTGCAGGGCTTCAATAGTTTGCAGGGCGGTGACGGCCGCGCCCAGTTTAATGGAACTGGCGGGATAGAAATACTCGGCCCCCACGCGATAACCCCATTGCCGGAGGCTGGGCTGGCCAGCGGCATTCGTGGTGGCTTCCGAAATCAAAATCTGCAACCGGTAGGTCTCCGGGTCGGCCAGTAGCCGGCCGAACTTTTCCGGTTGGGATTGCAATAAGGGCGTCAAATCCGCCGGCGGGGGCATGGCCGCCCGGCCCGGCACCGCCAGCAGACAGATCGCCAAAAAGGCTAAGAACTTAAACACGGGGACAATGATAGCACACCCGTGGCCGCCGGGCTAGTTTCCGCGCGGGTGGTTACGGCACCGGCGGCAGGGGAGCTTTGACCACCACCCCCAGCACATCCGCCACGGACCGTTCTTTGGCGTCCGAGGGGGAATTAAGCACGCGGAGCTGGGCCGTGGCGGGATCACGATAGACCAGTTCGGTGGAACCACCGCCATCCAGGTTGATGGCACTGTCACACCCCAGGGCAATCATTTCCCGGGATAATTCCGCCAGGGTCATGCCGATGGAAAGCGCCGGCTGCCGGCCATCCACCACGAACAAGGTCAGGCGCTGCCCGGTGCGGTCCAATCCCACCACGGTGCGCGGATGCCGGGCGGTGGCAAAGAAATTGGTATAAGTGACCGCCTGGCCGGCGCGCACAATGATCTGGCCACCCCCGACAATTTCCCGGGCGCTGGCCTCCGGCACGTCCCCGCGCCGGCCGGCCACCAGGCGCGCATGCCGATCGGCCGTGATTTCCAAATACGGCCGGGGCAGTTCGGTCCGGTGCCAGAGGTGGCCGGCCGTCATCGCCGGACCGACGGGAAATGCCGGCTTGCCCCGCACATAGCCCGTGTTCCGTCCCTCGATGTCTCGGGTGGACAGCGCGTCAAAAAAATCGCCGTTGATGGCGATGTCGAATTGTTCGCGCCGGGCAATTTCACTGGGTGGCAGCAGGGTGGTGACCCAGGGTGCACCGTTCGTGGGGGCCGGACCGCCGGGGGCCACGCGGACCGTGACGCGCGGATCGGCCAGATTGACGGTGACCACATGAATGGAAAAATTGGGCGAATGGCGGACGATGTGCTGGCACGTGACCGGGCCATCCCCGGTCAGGTGCGAGCTCTGGGTCGAGGCGCAACCCGCCAGCAGCAGTCCGAGCCAGCCCCCGAGCAGCCAGGTCATTCGATTCCAGTTCCGTGATAATTGCATGCGCGTAACGATAGCTCGTTTAGAGGGTGGAAATTTCCGGCCACAGCGCGGCCAAATCCGGATCGCCCTGGGCGGACCGGCGCCAGGCGCTGCCATTTTTCCGGCTGAACAATTTACCCAGCCAGTGGCGGGCCAGGTCGAGGTTGCCCAGGCGGCATTCGTAGCAAGCCAGGTTGTAGGGCAGAATTTCCTCCTCGGGAAAACGGCTGAGCACGGGCAGCAATAGGTCGCGGGCCTCCGCAGTGCGCTGCAACTCGTGCAGCGCAAAGGAGCGGTGGATATAGCCGCTGGGCAGTTCGGGATGCAACGCCACTAGGCGGGCGGCCAGTTCCAGACAAGTCGTCCACTGGCGGCCATTGGCATTGATTTGCCAGTTCAGCTCCAGCACCGCCGGGTGCGCGGACCATTCAGGGGCCAGCGCCGCCAGCTCCGCCGCCGCCTCGGCCGGATTGCCCAGTTCCAGCCAGCCTTCGGCGGCGGAAACATGATGGCTGGCGGGCGGTTCGAGCGGCGCGATCATGAGCAAAGCTTGGTCAGGGGCCCGGCTTAGGATTCGATGCCCAGCAGTTCGACCTCAAAAATCAGGGTGGAATTCGGCGGGATGGCCCCGGGATAACCGGCCCGGCCATAGGCCAGTTCTGGGGGAATGGTGAGTTTCACCTTGTCGCCCACCACCATCGTGGCCACGCCCGCATCCCAACCCGCGATCACCTGGCCCAGCCCGAGGGCGAAGGAGAACGGTTCCTTGCGGTCCACCGAACTGTCGAATTTGCCACCGTCCGTGAACCAGCCGGTGTAATGAACGGACACGACCTGGCCCTTTTTGGGGGCCTTGCCGGTGCCGGTGACGAGCTTCTCAATTTGTAATGCGTTGGTTGCCATGCCGCAGTGTCGCCGATTCCAGGGGTGGGGGTCAAGTTTTGGGCGGGGCTGGGGGCGGGGAAAAAGGCTTGGGGCTTGATTCCAATTACGGCGGGTGCAAACTCCTATGCGACGGAGGATGTAGTTACCACTGCTTTGCCTTGATTCCAAATACGGGGGGTGCAAACTTTTAATCAAGCCCTGGTGGTGGAAACGATTGCTTTGCCTTGATTCCAAAAACGGGGGGTGCAAACTTCCTGGTGGGTCGGCTCCAACCAAATAACTGCTTTGCCTTGATTCCAAATACGGGGGGTGCAAACTCGTCACCGAAAGTGGAATGCTTTATGTATGGCTTTGCCTTGATTCCAAATACGGGGGGTGCAAACTGGTTA
>CAIQWB010000061.1 GCA_903875465.1 uncultured Verrucomicrobia subdivision 3 bacterium
ATTGCGGAGTTAAGATGTCGTCGTGCATCGTCTATTTGACCTAAATCCCGCTCGACGATAGCCCGAGCCGTCCAAACGCAAGAGCGTTCGTAACCATCTTCGTCCTCCATTTGAAAGAAATGGGGTTGCTTCGAATTGACGGACAGTAAATTGGGTAGACAATCAAATGATTAAAACCAATAGCCCAACGAACGTTAAACCCCGGCGCAAGTTTGCCGAAACCTTTAAACGCGAATCCGTCAGCCACTGGCTGGCCAGCGGCAAATCCGCCAGTGTCATTGCCGCTGAGCTGGGGATTCTGCCGAACCGGCTGTATGCCTGGCAACACCGCTTTGCCCCGGCCGACGCTGGGGGGAAGGCCATGGCCGGGGCAAAGCCCGGCTCGGCCACCGAGTTGCAAACCCAGTTGGCGGCGGCCCAGCGGGAGATCCGCCATCTGACCGAGCAGCGCGACATTTTAAAAAAAACGTTGGGCATTCTCTCCGAACCGTCGCCGAACGTTATGCCTGGATCCAGGCGATGAAAGCGGACCACGCCATTCAGGTCATGTGCCAGCTCCTTGGGGTTTCCACCAGCGGCTATTATGACTGGCTCCAGCGGCGCGCCCAGCCTGGCCCACGGGCCAGGCAGGACCAAACCCTTGCCCGCCAGATCACCACCATTTTTGCCGACAGTCGGCAAACCTATGGCAGTCCGCGCGTTCAGCAGGTGCTCGGCCAACAAGGCTGCCACCATGGCCGCAATCGCATCGCCCGCCTCATGCGCAAGGCGGGCCTGTGCGGCCGCCAACAGCGGCGCTACTGCGTCCAAACCACCGATAGCCACCATGACCACCCCATCGCTCCCAATCTGCTGGCCCAAGCCCCCAAGGCCACCGCCCCGGATCAACTCTGGGCCACCGATATCACTTACATTCAAACCGGCGAGGGCTGGCTTTATCTGGCCGCCGTGCTGGACCTCTATAGCCGTAAAATCGTCGGTTGGGCCATGAGCCACCGGATTGACACCGCCTTGGTCTTACAGGCGCTGACCATGGCGTTGCTGCACCGGCAGCCGCCCGCCCAACTCCTCTGCCATTCCGATCGCGGCGTCCAATACGCGGCCGGCGATTACCGCCACACCCTGGCCGCCGCCGGCCTCATCGCTTCCATGAGCCGCAAAGGCAATTGTTACGACAACGCCACCATGGAATCCTTCTGGAGCACCCTCAAATGGGAGCTCGTTTATCGCTGCGAGTTTGCCAACCATCAGGAAGCCCGCTCCGCCATCTTCGATTACATCGAATGCTTTTATAACCCCAAGCGCCTCCATAGCGCCCTTAATTTCCTTTCCCCAGTTGACTTCGAAACCAAAAACAACTAACCAAATGTCCCGGTTTTACTGTCCGCCAATTCGAAGCAACCCCAGCAGGCTTGTAGCCAGGGGTAAGGCCCATCCGATGGGCCGCCACCCCTGGTATCGCAACGTAATATTTTTCCTTCTCCCATTGGATGGGAGAAGGTGGCCGGAGGCCGGATGAGGGTTCTGCGTCACCGCTTGCCACGTCGATTCCCAAAGTTGCCGGGACATTGAAATCTATGGGGTTCTTATAATATTCCAACAATTCGCTCAGCAAACCCAAATAAGTTGTGGGTAATCACAAACTATGATCACAAAGCGGGTTCGCTCATTTGGCAGCCAATAGTTTTTGGACCAATGGACGGGTAATTTTGTCCGGGTCTGCACCTTTTGTGGCATGCCA
>CAIQWB010000062.1 GCA_903875465.1 uncultured Verrucomicrobia subdivision 3 bacterium
AGCCGGTTCCTCGCTGGTTTCGGTGGCATTCGGGTTGGCTTGGGCCGTCGGCTGCTGGATTGCCGAATCCCAACGGGATTCCGTCCGCCAGGCCAGGGTGGTCCCGGCAGCGGGACTACCCTGGGCAGGCTGACGCATTTTTAGGCAACCCCAACGGGGTTGTGGCATGGGGCTGGGCCGGCCAACGGGCACAACCCCGTTGGGGTTGGCGGTCGTTGGGGGAATACCCAAGCTAGCTCGTGCCTCGAAACCTTGGGCTAGCGGGCGCAATCCCGTTGGGATTGAAGCAGCAATTCCCCAACCGCTCAAATGGTCAGCTCGATTCACATGCCACCGAAAACAGCGAGGAACCTTAAAACAGTCTCTAAGCGTTTCTGCTCCAATATCTTGACGCATCCCAGCCATTTTAATTTCGGAGTTCGGGCTAGATGGGGAAAAGTCCGTATGGAATGGTTGGGCTATCAAGGAGATGATAAATCAATGATGAAAACCCCTAAATTCTCGCTACAACCGCCATTTATCCGTAATTGGCAGACATTCACTGGTCAAGCCCGCGCCAAGCTGTCCAGGATGAACTATAAACTGGCGGCGAGCGGTACGCTGCTGGTGCTGGCGGGCTGGTTGCCGACCAGCCAGGCGGGGGTTGACCTGGGTTCGTCGGCCGACTTTGCCGTGCTGGGCGGAGCGGCGGTGACCAGTTCCGGTAACACGGTGGTAAATGGCAGTCTGGGAGTGAGCCCGGGCACAGCAATCACCGGGTTTGGACCGGGCACGGTGAACGGCGCGATTTACTCGAGTGGACCCGTGGCTGGGCAGGCGGTCAGCGATGCGCGAACGGCTTTCTCAGGGATTTTCAAGCAAGCCTCCGCCCAGAACCTGAGTGGCACGGACATCGGAGGGCGCACTTTTTTTTCCGGCGTGCGGAACTATGACGCCGCCGCCCAATTGACGGGCACGGTCACCTTGGATGCACAGGGTAATGCGAATGCGATATTTGTGTTTCAAATTGGGACGGCGCTCACGACCGCCAGTGCCGCCAAGGTGGAGCTCATCAATGGAGCGGTGGCGGCCAACATATTCTGGGAAGTGGGCTCCTCGGCCACCCTGGGCACGGGGACAGACTTTTACGGCACTATTTTGGCAGATCAGAGCATTACCCTGAACACGGGCACCAGCCTGATGGGACATGCATTCGCCTTAAATGGGGCGGTTACTTTGAATGACAGCTTTGTTTCCATTTCTGCGGTGCCAGAAGCGAACACCGCATTGGCCGGCGCCTTCTGTGTGCTTGTTGCCGGGCTGGGCAGGGGCCTGGCGAAGCGGCAAAAGAGTGCGAAGAAGTCCGCCTGAAGCGGGTAGGACCTTCCTAGCGGTTACCAAGGGGGAGCTGCAATCAACAGGGTTAGCTGGGCTGTCAGTGGGGCGGGGATGCGTTTGGGTTTTTCCGAGGTGGTGGTGCAGGCATGAAAGGTTTCCGCCAGCACCATCACTTTTTTATCCGCAGAGAGAATACGGTGCCCGAAATTTACCCGAACGCCTTGTGCCAGGGTGGGCCAGACCTCAATGGTCAGAAGCTCGTCATAGCGGGCGGGCGCTTGATAGCGCAACCGGGCCTCAATTACCGGAAAAATGGTATCGGCCGCCTGCCACGCGGCCACTGTGGTCCCCAGACTGCGGAGGAATTCGCCGCGGGCGGTTTCGAGAAAATCCAAATAGCGGGCATGATAAACGTGGTTGCCGACCGTGCATTCGGCATAGTTTACCCGATGTTGGTGATAAAAAACACTGGCCATGGCCGTAGCGTAGGGGGCGGAGGAAAAAGTTCAACGCCCAAATTTCACGGTTGCACAAATTTGGTTTAAGGTTATGTTCCTGTGGTAACGCGGTATATAAGGCTGGTTCGCCAGCATGGCGGCAAAATCAGGATTTATCATGGCTGTAACCAAAGTTAGTTCAAAGGTTCATTTTTCATCACACGGAACCTTAGATGCCAACCACGACAGTGCGCCCAACGGCCGCTGGGTGCCGAACACTGACGTCTACGCCACTCCGCAAGGCCTGGTCATCAAGGTCGAGCTGGCGGGGATGAAGAGTGATAGCTTGGAAATCATCACCGAAGGAAGCCGCCTGCGTATTTCGGGATCGCGACCCGACTGCTGCCGGGAGCATCATTGCAATTTTTTAAAGATGGCCATCACCTACGGGCCTTTTGAGGCGGTGCTCGACCTGCCGCCGGGCTATGATTTGTGCCAGGCCAAAGCCATCTATGTGAATGGATTCCTGCGTATTGATGTGCCCATGGCGCATCCCATCCAGCCGAAGACGACCAAAATTCCGATTAATTGACGGTTACTTTGCAAAAACGGGTCAGAGAAAAAAAGACTGTGAACTTTTTTATCTCCGGGGCATCTAATTAGCGTGGAAACGA
This sequence comes from uncultured Verrucomicrobia subdivision 3 bacterium, assembly GCA_903875465.1. Classification (GTDB taxonomy): domain Bacteria; phylum Verrucomicrobiota; class Verrucomicrobiia; order Limisphaerales; family UBA11358; genus UBA11358. The sequence goes on from CAIQWB010000062.1 coordinate 2,429, forward strand.
CGATACCATCGCCAGAGACGGAATTTATCAGCATTCTTGGGGTGGAGAAATCCGAGGTGCCACCCCGCATTTCCTCCCGCTCCCTGCCGGATATTTTGCCAATCTTGGGGCTTTCGGACATTGTTATTTTCCCCGGGGCCGTGGTTCCTTTACTCGTGGAAACGGGCCCCAGTTTAAAGTTGATTGATGATGTGGTGGCCGGGGACCGGCTGCTGGGGGCGGTTTTGCAGCGCCAGGCGGAGGTAGCCGAGCCCGGTCCGCAAGACCTGCATAGCGTGGGGTGTGTGTCGCGGTTGTCAAAGATGGTCAAATTTCCCGATGGCACGGTGCGGCTTCTGGTGGAGGGGTTGTGGCGCATTCGGTTGGGCAATTACCAACTGCCGGCCCCTTACCTGAAGGCCTCTTATGAGTTATTGCGGGATGAGACGGAGGACAGCGTGGAATTGCAGGCCATGCTGCGCAATGCGCACAAGCAATTTCTCGATATCACGAAGCTCTCCACCGCCCTGGCCGAGCAGGTCAAAATTGCCGCGCTGAACACGGAGCATCCGGGGCACTTTGCGGACCTGATTGCGGCGAATTTAAACCTGTCGCTGGAAGACCGGCAGAAATTGCTGGAGATGGTTTCTGTGCGCGAGCGGTTGCAAACGTTGCTGCCCATGCTCAACCGTGAGCAGGAAGTGCTGACGCTGAGCACCAAGATTCAGAGCGACGTCAATTCCTCGTTTGCGAAAAGCCAGCGGGATTTTTTCCTGCGGGAACAAATCCGCGTGATTCAGCGGGAGCTGGGGGATGCCGATGCCAATGCCGGGGAGATCAAGTCTTTCCTCGATAAAATTGAGGGCAACCCCATGCCGGCCGAGGCACGCAAGGCGGCGAAGCAGGAATTGGAGCGCTTGCAACAAACGCCACCGGCGGCGGCTGAATACGGGGTCACGCGGAATTATCTGGACTGGATTGTCAGTCTCCCCTGGGAAAAATCCACGGAGGACAAACTCAATCTCGCGGCGGCCGAAAAGATTTTGGACGAGCAGCATTTTGGACTGGCGAAAGTCAAGGACCGGCTGTTGGAATTTCTGGCGGTAATGCAGCGGCGCAAGGAGATCAAGGGGCCGATACTGTGCCTGGTGGGACCGCCTGGAGTGGGCAAGACTTCCCTGGGCAAGAGCGTGGCGGAGGCCTTGGGGCGCAAGTTTGCGCGCATCGCGCTGGGTGGCATGCGGGATGAGGCGGAGATTCGCGGGCACCGGCGCACCTATGTGGGGGCCATGCCGGGTCGGCTGATCCAGACGCTCCGCCGGGTGGAGAGCCGGAATCCGGTGATTTTGCTGGATGAAATTGACAAGGTGGGCGCGGATGGGCGCGGCGACCCCGCAGCCGCCCTGCTGGAAGTGCTGGACCCCGCGCAGAACCACACCTTTGTGGACCATTATCTGGACCTGCCGTTTGATCTGTCGCGCGTGCTGTTTATTGCCACGGCCAACTGGCTGGAGCCTATTCCGGCCGCGTTGCGCGACCGGCTGGAGGTGATTGAATTGCCCAGCTATACGGAATCGGAAAAACTACAAATTTCCCGGCGGTTCCTGGTGCCCCGGCAACTGGCGGAGCACGGGCTGACCCGCCAGGAGGTGACGATTACCGACCCGGCCCTGCGCAAATTAATCCGCGAATACACCCGTGAAGCCGGAGTGCGGCAATTGGAGCGGGAGATTGCGGGCTTGTCCCGCAAATCGGCGCGGAAACTGATCAGCCAGGAGGGCAAGCTCAAACGCCTCAAAGTGGAGGCCGCGGATGTGGCGGGTTTGCTCGGGCACGCACCGCATTTGGCGGAAAGTGCGGAAAAAATCACCGAAATTGGCATTGCCACCGGACTGGCCTGGACACCGGTGGGCGGGGATATTTTGTTCATTGAAGCCACGCGCATGCGCGGGCGGGGGCAATTGCTGCTGACGGGTTCGCTCGGCGAGGTGATGAAGGAGAGCGCGCAGACCGCCGTGAGCTATTTGCGCAGCCACAGCAAAAAGCTGGCCGTGGACCTGGAAGACCATGGGAAATACGACTGGCACATCCACGTGCCGGGTGGGGCCACGCCCAAGGATGGACCCAGTGCCGGGGTGGCCATTGTGGCCGCGCTAGCCTCGCTGCTGACCAAACGCCGGGTGCGTTCCACGGTGGCGATGACGGGCGAGATCAGCCTGCGCGGCCGGGTCTTGCGGGTGGGTGGCATCAAGGAAAAGGTGCTGGCGGCGGCGCGGAATGGAATGAGGGAGGTCATCTTGCCCGACCAAAACAAATCCGACTGGGAGGACGTGCCCGTAGAGGTTCGTCAGCGCCTCAAAGCGCATTTTGTCCGGCAAATTGCGGAGATTTTTCCGCTGGCACTGGAGGCCGTATGAAGCATTTAAAACTAAACCCGGGGCGGTCAATGCGGTTGGCCTGGCCATGGGCCGTCGTGCTGGTCGCCTTGGGTGTCGCGCTGGCGGATGAGGCCGGGGATCCGGTTCAGCAGGGGCGAGAACTGGCCGAACACCTCCAGGCACAACGGCCGGCCGAGGCATACAGCAGCAGTGGGATCTTGAAAATCAAGGGCACTGGCGGTTACCGGCAGGAGGCGCAACTGCGTTGTGATATCATCTGCACGGCCACAAACTGGACCACCACCTACACGGTGGGGACGGGCGTTTGCGAGACGTTGGTGATCGTTCACGCCGAGGGTGTGCCCAATCGTTATCAACACCAGTTGCCGAATAACCCGGTCAAGGAGTTGGCCGGTGCGGACTTGATGACGCCGTTAAGCGGTTCGGATTTCTGGCTGGCGGATTTGGGCTTGGAATTTCTGTACTGGCCGCAGCAGAAGGTATTGCGCAAAGAGGTCAAACGCAGTCAGGGCTGCACGGTGCTGGAAAGCACCAATCCGCATCCTGCCGCGAATGGGTATGCGCGGGTGGTGTCGTGGGTAGACACCGAGAATGGAGGCCTGGTGCAGGCGTTTGCTTACGATGCCAGCAACCAGTTGTTCAAGGAATTTTATCCCAAAGATATCAAGAAAGTGAACGGCCAGTGGCAGGTGGGCAAACTGGAAATGAACAATGATCTGACTGGCTCACGCACGACCTTGGAGCTCAATCCCAGCCCGTCTCCTGACCTACCACAGAAATGATTGCTGGGAACCCAGCAGCTGGTCGCCGGACCAAATGCTGGTGCGCCACGCGACCACTGGTCCCAACTTGACAAAGTCCTCGCCGGTCAACGGAATTTCGGTCCAATGATGGAACCTACCCGGGGTAACGGAGGCTTCGAGCGTCTGCTGGCGCGGACCGCCATCCGGTCCCACCGCCTTGAGCTCCACCTTGATTTTCACCGGCTGCCCGGAAGTGCCGGCGGCTTTCCACAAGACATCGTAGCGAATCCCGGAAATTTCGTTGGTATGGGCCCGCAAATAAAACTGGTAGGCGTCGCGGTCAAAGAGGCTGGGGGAGAGCGCATCATGTCCCGTGCGATTAAGCAGCAGCGGGAGAACTTTTACAATCGACCCGGTAGGGACGGTTTCCGTGGCCCAGGTTTGCGTGGCCGAACCCAGGGAACCAAGCAGAACCAGTAATAAGCAAATCCGGTGCATGGAGGGATAATAATTTTAAACGGGGTGAATTCAACACTCATTTCCACCAAAAGCCGACGACTTCCACATCCGTGGGGCCGTTACGGACGAGCAAGGCGATGTATTCGCGATGGTAATTGCCAATTTCGGCGCTGACATGCACTTCGAACGTCCGACTTTTCACATCGCAGACCTGGCTGATTTGACCCATGAGCTGGGGATTGATGCCGGCGGCGGCAAGCTGGCCGATGTTGTGCAAGGGCAGGTCATCCTCGGTGCCATCCTGGCCATCCGGGCCGGAACGCAATTTGATGATGTCGGCTGCCACGTTGGCGTCCACGCCGGGAATGATTTGCAGGACATTGGCATCGGCTGTGTTGACGTTGATACGACCAATGGAAATCGGCGTGAAAATATCCTTCAAGCCAAAGGGATAATTCGGGGCCTCGCCCGGGGAGTTGCCAAAACCCAGTTTGTGCTGGAAGGCCGCCGGGGCGTGGTCACCGGCCGAGCCTCCCCAGAACATTTCCGGGGTGACTCCCTTGACCAGCAGAAGTTCAGACAAATCATCCACCGGGGCGTTTTTGGCGAAAAATGGCGGGGTCTGGCCTTGGTAATAGTCACTCTCCGCACCGGCTGGCTTGGGTGAATCATCCGGATCAATCCAGTCGGCAATGGAATCCGCCACCACATTGATGCTGTCCGCATTAACGCCCATCACGGTGAGTGCCTGTTGGATCAGCATGGGATTGGCGCTATTGATGTTCATTTTTCGCTCCTGATCAATGATCTTCAGGGAGTATTTTCCCTCGCCCATTTGAATGTCTTTGAGGGAGAAGCCGGACAAATCACTGTTGGTTTCGCCGCCGCTGCCGGGGCCGCCGGCCCAGATTTGATTGAGCGAATCATAGCCCTGATAGCCAGCGCGCATTTCCTCGGCCAGCACCCACCGGGCGGTCTCCACCCCAGCGCGGCCGAGCCAGAGCATTTGCTGGTCCGAATCCGCATTGATCGCCAGGCGGGTCTCGATCTTCATGGAAAAGGCAAAGGCCGCCGCCAGCACGGTGAGGACGGCAATGGCGATCATCGCCACAATGAGGGCGATACCGGCCTTGGGTGTGGCGGTAGTCAGTTTCATGGGTGCAGACCGGAGACGGGGGGACGCTGGAGCACTGGGGGCGGGAGTTGGCCGCCGCCCATGCCCCCGCCGGGCACGCCGCCGGCTACTTGGAGGGCGCCGGGCAGGGTGTTGCAGGGCAGGGCAATCACGCGGGACAGGGATAGCTCCGGTCCGTCCAGCCCGTTTTCCATGCGGCTCCCCAGCGTAAAGGCGACGCGGACCAGCGGCGGGATCGAGTTGGTGTTGTCCCAAGCCTTGACCCACGCCATTTGATTGGTATCCCAGCATTCCACGCTAAATTCTTTCACATTGCGGGCGAGCACCAGCGGGGAGTTTTTTTCATCCTCATCCAACTCCATGAGAATGGGCCGCTGGCGCAGCACCAGGTTTTTCATCTGGTCCTCACCGGGTTCCACGCTGTAGGTCAGACGGCGCACGCTAAAGTCGCCAAATTTGCCATTGCGGGGAAAAACGTCCGGCAGGCGGGCGGTGAAGCTGAAAGCCGCCTCGGTCCCGTCGCCCACCTCGAAGCTGTAATATTTCATGGAAGCCTGGAAAGACTGCACGCACATCAGCGAGGTTTCGATCGTGCGGATGGCAATGCGCTCGCGCTGGGCCTGGGCCGCGGCTTGTTGGGCGACCACCGAAGAGCGCACAATCAATATCCAAGTGGAATAAATCGTTGCCACCACCAGGGCGAAAATGGCCAGAGCCACCATTAACTCCAGCAAGGAGAAGGCGCGGGGGGGGCGGGGGGATGGCGGTTGGAGAAACATGTTAATGGATGCCCATGCCGCCCCCGTCCAGACTTCCCGGCGGGGATTCGGGGCGGAACAGCCGGGTGCTGATTTTGGAAAATACCGGGTTGCCCCGGGCCGGGCTGTAAATCGTGAAATCCACTTGAAAGAGTTTATTGGACTCCACCTCGATGCTGCGGGATTCCCACTTGTAACCCCGGTAAGTGTCGCCCAGCAAATCGCCCAGATCCCCACTATCAGTGCCCTCCACGATTTTATTGGTAATCGAGAGTGCGCTGGCCACCGCGCCCGCATCGACCTGGGGCCGTTGCAGCATCCGTGCATTACGCAAGGCTCCGGATACCAGCGTTAAAATCGCAAAGGCCGCAGTGAAGAAGATGGCAATGGCCACCATCACTTCCAGCAGGGAAAAGGCGGCGCTCGAGGTTCCCGGGGTGCGGCGTTCACGCCGCCTCCAGGTAGATGCGTAGAATGGACAGCCGAACCGCTGCCAGTGCTTTGCACGCTGATGGGCACTCATGGGCAGGGGCCGGTGCGCGGGCGAGGCCGGTGTCGAGATTTTCGGTGGCAAGTTCATCGAGTTACATCATCCACCACCGTGGGCAGGCCGGTGGAAAATTCCAGGGTGATTTTGCGCCACTGATCCCGGGCATGCAGCACAATGGTCATTTCATCGCTGGTGCCATCGGGAAAAAACCGAACCTTGCTCCATTCGGACGCGCTGAAATCCATGAGGTTGATGTCCAGCATGGCAAAGTCCACTCCCGCAGGCAGTATTGAGGAAGTCACTTTTCCGTCGCTGACGCCGGCACCCCCGCCTTCGGTTTCGAACCGGCGTTCGCCTGGATGGAACACCACCGCCACGGTCCGGTTTTGCATAATGGCCTGGCCGCGCGCCTGGAAGCACACATCCTGCAAATCACTCACTGCCTTGCGCATGCCATCCTTCTTGATGGCCGCGAGAATGGAGGGCACCCCCATGGCCATGATCAGGCCCATGATGGCCACCACGACCATGATTTCGATGAGCGTGAAGCCGCGGTGGCGTATATTTGACCCGGCCACATTCATTAGTGAATCTGAGAGATCAACCGGAACATCGGGAGCAACAGGCTTAGCAGCAGGAAGCCGACGACCAGAGCGATCATGATGATCATGATGGGCTCGATTAGCTGGGTCATTACCCGCAGGCCAATCTCCAGCTCGCCCTCGTAAGTGTCCGCGATGTTATTCAACGCCCCCGGCACGTCACCCGTTTCCTCGCCGATCCGGACCAGGTCCACCATGAGTTGGGGAAACACCTTGCTGGCGGCCAGCGGCTGCGCCAGCGTTTTGCCGTCGGTGACGGCCTCGCGGGTTTTGGCGATGGCTTCTTTCACGATGCGGTTGGGCAGCACCTGTTCGGTAATTTTCAAGGCCGTCAGCACGGGCACTCCGTTCTGCAGCAGCGTGCCGAGGGTGCGGGCGAATTGGCCAAACAGGTTCAATTTCACCACCTTGCCCACGACGGGTAGTTTCATCCGCAACTCATCCAGCTTGCGCGCGCCGGATTCGCTGGAGGAAAAGCGCTTGAACATGATGACCGCGAAGATGATCAGCAAACCCAGCAACCACCAGAATTTCAGAAGGAAATTACTGAAGCCCATCAGCATCTTGGTGGGCAGCGGCAGTTCCACGCCAAAGCCGCTGAAAATATTCATGAAGCGGGGCATCATGAAAAACATAAAAAAAGCAATAATGCCAGCCCCGACGATCATCACCAACAGCGGATAAATCATGGCCGAAGTAAATTTGGCCTGCACTTCAGCAAATTGCGACAAATGGCCGGCCATGCGCCGCAACACTTGCACCAGCGAGCCGCTTTGCTCGCCCGCCCGGATCATGTTGACATAGAGGTCGGAAAATATATGCGGCTGCTTGGCCATGGCATCGGACAAACCCCGGCCCTCGGTTACTTCGGTTTTGAGGTCGCGGCTGACCTCGGCGGGAATGCCTTTGCTCTCCAAGTGCGTCATGCTACCCAGGGCGGTGGTGAGGGGCATGCCCGATTGCAGCAGGTTGGCGAGCTGAGTGGTGTAGGTTGCGAGTTCCTGCATCTTCGGCTTGCGCTTCTCCTTGAGCCTGGCGCGCAGGGCGGGGGGCAGGAAGGCCATTAAATCCAGGGCCGGGCCCTTCACCTGGCCATCCGCAGTTACGATGGTTCCGGCCTTCGCCGCGTCCACCGCCAGGGGAAACAACCCCAGACGCTGAATCTGGGCGAGGGCGGCCGGGCGGTCGGCGACCTCCAGGATCCCTTGGACCAGTTCTCCCGAACGACGGCGGGCGCGATAAGAAAATTGCGGCATATTCCCCTAATTAATAACCGTGGGTGGTCAAAAGTTTCAAGCGTTGCGGCGGGCAGTCGTCGGGAGGACCTCATTTACACTGCCCCGGCGGTACCCTTGCAAATCCAGGGTGACATGCTGGTAACCCAGCTTGGCGATGGCGGCGGAAACCCGGGCCAGGGTTTCGCCCGCCAATAATCGGGGGATCTCGGCGAGGGCAATTTCGATGCGGGCCAGTTTGCTCTGGGTGGCCGAGCCCTCATGATGGCGCACGCGCACCTCGTAAAAGCCAGCGTCGCGCAGCACGTTTTCCGCGGCTTCAATCATGGCCAATTTTTCCGGCGACACTGCCTCGCCGTAAGGAATACGGGAGCTCAAGCAGGCCATTTGCGGCTTATCAGCAGTGGGCAGGCCCAGTTGCGCGGATAATTCACGAATCTCCGCCTTGGTCAACCCCGCTGCTTTCAAGGGGGCGCGCACGGCAAATTCCGTTGCGGCCTGCGAACCGGGGCGGAAATCACCCACATCACTGGCATTCTCCCCGTAAGCGATCACGGCAAAACCTTCTTTCCGGGCGATGGGGGTGAGGTGCTCAAAGAGTTCGTGCTTGCAAAAATAGCAGCGGTTGGCGGGATTGGCGAGATAACTGGGATTGTCGAACTCGGCGGTTTTGACCACGCGCACGGGAAAACCAAACCGCACCCCCAGTTCCAGTGCCTCGGCCAGTTCGCGGCGGGGCAGGCTGGCGGAATCCGCAATAACGGCCAGCGACCGCTCCCCGAGCACATCGTGCGCCACCCGCGCGAGAAACACGGAATCCACCCCGCCCGAATAGGCCACCAGACAGGAGCCGTAACCCGCGAGGGTACTTTGGAGTATTTCAAATTTGCTGGTCGTCACGCCCTCAAGTTGGCATTTTTTGTTTGCTTTGTCGAGGAGGGACGCAGATGGGGCAAATCCAGACTTGACGCGGGGAGGATTTTCAGTTGGTCTTATTCATGTATGAAACGATTGATTTTAGCAGTACTGGCCGGGGCCGCGATCATTGCCACCGGGTGTGTGCACACGGTGAATGATTCCCATACGGGTGCCATTTGGTTCGGCAACGACAAGTTTGAGGGACGTTACAACCGTTCCGTGGACCAAGTCTACAATGCCTCGGTGCGCGTGGTGAGCCTGAACGGTGCGCTGGTGTCTGAATTCATTCCGCATGACAGCACCAATGCCGTCCGCTCCTTGCAGGCCAGTGTGAACAATCGCAATGTCTGGATCCGGGTGGAAGCCGTTTCCACCTCACCCGAAGTTACTTCCGTACTGGTTCAGGCCCGCAGCCATCTGGGTACCCGCGACGAATTGCTGGCCCATGAACTGGAAAAGGAAATCGCCCTGGCCCTGGTGCGCTGATCGCCCGGCCGCCCTATTTACGCGGCTGATTTTTGGCTCGTTTTCGTTGGCTAAACCGTTTCGGTTTAAAGACGGAAACGAGCTTTTATAATACTTCCGCCGCCCGGTGCCCGCCGTTGCAAAATCATTTGCCGTCGGCCGGGTCTCCCCCTAAAGTCGGATCGCGGACCGGTGAAAAAACCAAATCGGAATTAAGGTGCAATGAATTATCTCTGGCTGGCGCTCATGGTGGGAGCCGTGCTCATCGGCGGTTATCAAGGCCATTTGCAGGAAGTGGCCGACAAAAGTTTTGAAATGACCGAATTTGCGGTGGTCAAGACGGCCTTTCCGTTGATTGGAATTATGGCCATGTGGCTGGGGATCATGCGCCTGGCCGAACGGGCCGGACTGGTGGCCCTGCTGGCCCGGGCATTACGGCCATTGTTGCGGCGGCTGTTTCCCGATGTGCCGCCCGAACATCCGGCGATGGGCTCGATGGTGATGAACATCGCGGCGAACATGCTGGGTTTGGGCAACGCCGCCACCCCGCTCGGATTGCGGGCCATGAAGGACTTGGAATCCATCAACCGCAATCCTGGAACGGCCACCAATGCGATGTGCACGTTCCTTGCCATCAACACCAGTTCCGTGCAATTGGTTCCGGTCACGGCCATGGCCATACTGGCCGCGAATCATTCCACCAATCCCTCGGCGATAGTAGGCACCTCCCTGGTGGCCACCGCCTGTGCCTGCATCTGCGGAGTGACCACCGCCAAATTAATGGCGCGGCTGCCCTGCTTCAAGTTGCCACCCCCCGACATTTCGCCTGGGGCCGCCATGGCGGGGGATGGGGCCACCACCACTTCGCCCGTGCGACAGGCAGTGCTGAAACCCTTGCAATGGTGGGGGATGCTGATTTTGGCAGCCTTCTTTCTATTTTTTGGCGGCTTGTTCGTTCATGCGGTGCTTGTGCCACCCACGACCGGGGTGCCAACCTCACCGCTCGTGCGCGTGGTAAATGCGATTTCGCTGCTGCTGGTGCCATGGTTACTGGCGGGTTTTCCTTTGTATGCGGCCTTGCGCGGGGTCAAGGTCTACGAGGAATTTGTGGATGCGGCCAAAGAGGGGTTTGACGTGGCGATCCGGATCATTCCCTTTTTGCTGGCGATGCTGGTGGCGATTGGCATGTTTCGCGCGGCCGGGGGGATTGATATTTTAACGGGCTGGCTGGCACCAGCTCTCCACTGGCTCGGTTTTCCGGTAGAACTCCTGCCGATGGTGCTGCTGCGGCCGCTGAGCGGCAGTGGCACCCTCGGATTATTCACGGAATTGACGAAACAGTTTGGGCCGGACAGTTTGATCGCCCGGACGGCAGGGACCATTTATGGCAGCACGGAAACGACGTTCTATGTGCTGGCAGTTTATTTTGGGTCGGTGGCAGTGCGGCGGACGCGTTATGCGGTCATCGCCGGACTCACGGCGGATGGCGTGAGCGTGATCGTTGCCATAGTGGTGTGTCGGGCAGTGTTTGGTTGAGGGACGGCTTATGAATTATCCAGAGTGGCCCGAACTTTTTCGAGAAAATTCTGGATGGTGAACGGTTTTTGCAGGAAATGCAGGCCGGGCTCCAGAGCACCATGCTGGGCGATGATTTCGGAGGTATAACCGGACATGAACAGGGCTTTCATAAGTGGCTGGCTGGCGGTTAATTGTTCGGCCAACGTTTTCCCATTCATGCCGGGCATGACAATATCGGTAATGAGCAGGTCGATCTGGCCCGGGTGCAACTCGGCCACAGCCACAGCGGTTTCCGGGGCAACGGCACCAATCACCCGGTAACCATTTTTCTTCAAAGTGAGGGCGACTAAATCCAGAATGTTTTGCTCGTCTTCGACGACGATTATGGTTTCCGTGCCATGCAGCGGCAGTTGGCTGGGGGGGGGGAGGGAGTGCGTCAAATTAATATCGCTGGAACGGGGGAAGTAGAGGCGGAAAGTGGTGCCCTGACCGGGGGTGGAATCAACTTGGATCATGCCCCGGTTCTGTTTGACAATTCCAAAGACGGTGGCCAAACCCAGGCCAGTGCCCTTGCCGATTTCCTTGGTGGTGAAGAAAGGCTCAAAGAGATGTTCCATGACCTCGGGGGTCATCCCCTGGCCGCTATCCTGGATGGAAAGCTGGACATAATCCCCGGGGAGCACCTCGGCATCGGCGCCGGTTTGCTGCGCCGACAAAACCACGTTGGCGAGCGTGATGGTGAGACGGCCCTGACCCTGGATGGCATCGCGCGCGTTGACGGCGAGATTGGTCAGGATTTGCGTGATTTGGGAGGGATCCATGAGGACCGGCCACAATCCGGGGCCGGGTTGCCAGACCAGTTGAATGTTTTCGCCAATCATACGCTGCAGCATTTTAGTGATGGCAGCCACAACTTCATTGAGGTCCAGCTCACGAGCGCGGAAAATCTGTTTGCGCGCAAAGGTCAGGAGCTGGCTGGTTAGTTCTGCGGAGCGGGTGGCGGATTTCTGAATTTCCTTTAATTCCGCCTGCAGGAGACTTCCAGGGATGGCGTCTTCCAAGGCCAAATCGGCATTGCCGAGGATGACCTGGAGCATATTGTTGAAATCGTGCGCGATGCCGCCGGCGAGCCGGCCGACGGATTCCATTTTTTGTGACTGCAACAATTGCGCCTGCAAGCGCTCGCTGGCCAGTTCGGCCGCTTTCTGATCAGTGAGATCGCGGGCGATGGTGGAGAAGAAACGGTCGGCATTTGAAAATCCGGCATGGACCATGATGGTTTGGTGTACCGGAATCCCATGGCCATCCCGGTGGCGCAGGGTAGTCTCGCCCACCCAACTTCCTTGTAACTGGGCGGCGGGAAAGGATTCTTGCTCAAACCGCGTGACGGCCTCAGGTGGTAACAGGCTGGCAAGGGTCAGATGGGACACGTCCTGAACGGGTTCCAAGCCAATTAGTTTTCGGCCGGCAGGATTAACATGGAGGAGGCGGCCTTGATAATCTGCAAATGCGACCAAATCACGCGTGGCCTCCATGACCACGGCGAGGCGGGCACGTTCTTGTTCCAGAGCGCGTTGTTGCTCCAGGCGGGCGATGCGGCGTTTTAGCCGGAGGTGGGTAATTTGCCAGGCCGCCAAGCCACCGCCAATACCCACAGTCAACAAACCCAGTAGACGAAAGGAATTCGTCTGCCAAAAATAGGGGGTTCTGATGAGGTTCAGGGTGACCGGAGTTTGGGTCCACTTCTGATCATTATTGCACGCTTTGATTTGTAATTGGTAATTGCCGGGAGGCAGATAATGCCAGGAGAAGCTCCGGCGGTTGAGGATATGGACCCAGTTGTCCTCAAAACCTGGCAGGCGATAGGCAAAGTGGTTTTTGCTCGGCGCGCTATAACTTAAAGCCACTAAATTGACGGACAGATCAAGGCTGTCGGGCGGGAGACGCAGGGCTTCGGTCCCCGGACTATCGAGTTGCTCAAGGCGGTTGTGTGATTCTTTGAAGCTGACCCGTTCAATCATGACCGGGGGGGGATTCGTGTTCAACTGGATGCGGTCCGGGTCCACGGTCACCAAGCCATTCATAGTGGCGAACCAGAGATGGCCGGTGGAGTCACACAGCGCGGCGGGTTGCGTCCCTTGGTAACAGCCGGCGGAATAAAGTCCATCACTGGCATCAAAAATGCCCCATTGCGGAGGCGGGCCGGAGGCCTGGACCATTTGCTGCAACTCGCCCAACCGGGCTCGCAGAATGCCCTTGTCCGTGTTGAACCAGAGCCAGCCGCGACCATCTTCGACCATGGAGCCGACGACGCTGGCGGGGAAGCCCTGGCTGTGGCCAAGGAGGGTGATTTTATCCTGGTGCAAACAGGCCAGGCCTTTGCCGATCACGCCGAACCACAAAAAGCCGGCCGGGTCCCTATAAATGGAATTGACACGATTTGCCGGGAGGCCCTGCCGCAAACCGTAATGTTTCAAACGCAAACCATTGAGGCGGCAAAGCCCTTGATCAAAAGTTCCAAACCACAGGCTGCCCGAGTTAGTTTCTTCGGCAAGACTGCTCAAGCTGGTGCTGGTCAGGCCACATTGGGCACCCCAATTGATGGCCGCATCGCCGGTCACCAGACCCAGACCGGTTCCGGTGCCCAGCCAGATGCGATGGTGGCTGTCCTCGAACAGGCAGTTTACGGATTTGCCCAGGCTGTCAGCGAGGGTGAATTTGCGCTGGTGGTTGTTTTCCTCAACCAACAACCCCCCTTGGGTGGTGCCGGTCCAGATGCGGCCTTGGGAATCTTTTAACAGGCAGCAGACATAATCTTGCAGGCGGTCCGGCGGGGGCGGCAAGGACGCCACCTTGCCCGCTTGAATGAGGGCGCTGCCGTGGCCATGGGTGCCGACTATAAGGTTGCCGGGAGACAACTCGGCCACAGTACTGACGATTTGACTGGGCAAACCTTGTTCCACCCCGATGGTTTGAAAGATGCGTGGCCGCAAGCGGGTCAGGCCGCTGCAACTACCGCCAAGCCAGACATTGCCCTCGACATCCTCCAACAGCCCCCAAGCGCTGTTTTGAATCAAGCCGTTCGTTTCATTCACCGTGGCGTCGACTGGCTTGCCCGGCAGAAAGCGCATAAAACCGCGCGAGGTGGATCCCAGCCAAATGGCCCCAGCCCGATCCTCCATCAGCACGCGAGGGTTTTCGATATCCGGGGCGGTAAATTCCGACCGCCGACCATTTGTGCCATACCACACCAACTGTCCCGGGGTATAGGTCCAGATGCCGCCCTGACGGGCACTAGTGGCGAGGAGAGAATTGCTGATAGTAACCGGGGGACCCAGCCGAACCCAGCCCGAGGGGGTCCGCCGCCCGACAAAACCCCGGTTAGCCAGCCAGAGGGCTCCATCATGGTGATCGGTGAGGCAAAATATTCCGCTGGGAGTCAGGCCGGCTGGCTGGGGGGCGGGAAGGAGTTGGTCTTTTTGGATGGTGAACAGGCGTCCATCATATGTCCCCAGCCAGACTTGGCCAGCGGCGTCCTCCGCCATGGAGCGCGCGGGAATGTTCGTACTCACAATGGCCCGCCAGCGTTTGTTTTCGTAGACACCGAGGCCCAAATCCGTGCTGGCCCACAAACGCCCTTCATGATCGGCAAATAAGCAAGGGACATGGCTGTCCAAAATGGCGTGTTTCAACCCTTGGCCGAAAGACTTGAATTCATTGCCATTGAAGCGATAAACCCCCTCGCTGGTGCCAATCCACAAATAACCATCCGGGGTCTGGGCCAGACTATAAGCGGAACTTTCGGGGAGACCGTCGCCTTCCAGCCAGTTTTCGATGAGGAAGTCGGGATTTACAGTTCGGATTTGGCCGGCCCGGGCCACCCCCAGCTGGCTGGTGATAATTAGCAGCACCCACGCCAGCCGCGACATAAGGAAATGCCTCAGGCCGCGAGCCGGTCGGGCTGGCGGAGAGTCATTTACCCTGAAATAATTTAGCAACCCAGTTTTGATGTGCAAAAAATGCAGCTCAATTTTACAGGGCCGGACCATTTTTTCAATCATTGATCCAGATTGATTTGCGCGATTAGAAGCATGATTTCTTTAAAAGGTGGCTTTTACATTCCCGGTCGGAACTGTTACTTGAGAGTGAATATGACCAAGTGCGCAAGAAACGTTCAGCTGTGGGGACGGGTGCGGCCCGGCCTGATGGTTTGGCTGGTGTTTTTATGCGGTCCAGTTGTGGCGGCGGTGGGCGGGGTGCCGCTGAGATTGATCCAGACCGCCGCCGAGGTGCGGGGATTGTCCTCCACGGAGGCGAATCAGCATTATCCGGTCCGTTTGCGGGGGGTGGTGACATTTTATGACCGGGCCATGTTCTGTCATTTTATCCAAGATGGGACGGCGGGGATTTATTTGCAGCAAACCAACCTGCCCAAACTTCTGCCCGGGCAATTAGTGGAGGTGGAGGGGGTGACCAGTGGCGGTGAATTTGCGCCGGTGGTGGCCCCCCGCCGCATTCAATTATTGGGCGTGGAACCGCTTCCGGTGGCGCGGCCAGTCGCCTATGAACAATTGACCAGCGGGGAGGAAGACAGCCAGCGGGTGGAGGTACAGGGCATTGTCCGGGCGGTTGCGGTCGATCCATTCACCAAGTACGATGTGCTGGAAATTGCCGCCGGGGGGGGGCGATTCAAAGCTATGATGGCCCCGCGAGCGTTCGGTGGCCGGGAGCCGTTAGTGGACAGCACAGTGGTGATTCGGGGGGTGTGCGCCAGCCATTTTAATTTGCAACGGCAATTGTTTGATGTGCGTTTGCTGGTGGCCCAAGCAAAGGATTTGACCGTGCTGCAGGCGGCGCCCACCGAACCCTTTATGTTGCCCACCTATTCCATCGAACAATTATTGCAATTCACCCCGCATGGTCCATTTGGGCACCGGGTGAAGGTTCAGGGGGTGGTGAGTTACTGGCTCGACAATGTCTTGTACCTGCAGGACGGGCAAGAGGGTTTGTATGCGGAAACAACGCCTTCCCGGTCCCTCAGGCCTGGCGATCAAGTGCAAGTGGTAGGTTTCCCGGCCAAGGGGGACTACACGCCCATGTTGCAGGACGCCATTTTTCGGAAGTTGGGGCACCGGCCCCCGCCGGTACCGGTGGGGGTGACGGTGGATGACGCGCTCAAGGGGATTTATGACTGCCGGTTGGTGCGGATCCAAGCCACCTTGCTGGACCGGGCCCGGCACAGCCGGGAACAATTTCTAGTGCTGCAAGCCGGTGGATTTATTTTTCACGCCTATTTGGAACGGACTAACATCGGCGTGGATTTCGCTTATTTGGAAAATAACAGCCGGGTGGCGGTGGTCGGGGTGTGCCGAATCGAGCCGGGCAATGTCTGGCAGCCGGGCACGGACTGGCGGGCCAAATCATTCCGGCTGCTCATGCGGACCCCGGCGGATATTACGGTGCTGGCGGAACCCCCTTGGTGGAATGTCGAGCGGATGCTTTGGGCGGTGGAAGTCTCGGGCGGAGTGGGTTTCATTGCATTGGCCTGGGTGGGGATCCTGCGCCGGCGGGTGCACAAACAAACCGCGATTATCCGGCAACAATTGGAAGCGGAAGCGGCTTTGAAAGAGCGATATGAAAATCTCTTCGAGAATGCCAGTGATGTGGTGTTCACTCACGATTGCAGCGGGGTGATCACTTCCATCAACCGGGTGGGGGAGCAATTACTGCGGCGGCGCCGGGAGGAGGTTTTGGGCCACCATCTGCGCGAATTCGTGGCGGAGGAACAGCGGGAGGCCGTCGGGCTGTGGCTGGCGCAGGCCAATGGCGGTCGGGAATTAGCGTTGGTGGAATGGGATTTTATCAATGGGGACGGCCAGCGGATCCGGCTGGAAATCAGCGCGCGGCTGATTGAGCAGGCGGGCCGGGAGCCGGAAGTGGAAAGCGTGGCGCGGGATATCACCGAGCGCAAGGGTCTGGAGCGGGAGATTTTGGAAATCAGCAATCGAGAACAGCGGCGGATTGGGCATGATTTACACGACGGGGTCTGCCAGCAGTTGGCGGCGATTGCCTATCGGATGGACATTCTGGGTGACCAACTCCAGGAAAAAGGGGTGGCGGAATCCGCCGAGGCGGGGCGCATTGGCGAGTTGGTGCAGGCGGCGATGCAGCAAACCCGCGGGGTGGCCCGCGGCTTGTTTCCAGTCCGCCTGGATGAGAGTGGCCTGACCTCGGCGCTGGGTGAACTGGCGGCAAACACGAGCGAATTTTTCGGCATGCAGTGCCAATTTCAAGGGGAGGAGCTCGGGTGGGCGCTGGACAAGTCGGTGTTGCTGCATTTGTATTACATTGCGCAGGAGGCGGTGTCCAATGCCATCAAGCATGGACACGCCAGCGTGGTGACGGTCACCCTCACGGAGACGCGGGAACGCTTGTTACTAACGGTACAGGATAATGGCCGCGGCTGCCAATCGCTGGTAGCGAATCCCACGGGCATGGGGATCAGGATCATGCGCTACCGGGCCCGCATGATCGGGGGGACATTGGATTTAAAAAGCCAGGCACCGGGCGGCACCCAAATTACCTGCGCGCTTTACACCGCTGCCGAAAAACCTCATGTTATTAGTTAAATGACGGATCATACCAGCCCGACCAGCAGCGCCCCGAAACCCGGTGTGCCCGCCAAGAGCCGGATATATATTGTGGACGATCACACCATGTTTCGCGAGGGCATGAAACATCTGATTGAGCGGGAGCCGGACCTGACGGTGTGTGGGGACGCGGCGGGGGTGGAGGAGGCCTTAAACAGCATCCCAGAATTGAAGCCGGATCTCGTGATTGTGGACCTCTCCTTGTCCGGCAGTCCCGGCCTGGATTTGATCAAAAATTTGAAAACCCAATACAGCGGGCTGCCGGTGCTGGTGGTTTCCATGCATGAGGAATCCCTTTACGCGGAGCGGGCGCTTTACGCCGGCGCTTCGGGGTATGTAATGAAGCAGGAGCCGGCAAAAACTGTGAAGGTGGCCATTCGCAAGGTGCTGGGCGGAGATATGCATCTTAGCGAGAAAATGACCACCGCCCTGCTGGGCAAGGCCATGCGCCGGGGGGCGGCGTCCCCGCCGCTTTCGCCTATGGAAAAATTGAGCGACCGTGAACTGGAGGTCTACCGGATGCTGGGCCAGGGCAAAATGACCCGGCAGATCGCCGAGGAACTGAATCTCACCATTGCGACCATTAATTCATTCCGCAACCGCATCAAGGAAAAGCTGGAGTTCAAGAATTCGGCCGAGATGGTTTTGAACGCCATTCAATGGTCACGGGAGGGATCCTGATCCCGAGGGGCGGCCCGGGAAGATTACGTATGGAAAATCTCAGCCATTTGTTTGCCAAAAACCAGGCGTGGTCCGGTGAAATCCGGCAGCGCGACCCAGATTTTTTTCTAAAATTATCCCGCCAGCAATTGCCGGGCTATTTGTGGATCGGGTGCTCCGACAGCCGGGTGCCGGCCAATGAGATTGTGGGCTTGCTGCCAGGAGAACTATTTGTCCACCGCAATATTGCCAACGTGGTGGTGCATACGGATTTGAACTGCCTTTCGGTGATGCAATTCGCGGTGGATATTTTAAAGGTGCGCCACATCATGGTGGTGGGACATTATGGTTGCAGCGGCGTCCAGGCGGCCTTGCGGGGCGACCGCGTGGGGCTGAGCGACAACTGGCTGCGACATGTGCAGGACGTGCGGCAGAAGCACCAGGCCGCCATCACCAAACTGGGGTCCGACATCCTGGCCGCCGACCGTTTGTGCGAACTGAATGTGATTGAGCAGGTGGCCAATGTCTGCGAGACCACGATTGCCCGGGATGCCTGGGAACGTGGCCAGCCACTGACGGTGCATGGCTGGGTTTATGGACTTAAGGATGGACTGATCCGCGATTTGAAAACCTCGGTGAATAATTTTACGGCGACACCGGCGGTATATAAGGCGGCAGTGGCAGCGCTGGGATGACCATGACTGGTTTCCCAAGCCGAGAATAACCTGAGCCGGATAGAAGGTGGGGCAGGCGATTTAATCCGCGAATTTCGCAAATGGGCGAGTGATTTTGGGCCAGCCAGCCTTTCGGTACTCTCCGAAAAACACGACCTAACTGGATCTGGTTCAATCGATTGCCCGCAAGCCACCGAGGCGGAGATCATGGCTCCAATGCCGCAGACCGTTTCTTTGCATTCCCGGTTGCTCGCTGAGCCAGGCTACAAAGGCCAATCGGACTGTCAAAAAATCACGGTACAAACTATCCAACAAATCCTTGCCAAACGCCAATTCCCTTCCAAAATCAGCTGCGTTTCCGGCGGTCGGCAAATAAAATCGGCCCGGCCTTGGGTCCAACATTGACAATGATGAATTCATCCGCAGTGCATAAACGCCTGGCAGTCTGCTCCTGGTCGCTGCAACCGGCCGATCCGCAAGATTTGGCGGACAAAGTACTGGCCACCGGGCTGCAGCGCGTTCAACTCGCACTTGACCCGTTGCGGACCATGCCTGCCCAATGGGGGCAAACGCCTGCGGTCTTGGGTGAAGCGGGCATCGCGATGGTTTCTGGCATGTTTGGTTGTGTGGGAGAGGACTATGCCACACTCGACTCGATTCGTGCCACTGGTGGCATCGCCCCCGATTCGACCTGGTCGCAAAACTTGGCTAATATAAAGGCCACCGCCGGGCTGGCGGCTGATCTGGGATTAAACCTGGTCACCTTTCACGCTGGCTTTGTGCCGCATGATCCAACCGATGCCACTCATGCGAAAATGCAGAATCGTCTGGCTGCGGTGGCGGACATTTTCGCCGCCAAAAACGTGCGGCTTGGTTTGGAAACCGGCCAGGAAACTGCTGCCTCACTGGTCGCCTTCCTGGCGGCCCTCAACCACCCCAATTTGTGCGTTAATTTCGATCCCGCCAATCTCATACTTTATGGTCAGGGTGACCCGGTGGCGGCAGTGTTGCAGTTGGGCTCGGCCATCCATCAGGTTCATATTAAAGATGCCCGGCACACACAGGTTCCCGGGTCCTGGGGCGAAGAGCTCCCCGTGGGCGCCGGCGAGGTGGATTGGCCGGGCTTTTTTCAGGCGCTCAGACAATGCAATTTTACTGGCGATTATGTGATTGAACGCGAGGCTGGCACCCAGCGCAGCCCGGATGTTTGTCAGGCGCGGGAGTTGGTGCTGAAATTGGCTCCTTAAATTTTACATGTCAAAAACTTCACCTCCAATTTCAGAGGCCCCCGTCAAGGTGGCGGTCGTTGGGCTAGGCTTTATGGGGGTGACGCACCTGCGCGCCTATCTGGATAATCCCCGCGCCCGGGTGGTTGCCGTGTGTGCCACAGGCCGGGGACCCGTGAATGGAGTTTTGGCGGGGGTCGCGGGTAATATCCAAAAATCGGCGGACATCCATTTGGGTTCGGCGGTGAAAGTTTATCATCAATTTGCAGATGTACTGGCTGATCCGGAGGTGCAACTTGTGGACTTATGCACGCCCACGCCGGTGCATCCCGAACAGGCGATTGCCGCGCTGCGGTCAGGTCGTCATGTGCTTTGTGAAAAGCCCCTGGCCCGGACGGCCGCCGCGGCCCGCCAAGTGCTGGCAGTGGCGGCACAATCCCCGGGTCAGCTCATGCCGGCCATGTGCATGCGATTTTGGCCCGGGTGGAGCGGGCTTAAGCAGGTCGTGGCCGAAGGGATTTATGGCAGGGTGCTCGCCGCACGGTTCCGGCGGGTTTCCGAAATGCCGGCCTGGAGCCGTTCCGGTACTTACGCCGGGGGGGCGGATTTGGGGGGTGCGTTATTCGATTTGCACATTCATGATACTGATTTTATAAACCACCTCTTTGGCCGCCCGGCCAGTGTATTCACCACGGGAGTTGTCGATGCCGGTGGGGTGAACAACCACGTTTTTACGCAATATCAGTTTCCCGATGGTCCCGCGGTGTGCGCTGAGGGCAGTTGGCTGCTCGGGCAAGGTTTTACCATGACCTGCACCCTCTATTGCGAACGTGGCACACTGGATTACGATCTTGCCCGCGGGGCGGAGGCGCTGCAGGTGACTGAGCCCGGCCAGCCGGCGCGAGTTGTCACGCTGGTTGCTGGGGATGGTTACACAGGCGAGATCGATTACTTTTTGGACTGTGTAGCGAACGATCGCCCCCCGTTAATGGTCACCGGGTGGGATGCCCTCACGGCTCTGGAAATCTGCGAAGCGGAGGAAGCATCCCTGCGCAGCGGCAAACTTGTGAAACTCTGACTTTCCATTTATAGCGCGAACAGACACCTTTCTCCCTGCCATGAGCAACTCGCACCGGTTCAAACTGTTCGTGATGATGGTCCTGGAATTTTTCATCTGGGGCGCGTGGCTGCCGCTTATCTTCGGTTACCTGCCGAGCCTGGGCTTTACGCCGGCGGAACAGGCTTGGATCCTTAACGCTTTTCCCATCGCGGCGGTGGCGGGCATGTTTTTTAGCAACCAGTTTTGCGATCGCCACTTTGCGGCCGAGAAGTTCCTGGCTTTCAGCCATTTCGTTGGCGGTCTGGCGATGCTGGGCCTGGTTTTTACCAAGAGTTTCTGGCCTTTCTTTGGCCTGATGCTTACCCATTGTTTACTCTATGTCCCCACGCTTTCCATCGCCAATTCCATCGCCTTCACGCACATGCGGGATCCTCAAAAAGAATTTGGCCTGGTCCGTGTGGGCGGGACTCTGGGTTGGATTCTGGCGGCCTGGCCGTTCACGCTCATTCTTGTGGACTGGCCGAAAGTTCACGCAGCGCATCCGCAAGGACTGGTAGATTGGCTGGGCACGGCCTTGAATTCCGGGCTGACGGGCGAGGCGCTGAAATCGGCCACCGTCTGGACTTTTGTGGTGGCAGGGGTGGCTTCGCTGACCCTGGCTACTTTCAGTTTTTTCCTGCCGCACACCCCGCCGAAACCAGCCGGTGCGGGGGCGGGCGAAAAACTGGCCTGGCTGAAAGCCCTCAAATGGCTAAAGCATCCGTTTGTACTTGTCTTGTGGGGCATTGCCTTGGTGGATGCATTCGTGCAAAACGTTTACTTTAACTGGACGGGATCCTTCCTTGGCGCGGCCCATCAGGATGGCGGGGTGGGCGTGGCCGGTAATTGGATCATGCCGGTGATGAGTCTGGGCCAAGTGGCGGAAGTCCTTACGATGTTTATTCTAGGTGGTACCCTCAAACGGTTCGGCTGGCGTGTCACGTTGACCATCGGCATTCTTGGCCAGGCGGCCCGATTCGCGACTTATTCCCTGTTTCCGGAACACCGGGAACTGATCATCCTTGTCCAACTGCTGCATGGCATTTGTTATGCCTTTTTCTTTGCGACAGTTTATATTTTTGTGGATGCCTATTTTCCCGCGGACGCCCGCTCCAGCGCCCAGGGTTTGTTTAACGTCATGATTTTGGGCGCGGGGGCCATGCTGGCGAACACCCTTTGTCCCTGGTTGATGCAAAACGTCTTTACGCATGCCGGCCGCGTGGATTTCCGCGGTTTGTTTCTGGTTCCCACGATTTGTTCCGTGGTCGCGGCATTGATTCTGGCGCTGTTTTTTCATCCGCCGAAAGTGCCCGTCAGGTCTTGAAATGCAAATGAATCCTTCCACCCACCACTCATGATCCCCCCAATCCATCTCCGGAAGCCTCCGTTTCGCTGGTTGATTCTATTCACCGCCTGCCTGGGCTTGTCCGCAACTGGCCAGGAATCAAAATCCACGGATGCTGAAAGTCGGGATAACCATCCGCCGGCCGGATTCACGGCCCTATGGAACGGCCAGGATCTGACTGGGTGGTGGGGGGCTACCACCGAAAATCCCCGCCAATATGAGGCCCTGGCTCCTGCTGACTTTGAGCAAAAGCGGCGGGCGAGTCTTGATGATATCCACCAACATTGGTCCGTGCAGCAGGGCGAGTTGGTGAATGATGGGCAGGGACTGTTTCTCACCTCGGAAAAATTCTATGGGGATATTGAAATGCTGGCGGATTACAAAACGGTTCCCCTGGCCGACAGTGGCATTTATTTGCGCGGTTGTCCGCAGGTGCAAATTTGGGATTCCACGGAGCAATCCAAATTTGACCTCGGCGCGGACAAAGGCTCTGGGGGCTTGTGGAATAACAGCCCGGGGGCACCCGGCAAGGATCCACTGGTGCTGGCCGACCGCCCTTTCGGCACATGGAACCATTTTCGCATCATCATGGCCGGGTCGCGGGTCTGGGTTTGGTTGAATGGCCGGCAGACGGTCAATGGCGCGGTGCTGGAGAATTATTTCGACCGCAAGCTGCCGGTACCACCGCGCGGTCCGGTGCAACTCCAGACGCACGGTGGTGAAATCCGCTGGCGCAACGTCTTTATTCGCGAACTGGGCAGTGACGAGGCCAATACTTTGCTGCGGGGCACCGATCCGGAAGGGTTTAACGCCGTTTTCAATGGCCAGGATTTCACCGGTTGGGCCGGGCCCTTGGATTGTTGTCGCGTGACGAATTCCGCAATTCTCTGGCAGCACAACAAAGGGGGGACGATTTACACGGTGGCGGAGTATACCAACTTTGTGGCCCGCCTGGAATTCAAGCTCCCGCCCGGCGGTAATAACGGTTTGGCCATCCGCTATCCAGGCGACGGTGACACCGCCTACGTGGGCATGTGCGAATGCCAGGTGCTGGATGATAATTATGAAAAAGCCACCGGCCAACAGATTGACCCGCGCCAGGCGCACGGCTCAGCTTACGGCATGTTTCCGGCCTTGCGTGGTTATCAACATCCGATTGGCGAATGGAATTACGAGGAGGTTACCGTGGTGGGGCCGACCATCAAGGTGGAATTGAACGGTACGCAAATTCTGGATGCGGACCTCAGTCATGTCAGCGAGTTCATGCACAATTCGGCGCATCCGGGCAAGGACCGCACCAGCGGGCATTTCGGTTTTGCCGGCCACAACGACCCGGTGATGTTTCGCAATATTTCACTGAAGGCGCTGAATTAAACCTTGCTGGCCACAATGAAAAATCATCCTCATTCCCGCCGGTCGTTTCTTGGCACCCTCAGCGCGGCGGCACTGGCCGCTCCGTTTGTCACCTCCCGTCTCCTCGCCGAGCCGCCGAGCCAGCGACTGCGGCATGCGAGCTTTGGGGCGGCGGGCATGGCGTGGGCTGACTTGTCACAGATTGCCAATTGCGCGAATGTGGAGATCGTGGCCATCTGCGATGTGGATCTCAATCGCATGGACGAGGCCAAAAAGCGGTTTCCGAACGCGCGCTATTATCAGGATTGGCGGGCGTTGCTGGATAAAGAGGCGAAGAATATTGATTCCGTCAACGTCTCCACCCCCGACCACATGCATGCGCCCATTGGTTTGAGTGCCATGCAACTTGGCAAGCACGTCTATGGGCAGAAGCCGCTCGCCCATGATATTTACGAGGTCCGCCGGATGACGGAACGGGCCCGCAGCAGTGGGGTGGTCACCCAAATGGGCATTCAAATCCATGCGGATGTTTATTATCGGCTGGCGGTGCGATTGGTGCAGGATGGGGTGATTGGCAAGGTCAAAGAAGTGCATTCCTGGTGCGATAAATCCTGGGGTGACGTGACGGGCCGGCCGGAGCGCACTGACCCGGTGCCGGAGGGGTTTGATTGGAATCTCTGGCTGGGTGTTTGTGCGGAACGTCCGTTTCTCGGAAACAACTATTACCATCCCGGCAACTGGCGCAAGCGGCTCGACTTTGGCACCGGCACCTTTGGGGACATGGGTTGTCACATTTTTGATCCAATTTTTGAGAGCATCGGCCTGAAGGCTCCCATGGCGCTTCGTTCTGAGGGGCCGACTCCGAACCGATGGAACTGGTCGCTCAATGGTCGGGTTCAGTTCACGTTCGCGGGCAATGAGCGCACGGCTGGGAAAACCCTGCCGGTCACCTGGTATGACGGCACGGCCAAACCGGCGGCGGAAATCCTGGCGTTGATTGAGGGGGCGGATTTTCCCTCCGGTGCGGGTTCACTATTGATTGGCACCGAAGGTGTATTGCTGGTGCCGCACATGACCGATCGCCCGTCGCTGTATCCGAAGGCGAAATTCGCGGGTTTCAAATTTCCCCGCGTTAGCGGCTTCAAACACTGGGAGCAGTTTGTGGAGGCCTGCCGGGGCAATGGCCGGACCATGGCGGATTTTGCCTACGCTGGTCCGCTCACTGAAACTATATTATTGGGCGGCATTGCTTCGCGCTTTCCCCACACAACTCTGGATTGGGATAGTCCGCGGTTAAAATTCCAACAAACGGAAGCCAACCATTTTGTTCGCCGGGAATATCGTCCGGGGTGGACGGTCTGAAACGAGGTTTAGTTCAGTCATAAAGAACGGCGACTGGTTGACCTGGTCGTTTAAGCCAACAGGAAATTCACGGGCAGCCGACATTGCTTCTTACCTAGAGTCAACCACGCTGGCGAATAAGGCAGGAGAAACTTGCAAGCGAGGTTGCACGCCTTTTTTGGGTGGAAAATCAAGATTGGCGTCCCAATTGCTAAGTAACTTTACACGGCAATTGGGAATTTGGCTTTTTGGCATTTACTTTTGCTCAAGCAAGGTGCGCGCTCCTCGATCACCTCTGGTGCCGCATGAAATAGTTGAATATATTTAAAATTACCTTGGAATGAGATTCATCAATGAATGCAACCCTTGACAGCCGGCAATTGAAAGCCTTTACGGTCCTGGCTAAAACCGAGAGCCAAACCGAAACGGGACGTCAACTTTATCTGACGCCCTCGGCCATTTCCCATGCCATGCGCCAGCTAGAGGAGGATGTGGGGTGTCGGCTTTTGACCAAAGCGGGCAAAAAGATTGCCCTTACCGAGGCGGGCGAAGCGCTCCTATACCACGCCCAGCGGGCCCTCGAGGAATTGGAACAGGCACGTCGCACATTAACCTATTTAAATAAATGGGGGACACGGAGATTGCGATTTGCGGCGGATGCGGTTTTTCTTTCAGCGTTCCTCGCACCGGTATTATTGAAATTCCACAAGGAATATCCCAACAGCCTGTTACAAGTGGAATCTTTTGATTCGGATGAATCTTTCAGTCGGCTGGAAAGTAATCATGTGGATGTGATTTTTACGGAAAAGCCAGCGGACCACGAAGCTGTGGACTTTTTCCCAATACTTACCGACCAGTTTTGCCTGATCGCTAAACCAGCGCATCCGCTCACCTTTAAGAGCAGTACACTGCGGGATGACGCTGGTAAATATCCCTGCTTCTTGATCAAGGGGTCCAGCCGGCAACGGAAGCAAGTGGAGGATTTTATGGCCAAGCAAAAAATTAATTTGCAAATCCTTGGTGAGATTGAAAATTTGGGCATCATCAAGGAACTGGTCAATCGTGGCATGGCCATTAGCTTTCTGCCGAGGTGGAGCATCATCAGGGAATTGGAAGAGCATTCGCTGGTTGCCCTGCCTTATGGGCGCGGCAGTTTTGAGCGCACCTGGGGTTTTGTGCATTCCCAGAATCGCACACTTAACCTGACCGAATCGACGTTGTTGAAACTCTGCCGGAAGCGCGCGGAGGAAACCGATCTGGAAGCTCAAGACACTGTCAAAGTCGGAGTGCTCCACTCCTTGAGCGGGACGATGGCTATTAGCGAGACCTCCTTGCGCGATATTTTGTTGTTTGCCTTTGATGAGATTAATAATGCCGGCGGCATCAAAGTGGGCGGAAAGTCCTTTAAAATTGACCCGGTTGTGGTCGATGGCGCCTCCAATTGGCCATTGTTTGCCGAGAAAGCCCGCGAGCTACTGGTGGAGGACAAGGTGGCGGTCACTTTTGGCTGCTGGACATCGGTCAGCCGAAAGTCTGTGCAGCCAGTTTTTGAAACGGAAAATGGATTGCTATTTTATCCAGTGCAATATGAAGGGGAAGAAATGTCCAAGAGCATTTTTTATATTGCCGAAACTGTCAACCAACAGGCCATACCCGCCGTGGATTACCTACTGGCCCGCGGCCGGAAAAGATTCTACCTGATTGGCACTGATTACGTTTATCCCCAAACCACCAATTTGATCCTCTACAAATATCTGTTGTTGCATGGGGTTCTGCCTGAGGATATTGGTGGCGGTTTGCGCAAGGATGAATCTGGCAAGGTGATTGCGGCGGGCAGGTATGTTCCTTTCGGCCACACTGATTTTCAGCACATTGTGGCGGATATTGCACGATTTGTGGCCGCCGGTGATGCTTGTGTCATTAATACGATTAACGGCGATTCGAACATCCCCTTCCTTAAGAAAATCATCGCCGCAGGTTTGCCGTCGGAGGACTGTCCATTGGTTTCATTCAGCCTGGCGGAAGATGAGCTGCGCAGCCTGCCAACCAGAAAACTGGCCGGCCAGCTTGGGTGCTGGAGTTATTTCATGTCACTCAAAACACCGCAGAATAAGAGCTTCCTGAAAAATTGGCACGACTGGCTGAAAATTGAAAGCTACCCGGGTGTCATCAAGGAAAAGCGGGCCGTGGACAGCCCCATTGTGCTGTCTTACAATGGCGTTTATCTCTGGAAGAAGGCAGTTGAAAAAGCCGGTACATTTGACGTCGACACAGTGCGCGCAGTGCTTGAATCCGGTGACATTAGCTTTAACGGGCCGGGCGGGAAGATTACGGTTCAGGCCAATCATCATTGCACCAAAAATATTTACATTGGAGAAACCAATAGTCATGGTCAGTTCAAGATTCTGGAAACGTTCCCGCAGGTGGTGGCGGAGCCCTTCGTTGCCGAGCCTTTCCTCATGAAAGAACTCAATCAAAAACTGGCGGTTAAAAATTATTAGTTCGCAACCCGCTGCCATCGATGTTGCCGCTTTCGTTGTGAGGTCATACACAAGTAATCACTCAGGTTGGTGGTGCGGGCAGGGCGTGCATTGATTGTCGGTCGTCGCTGCCTGAAATGTTTTGTCCAGCTTGGTAAAAAGACGACATGATAACTATGTTTGCCAAGCAGGGGCGATAAACCACGCAGCCGGGGCGACCCACAAAACAAGCCTCGCCAGCAGCATGCCGACCGGTTTTTTGGGTGGTCCCGAAGCAAGCTTTCAACTTTCCATGAGGCCGGTTGCATTCATTATTGAAAAGAATTCAATCCAACGCTTAAAAATATTCAATTATTGCCAAGGGGGTGGCGAACCAGGCTGGCATCTGACCTGCTGGTGATCCAATCGTGCGGGCATTGGGCAAAAATCGCCCAAGACCATTTAATTAATCAAAGATCGACGTTATTGACATTTAATGAAAAAAACTATGAAGAAAACCTTTGGATCCAAACCGGTCAACCGGGGCTTGGCAATCGGCGGGGTGCTTATGAGCGGTGCCGCCATGGTGCTCGCCCAAGATACGGGCACCTTGGAGAAGGAAAATCAGGATCTGAAAGCGCGCGTTATGGCGTTGGAAGAACTGGCCCAGAAGCAAGGCATTATGCCCAGTGGCACACCGGCCCCTAAACTGGTTTCCGCCGTCACGGACATGACCATTAGCGGATATGTGCAAGCCTCCTACTTCGGGAATCTTGATCATCCCGCCTCCGGCCGAAACGGTGGTTACCTGTGGAACAACAAGGATAACAGCTTTTCCATAAACAAGGTGAAAATATCTTTTGCCAGTCCGGCGGTCGTGCGGAGCGAAACTGACTGGTCCGCGGGTTATCGTGTTTCGCTGCTGGCGGGCGAAGACGCTCCCGTTTTGAATTCGGGCAGCAGCACCACTGGTTTTGATTACTTGCGCGAAGGGTATGTTGAACTCAACGCCCCCATCGGTAAAGGGTTGAAGATTGAAGCCGGCGAGTTAATTTCCCTGTTGAATTGGGAATCGGGCGATGGCGGCGCGGCCAATCCGAATTTCTCCCAGGGCTACCAATGGTTTTATACCGGCAATGGGCCGGCAGCCGGCGTGCAACTCGATTATGCCTTCACCGACTGGCTGGATGCCAAATTTCGGGTCAGCAATGGGCTGTATCAAGGTCCGGTGGATGCCAATCAGGGCAAATCCATCATGGGCAGCCTGAATTTCACCCCTTGCAAGGATGCTTGGTTTAACGTCATTGGCTTTGCCGGAGACGGCTCTGGCAGTACTTTGAGTGTTAATGGCGCCTCCATCATTGGTGGTTATCAGGTAACTTCACAGCTCGGCACGGGCTTCGAGGCCGACTATTTTGACTTCCATAAGGATAACAGCACGAGTGCCGAACTCTGGTCAGTGGGTGGTTGGGCTTGGTACGACTTTACCTCCAAGGTGGGGGTTGCTCTCCGCGCGGAATTCCTGAATGACCAGGATGGTTGGGGACTGAATACCACCTTTGGAGCCCCGACTCCTTTCGGTACCGGCTCAGGCATCACCTCGACCGGCAGTCAGGGAGAATTGGAAAGCTTCACCTTCACTTTCAATCTCCATCCTACAGCGGCCCTCAAAATCCAGCCGGAAATCCGTTACAACCACACCTCCTATGCCGGTGGATTTGGCGGCAAGCGCGACCAGGTCATCATCGGTGCCGGGGCTTCCTATCTGTTCTAAAACTTAAATCGAAATTTCAAAACCAATTCTATTTAAACCATATTTCAGTCATTTTATGAATAAATATCTGCACAGTTTAATGGGCCTGACGGCAGGCCTGAGCCTGACCAGCAGTGTCCTCGCCGATGACACGGTCAAAGTCGGCGTGTTGCACTCCTTGAGTGGCACCATGGCCATTAGCGAAACCTCGCTGCGGGACGTCCTGCTCTATGCCTTCGACGAAATTAACACGGCCGGCGGCATCAAAGTGGGGGACAAATCTTACAAAATCGAACCGGTGGTGGTGGACGGCGCCTCCAACTGGCCGCTCTTTGCCGAAAAAGCCAAGCAACTGCTCGAAGAGGACAAAGTGGCGGTGACCTTTGGCTGCTGGACCTCGGTGAGCCGGAAATCTGTGCTGCCCGTGTATGAAAAGGATAACGGACTGCTCTTTTACCCGGTGCAATACGAGGGTGAAGAGCTGTCCAAGAACATTTTCTATACGGCCGAAGCCGTGAATCAACAGGCCACGCCGGCGGTTGATTACCTGCTCGCCCAGGGCAAGAAGAAGTTTTACCTGATCGGCACGGACTACGTGTACCCCCAAACCACTGATCTTATTCTTTACAAATACCTGTTGTTGCACGGGATCACCATTGAAAATATTGGCGGCGGTTTGCGCAAAGACGCAGATGGCAAGGTCATTTCCGCCGGCAAATACGTTCCGTTTGGTCACACCGACTTCCAGCAGATTGTCGCGGAAATCAAGCAGTTCGCCGCCAGTGGGGATGCGTGCGTGATCAACACCATCAATGGTGATTCAAACGTGCCCTTCTTCAAGGAAATCGTTGCCGCCGGCCTGACCCCGAGCGATTGCCCGGTGGTTTCATTCAGTCTCGCGGAGGACGAATTGCGCAGCATGCCCACCAAGGACATGGTTGGTGAATTAGGTTGCTGGACCTATTTCATGTCCCTCACCACGCCGGAAAACACCGCCTTCATGAAAAGTTGGTTTGACTGGCTGGGCACCCAAACCCATCCCGGTGTAATCAAGGAAAAGCGGGCGGTGGACAGCCCCATGGTGCTTTCCTACGACGGCGTTTATTTGTGGAAACAAGCGGTGGAAAAAGCCGGCTCCTTCGACGTGGACAAAGTGCGTGCCGCTTTGGAAACGGGCACGGATAGTTTTGCCGGTCCCGGTGGAAAAATTACGATGCAAGCCAACCACCATGCCACAAAGAACGTATACATTGGGGAAACCAAGGCTAATGGCCAGTTCAAGATTGTCCAAACCTTTGACCAGGTTTACGGCGAGCCCTTCATGTTGAAGGGCTTGGACGCGAAGCTGGGGGCGAAATAATTAGTGTTAGTTGTTTGTTCCGAAATGTTGATTGTTAGTTGTTTAACTTGTTTGGGGGCGGAGCCAGGGCTCCGCCCCTTTTATAATAGGATGAAATCTCTGCGCAAATATCTGGCCATATTAACGTGGTGTGCCGCTGCGGGTCTGGCCCTGGCCGCCGACTCGGGCGGGCCGGACTCACCCGCTATTCGCAAAGAATTGGTGCAGGTGATTCTGGGCATCGATGGTGACCGGCAAACATTGCTCAATGATTTGAGCGAGACGGGTTCTAAACTGGTCGGAGATACGCTCCTGGCCTGGACCCGCGGCAGTATTTATCTGTATCCATCGCCCGATGGCACCAAGCAGCCCGTGCTGTTGGAGGATGCCCAGGACGCGACTGGCAAAGCCCGGGCCATTCGCCTCAGTGACGGTGAATTTTTGAAAGATGCCGCCGGCAAGGAATTGCGCTTTGGGGATAACGATTTGATTGCCGCCGATACTGATATGCGTTTACGCAGTGCCATTAGGCAGACTGTAGACACCCTGGCGCTGGCCAGTCCGGACAAAGACGCGCGCTTCTCCGCCGTTACCAAGCTGGGCAACTCCCAGAAGAGCATGTACGTACCCATCCTGCAGGCGCGTCTCACCAAAGAAACCGATTCAACAGTCAAGCGTGCCATTCTGGAAGGCATTGCCTCCCTGCAAATCGGCGATCGGGATCCCCAAGTTCAAATTGCTGCCGTCGGGCATTTGGCGGCGCTGCATTCCATTGGCAATCTTGAGACACTGCAAAAACTTGCGGCCTCGCCCAAAACGGATCCCCAACTGATCAAAGCGGCCAACGCGGCCGTGGGGTCGATTCAGAGCCACATCTGGTGGGTCAATTTTTTTGGCACTATTTTCCGCGGCATCAGCTTGGGTTCGATTTTGTTGGTGGTCGCCCTGGGGTTGGCCATTACCTTCGGCTTGATGGGGGTCATCAACATGGCCCACGGCGAAATGATCGCCATAGGTGCCTACACTAGCTATGTGGTGCAAAACTTATTTGGCACCGGTTTTGCGTTTGCCATTAACCTGCCGTTCAGCTTCATGGGCAAACAACTTGGCTTCAGCCTCAGCCTCCCAGGCTTGAATGCCACTGGTTGGTTCTATCAAAGCTACTTTCTCTTTGTGTTGCCCCTTAGCTTTCTGGCGGCTGCGCTCGCCGGCTTGGTTCTGGAGCGGGCGGTGATTCAGTTTCTCTACCGTCGGCCGCTCGAATCCCTCCTGGCCACCTGGGGTGTTTCCCTCGTCATGCAACAGTTGTTCCGGATGGTTTTTGGTGCCAACAACGTCCAAGTTAATTCCCCCACCTGGTTGCTCGGCCATTGTACTTTGAATGATGTTTCCTTTGGTTATAACCGCCTGTTTGTAATTGGTTTTGCGATCATGATCGTGCTCGGCACCTGGCTTTTGCTTGCCAAGACGCCGCTGGGTTTGTTGATTCGTGCGGTGATGCAGAACCGCTCCATGGCCTCCTGCATGGGCGTGCGCACCACCCGGGTAAACATGTTAACTTTTGCCTTTGGTTCGGGCCTGGCGGGCCTGGCCGGAGCCTTCCTTTCGCAAATCGGCAATGTCGGCCCGAGTCTGGGGCAAAGTTATATCGTGGACAGTTTCATGACCGTGGTGGTGGGAGGCGTGGGCAGCATTATTGGCACCGTTTATTCTGCGCTTGGCATCGGCACTGCTGACCAAGTGCTACAACAGTTGCTGGGCTCGCCGGTGCTGGGAAAAATTATTGTTCTGACGTGCATCATTCTGTTCCTCCAATGGAAACCCGGCGGGCTGTTTGCCATTCGGGGCCGTAGTCTTGATTAGAGTAATCTATGCATAAACCGACAAATTACGAGCTTTGGTTCGTGGCGGTCGCCGCCTTGTTTCTCCTGTTCATTCTGCCGGGACTCAACGCGTTCACCGCGCCAGGTTCCGTTCTTCATGTCAGCGATTTCACCATTAATCTTTATGGGAAGTACCTATGTTATGGCATCGTGGCCATTAGTGTGGATTTGCTCTGGGGTTATACCGGACTGCTGAGTCTTGGCCAGTGCCTCTTTTTTGCGCTCGGCGGGTACATGATGGGCATGTATCTCATGCGCATGATTGGCGACTTGGGGCAGTACCACCAACCCATCCCGGACTTTCTGGTGTTTCTGGGCTGGAGCAAATTGCCGGCCTTTTGGCAGCCTTTTTCCAGCTTTAAGTTCGCCACGATGATGGCAATTCTGCTGCCCGCCGTGGTGGCTTTGGGATTTGGTTTTCTGGCCTTTCGTTCCCGGATTAAGGGGGTTTATTTTTCCATTCTCACACAGGCCCTGACATATGCCGGGTGCCTTTTGTTTTTTCGCAATGACATGCTCATGGGGGGGAATAACGGTTTCACCGATTTCAAATTTATTGCCGGTCACGACCTGCGCCTGCCAGCTACCCAGCGCGAACTTTATATTTGCAGCGTCCTGTTACTCCTCGCCACTTATGGCCTGTGTAAATGGCTGACCAACTCGAAATTTGGCAAGGTGCAATGTGCCATACGCGATAGTGAAAATCGCGTGCTTTTTTCCGGCTATGCCACCGCGCATTTCAAGCTTTTCGTCTTTGTCCTGGCCGCCATCATTGCCGGCCTGGCCGGGGCGCTTTACGTTCCCCAGGTGGGCATCATCAACCCCAGTGAAATGGCCACGGATAAATCACTGGAAGCCATTGTCTGGGTTTCGGTGGGCGGCCGTGGCACGCTCATCGGTCCGGTCATCGGGGCTTTTGCCGTTAACGCCATGAAAAGCTGGGCCACCCGCGCTTATCCAGATCTCTGGCTCATGTTCCTCGGCTTAACCTTTATTTTGGTCACCCTCTTCATGCCCAAGGGCATCGTTGGCCTCCCGGCCCAGATCGGGGCCCTGAGGCGCCGTTTTCAACAGCCCAAAACTGATGCCTCCGAAGTGGCCAATTCCAAGCGGGTCGAGGAGCAGATTAAGCCAAATCTTAAGTGACCATGCCGCCATCCAAAAAATTCATACTGACCTTGGAGGAGGTTAATAAATCCTTTGAGGGGTTCAGGGCCATTTCCAATCTGACCTTTTACATGGACGAAGGCGAGTTGCGCGTCATTATCGGCCCCAATGGCGCCGGCAAGAGCAGCATGATGGATTTGATCACCGGCCGCACCAAGCCGGACAGCGGAAAAATCGAATTTGGTTTCGACACTGACCTGACCAAACTGAATGAGGCCCAAATTACGCGCCTCGGTATTGGACGTAAATTCCAGACTCCCTCCGTTTACATCGAGCACACCGTGTTTGAAAATATCTGGCTCTCGCTGGAAGGCAGCCGTAGTGTGTGGACCACCCTGTTTTCTCGTGTCACCAAAGAGCGCCGGGACAGAATTTACGATGTGCTTAAAATCGTTTCGCTTGAGGGGAAAGCAGATTGGAAGGCCGGCGCGCTCAGTCATGGCCAGAAACAATGGCTGGAAATTGGCATGCTGCTGGCCCTGAACCCCAAGCTCCTGCTGGTGGATGAGCCCGCCGCCGGCATGACCGACGAGGAAACCCACAAAACGGGCGAACTGCTCCTCAGCCTGGAGGGCAAACACAGCATTGTAGTTATTGAACACGACATGACTTTCGTCCGCCAGATTGCCCGTAAAGTGACGGTTTTGCACCAGGGTTCCGTTTTGTGCGAAGGCACCGTGGACGAGGTGCAAAATAGCGAAAAAGTCATGGAGGTATACCTCGGACGCAAAAAGAAACACTAATCATGCTGCAACTTTCCAACATCACGGTCTCGTTGCAAGGTTCCCGAATTTTGCGCGGGGTCAATCTCACTGTGCCCGAGCGCAGCCTGGTCTGTCTGATGGGGCGCAACGGGGTTGGCAAAACCACCACCCTCAAGTCGATTGTGGGCCTGATTAAAACCGACACTGGCTCGGTCAAGCTCGCCGGCACTGAATTAATGGGCATGGCGCCCGATGCCCGCGCACGCCAAGGCATCGGTTACGTGCCCCAGGGACGCGACATTTTTCCGCATCTGACCGTTTGGGAAAATTTGAAAATCGGCCTTGTCGTTCATGGGGTTCGCAATGTCGAGCCTGTGGAGCGCGTGCTGGAGTTGTTCCCCATCCTTAAGGAATTCCTGCAGCGCAAAGGTGGCGTGCTCAGTGGCGGGCAGCAACAGCAACTCGCCATGGCCCGGGCCTTGCTGACCAATCCCAAGATCTTGATTCTCGACGAACCCACCGAAGGGATTCAGCCCAATATCATCGACCTAATTGGCGACACCCTGGTAAAAATTAAAAAGGAAGGCAAAATCAGCATCCTGCTGGTTGAACAATATCTCGACTTTTGCCTCAGCGTAGGGGACAGTTTTTACATCATGGATCGCGGTGCGGTGGTTGCCGAAGGCCCCATTGCGCACCTCAACGATGACGTGGTAAAGAAACACCTGACTGTTTGAATCGTGGTTTCCCTGAACAACACCATTCTGCCCACAACCAGTTGCGCGGCACTGGCGGTGGATTCAGTATTGGGCGCAAGCACCGTCACCTCCGCGTTCGCCAGCACCCCGCTTAAACTCCTCACTCCCCGTGCGCGGGGCCGCAGTGTGTGGAGTTATCTTAGCAGTTTCGGCGGCGGCTTTGTGGCGGGTGACCAAACCCGGCTGGACCTGAGCCTCGGGCCCAACACCCGTTGCTTTTTTGGGACCCAGGCGGCCACCAAAATATATCGCAATCAAGGTTTGCGCCCCTGCGGACACGTCACTGCGGCCGCGGTTGCCGATCAGGCCACGCTCATTTTCGCACCGGATGCCGTCTCCGCTTATGCCGGTTCCACTTACCTTCAGCGCCAGGAATTCCGACTCGCCCCGAGTGCGGGGCTTGCGTTGGTGGATTGGCTGAGCGCCGGTCGTTCCGCCCGGGGCGAGCGTTGGGCCTTCCAACGTTTTTCCAGTCGCAACGAGGTGTTCGTCAACGGTAAACGGGTGTTTTTAGACGCACTTTCCCTTGGGGCTGGTGATGCGCTGGCCGCCTCACCCCATCGCTTGGGCCGCTTTGATTGCCTTGGGCTGCTTTTATTGATTGGACCAACCATGCAGGCTGCCGCCGCCGCCTTGCTGGCGGAGATCGCCACGCGTCCGGTACATCGCCAGGGGCCCCTCATTACCAGTGCCAGTCCGCTGGCGGACGGCGCGTTATTGCGCGTGGCCGGTGAGTCCGTCGAGGCAGTTGGGCGTGAATTGCGCCAGCATTTGCTCTTTGCCCGCGAAATATTGGGCGATGATCCTTGGGCTCGTAAATGGTGAATATATGCATCTTGCTCCCCGCGAAATTGACAAACTATTGCTGCACAACGCCGGGTTTCTGGCGCAGAAACGCCTCGCCCGCGGACTGCGGTTGAACCACCCCGAGACCGTGGCCCTCATTGCCACCCAATTGCTCGAATTCATCCGCGATGGTCGCACGGTGGCCGAGTTAATGAACCTGGGCCGCCAGTTTCTGGGTTTCAACCAGGTCATGTCCGGTGTATCCGAGATGATCTATGATGTGCAGGTCGAAGGTACTTTCCCCGACGGGTCCAAGCTGGTTACGGTGCACCATCCCATCGCGAATGAAAATGGTGATCTCGCGCTGGCCTTGCACGGCAGCTTTTTACCAGTGCCGGCGCTCAGTGTCTTCCAATCTGTGCCCGATGATGGGGTGCCCGGAGCCTGTGAAATCAAAGCCGGCGACATTGAACTTAATGCCGGTCGCGCCACGGCCAGCCTCCCGGTGACCAACTTGGGCGACCGTCCCATTCAGGTCGGCAGTCACTATCATTTCATCGAGACGAACGGATCCTTGAAATTTGATCGTGGTCTCGCATACGGCAAGCGGCTCGATATTCCCGCAGGCACGGCGGTGCGCTTTGAACCCGGCGAAACCAAAACAGTGAAACTGGTGGACATTGCCGGCCGGCGGATCATTCGCGGTGGCAACAACCTGGCCAGTGGCAAGGTTTCCGCCGCTGGCAAAAAGGCCGCCTTGAAACGTATTGTCCAACGCGGTTTCGCCCACCAACCTTCCTGATATGTCGCACACCATGAAACGTTCCCATTATGCCAATATGTTTGGCCCCACCACCGGGGACAAAGTCCGGCTTGGCGACACGTCGCTCATTTTAGAGGTCGAACGCGATTACACGGTTTATGGTGACGAATGCAAATTTGGCGGCGGCAAAGTCATCCGCGAAGGCATGGGGCAGGCCGCCGGCATTGGGGACGCCGACGCGCTGGATTGCGTCATCACCAATGCGCTGGTCATGGACTACACCGGCATTTACAAGGCTGACCTCGGCATTAAAAACGGGCTCATCTCCGGTATCGGGAAAGCCGGTAATCCCGACGTCATGGCTGGTGTGGCCAAGAACTTGATCATCGGCGTCAATACCGAGGTCATCGCGGGCGAGGGCCTCATTGTCACTGCCGGCGGCCTCGATACGCACATCCATTTCATCTGTCCGCAGCAAGCCCACGAAGCCATCGCAGCCGGGCTTACCACCATGGTAGGCGGTGGCACCGGGCCGGCCGTCGGTACTTGCGCCACCACCTGCACCCCGGGTTCTTTTTACCTGGAGATGATGCTAAAGGCCGTGGACCAACTGCCGCTCAATTTTGGTTTCACCGGCAAGGGGAACACCGCCCAGCCTGCCGGCTTGCCTGAGCAAATTCTGGCGGGGGCCATTGGCCTGAAACTACATGAAGATTGGGGCACCACCCCGGCGGCCATTGACTGCTGCCTCAGCATGGCGGATAAATACGATATTCAGGTGACCATTCACACTGACACCTTGAACGAATCCGCTTTTGTGGAAGGCACCATCGCCGCGTTCAAAGGGCGCACGATTCATACTTACCATAGCGAGGGTGCCGGCGGGGGCCACGCGCCGGATATCATTCGCATTTGCGGTGAGCCTAATGTCCTGCCCAGTTCCACCAATCCGACCAAGCCCTACACGGTCAACACCATTGATGAACATCTGGACATGCTCATGGTGTGCCATCATCTTGACCCCAATTTGCCGGAGGATGTGGCCTTTGCCGAAAGCCGCATCCGCGGTGAAACCATCGCCGCCGAGGATATCCTGCACGACCTTGGCGCCATCAGTATGATGAGTTCGGATTCCCAGGCCATGGGCCGGATTGGCGAGGTTATTACCCGCTCATGGCAGACGGCCGACAAAATGAAACAGCAGCGCGGCCGGCTGCCGGAAGAGCAGGGGGACAATGATAACCTCCGCATCAAACGTTATCTCTCCAAATACACCATCAACCCGGCGCTGGCGCATGGTATGGCACATATCATTGGCTCCGTGGAAGTCGGCAAGCTCGCCGACCTGGTGCTCTGGAAGCCGGCTTTCTTTGGGGCTAAACCGGAAATGGTCATCAAAGGCGGCGTGATTGCCTGGGCCCAGATGGGTGATCCCAATGCCAGCATCCCCACGCCGCAGCCAGTCTACATGCGGCCCATGTTTGGCAGTTTTGGCCAGGCCACGGGTCCGTGTTCCATTGCCTTTGTGAGCCAGTTGTGTCAATCCAAAGGTGTCGCCAAAAAATATGGCCTCAACAAACGCATCGAAGCGGTCAAAGGCTGCCGCCAGGTGGGAAAAAAAGACCTCAAGTGGAACAATGCCATGCCCAAAATCACGGTGGACCCCGAAACTTACGAAGTCCGGGCCGATGGCGAGCTCCTCACCTGCGAACCCGCCAAAAAACTCCCCCTGGCCCAGCGCTACTATTTATTTTGATGAAGCGCGCTGGTTTTCAATTTCAATATCCGTTTCAAATTGGAGTTGCACGCCCCATCGGCAGCCACCGAGTGTATCCACCGAAATTTGGAACTTGGTTAGCCTCTGGATGTTGGAGGTCGGTTGTGGGATCTTTTCCTGGCATTCCATGAATCGCCCCGCTACGCAAATTCAGTTGGATCCCAGCGCCGCGATGGCTCCCGTTGCCTCCAGCCAGGACTGGCTCCTCTGGCAACTCATGGACTCGGCTTTTCCCACCGGTGGCTTTGCCCATTCCGCCGGACTTGAGGCCGCCTGGCAACATGGCGAGATTCGCCACCGAGACCATCTCATTTCTTTCATTGAGGCCGGCCTGGATCAACTCGGCCACGCCGTCCTGCCATTGGTCACCACCGCCCATGCGGAGGGGGAACGCCTCGCCGAATTGGACCAACTCTGCGACGCCTTCACCACCAATCATGTGGCCAACCGTGCCAGCCGTTTGCAAGGCCGGGCTTTCCTGGCCGCCGCCCAAAAGATATTCGCCGTCGCGCTGCCGGAATCACCCTGCCGCCACTTCGCCCCGGTTTTCGGCGCCAGCATGGGGCACTTGCGAATCTCCGCCGAAACCACTGGCCGCCTGTTTTTCTTCAGCCACCTGCGCAGTGTCCTGGCCGCTGCCGTGCGCTTGAATATTGTCGGTCCCATGGAAGCCCAAATCCAGCAACACCGGCTGGCGCCCGCGGCGGAACGAGTGTTCACCGAGTGCCAGTCCTTGACCATTGATAATTTGGCCCAAACGTCGCCTTTGCTGGACTTGTGGCAGGGCGCGCAAGATCGACTTTACTCCCGCCTTTTCCAAAGCTAAGGGCGATTAACCACTATGAAAAATTCCTTGCACCTCCATTCCGGTTCGCATGATGGTAATGGTCATGTCCATGATCTCATGGATCATCCCGGCCACTTTCATGATCGCGACGCCCCCCTCGACCGCGATTTCCGGCAGCGCGCTTTCACCGTTGGTGTGGGTGGCCCGGTGGGAAGCGGCAAAACCGCCCTGATGCTCCAGCTTTGCCTGCACTTGCGCGGCAAAATGAACATTGCCGTGGTCACGAACGACATCTTCACCCGCGAGGACGGCGAATTTCTCACCCGCCACCAGGCCTTGCCTGCCGAACGCATTCGCGCCGTGGAAACGGGCGGTTGTCCCCATGCCGCCATTCGCGAAGATATTTCGGCCAATTTGCTGGCGCTGGAAGAATTGCATCGTGCTTTTCATCCCCAAATCCTGTTCATCGAATCCGGCGGTGACAATCTGGCGGCCTGCTTCAGCCGGGAACTGGCGGATTACACGATTCAGGTGATTGACGTGGCTGGTGGTGACAAAATTCCGCGCAAAGGCGGTCCTGGCATCACCCAGTCAGACTTGCTGGTCATTAATAAAACTGACCTTGCCTTGGCGGTCGGTGCGGATTTAAAAGTGATGGAGCGAGACACCCGCAATATGCGGGGCAGCGGACCCTATGTTTTTGCGCAGGTCAAACACGGGTTGGGCGTGGACGCCATCATCCAGCATACGTTGCACGCCTGGCAACATTCCTGTGGCATTGCTCATGTCCACGGCGGGCCAGGCTTATCAGTTTAGTTCGAATTGGCAGCCTGGCTGGTGGCACCCCGCACGACGGTTTCCAAATCCTATCGGCACGTAGTGTCAGGTGTATAAAATTTGGGCATACGCTAACCATCAAACAAATCCCCGGCAAAATTTGCGGATGGCTGATTGGTCCATTTTAGCGCTCAGTGATAAGCTGGCTGTCACTGGTCGAATCAAAACCAGCCACGAAAGATCGAAATGAACCAGCCACTGACTTTGCATAGGCGAAATGAGCATTTTCACTCCAAAAACCTCCATAGCAGCGCGTTACGGGAGTTTTTTGGAATGAAAATGATCAGTTACGTGAATTGACTGGCTGGTTCATTTCGACCCTGGCTGGCTGGTTCTTGGTGACTCCTGACAAGCTGGCACGAAGACTAGGACAGCATATTATTTTCTCGTATTTCCGGAAGTATTTCCCGACACCCCAGTTTGATTGTTACCGAAAAATCCCCTTTGTTGCGGCAACAGTGGCTCGGAAGAGGCGCAGTGAAAGCAGTTCTAAATTTATTTTAAAAACACGGGAGTTCAACCAACCACAGCTTTCCTTGATTGAAAAGAGTGGTGCACCCAAGAGGAGTTGAACCTCTAACCTGCTGATCCGTAGTCCCGCCCTTGACGACTGTTTTAAGTTGTGTCAAATTGCTTTAAAGCACGGTAAAAACAACCTGAAAAGCCAATGAAAACAATAATAGAAAGCAATCTGGCACAACCCGAAACCACCCTCGAAAACCGGCAAAGTGGCTCAGAAGTGGCTCAGAAAAATGTCGCTGCGCCACTTTTGAAAAGCCCACCGGAATCACGCAAAGCCAAGCGCACACTTTCCCGGACACACTCCGATTACTGGAAAGCCCGGTTGTTTCGCCGGTCCTACGATTACGATGGTCGGCAAAAAGAGGTCAACGACCTGTACGTTCGGATTCAACATGGCGGCCGCCGCGAGTTTTTTGGGCTAAACACCACCAACCAGGATAGTGCCGCCATCAAGGCCCGCGATATCTTCACCTTCCTCAAAGCCAATGGCTGGGACGCCACCCTGGCCAAGTTTAGGCCGGATGCCGATAGCCATCCTAAACTCGACGTCACCGTGGGTGATTATCTGGCCGCCGTGGACCTTACGCGTAAAATCCGCGCTCGCACCTTTGACAACTACCGCCGATGCTTCCGGACCGTCATCGCCGAATCATTTGGCATCACGCTCAAGAAAGGCGAAAGCAAATATGATTACCGCACCGGTGGCCACACGGTTTGGGCGCAACGGATTGACGAGATCCGGCTGGAACGCGTCACCCCTGACCGGGTGAACAAATGGAAGCGCGACCGCGTGGCCATCGCCGGTCATGCCGCCGCCGCCATTGCGTCCGCCCGGCGCACCGTGAACACCTACATTCGTTGCGCCCGGTCGCTATTCAGCCCGGGCCTGCTCCGTGAGATCAAGGGATTAAAGCTCCCGGCAGTGCTGCCTTTCGCTGGTGTGGAACTGGAAGAATCCGGCTCACAGAAATACGTCAGCAAGATCGACGCGAAAGCCCTTATTGCGGCCGCCCGAAACGATTTGCGGGAATCCGACCCGGAAGTCTACAAAGCCTTTTTACTTGGCCTGTTCGCCGGGATGCGGAAGGCGGAAATTGATTCTGCTGAATGGCGGATGTTAAATTTTAACGACCATATCCTGCGACTGGAAGAAACCGAATGGCTTCACCTCAAAACTCGCGACTCGGCTGCGGACATCACGATTGACCCGGAAGTCACCGCTGAACTCCAGGCATTGCAGCCCGCTCCGACGGGTAAACCGGAGCCTTG
Organism: uncultured Verrucomicrobia subdivision 3 bacterium; assembly: GCA_903875465.1. Taxonomy (GTDB): domain Bacteria; phylum Verrucomicrobiota; class Verrucomicrobiia; order Limisphaerales; family UBA11358; genus UBA11358. Next base: position 44,282 of record CAIQWB010000062.1, read on the forward strand.
GTCGCAATTCATCCTTAAAAGCCCGCACGCACCCCAACCAGAGGCGCTACGGGCGTTCTACCGCTGCGAAGACACTTTCGACCGTCTCAACATCTGGCTACGGGGCAAGGGGATCAAGGCCAACAAGCCCCTCCATGAACTGCGCAAGGAAGTGGGCGCAATCATCGCCACCGAACAGGGCATCTACGCCGCCTCCAAGTTCCTGCGGCATTCGGACATCACCACCACCGCCCGGCACTATGCCGACCAGAAGGCGCGTATTAATGTCGGCCTGGGCAAGTTTCTTGACACCACCATCAAGCCGGTTGAACCTCAGACAGTTCAGGAATCAAAAGTTGCCTGAGCGGAAGCGAGTACGCGTGGAAACTACCATCCAGACGCCTGGACAACTTGACTTGTCGGCTGCTTTGAAAAAGGTAAACGCCATGTTTCGCCGCAAAGAGCGATTGGCAAGGAAACCGGCCACCGACTCCCAGCTCGCCCTGATCTGGCCAGCTTGGAACGCATTACCCGACGATTTGCTGCCGGACGAAAAGCGGACAATTCTGACTTTGGCTGATTACAAATTAAAACACGAATCCACCATTCATGTTGAATTCGCCAAAAAGCTTCGCAAGCAATTCAAATACCTGCCGCTGGACTGGTTTGAATTTTATCACGCGTTGATTGCCGCGTGCCGCTGGTCCAGCTTGATGGATTACATTGCCACAACAACGAAGAACCATCGTGACCTGGTTGCCAGAAATTGGGGATTTGCTGACGCCAACCGCCATGCCGCCGGTCGCGTGGTTATTTTTCGCGTGGCTGCGGAGATCGGGCAAATTCACCCGGGCCTGTTGGAATGCAAATCCCCCACTCTGGCGCAAATTCAAATACTCATAAACTGCCAAAATGGCTACACCGTCGCCCGGGCCAATGCATTCGAGGTCTTAAGCAAATACCTCTACCAGGTTCCCGACATGCGCAGCGACACCAGGCTGCCATATCTTGAGCGGGCGCGCGGGGTGCCAAATCCTCCATACCTCTTGCGGGCGCGTGTGCCCCATTACCTTTATCTGGCGAGATTGGCCGCGCTCAATATATGCAATCAAAAGGCAATGGATGAGTTTATGCGGAAAGAATATCCGAAGCTCACCTGGCAAAAGAAACTGAAATTTAAAGCCATGAGCCGCAAACCCAAGTTTGGTAAGAATCCATACCTCGGTTTTCTGGTTTGGATTCATGATAATCGCCCCATCTTTGAAAACCCAAAGTTCGATTGGCGATGGAAAGATATTGTGAGAGCAGCGCAGGCTAGGAAAATTGACTGTCCCAAGACCGGGCTCAAGCAATGGTCACACCGCAGCAAAGCCAAACTCAAATTAAAAATTGGCCAGCTTGGCTATGACACCAGTGGCATGGAGTTATCGTCGATACTGCTATCACCTGCTCCTGTTTTTGGCGACCTGCTTAATCCTGATTCGATTCACTAATTACAGCTCGGTTTCATCCCCTCCTCCAATCGTTACCCTCGACTTTGCGCGTTCTGCGCCGAGTTGCGTTAAATTGTTTGCGTCAGTTAAACACTGATCCACGTTGCACGGTGCAGCGCCGGAAACAATAGGTGAGTCATGAGTGAAGTGGAATTAAAGTCGAGTAAAAAGACAAAGCGGAAGCTGAAATTGCATCGGACCGATGGCTCGTTCGGCTTTACACCGCATCAAATCGCGAGCCGCTGGGGGTGGCATGTGGAATCCGTCCGCCGCGCCATTCGTGAGCGCCGGTTCGCCTCTATTATAATTTCCCGTCGGCGCTTGGTGCCGGTTGAGGAAATCCACCGAGTTGAAAGTGAAGGTCTTATTACCCGTGCCAATTAATTTATCGGCCTATGAAAAACCGAATCCACGAATCCAATCTCAATAACCTGGCACGGTTTGACCTCACCCAGGGCAATTGGGATTTGACGTTTTATGATGGGCTGTTGCGGAAACTGATCATTGGTTGGGTTGACCCGCCCCTCGGCACAGGGCTAATCCTCGGGTTTGCCACCGACGGCGAGCGAATTTTTCAAGTGAGCTGGCCTGCAAAGGAACGAGCGTCATTGGTTCACGCCCTTCATGCCGGGATTTCCGCCTTGAACCTTTCTGGTGCGAACCCAGTTGAATCGCGGATTTCTATTTCGATTGATCCTGAAAGAGACCAGCCGGCATCCTTCGCGATGGTGGCAACCTCGGACGGGACATTTTTGGGAATGCACTTTACCAAAGCAAGTTTATCGGTCCGCATTTTGATCGACCGGCGACGCGCCGAAGCTTTGGCTTCTCGACTGGAGGTATTGAAGCCCGGCTTTCAAAATATTCGCATGATCGTATGAGTCCGCCATTTTTTCAAAAAAGCAATGCTATCGCGCCCGGGGATGCTCCCAGCCTGCCCACAACACCGCCACCGGCTCAGGACGGCCGCCAGCATTACGGTGCTGCCTTCATCCACTCCGCCTTGGATGATTACGGACTCAGCCCGGCGGAGTTCCGCGTCTATGGTCACATCTCGCGCCGTGCCGGCAGCGGCGTTGCCTTTGCCGCCGTCGCCAGCATGGCGCGGGTTTGCCAACTGCACCCGCAGACGGTGCGCAAGGCCTTGAAACTCCTGGTGAAACGCGGGTTGATCAGCCGGGAGACACGCCCTGGTATGACCCCGTTTTATCGGCTCACCCCTATGTGGCATTGGTGCCCGCAATCAGCCGGCGGCAGCAACCCCTCCGGTTCCAATACCCCTCCATCCGTTTCGGTGTCCACCCCTGCGAAAGAGATGCAGGGCCACCCCTGCGAAACCAATGTAGCCGAAGGTAATCCCCTTCAAGGAGATCCCAAGAAGGAAAACATACATAATACAGGGGCTTCTGAAATTCCTTGCAATGAAGTTGAAGCAGTGGAGCAAGCCAAAGAGGCGGGAATCCCGCCGGAGTTTGCCCGGGTGGAATATCTCCGCCTTGATTCAGTCGGATGGGTAAATGGCGTGGGCAATCCCGTCCGCAAGTGGTTGCCCCACCTGCGCAAGAGGTGGACGGATGAGCAAAACCAGCAATCCCGCCGTGCCAGCCAAAATGGCGCGCGCCCTGGTCGCTCTGGTGGGTTTGTCCCGCCACGCAAATTTGATTCCTCAAATTATAAACAACAAATAGATACGTTCTGATATGCAAAAACAAGACAGCCAATATAAAATTAATGCTGAACGGTTCGTGGAGCAAATCCAACTTCAGCCCGGCGAGGACAAGTTCGCCCGATATCGGGCCTGGGGGAAGGAGAAGCTTGCGGTGCCGTACACCTGCAAGCGGCACCCGCAAACCCAACTCGTTTACACAACATATGAAAGTGACGGTATCTTCGATGTGTTCCCCGTGGTTCGTCAATATGGTGTGGAACCAAAGCCGCTGCCAAATGTTTTTTCATTCCGAATGTCGCTCAAATGTCCGTCCTGCCGTTGTGCCTATGCCTTATTGCCCCCGGAGTATCACACGACGAGTTTTGAAACCTTCGAGACCGCCACGCCGGAGCGTGCGAACGCCCTTAAACTTTGCCGGGAATTCGCCGGCCAGATCAATAAAGTGGGCAGTGGCTTTGCCCTGTTCGTGGGCAAGCCGGGCAATGGTAAAACGCGGCTGGCGGCAAACATTGTTCGCAAACTTGATAATGCAGACGCGCGTTACGTTCGCCAGGGCGAGTTGACAACCGCCCTGCGCGCCACTTACCGGCACAAGGAAATTGTCCTTCGTCGCGCTTATCAAGCGCACGAAGACCAAGAGAATGATGACGCGCCGCCCTCACCCCTTGAGGTTACACAAAATGTCCGTTTTCTGGTACTGGATGAACTGGGTTGCTCCCCCTTGGCCAACGATGAACGCTTGTTACTGGATGAATTGCTTAAACACCGTTACGACCAGCGTAAGCCCACAATCATTATTAGCAACCTCGCACTGGACCAGCTTAAGGAATTCCTGGGCGACGCGCTCATAGACCGGATCAAACATGCTACTGGTAATGGTCGCTTTATCTTGCAATTTGATGGTGAAAGCTTCCGGCGAGCCACTGGTGAAGATTACCTGGCAGGGTTGAAATAAATCGAAAGTGTTGCGTCATTTCGGATGGGTCGCCGCCAAGTGAAGTCCCAAGCCACCCCGGCCTTGGCCGCGTCCACATGTCTGAACTGGCTGATACCAGGATTGCCAGTGGTCCCATCCGAGGCCCTAGCGCCCGGCCACGGCCCGGCAATCGCCACCGTGGTCGCCAATGTAGCCCGTCCATCAGAACCGCCAGCGAGCACTGCTGCCGGCGCTTTTGGCAATGCTTTTCCCGCGCCCCAACCCATCTGGAGTCCTGTTTTTCAGCCTGCTACTTTTCAGTGATGGTATTCGGATGGCCTGCCGAATCCAGACCCCTCATCTTTTTATCGAGGGGGCCATATCTCCCTGAAAGCAAACATCTTGCCATCATGCCAAGCCTCGTGGCCGATCCCAGCGCCATCCCGCGCGCCCCGGTTCATTTCCTGCATTATTGCCTGGTCCAAAATCGCTTAATCCAAAAAACCGCGCCCGGCCGCCAAAGATTGCCTTGCCGTGCCGCGTCCGCCGCTCTAAAACATCCGGGACGGAATAAAAATGATGCAGCACTGAAACAAACCAATTTTGCGTAGCTAAATACGGTCTCGATAGAAAACCGCGAATTTTCACAGCAGAGAACCGTCTGGCACGCGCCCCATCGGGCGCGGCTTGACGTATTTCTCTGCCCAGGCGCTTCGCGGTGCCTCTATCGAGGGTGCGTCGAGTTCGCGCCTCTTTTATTCCCGGTAAGGCTCCGCCAACCCCCATGCGAATGAGCCCAATTCCCAATGCAAATGAAATCGGTGCCAGCAAGCCAATCCTTTATCTTGCCATCAAGGCGGCCATAACCGTCGCGTATTTGGCCATCCTGTGGTGGCTTTGGAAGCCGGTCGGAGCCTATGTGACAATCATGATGGTCGGCGGCTATTGCACCTGGGTCATATCAAGTCGTTACATTTTCTGGCATCCGACCCGTACAACCATCGTCGCAGCCCTTTTTGGGACTTTCATGGCCGCACTCGTGTGCCTTTCAACCATCGTGTCCGTTAAGTCTTGGTGGGCCAAATTGCTCCTAGGCTTTTGGGGATTAATTGCAGTCGCCTACATCGGCTCGCCTTCCCATACCTCCAACTATCGCGCAACAACCATCAGCAAAGACCAGCTCCAATACATCGCTGGCGCGGCGATTTGCACCTACCTGCTGGTTTCAGCGTGTATCTGGTTGATTCTCTGGCTTCATTCGTAATCGGCTGCCCCCCATGAGCCAATCCATCACCAGCAATGATCTGACGACCGCCTTCGTCCAGTTCGCCAGTGGCTTTGACGGCCTGCCCGCCAGAAGGCGTTACCTTGAAGCACACCCGGAATTGCTGTCCCAGCCGGCCATTGACGCCGCGAATGCCTTTATCCTCGATTGGCGCGACCGGGGATTCCCTCAGGCCAGCCTCATCAGCCTGCGCCTATTTAGGAATTTGCTCCAGCGAGCGATGGCGGTTGGCGTGGGTGCTGCCTGCCAAGAGTTTGACCCCGCACCGCCGGCGGTGGTGGATGCGGTGGCAAAATTCCTCCGGGCCGGCCCTGGTTACGATAGTTTCAGCGCGCTCATTGGCGAGCGCCCGCAGTTGACCTCACCCCATGCCAGCGGTGCCTTCAATTTCTTGCGGGCCAAGTTTGAGGATGATCCCGATCAACTACGGATCATTGAGGCCTGCTGGGATGCCATCGGCATGTTCCGGGATGGGGCAACCCCTCATTAAATCGCTTTCCATGGTCGCTTTCCGTTTGGCGTTTGGAACGCTTTGAAATAAACTCCCGCTTGATTCAATTGGGATTTTAATATGCAATGGGAACCTCAGCCGGTAATGGATGCCGCCACCAAATCACTCGGGAAACGTTTTCATGCCCTTGGCGGGCACTTCGATGCCACCACCGGCCATAGCCACTCATTCGCTCGCTGACTCATGCCACGCCTTTCCCTTGCCAAACTTGAACGCCACCTGTATTCCGCCGCCGACCGGCTGCGCCAGGAGGGGCTCGATGCGGCCACCTACAAGGATTACATCTTCGGGATGCTCTTCCTGAAACGCTGCTCGGACGTTTTCGATGCCGAACGCGAAAAAATCGTCGCTCAGAAGACCGCCCAAGGCATGGCGTTAAACGATGCCACCAAGGAATTTGGGGAGAACTCCGATTATTACGATGGCTTTTTTGTGCCGGAACGAGCCCGGTGGAAATTCCTCCAGGACAAGCTCGGTGATGCCGCCGAGGTTTATGGCGCGGTACTGGACAAGGCGCTCGGGGCCTTGAGCGAGGCCAATCCCGCGTTGGAACATGTCCTTGACCATATCAGCTTCATGCGCTCCCAGGGCACGAAGCGCATTGTTTCGGACGATTGCTGCAAAGATCTGGTCCGCGACCATTTCAGCCGCTACCGGCTGCGCAACGAGGATTTCCAGTTTTCCGACCTGCTGGGGGCGGCCTACGAATTCCTCATTAACATGTTCGCCGAGTCGGCGGGCAAAAAAGGCGGCGACTTTTACACCCCGCGCGACGTAATCCGCCTGATGGTCCGCATCCTCAAGCCCGCGCCGGGCATGAGCGTGTATGACCCCACGTGCGGTTCCGGCGGGATGCTGATCATCAGCCGGGAATACATCGAGCAATCCGGTGGGGATGTGACCAACCTTCGCTTATGCGGCCAAGTCAATGACGCTTCGGCGTGGTCCATCTGCCGGCTGAACATGCTGCTTCACGGGGTCACTGGGGCGGATATTCAATTGCAGGACACCCTGCTGCACCCGTTGCACCGGGACGGGGGCGAGTTGGAACGTTTTGACCGCGTCGTCGCCAATCCGCCGTTCAGCCAGAACTACACCCGCAGCAACATGGAGTTCCCCGAGCGGTTTCGCTGGGGCTGGTGCCCGCCCACGGGCAAAAAGGCCGACCTCATGTTTGCCCAGCACATGCTGGCCGTCTGCAAACCCGGCGGCATGGTCGCCACCGTCATGCCTCATGGCGTGCTGTTTCGCGGCGGGGCGGAAAAGGAAATCCGCCGCAAGTTCTTGGAGCAAGACCTCATCGAGGCGGTCATCGGTCTGCCGCAAAACCTGTTCTATGGCGCGGGCATCCCAGCCTGCATCCTGGTCATGCGGCCCAATCTCACCGGCCAGGCACCGAACCCGAACAAAGCAGCCGACCGCCGGGGCCAGGTGCTCTTCATCAATGCCGATGCCGAGTTCCACGCCGGCCGGGCGCAAAACTACCTGCGCCCGGAACACGTCGAGAAGGTGGTTTCCACCTTCGAACGCTACCAGGCCATCCCCGGCTATGCCCGGATTGTCCCGCTGGCGGAAATTACCGGTGAGGCCAATGATTTCAACCTCAACATCCGGCGGTACGTGGACAATTCGCCGCCTCCGGAACCGCAGGACGTGCGCGCCCACCTCGTGGGTGGCGTGCCCGTGGCGGAAGTGGCGGACAAGCGCGCTTTGTTTGACGCGCTCGGCTTCGCCCAGTTCCATGCCTTCGCGGAGCGAAAAAGCGATCCCAAGTATTACGACTTCGCCGCCACGCTGCCCGACCGGGCGGCCATACGTCCGCTGATCGAAAATGACGCGGGTGTGCAAGCCCGGCTTGCCATAGTGCGGGAAAGGCTGGCCACGTGGTGGTTGCAGCAATCTCCTAACCTGGCCGATTTACCGAACCGTCGCGATCTCAATCGCGTCCGAACTGAATTTTTGGATACGTTTGTCACTGCTCTGCTTCAGGGAAATACCACCGGTGGCTCACCGGTGGTGGACCGGTTCAAACTGGCGGGCGTCATCGCCACTTGGTGGACCGAAACGCTGCCCGACTTCAAGACCCTGCTCGAAAATGGCTTTCCTGGAGTCATTGACGGCTGGGTGGACGCCATTGCCGATGCGGTGGAGGATGACGAAGCCGCCGGACCTGTGCTCGACCCCTTCGCGCACAAACTGGTCCGCCATACCATGGCGGATTATCTGGATCGGATCACCGCCGCCAAGGCTGACATCGCCCGGCTCAAGGGCGAGAAGGAAGCCTTTGAGGGCAGCAACGCGCCCGACGACCTCGACGAGGAAGAGTTGGCGAATTGGCATTACCCCAAGGACATTGAACGGCAGATGCGGGAACTAAAATCTGAAAACAAGGACGCGCTCAAGAGTCTGGCCAAATTGGAAAAAGCCGCCGCCAAAACCCGCGCCACTGCCTCCGAGATCCGTGCGCATGAAGAGGCAAAAGCGGAACTGCAATCCATCTTGGACGAGTTGCATAATTTGGAAGTCTCCCTGCAACCCTACGAACGGATTAAGGAACACCTCGCCGAAGCTCGCGCCCGTTTTCGCAATCTGACCGATGAGTTCGTGAACGAACTCGAATCTCGTTGTGACAAGATGAATGGCGACCAGAAGCGCGCCCTCGTTCTCGAACTGTTCGCGCAGGACGTGCAGGCCGGCCTCGAAAAGGCCGTGGCCGAGAAGCGGCAGGAACTGGTGCGTTTCATCGAAGGTCTGTGGGACAAATACCACGTCACGTTGACTGTCCTGCGCGGAGAACGCGCCACCGTTGAAAAACAGTTGGAGAAATTCTTTGAAGCGTTGACTTACCAATGAACGAGGGACTTTCAACTGTCGGTCTTGACGAACTGGTTGAGTTGCGACCGGAAAAAGTTGCAACCAACAAAGACCCCAATCTTCCCTACATCGGTCTTGAACATATTGCGCAAGGCCAACCCCACTTGTTGGGATCTTTGCCCAGCAGTGCTTCGGTAAGCATCAACTGCTACTTTTCCAAAGACGACATTTTGTTCGGCAAGCTTCGCCCAAATCTTCGAAAGAGCCTGAAAGCACCCTTCGCTGGTTACTGTTCAACGGACATAATTGTGCTCCGTGCTCGCGACGGTGTGCTTCCAAGTTATGCCGCGCACGTTTTTCAATGGGAGCGAGTCTTTGCAGCCGCTTCGGCTACTGCGGTTGGGACGAAAATGCCCCGCACATCTTGGAACGAACTAAGGCGTTATCGGGTTTTCAAAACTGATTCGGATATCGAACAATCCAGCATCGCGGCGGTGCTGGATACGGTGGACGAGGCCATAGCGAAGACGGAGGCGGTGATCGCGAAACTGCGACAGGTGCGCGCCGGCCTGCTCCACGACCTCCTCACCCGCGGCCTTGACCGCCATGGCCAACTCCGCGACCCCATCGCCTACCCCGAACAATTCCGAGACTCACCTCTCGGCCGTATACCTCGCGAGTGGCGGCCGATGAAATTTGCGGACGCATGCACCAAGGTCGGCGTCGGGATCGCGACATCAACGACCAGCCATTTTGTCACGAAAGGAGTTCCGATGTTGAGGAATCAAAACATCACGGAACGTGGCATTTCTCTCGACGACCTCGTCCACATTTCCGAGGCCTTCGCAGAAGTGAATCGAACAAAAAGCCTTGAGCGCGGAGATATTGTCACGGTGCGAACAGGCTACCCCGGCCTTAGCGCTGTCGTGACAGAAAGGGAGGAAGGCTGGCAAACATTCACGACGCTCATAAGCCGCCCCAGATTTGACCTTTTCGATTCGGAGTTTCTTGTTCTGCAATTGAACTCAGTGATGTGCAAACGCCAGATTGCCTGTCTCCAAGCGGGCGGAGCGCAACAGAACCTAAACTCTCAAGTCCTGGAGACTCTTGATGTGCTGTGGATGCCTAAACCTGAGCAGGAACAGGTTCGTGCACACGTGAATGCCAGCGAGGGAGACTTGCGTTCGGAGGAGAGTGTTCTCGCCAAACAAGTTCTTTTGAAATCCGGCCTGATGGCCGACCTGCTCACCGGACGCGTCCGCGTCAAAGTTGGAGGCGCTGCGTGAGCGCAGCTCCTTCCAAACCCGGCTATGGTGTCACGGCAGAAGATGTTCGTGCCTACGATTGGCAGGCGGTAGTGGATGGAGCGCAGTCACGCGAATGTCAGGCTTATTGCGATGCGCTTGGCAAGCACGCAAAGTCTTTCAAAGAGGCTGGCGACGACCGAGGCAGCCGGGTATTTCGCCTGCTCTCCGACGTTGCTTCCTATTGGCCAAATTACGATGGAAACACATCGCCGTATCGGCCGTGGATGGTTATGGACGGCAAGCGGTCGGCCATCCCGGAAGATTTGACACCCGCAGACCTTGTCACGCTTGGTGGTATTCTTGTTGAGATTCGAGATCCCGAATTTCGCGCGCGCGTGGCGGATGTGCTGTGGATTTGTCCTCCCAAGAATTACAAGGCCGCCCAGGTGGCAGTGGATGCCTACATCGAATCGGCCCTCGCCTTGGAGTCCGGGGAATTCTGGTCACCGTTCGCGGAACGCCTTCAGCGGGCGCGCCAAGTCGGTGGCCAACTTGGCCGCTTGAACTCGTTTCATAAAAAAGCCATCCAAGCTATCGAGGACGCCATCACCCGGCACGAAGCCACCGAGGATTCTTTGCGCTGCGCGCGGCTGATGCACATGTTGCTGGCTGATGGCGTGGGCGACTCCAAACGATATGCACAGTTGGCGGAAACGCTGGCGCAGAAGATGGAGACTGTTCCCAATTGGCATTTCGCACGGGATTATTGGCAATTAAAAGGCGGGTGGAATGCCCGAGGCGGCAAAATGGACGAGGCCCGCGACGCGCAACTGAAGATTGCCAATACCTATGAAAAGTTGGCGGAAGGATTCACGACCGCAGCCAAACCCTCATACCTTGGCGCTTCACATTGGATGGCCAAAACCGTTCACGCCTTGCGTGAAGCCAAGGCGGATGCCGCAGAAATTGAAAAAGCCCATCAGCGCCTGCTCGAATTTCAAAAGCGCGGCATGAGCGAGATGGAGACAATACGAATTCCGCGAGAGGGTTCTGACCTCGAAAGCAAGCTGAAGGAGTCGGCCGAGGCCGCAGCGTCGCTGGTCAAGGGCCAGTGCTTTGAGAACGCCATATTACGCCTCGCCTATGTGGCTGACCCGTCCAAGCCATCGGAACTTCGCAAGCGTATTGAGGATAATCAGTCGGGTGGTGTCTTCACTCAAATTTTCGGGGCGGCCACTGTGCGATCAGACGGGCAAATCTCGGACACGAAGCCGCCGTTGGCCTCGGAAGACCCAAAAGAACGCGAGGAGGCGGTCGTGAAGGAAATGTATTCACAGGCCCGCACCATAGACTGGCCGGCGCGCGTGCAATTTTTGATTGATCCAGCGCGTCAACAAGTAATAGCCGAACACGCCGCTCGACGGGTTGATCTGATGTTTCTGTTGCAAGATAACCCGTTCGTGCCTATCGGTCGCGAGGGCTTGTTCCTGCGCGGCCTGCATGCCGGATTGCATGGCGATGTTGTGCTGGCACTCCATCTGTTGATGCCACAGATAGAAAATTCCATTCGCGAGATTTTTACAGAAAGGGGCATCGTCACGTCGAAACTCGAATCTGACACCACGCAGGATGAGCGTGATTTGGGTTGGATGCTCACGCATCCAGAGATGGCAAAGATTTTTGGCGACGGTATGGCGTTTGACTTGCGTGGCTTGCTTGTGGAGCGCTTCGGCCACAATCTGCGAAACGAAATCGCACACGGATTGCTGGCCGAGTCGCAAATGATAACGCCGGCCGCAATATACGCATGGTGGCTCACGCTACGCTTGTGCTGCATGCCGATTGCAGTAGCGGCGGCCAGGAAGGAATCAAAGGTATGATTCGGCAAATTGACCAACTTCGCGACTTTGCGCTTTATCGCAATTTTCAGTGGGGCGGTCTGCCGGCGTTTGCCAAATGCAATTTGATCTACGGTTGGAATTACTCGGGCAAGACAACCCTCTCTCGCCTGTTTCAGTTGCTTGAGAAGCCCGACCTTCTTGCGCGCTGGCCAAATTCAGCTTTCCGAATTGTCATGGATGATGGCTCTGCGGTGACGCACACGTCGTTGCCGCTGAATCCGACGCCCAAGACGCGGGTTTTTAACCGCGAATTTGTGCAGGGCAACTTCGCCCAAGAACACACAGCCCCGGCGGTTTTCATTCTTGGCGCGCAGAATCTGGCACTTCGTCAGCGTCTCGAAATGCTGAATCATCGGCGGGAGCGCGTAATCCAGTTGGAGGCAATGCTGCAAGAAGGTGCGCGGCAGGCCCAAGGAGAGATTGACCAACTTGGCACAGACAAGGCGAGAGACGCGGGCAATCTGCTGGGCGACCGTAATTTTCGCCGTCCAAAGCTAATTCAGCGCATCGAGGAGGTGCGGCAGAACTATACCGCTTTTCTCCTTACTGAAGTCGAAGTGACTGCAAAGATTGAGGTTTGCCGAACCACAATTGCCTGGTCAGTGTTGAACGCTGTTCCGACGACGCTGCCAGATTTGGTAGTACTTTCTGCAAGCGTGTCGGCTTTAATGGAGCAGACCGCCTCAAACCGCGCGATTGAGCGTTTGAAGACGGACCGCAACTTGGAGGCATGGGTGCGCGCGGGCTTGGCGCTGCATCAAGACAAGCAAGAATGTGAATTTTGTGGTTCGCCAATCCCTCATGCGCGTCTGGAACTGCTGTGTGGGCATTTCTCCCAAGAATATGAGGCCCTCGTTCGGGAACTTGCCGCAAAGATTCAGGGCTGTCAGGAACTGCCGCTGGATGTGCCCCTCCCCGATGAGCGAGATTTTGCCCCCGACCTCAAGGCTGAGTTCGCAGGATTACGCGACCGAATCCTTAATTGGAAGGAGTGGGTTGCGCAATTGAAGGCGCGAATGGTTGAAGCTCTGACCCAAAAGCAAACACTGATCGAGACGGGGATTTCTTGGGAGGCTGACCTGTCCCGTGCTGCTGAAGGGCAGGCACAGCTTGAGCAGGTCAATGCACTGATCCAACGACACAACCAAGCTGCCAACGAGTTGACCCAAGCAAAAGCAAAGGCAAGGGCTGCGCTTGAGAACCACTTCGCTGCGCTGCTTTTCCGCGACAATGATCTAACCGGGATAGAAAACCGCGTGTCAGAGGCCCGCCAACGCGCAACAGACGCGACGGGTCTACTAGTCCGGTTGGTCGCTCAAATCACAGGCGTCGAACTGCAAGTGCGCCAGCAATCCATTGGTGCAGTGAAGCTGAACGATGTGCTACGCTTTCTCTTGGCAGGAAATAACATCGAGGTTGCTTCCGTTGGCGATGGGCTTTTTGAGTTTCGTCGGGATGGCGCAGCGGCTGCAAATCTAAGTGATGGGGAGAAGACCGCCATCGCCTTTGCCTATTTCCTCATCAGCCTCGAAGCGAACGGAGGAGTGCTGGCTGATACCATCGTGTTCTTGGACGACCCGATTTCCAGTTTGGACTCAAACCACATCTACGCAGTTTATGCGCTGCTCGTGGAGCGGTTCGGCGATTGTCGCCAGCTGTTTATCTCCACGCATAATAGCGAGCTTTTCAATTTGATGAAAGACCGCTGGTTTAGGTCGCGAGACCAATACTGCGATAATGCCAACGCATGCGCTTATTACGTTCGGCGCAGTTTGGACGGAAATACCCGCTGGATGACACATCTTGAAACTTTGCCGAAGCTGCTCAGAAAATATAAATCGGAATACCAATTCGTTTTCGAGCAATTGCATGCATTTTCTAACGCAGCAAATCCAACGCTCCACGAGGCTTACACTTCACCCAACCTCCTCCGTAAGTTCCTTGAGGCTTATCTGGGTTTCCGAAAGCCCTGCGTCTCGCAATGGTCGGCAAAGTTGGATTTGATTTTTGACACTCCGGAGGAGCAGCGAGAAATTCAGAAGTTTGCTGATGATGCATCGCATCTCCAAATTCTTAGTAGAGCTTTGGAACAACCAGACTTCGTTGCGAACGCTCAACTGTCAGTTCGCAAATTAATCAACGGACTGAAACTGAAAGATTTCAGCCACTACGCATCTCTTTGCAAAGTGATAGGAGTGCTGCCATGAGCAAAATCCAATGGGAAAACGATTTGGTCGAGCGTCCCTTTTGCGAACAGCTCAAGGCGATGGGCTGGCAGTGGATTGTGGGCGACACTGACGTGCCGGAGTTGACCGAGCGAGCCAGTTTCCACGAGGTTCTGCTCAAAGGCCGGCTGGCGGCCGCCTTGCGGAAACATAACCTTCGTGACGGTCAGTCCTGGCTGGATGATGACCGCATTCGCCGGATTATTGAGAAGTTGGAGCAGGCCGGGGGCCATCGCCTGATGGAAATCAACGAATCGGCGACCACCCTCCTGCTCAAGGGCACGGACATTGAAGGTTTGCAGGATTGGAACGCCGGGCGCAACCAGCCGGTGCGGTTCATTGATTTCGAGCATCCCTTGAACAACGATTTCCTGGTCATCAACCAGTTCAAGGTGGAACTCACGAGCGGGCGCGGCCATGTCATCCCCGATGCCGTGATGTTTGTGAATGGCATTCCGCTGTGTGTGGCGGAGTTCAAAAGCCCCGGCATCCAAAACCCATTGCACGAGGCCATCAACCAGTTGCTGCGGTACACCAACCAGCGAAAGGAGCTGTTTCCGACGCAATATTCGGAAAACGAGGGGGTGGAGCGGTTGTTTCATACCAATCAACTGCTCATTGCCAGTGATTTCTTCGAGGCACGTGCCGCCACCGTGGGCGCGCCGCCGGAGGCTTACCTGGAATGGGCGGACACCAGCCCGGTGCCCCTGACCACGGTGGCGCAGGAACTGGGCATCTTGCCTCCCTCGCCCGAGCAAGCGGAGGCAGCGCAGGAACTGGCGGTGCTTGGGCAGGAGGAGGGCGACCGCCCCGGCACGCCGCTATTCTTCCGCAAACCAGAGCAAAAACCCGCCGCCATGAGCGCTCCGGGCGCGACCATCCAAAGCCAGCAGATTCTCGCCGCTGGTATGTTGCGACCGGCGCATCTGCTGGACCTCATTCGCAATTTCACGGTGTTCCAACAGGTGGACGGCAAAACCCGCAAGGTGGTGGCCCGTTACCAACAGTTCCGGGCGGTTCACAAAACCATCACCAAGCTCAGGGATGGGCGCTCGAAGAGTCAAGGAGCGCCCCGCGACGAGCGCGGCGGCATTGTCTGGAACACTCAGGGTTCCGGCAAGAGCCTCACCATGGTCTTCCTAGTCCGCAAGATGCGGATGACCGAGCGTCTGAACCGGTTCAAGGTAGTGGTGGTAACCGACCGCACAGATTTGCAGGATCAACTGGCGGCGACGGCCCAGTTGAGTGGGGAAGCGGTGCGGCCAACGGACGCGGATTTGAAATCGCGCCAGTCCCCAACGGCCTTGACCCAGCGAATTCTGGGCGAGCGCACCCCGGACATCGTCATGGCCATGCTGCAAAAGTACCAGCCGGTGGCTGGCAAGGAGGAAGGCAGGGGGGTGGACCTGCTGCCGCAAGTGGGCGGTGAGCCTGGCGACCAGGTAAGCATGACCATTCTCCGCAAGGAAAAGAAGCCGGGTAAACGTGAAGAGGTTGTTGAAAGACTGGTCACCTATACCGAAAGCATCAAGTTCGAGGAATTTCCGCTCCTCAATGACTCGGAAGAAATCCTGGTGCTGGTGGATGAAGCGCATCGGTCCCATACCCGCACGCTGCACCGTAATCTGCGCAAGGCACTGCCAAATGCGGCGATAATCGGGTTCACGGGCACGCCCATCCTCAGCAGTGAGAAGAAGGCGACCAAGGATATTTTTGGTGATTTCATTGATAAATACATCCTTCAGGACGCGGAATTGGATGGTGCGACGGTGCCGATCCTTTACGAGGGCCGCACGGCGGATGGCCTGGTGATAGATGCCACCAGCCTCGACGCGGTTTTCGAGGACATGTTCCGGGAATATAAGCCCGAAGAATTGGCGGTGATAAAGGCGAAGTATGCGACCGAAGGGGATGTGATGGAAGCGCCCCTGCTGATCGAGCAAAAGGCGCGCGACTTAATCCGGCATTACGCCGGGGTGGTCCTGCCGGAGGGATTCAAAGCGCAACTGGTGGCCACCAGCCGCCAGGCGGTGGTGACCTACATCGCCAAGCTGGAATTGGCGCGTGATGAATTGGTGGCGGAATTGGAGGCGGTACCTGCCGCGACGCTGGCCTTGCCGGATGACGAGGTCCTAAAGCTGGATGACCAGACGCGTTTCTTGGTTGAAATTCATCCCCAGCTCGACCGGCTCCGCGCTCTGGAAGTGGCCGGGGTGTTTTCCGGCAACCATAACGACCCGGAATCCTGGTGGGACTGGGCGGATAAGGACAAGCAGGAAGGTTACATTCGACGGTTCAAACGCAAGTTTTCCCCGGACAAAACGGAGAAAACCGACCCGCTCTGCATCCTCGTGGTAATGAACATGCTTTTGACGGGGTTTGATGCCCCGGTGGAACAGGTACTTTACCTGGACCGCAAAATTGTTGCCCATGATTTGTTGCAGGCGATTGCACGGGTAAACCGTACCTGCGGCAAAAAGAAGTGCGGGTACGTGGTGGATTACGTCGGCGTGGCCCGGCATTTGACCGAGGCTCTGGGCGAATATGACACGGAGGACACCAAGGGCTCTTTGATTGACATCAGCCTGGAGTTGCCGAAGTTGCTGGACCGGCGGGCGCGCGCGGTGGCGGTGTTCACCGACCAAGGAGTAACGGATTTACAAGGCCAGGTGGAGATGTGCGTCCAGTTGCTTGGAGACCTGAAAATTCGGGCGGATTTCATGAACAAGCTCCGGATGTTCTATGAAATGCTGGGGCTGCTGGAGCACCGGCCGGAAATGCCGGGTGATGTCTTCCGCGACGCCAAGTTGCTCGGGTTCATCAACAAGGTGGCGGCCAACTTGTATCGGGACGCCACGCTCGACCTCTTGGGGGTGTCCGAAAAGGTGAAGGAACTCATCAATAAACATATTTCCGCGCGCGGGGTTGATCCCAAGATTCCGCCCACGCGCATCACGGACGCGGATTTTGAGAAAGTGCTGCAATCCCAGTCCAGCAATCGTGCCCGTGCGGCCCAGATGCAGCACGCGGCGCGCTACCATATCATCGGGTTTTCCAACCAGAATCCTTCGTTTGCCCGGAAAATGAGCGAGAAACTGGAGGAAATCCTGAAACGGTTCAAAGATGATTGGGACGCGCTCGAACGGGAACTGCGCAAGTTCCTGGATGAATTGCGCAACGGGGACCGGAATGATTTCCCCGACCTTGACCCGAAGGCACAAGTGCCGTTCGTCCGGCTCGTCCTGGAGGAGTGTGGCAAAGGCCGGGAATTAACGACGGCCCAGCGCACGACCGCTCTGTCGGCGACGCTGGAGATGGTGGACCGCATCCGGCAGGAAATTCGCAAGGTCGGCTTTTGGAAAAACGATGATATGCGGGAATTGTTGACCAAGACATTGGTGCGTGACCTGAATCGAGCCGGCATCTGCCGTGCGGGTGGCGAGCGCGACCTGGCCCAACGCATGGTGGCGTTGGCCAGGGAGAACCACGAGTACTTGGCCAAGTCATGATCGAGACCCTTCAGTTGGGTGGCCTGGTGTTTGAAGTGCGCCGGAGTGATCGCCGGAAATCGCTAGGTCTGACTGTGGACCGGGGTGGCGAATTGGTGGTGCACGTCCCGACGCTGACCGCCGCCGATGACATGGCCGGCTGGGTCAACAAGAAGCTACTCTGGGTGCATCGCAAGCTGGCGCTAAAGGCCGAAGCCGCCCCCAAGCTGCGCGCTCCAGAATATATCTCCGGCGAGGGATTTTGCTACCTGGGCAAACGGTTCCAACTCAAGCTGGTCGAAAAGCAGCCCCAGCCTCTCAAATTTGACGGCACCCGCTTCCTGTTGCGCCGGGGTACGCGCGCCACGGAACAATATTTCAGCGACTGGTATATGGCTGAAGGCACGACCTGGTTGCGCCAGCGGGTCGAGCAACTGTCGCAGAAAACCGGCAGAAAACCGGACAAGATTGAAGTGCGCGATTTGGGCTTTCGCTGGGGATCATGTGGCCGGAATGGCGTGATATTCTTCAATTGGAAGGTCCTCCAGCTTCCTGTTCGCCTGGTGGATTACGTCATCATGCACGAACTCGTGCACCTGCGCGAAGGCCATCACGGCCCCGCCTTCTGGAAGGCCCTAGGCCTGGCCATGCCCGACTGGAAAAGACGCAAAAGCGACTTGGCTGAGAAAGCGAAGGATTACCTGGTGTTTGGGCTGACGGTTTGACGTTGAACTACCATGAAATCGGATTTGGCGATTTCGGATTATTTGAACGAGGTGCATACCGATTGGCTGGAAAGTCGGGAGTCATTTCCCAAAAACGTTTATTTAAAACACTATTGGCCAATCCCCTTTTTCGGCAACCCCGCGACCGCACTGGTGGCAACGGTGGGTGTAAATCCTTCGTCCGGTGAATTTGCCCAAGGTCGGAAGTGGAAAGATGTCCAATCCGCCAAGGATTGGAAACTCCGCCTCAAGAACTATTTCAAAGGCGAAGTGCCTGCACACCGATGGTTTGGCACGTGGAGCGCCGGTCTGGATTTGCTGGGAGTTTCCTACGCGGCAGGCACCGCAGCGCATGTTGACGTTTCCTATCGCCCCACAAAAGCCATGCTGCGGAATCGAACCACCGATCACGCGGAGTTTCGTCACATGATTGACCGAGACGTCGCCTGGTTGTTCCAGTTGCTGCCACTTTGCCCAAACCTGCGTGGCTTGCTCGTCTTTGGGCCGGTGGTTCGTTCCGACGGCACCACCGAGAGCCTTGCCGCCTTCTTCCGTAACAATGCGTCGCGCCATGGTGTCAAAGTTTCACCGGATAACGGCGTGTGCCGGGAAGTGAACGGCCAGCCAGACTGGAATTTTTTTATACATGAGGTTACGGCCCTGGAGACAGAAGACGTCACCGATACTGTATTGGAGAATCTTACCCAGCATCGCCAAATACTATTAGGCAAACTTCATCTGAAGTCTAAGTGACCCTTTTGCAAATTTATTTTAGCGTTTTTATCGCTCGTTAGGGGCATGGTCATGGCCGCCTCAAATGGCCAGAATTGAGGATGCCTCACTCAATTGTGCGATTTGCCAGACGCGTTGTCTCGGTCTGGATTTTTGCCATTTTCGTTGGTTCCCTGTTGGCTGGCGAATCCCTGCGCGAGCATTGTTCGCTGGATGCGAACTGGAAGTTTCATCTGGGCGAGGACTGGCCTTATGCCCTCAAACTGAATCGGGCGGGGGTAAGCACCGGGCCGGCATCGCCTGAATTTAATGACAGTGCCTGGCGCACAGTGGATTTGCCGCATGATTGGGCGGTGGAACTGCCGTTTGATCGCACGGCGGAATGCAACCATGGCTTCAAGCCGGTTGGACCGAAATTTCCCCAAAATAGCATTGGCTGGTACCGCCGGACCTTTACGTTGCCCCCCGGGGATGCGGGCAAACGCGTTTCCCTCCAGTTCGACGGGGTGTTTCGGGATGCGACGGTCTGGGTAAATGGCTGGCTGGTCATGCGTCACGAAAGTGGTTATTCACCCTTTGACATCGATATTACGGATTTGACCCATTTCGGCGGCCAGACCACGGTGACCGTGCGGGTGGATGCGAGCAAATCCGAAGGGTGGTTTTATGAGGGGGCGGGTATTTACCGGCATGTTTGGTTGAACAAAACCTCGCCCGTGGCCATTGCGCCGGACGGGGTGTTTGTCTATGCCACATTTAAGAATAATGTGCCGGGTGACCGGGCGGATATTCACGCTGAAATTCGTTTGCTAAACTGTTTCACCAACCCGGTGCAAGCGGTCGTGAAATGTGAAATTATCGGCCCCGACGGAACCTCGCAGAAACAATTCCAGGCGGAAACGGAAGTTCCCAGCGGCGACCCACAAACGGCCAGGCTGTTGGCGGGGATTTCCCGGCCAATCCTCTGGTCCCCGGAATCTCCCACGCTCTATAAGCTGATTACGACCGTGGAAGTGGCCGGGCGGGTGGTGGACCAGGAAGAGACGGCCTTCGGCCTGCGCACCATGGATTTTGACGCCCAGAAGGGATTCCTTTTGAATGGCCGGCCCTATGTGATTAAGGGCACGTGCAATCATCAGGATCATGCCGGGGTTGGGGTGGCCTTGCCGGATGCCTTGCAGGATTTTCGCATCGCAACATTGAAGGAATTTGGCGACAACGCCTACCGGACTTCGCACCATCCGCCCACACCGGAACTGCTCGATGCCTGTGACCGAATAGGAATGCTGGTCATGGAGGAAAGCAGATTGCTCGGCAGTGATCCGGAAAACCTGCGACGGTGGGAGCAGCAGATTCGCCGGGATCGCAATCATCCCAGCGTATTCCTCTGGGGTATTGCCAATGAAGAATTTGCGGTGGAAGACACCGAAGACGCCGCCCGGGTGGCAGCGTCCATGCAAACTCTGGCCCGGCGGCTGGACCCGACCCGGAATGTCACTTACGCGGCTCCGGAAGGGAATGTTTTTACGGGCATCAATTCCGTGATTGAAGTGCGCGGTTGGAATTATCACATCGTTGGAGAAACGGACCGGTACCACGCCGAGCATCCCGACCAGCCGAACATTGGCACGGAGCAGGCCAGCACCGTCAGCACTCGCGGCATTTACAATAATGACCCGGCGCGCGGATACCTCAGCGCTTACGATGTGAATTATCCGGGACACGGCTTGCCGGCGGAGACATGGTGGTCGTACTTCGCGGTGCGTCCCTGGCTTTCTGGAGGTTTTGTGTGGACGGGTTTTGATTATCGGGGTGAACCAACGCCCTATGTCTGGCCCTGCATCAATTCCCATTTTGGCATTCTCGACACCTGTGGTTTTCCAAAAGACAACTTTTATTACTATCAGTCCTGGTGGACAACGAACGTGGTGCTCCATTTGTTGCCGCATTGGAATTGGCCGGGGCGGGAGGGCCAGGTGATCCGGGTAGATGCCCTGAGTAATTGCGGGGAGATTGAGCTTTTTCTTAATGCAAAGTCACTCGGCCGGCAAAGCATGAAAGCTCATTCCAAACTCTCTTGGAACGTTAAATATGCACCGGGAACGTTGTCCGCCAGCGGATATAATAATGGACGGCTGGCGGCCCGGGCGGAGGTGGCGACCACAGGCGATCCGGTGGCGGTGCAGCTCCGGCCAAACCGCACGAAGATCAATGCCGACGGCAGAGATGTGAGCGTATTCACGGTTTCCGCGCTGGATGCCCAGGGCCGGTTCGTGCCGGTGGCACAAAACCAAATCCAATTTGAGTTGCATGGCCCCGCCAAGATTATCGGTGTGGGAAATGGTGACCCGAGCTGTCACGAGCCGGATGTGTTTGTACCACAAATGCCCATCCTTTCGATTCCCTTGAGCAATTGGCGTTGGCAGTTTGCCGACCTGTCCGCCAAAGGGGCAGTTGGGCCGGAAGAGAAAGTTGAATTTGATGATTCCGGATGGCATTCCCTAAAAGAGTTCAAGGGCAGTCAGGTGAGGGGCATGGGGACACCAGGCGGGCGCTCAACCGTTTTTCGGACGCACATCAACGTGAAATCTGACGATTTAGAAAATCCGGGAATCGAAATTCGATTCGGCGGCGGTTTCACGCCCCACTGGGTTTTTGTTAATAGTCAGCGACTTGGAGAGGTGCGTGATTGGTCGGCTCAGTCCGTTTTTGAACTGAAAAAGCATTTGCACGCGGGAACCAATTTGGTGGCTTTTGGCATCTCAGGCGAGCCAAACGCTAATAATTTTACCCTCAGCGCCCGGCTGGAAATGATTGGGAGGCCCATCCCACAAGTTTGGTCCCGGAGCCTTTTTAACGGCCTGGCGCAAGTAATTGTGCAATCCACGCGCGAGGCCGGTGAAATCACGCTGGTGGCGCGCTCGGCGGGCTTGAGCCCGGCGACCAATCAAATTCAAAGCGTGAGTGACACGCTGCCGGCAGAGTTGCCGTGAAATTTGCTATTTGGAATCAGTTTCCGGTTTGTCCGTGCGGAAGGGGGTAACGGGCAAGCCTTCGAGGCTGGTAAGATTGCAGACGGGGTTGTTGGCCCAGGCGTATCGTACTGCAACGGGTTCACTCACCCCGGGACAGGCAAGTTCCACCCGGTCGTTGCCCAGCAATTTGCCGGTGGCCCAGTGCCAGGTATGATCCTTGCCTTCGACGGCAAATCCAACTGCTTCATCCACATCAAAGGTTCGCAAACTGCTGCCGAAACAATTGAATTTGACGATGACCTGTTCGGGCTTGATCGTCAGGCTTTGGAACTCCGGACTGCGACAGGGAAACTTGAACCCATAATCCTTTACTAAAGCCCAGCGAACGAGGCGCGCGGCGACGTCATGCTTGTTTTTGGGGTGGATATTCTTTCCTTCCCCCAAATCAATAATGACGGCCTGACCGGTGTTCGTTAACGCCAGGGTTTGAGTCTGTGCTTCGCGAAGTTCCGCCCAAGGGCTATCACCCGGCTGGTCAACTTTCTTCATATAATTGGCCAACTGGACCCAATAAAAGGGAAAATCGCCCTGATTCCATTCCTTGCGCCATTGTTCAATGAGAAACGGAAACAGGCTGGAATATTCCTTCGCCCGGCTGGCGTTGGCTTCACCCTGATACCAAACAACCCCTTTGATGCCGAAACCGCGAGTGGGATTGACGACGCCATTAAAGATGTTGCCAGGCCGGGCGTTGCCACCCAGCCAGTCGGCGGGGGCCTGAGGGGCACGCCCCACTGGGCGCTTCGCAGCGCGGTCGGCGGCGGCCTCGGTATTATATTTGTTCAGGGCATTGGTGTAATCGAGTCTTGCCTGGGCGGATTGTTGGTAGGCTTCATTCTTAACCGTTCGCGCCACGAGACCGGCAAAACGGGGATCACTTTCGAGACTTGATCGACGAACCCAGGCTTCAGCCGCCGACCCGCCCCAGGAATTGTCAATCAGCCCCACCGGCACATGGAGAATTTGGTGCAGGTAGCGACCATAAAAATAGCCCACCGCCGTAAATCGTGCCGCCGCCTCGGGGGAACTAAGTTTCCACGCGCTCTTGAAGTTATCCTGTAATTCCTGGGTGCCCAGGTGGGGGACATAAATCAGGCGCAACCCCGCGATGTCGGCACCGGCCACTTCGAGGTCGCCATTCCAATCATCCCGAAGCACAAACCCCATGTTGGACTGGCCGGAACACATCCAAACTTCACCCACCAGCACATCCTTGATTTCAAGACTCTGCGAGCCATCGCTAATTTTAAGGCTCTGCGGTTGGTCATTGGCCGGCACCGGATCCAACTTTACCAGCCATTTCCCATCCGGCCCGGCGACAGCGGATTGGGTTTGGTGACCAAAAGTCACCGTGATGGTCGACCCAGGGGTATCCCAACCCCAAATCGGGTCGGCTTGTTTTTGCTGAAGCACCATGTGGTCGCCAATAATGGCCGGGATTTTGAGTTCCGCATGCAAACAGCCCATGGAGAGGGCATAAGTCAGGGAGACAACAGTCAGACAGTTTTTCATGTTTATATTTTTGTAATCCAATCTTTTAAAGGTGACAAATTTAATTGGCGGAAAATTATCAGGTTGAAGGGGTTGCGCGGCATATTTCAGGCGGCAGCGGATTAATGATCATTGAATGCTTAAATTGTCGTAGTTGCCGGCGCTGACCTGGCGTTGCAGTGCCGGAATGTAATATACACCCACCCCCCTGACGGGGTTAGCAGGAAAAGGGGTAAGCGACCACAGGTCAAAGCCATTCACCCAAACTTGGGCGTGGTGGTGCGTTCCGCCGGCATTATAGGAGCCAAATTTCAAATAAAACTCGGTGCCATCGGGGAAAGGATTTAAGGTGCTCTGCATCGGCACCGAGCATATAGCCTGGTACACATTGCCGGGATTGGCCGAAGTGGTGATTTGCGCAGTCATTGAGGCAGTGGTAATCGATGAGAAATCCAGCTTAAAGGCAAAAGTGAAACCATTGGTCGACCGCACATCCCCGAGACTGGAGTAAGGCGGTGTCAGGAGCGTAAAAGGCGCGGAAATTTCGCCGGCAGCGGTGCCATCCGACTGCATGAACGTGTAAACCCCAATACTGGGTTTGCCCGAACTGTCCAAGCTGAGCAGGCACATCGGTTTGCCATTGGGATGATAAACCTGCATGATCCAGTAGGGGTTATTGTTGGAGCCGTAACCCGTAACCGGCGGAATAACGTAGTGAATGTGACCGCAGACAATATTTGGCTGGCCGTTGGTGTAGTAATGCATTGGGACGTACAATTCAGCTCGGCTCTTTAAATCGACACCGTTGGTCAAAATTGGGCCGGAACCATCGTTATCTACCACAAAACCAAACCCGTTGGAGCCATGCAGAATTGACCAAGTATAGGTTTTGTCACTGATGTTGGTGATGGCAGCACTGGAGGGGACGTTGGTATTGGCAAGCTCGTAGTGGCCGTCCCAATTGGTTAGCATACTGGCGAGGTTATGGCTTCCAAAATAACCGCTGGAGAGGCGGAAGAAAACCGCTGGATTTGCCGGGTCGACCGGAAAGTTCATATTAGTGGCCAAATTAGGATTGGGACAGGCCTGCCAATTAGATCCCAGACCTTCAGTCAAGAAATTGGTCTGACTCCACAAGACATTTCCCAGCGGGCTGGCCACCCAGGACAAATGGATATCGTGATTGCCCTGGATCATGCTAATTGGCGGGAGGCTGGTCTGGGAGCTGTTGGAGTATCCGCCAATAATCATTTGCAAATACGCCACCCCGGCATTCGTCACAAACCCCAAAATGGCCCCGATGCTCTATAAGCTCGGTTCCGGTGCCTCCATGATCCGCGTCCGGCATTCGTCACAAACCCCAAAATGGCCCCGATGGTCCCATTTGTAGCAGTGCCTGCCAGAACCAGGTTGCCCGTATGCAAAAGCCGACCGCTGGCCACCTGAATGAGAGGGTAAACCGCATTGGTTAGGGCGTTGGTGCAATTTACGGTGATGGTCTGGCCGCCCATGCTCAAACCTCCTTGCGAGACCAACAACGCAGGATTGGCCCCATCGATATTCAAGGTAACGGGCCGCGTGCCCAGGGCGATGGTGCCACTCGCCCCAGCCTTGAGCGTGGCAGGAACGCTACTACCACTGGCCGTGAGCGTGGCTCCGCTGCCCAAGGCATAGGTGGCGGACGTTCCCAAGGCGGAAACATCGAAACTCCCGCCCGCCCCGATAATAATACTGGAACCGGATGGGAGGGTTCCCCCCGCGCCCAAAGCAAGAGTTCCGGCATTAATAATCGTGGCATTGCTGTAGGTGTTGGCACCAGCCAGGGTCAGGGTGCCCGGGCCGCTTTGGATCAGGGGGCCAGCTCCGGAAACCACCCCGGACAAGCTCTGGGCGGCCGTGCTATTGTAAATGAAGGCACTATTATTGGCGATGCTCAGGCTGGCGGAATAATTGCCGGCTCCCAATTGCCCGCCTCCCCCCAAAGTCAGAGTGCCTGCCGTAACCGAAGTGGGACCGGTATAAGTGTTGACGCCATCCAAGACCACCGCGCCCTGACCAGTCACGGCCAAACCTGACCCGGGAGCGCTTTCGCTGATAGCCCCAAGGATAAGGTTAGTGTAGCCGAATGCGTAGGTCCCTAGCTGCGCGGCGCCCCCGGAAGCGTTCAGGATGATCTTCCGGGAGGCTCCGACCATGAAGGTTTGACTGGCCAAGCTGGACTTCCCATTTAAGGTGGCTCCGTTGGCGATGATGACGGCGTTGGTGGCATTGCCCAGACTGTAATCTTGTTGCGGAGTCAACAGACCGGCGGAAATGGTAATGTTGCCAGTATATGCCTGAGTGTAATAGTTGTAGCGAAAGGTTAACTCGCCTGCGCCCGTTTTGTTAAAACCCTGGTTTCCATAAAGAATCGAATAGAAAAAGGTTCCCCCGCTGGCCACATTAATGACAGGAATTCCGGTGGATACCGCGGCTTTGAGTTGCTGGCCGGCGGCAGCGCCGCCGCTCCCGCCGATAACCCCGCTGCCGCAATTCAAGGTGCCAAAAGTGTAAGGGAAGGAACCGCTGCCGGAGACGTTGGTCGTGATCACCAGCGCGCCCGCCGTGGACACGACGGCATCAGTAGCATTAGGAATGCCATTCGGACTCCAATTGACCGCCTGTCCCCAGGCTCCCGCAGTAGTATTCGTCCAGATGCTCTGGGCATTCAGAGGATTGTCGAAATGAAGACAGGCTATGATTAAAAACGGGGCAACCTTGCAGCACCAGTTTAAACCGCATTTCGAAGAGCATTTTGGATGGAAACGCGCCATCAAAGGTTGATTTTCCGGGCCAGATAAAACGCTTGCACCATACTTTTGGATAAAAAGCACTTTAGGCTCGGGGCGCACCAGAATTCGACCAAACATAAATATTATAGCGATTCGGTTCATGAGGTGGTTGAATGGCAGTGCCAATCCCTTGGCACTGCCACCCCCATCCAACCGGAAACCATCCTCCGGTCTTTGTGACGGAAACCACGCCGCCACCAAGATTTATTTCATGACATCAACCATCGCGACACTGTCACCCCTTGGGAGTGCCTAAACCAAAAGCCCCGCAAAACGCAATTGCCGTTACCGTTGGTTATCTGCGCCATCCTATCAGGGTGTCCAGGCCGAGGGCGATAACCCTAACGAGCTATGCCTGTGCACGCAGTGCAGGTGAATGGCATCGCTCGTTAGGGGTATATACTTCCCGGCTTTTGCCAATTAAGGTAATCCGCATGTTCACCACAAAAGCTTTCAAAACCAGCATAATGGCTTGGTCTGGCCGGCCAGCAGTAATGTAAGATCATCTATTTCGATCAAATTATCCAACGAATCAACCATGAACAACACCCCACTCATCCATCGAATTAAAGCCGGGCTGCTGGCAACAGGCGTTCTGCTGTCTGCCAATGTCCTGCTTCAGGCCCAAACTGCGAGCACTTACATTCAAACCACCGCCAACTACAATTGGGGCAGTGCGGCCAACTGGAGTCCGACCGGCATTCCCAATGGCATTGACGCGGTGGTCAACATGAATTCAGCCACAACATATTGCACCAATTCGCCAGAAAACATCGCTGCCAACGGGGCATTTCCTTATGTTTTTGGCACCTTGAACCTGGCTGGTGGCAATTTGGGTGTTAGCGCCAACGGCAGCAACCAGCTTAAGGCCGCGGTTTCCAGTGGGGTGCCCGTTATTAACGGCAATGGGTGGCTTTATTTCAGGTTGTCAGGCAACCAGGGCATTGTTTACCAAAACAACAATGCCGCGCCACTGCTTGAGTTCCGCTACAATACACAGTCAAATTATCTCAACGGCAACACGGAGATTGCCAGCGGTGCCGTTGTGGAACTGGATGGCGATTATCAATTTGGTAACGCTACCAACGCCGTGATTATACATGACGGAGGCACATTGACCTCCCGGTCAAGTCAAGCCCAAGGAGGAACCGGATTCATGGCCATCCCGGCTTCGCGCAAAATTCTCCTCGATTCGGCAGGCACCCCGGCAACTTTTGGCACATATAGTGGTTATCGGTGGACGCTCCTCTGTCCAATTGGCGAAATCACGCCGGGGTCTGGGCTTCAGATGGCCAAAATTGCCGCTTCCAGCACCTATACCGCCGGCCCTGTTTATTTTGGGGCCGCCAATACTTACACTGGGCCGACAATACTTGGCTATGGTTCGCTAACCTTGTCCAATCAATTTGCCGTCCAGTATAGCACGCTTACGCCCAACACGGGTGGCACCGTGTATTTTGACAAAGGACTTAATACGAATAGCTTCTATGCCGGCGGTCTGGCAGGCAATGGTTACTTGGTATTGACCAATAATGCCAATCCCGGGGTTCCCATCACTTTGACGGTCGGCGGCAATAATGCCGACAGCACTTATTCCGGCCGGCTGCTCGGTGTGGCGAGCGGTGGCACCCTGGTAAAAACTGGCACCGGCACGCTGACTCTTTCGGGAACCGGCGATAATAGTTATGGATTGCTCAACGTTAGCAACGGCACAGTGGTGTTGGGAAAAAACAGCACGGGCAGTGTCCATGCCAATGGCAGCGGCGTCACCCTCAACGGCGGCACGGTGCAACTGGGCGGCACCGGCGGCGACCAGATTGCCAATTCCGTGGTGGTTACAATGAACAGCGGCACGTTTGATCTCGCCGGCCAGGTGGAAACCATCGGTGGTCTCGCGGGCAACGGTGGCACCAATACTGATTCCAGCGGCGGCGGCGGCACGCTCACCGCCAATGTCGCTAACAATACGGCGGTCACTAATGCTTCCACGCTTACGGGCGGCAACCTGGCATTTGGCGGACCGGGCACCCAAGTGTTCGTTGGCACAGACAAGCGGGACAATTTCTATCCAGGCATGTCCACCACGGTCAATGGTGGCACTTTGCAACTTGGCACAGGCGGAGCGGTTGTGCCCTTGGGGGGTGCCACTGGCATTACCGTGAATTCACCGGGCACCCTCTCGTTCATCTTTGGCGGCGTATCGACATTCACTAACTCCATCAACGGCTCTGGCAACCTTGCACAGAACAGTTCCGGCACTCTCATTCTTTCGGGCAACGACACCCACACCGGTAAAACCCTTGTGAATACGGGCACGCTGGCGCTCCCGAGCGGGGGCACCATGGTTGGCGGTTCCATCATAACGGTTGCCTCGAATGCTATTTTTAATATTACCGCAGGATCCCTTGCCCTTACGAGCGGCCAAAACCTCAATGGCTTGGGCACCGTCACCGGCAATTACACGCTGGGCAGCGGGGCCACCAATTCCGGAAATCTGACTCTGAATGGCAACGTGACCATGCAAGCCGGGGCTATTTTGAATCCTGGCTCGCCGACAAGCGCCGGCACCATTACGAACAATGGAAACATCATCAACGCCGGCGCCTATACCCTCCTATATAATCTGGCGTCAACCACCACACCGGGCGGCGGCACGAATGCGCTCCTGGTGGTGTCTGGAAACCTGAATGTGGGCAGCGGTGGAAACGCCGCCAAACTTTTTATAACCGGCACCCCCCTCAACGGTACATATGTGCTGGCAACGTACGGATCCTTCAGCGGCTCTTTGGGCGACGTGCAAATCACGGGTGTTAGCGGACGTCAGACATATACCTTGCAGACCAGCGGCAACCAGTTGCAATTGGTGGTCGGGGGCCAGGCGGCCCAAGGCATTGTCTGGCTGGGGGACGGCTCCGCCAATGTATGGGATGCGAATAATACAGCGAATTTAGATTGGACCAACTCCGCGTTGACCACCGTCACTTATTTTGCCCAGAGCGACATCGTGACCTTTGACAATACCTCAGCCAATCCGACGGTAAACCTTGCCGGCGACCTGATACCCCAACCGGGGTCGGTCGTGGTGGTCAATTCCACGAACAATTACGATTTCACCGGCAGCGGCTATATTGACGGGCCGGGCACGAGCCTGACCAAGACCAACTCCGGGACTTTAACGATTGAAACGGCCAACAACTTCACCGGACCGGTGAATTTGAATGGCGGCGTGGTTAGCGTGGCCTCCGTGGCCGCGAATGGCGCGGCTTCGCCGCTGGGGGCGGGCAGCACGCTCGCCTTCAACGGCGGCACCTTGCAATACACTGGTCCGAACGCCAACGGTTCGGTCTTCAACCGGGCGGTGACCATCGCCACGAATGGAGCGACGATCGATCAGGAAGGCTCGGGTTATCTCTACCTTGGCGGTTTGATTTCCGGCAGCGGACCGCTGACCAAAACCGGCCCCGGCCAGCTGGTAATTTCAGGCAATAACACGGGATATACCAACATCACCTATATCAATAGTGGGCAGGTGCAATTGAACAATGCCAGCGCACTAGGAACCAACAACAGCCTGGTGATTGTCACGAATAACGGGGCGAGTGTTGCGGCGGCCGGCGGGGTGACCGGAACAATTGGCAAGGCGCTCACCCTGAATGGCGATGGTAATGGGAACGGTGCACTGCAGGCCAATGGCACCGGCACGTCGGCAACGTTTTCCGGCGGGATTAACCTGGTAACCAATGCCAGTTATACTGGTGCCAGCATCGGTGGCAGTGCCGCCGGCACCCTCAGTGGCGTCATTTCTGGTCCGGGCACCCTGACCAAACTCGGCACGGGCACGTTTGCCCTTGCGAACAACAACACCTACACGGGCGGCACGGTGATCAGTGCCGGCACATTGCAATTGGGGATTGGCGCTGGCGGTGGCAACAATGGCTGGTTTGCCCCGATACCAGCCAGTTCGGTGTTGACCGACAACGGCTGTCTCGCAATTAACCATACGAACAATGTGTCGCTCACCAACACGATCAGCGGCACGGGCTGGATAAATCAAATCGGCACGGGCACACTCACCCTGGGTGCGTCCAACGACTTTTCCGGCGGCAACACCTTTTATTATCCCTCGATTGCCTATTCGATGCCTGCCTCGGTCAGCGTTAATTCCGGCATTGTGCTGGTCACTAATTCGCTGGCCCTCGGGGTCGGGGTGCAGGTGGGCGGTGGCAAATTGCAATTGGCTGGCAATATTAATATCCCGGCTCCCATGGTTTTGGTGTCCGGGGCGTTGGGGGTGCAAAACCTCGAAAACTTGAGCGGCACGAATACCATTTCCGGCCAGGTGAATGGAGTCTACGGCAACAATTACTGGCCAATTGCCACCTCCAGCGGCCAGTTGATCCTTTCGACATTTAACAACGCCATCGGCAACACCACTTATGGCCGGACCCTGCAACTTCAGGGAGCGGGGAGCGGTGTCATCACCAACATTATCGACTCCAGCTCCTCCCTGGTGAATCCCGCTGGTTTGAATTATTTGATGTTGGAGAAAGATGGCACCGGCACATGGACGATCGCCGGGCCGGCCGATATCACGAGAAATGTGACGGTTAACTCCGGCATGCTGGTGATCGATCCCAATGGCTCCATCAATGCCGGGGGGGCCAGCCAGTTGTATGGCTGCACAGTTGCGGGCGGCACCCTCCTCGTCAATGGCTCGCTGACCCTCAGCCCGTCCATCACCCTCAATGTCAACGGTGGCCAGCTCGGCGGCAGCGGAACCATCAACGGTCCCGTTTCGATTCAAGCGGCCGGCACCCTCTCGCCCAGCGGGGCCATCGGCACCAACACCAGCTCCCTGGTGATTAACGGCGATCTCAACCTGGGTGGCAATGCCTGGATCGCCGTCAACAAGTCGCTCGGGCAGCGAAATGATTGGGTTAATGTGGGGGGGGCGTTGAACAACACCGGCAACGGCAGTGTGACGGTGACCAACAACGGCCCGGCACTGGTTGTGGGTGACACCTTTACCCTGTTTAACAAAGCCGTTACGGGCGGAGCCGCGCTGACCATCAACAAGGTGGTGCGCGGAACGGTGGGACAATATGTGACCTGGGCGAACAATCTCCTGGTGAACGGCAGCATTTCGGTGGCGTCCATCGCACCTTTGGGCACCAACGCCTACCTGACTTCGCTGGCCTTGAATCCGGCAGATAATCTGACCCCGCTATTTGCGACCAACGTGCTGGTCTATGCAGCCACGAACGCCGCCGGCACCACGCCCACGCTGACGGTAACCAATGCCGATCTGACCGCCTCCAATGCGTTCTACTTTAACGGCACTTTCCTCGGCTTGCTGGCCTCGGGCGTTCCCAGCGCGGCTCTGACCGGTCTCGGGGCCGGTTCCACCAATGTGCTCAAAGTGTTGGTCACCGCCCAAGATGGGGTGACAACCAATCTCTACACGGTCAATCTGACGCAGTTGTCGGTCAACACCAACACCTTCAGTCTTAAGAGTTTAGTCACTGGCGGCAATCTTCAGTTGAGCTGGCCGCCCGATCGCCTGGGCTGGCGCTTGCAGGTGCAAACCAATTCATTGAACTCAGGTTTGGGTACGAACTGGTCCACCTGGCCTGGCTCAACCACCGTCACCAATGTCAGCATCCCGATTGCGACAACCAACCCTACGGTGTTCCTACGAATGATCTATCCTTAACCCGGGACGAACGGTCAAAATAATTTGGGTTTTGGTGGTTTGGTTCGCGGGGCGTTCCGGTTGGTGAACGCTCCGCGATTTTTGATAATTTCGCAGCCTCCGCCGACACTGCTTTGGCCTGGCCGGGAAAGAAGAAGTGGACCACCGGCAGGACGATTGCCTTTTGGAATTAATCCGATATTGTAACCCCATGGTCCCCCCCATCTGGCGTTTGACACGTGCCTGGTTTAACCGATTAAGGATTTTCCTGGCCATCGCTGGTTCAATCGGCGTGGTCAGAGCCGGGGAATACAGCGTCACGACCTGGGGGGTGGATGAAGGCCTGCCGCAAAGCTCGGTGACCGACATCGCCCAGACCCCGGACGGGTTTATCTGGGCCAGCACGCTAATGATGGGATTGTCCCGCTTCGACGGTGTTAATTTCGTTAATTTTAATTCGGCGAACACGCCCGAAATGATTAATTCCGGCATCCATCGGCTACTGGTGGACAAACGGGGAAATCTTTGGGTGAACGATTCCACAGGTAATTTGCTGTTGCGACAGGACAATGGGTTTATCAAGGTTGGGGAGGGCATCAAATTAGGGGTTTTGGTGGGCGAACATGATGGCACGGTTACTTTTTCCACCCTGGACGGGGAATTGGTGCTCGGGCGACATGGGGAGGGGCGAGAGTGGGGCTGGCGGCATTTTAAACCGCCATTCGACGGACGGATCAGTTTTTTTCAGGACGTGGGTGGCGTGCCGTGGTTTTTACTCTCCACTGGAAAAATCGGACGTTTTATCGGGGATAAATTTGAACTCCTGGATGCGCCCACGGGGCTGGCTGGCAGCAAAATCCAATCGCTTACGAGCACGGCATCTGGGCAAATTCTGGTTGGCACAGACAGGGAACTGGCGCGGTGGGAAAATGAAGCATTTGTGAATTGCAGCCCCGGTGGGACGAACATATCGGTGCGGCGCATCATCCCCGTGGCCCAAGGATTCTGGGTGGAGACTGATGATAAAATCTGGTTCTTCGATGGCAGCCGTTGGAGTGAGCCGGTGATGGGTTGGAACAGCCGGCAGGCCCCCTGGTCGCACTTTCAGTCGTTTCATGAGGATAATGATGGTGGTCTGTGGTTCTCCCTCGGGGCTGCCGGGCTGGCGCATGTGAGCCGGACGGGAAAATTCATGCGGGTGACCAGCGAAGACGGTCTGCCCAGCCAGGTGGTCCAAACCTACTTTTGCGATCATCAAGGAAATCTTTGGGCCGGCTATCATCGCGGGGGCTTGGTGCAATTGCGCAAGGAATCGTTCCATACCCTCAACCGGGCGCAAGGATTGCAGGACACACTGGTCACTTCGGTGACCGAAGACCAATCCGGGGCGATCTGGCTAGGCAGTGCCGGCGGCTCCCTCAGCCGCTGGGCCAATGAAAAATGCGATAATTACACCCTGCCGCCCACGATCCTGCTCAGCCAAAACATGGTGGTCTGCGGCGCGCCGGACGGACGGGTGTGGATTGGCTCGGGTGCCAGCGGTTTGCTCTGGCGGGACACGGGCGGATTTCATCAGGCCGTGCCTGCCGAACAAATCCCCTTGGGCGTGCGGCAAATGATCGTAACCCGCCATGGCGAGGTGTGGTTCGGGAATTTTGGCGGGCTCTGGAGGTACGACGGCAAAGCCCTCCAATGCGTGGTGCCCACGCATGCCACTGATCAAGTCGTGGCCGCCCTGGCTGAGGCCTTGGACGGGAGCATTTTGTTTGGCACGCTCGGTGGGAATTTGTGCCGGTGGCAGACCAACCAGCTGGCGATTTATCAGCCGGTGGATAATGTGCCGGCGAGCCGGATTTGGGCACTCTGCGTGGAAAGCAACGGAACGGTTTGGGCCGGGACCATGAGCGGCGGCCTCTTGCAATTCAAGGGCGGAAAATTCCGCCGGTTTACCCGGGCGGACGGGCTGGCGGACGATGATATATCGCACATCCTGGCGGACGACTTTGGGAATCTCTGGCTGGGGTCCGGCCGGGGTGTGATGTGTGTGGCCAAGCAATCACTGCTCGCCAAAACCGAGGGTTCTCCAGCGGTTGTCTGCCGGGTGTTTGGCCGCAATGATGGCCTGCCCACGTTGGGTTTGACTCTGGAATTTGCCCCCAGCTGCATAAAAACGCATGATGGCTTGCTGTGGTTTGGCACCACCAAGGGCGGGAGCTGGGTCCGGCCCGATGACATCCGCCCCGCCGAACCCGCCCCGACGGTGATTGTGGAATCCGTCTGGACCGACCGGACGCCGCGCTTTTTTGCCAAACCCGGCCCGCCGGCGGATTTACCCCAAATAACCATCGCCCCCGGCGTGAATAACATCGAAGTTCGTTACACCGCGCCGGATTTTACCGCGCCGGATTTCATGCGTTTCAAATACCGGCTGGAGCCATTGGATGCCGACTGGCTGGACGCGGAGTCGCGGCGCAGCGTGAATTACAATCATTTGCCCGCCGGACAATATACGTTCCGGGTAACGGCGGAAAATAGCGACGGCATTTGGAATACCGCGGGCACAAGTTTTCGGCTGATTGTTCAGCCCCATTTTTGGGAGCGAAAATCCTTTCTTGTCCTCAGCTTGGTCTTGCTGGTGGGAACCAGCGCGTTGTTGGTCCGCCAGATGGCGACCCGGCGGCTGCGCCGCAAGCTCGAAGCCCTTCACCAGCAGCAGCAAATCGAACGCGAGCGGGCGCGGATTGCGCGCGATCTGCACGATGACCTCGGCGCTGTCTTGACAGAAATCAGCGTGACCAGTGTTTTTGCCCAGAACCCCGCCCTGCCACTGCTGGAATCCCGTGGTTGCCTTCATGAAATCGACGTGCGCGCCCGCGACCTCGTACAACGAATGGATGAAATTGTTTGGGCGGTAAACCCACGCAACGACTCGTTGGCTTCATTGGCACACTATTGTTGCCAATACGCCAAACAGTCGCTTCAACCCCTGGGCCTGGCTTGCCGGTTTGATTTGCAACCCGGACTGCCTGAACTGGTGCTCACCTCGGAGCATCGCTATAATTTCTTTCTAGCTTTCAAGGAGATCATTAATAACGTTGCCCGCCATTCGCGGGCCACTGAGTTGCACCTCTCCATCCACGCCAGCAACGGGCAATTGCACTTTTTAGTCGAGGATAACGGCTGCGGCTTTGTAAAAGGCCCGGAAATCGCGGGTGCGGATGGCTTGCGGAACATCCGGGAAAGGGTTGAACTAATGGGGGGGCAATGTGACATCCGCAGCCAGCCGGATAAAGGCACGCGCGTTTTCTTGCTATTGCCCCTGCATGAATCTGGCTCCAAAGTAAGTTGATGAAGTAACCCGTTTGAGCTATTGTAAATCATATGCCAAAATCT
Organism: uncultured Verrucomicrobia subdivision 3 bacterium; assembly: GCA_903875465.1. Classification (GTDB taxonomy): domain Bacteria; phylum Verrucomicrobiota; class Verrucomicrobiia; order Limisphaerales; family UBA11358; genus UBA11358. The sequence continues at coordinate 79,709 of CAIQWB010000062.1, forward strand.
AAAAATAAATCAATGGCACCAGGCATTGATGGCGGTTTGGCGATTGTGGATTCAACTAACGAGACGCTGCCGGGGACGGGGCGTTCAACGAGCGTTGGTATTGTCGAGGACAATGCCGGTTTACGGCGGAGCCTCGTCCGGTTGATCAGTCACACCTCAGGAATGTCTTGTGTCGGCGCTTGGTCAGAAGGGGTTTCGGCCCTGGCGGAGTTACCATTGCTTAAACCCAACGTCGTCCTCATGGACATTAATCTGCCGGGAATGTCAGGAATTGAATGCACCACGCGGCTAAAGCAGCTCTGCCCCGAAACCCAGGTCATCATCGTGACCGTGTATGAGGACAATGAAAATATTTTCCGTGCTCTGCAAGCCGGTGCCTGCGGCTACATGCTCAAGCGGGCCTTTTCGGAAAGAATACTGGAGGCCATCTCCGAGGTTTGCAGCGGCGGTGTGCCAATGAGCAGCGAAATCGCACGAAAAGTCATTCAGGCGTTTCAAAAACCGCCGCCCCAACCTGCCAGCCAGTTGGAACTCACCAAACGGGAGTTGGAAATTCTCCAACTTGTGGCGCAAGGACTGGTGAACAAGGAGATTGGGGACCGGCTCGCCATCAGTTACTGGACCGTCAAGGCGCATGTTCGTCACATTTATGAAAAACTTCATGTGCGTACAAGGTCGGAAGCCGTCGTGAAATTCATCTCGGATAACTCCCTGGCCGGTGCACCTCGTCCCTCACTCGCGAATTGATCATTTCCGTCCGAATGTTAAAAATGCTGGTGGTCATTAGCGACTCACACCTTCATTGCAATTGGGTGTTTTTAATTATAAATTTTTTGCCCCCTAATCGATTTAATCATCTCCGGCCATCCCTCCGGGCCGCCCCCCCCGCCCCCATCCCGCACTTCAGCATCGCCCGTTTCACCATTGATCATCCCGGCGGCAACGTCAAATGTTGGACCGTGAAGCCGCAGATGAAGCGCCATCTGATCAAAACCATGCCATCACTCGGCAATCCGGCGGCCTTCAGACACACCCGCGCTGGACCAAATTTGCTACACCCTGCTGCTCCGCCGTGAATTGGCTGGCGGCAAGGGATCCTCAAAACCTTCCAAGGTTCAGGAAATCAGTCGGTGCAGATTAATATAGCCCCCTTCCTGGAAGCCCTGGAGATCATCCTCCCTGCCAAATCCTGAACATGGTCATCCGAACCTGCATCCTCACTCTGGCCGATGGCAAAAGCCTTACCACCACCGTCGTGGCCACGTCGCCCGAGCAGGATGCCCAAATCAAGTACCCCGGCCATCCTAAACTTGTGGCCAGGATGGTCCCCGCATGTTCAAGGCCGATTTCCCCACATTCCTGGACAAATGCTTTACCGTCGTCGCTTTGGAAGGAGGCAACCAATACACCAGCCAGACCATTGGTAAATATGGCAACTGGGCTAATTGACTTCTGCCTCCGACTGGGGACGCCAGGGTTGATTGCCGCCGTGAAATTCCCTTTGTGCTATTCATGCTGATCAAAAGCCCAAAACCCCGTCCATTTCGGCAAAAGTGGCTCAGAAGTGGCTCAGTGAAAATATTTTCTATTTTATTTCCGGAAGGGAGAAGTGCTGGAAACCACTGATTTCATTGATCGAAACGAGTGGTGCACCCAAGAGGAGTTGAACCTCTAACCTGCTGATCCGTAGTCAGCCGCTCTATCCAATTGAGCTATGGGTGCAACCAAAGGGACGAGCAGATTAGCCGGGTATGGCAGTTACTGCAAGTTTTTTCCTGAGAATTTATTATGTCTTCGGGTTTATAGCTTGGTCGTTGATCAAGCTTCGCCCCAGAGCTTTTTAATGTGTGCCACGCCGTTACGGGCACTGGCTTCCGAAAGTGAAGGGCTGAATTCAAAGACTTTAATATGGTGCGGTTTGACCTGCGGGGCCAGTGCCGCAAAATTGATCATGCCGGTGCCCGGGGAGCAATGGTCCTTGGTGGGGAACTGCACGTCGTGAATATGAAAACCTGCCAAATGCTCTGCCAGCGACGCCAGGTGGGCGGCATGGTCGATGAACCCGAGGTTTTCCTTGATTTGGGCATGGCCGGTGTCATGCCAGTACACCAATGCCGGACTGCCGGCCTCGTAAAATAACTCAGCAAAATCACTTTCCACCGGCAGTTCCTGCAGAGCCTCGCGCACTTCAATACCCAGCTTCAGATCGCGTTTTTCTGCTTCCGGCAAAAATCGCTTTAAAGTAGCGATGGCCCGGGCAAACGCTTTTACCTTTTGGTCCTCGCGTTTCTTCGCGGCCTCGGCGCAGAGCTTGATATATTTGGGCGAGTTTTTCTCGCCACGCTCCAGCATCTCCGAGAGTTTACCCGTGTAGTCCTTCAGATCCATGCTGCCGAAATGCAGCACCACGAGCTGGGCCTTGACCCGGTTGGCAAACTCCAGCGTCTTGAGGGTGTGGCGCACCGCCAAATCCTGGTCGCGGGGTTTGTCCGAACTAAATTCGTAAAGATTGGGAGCCGCATGGGTGATGCCCATGGGCAGGGGACAGAAATTGTGCAGCGTGGAAATTTTAATCTCCCCCGCCTCCACCGCCTCCAGAATGCCCGGCAAGAGGCTTACGCGGATGCCGTGACTCAGTTCGGCGTATTCAAATCCCAAATCCCGGATTTCGCGCAGCATCGCGCGGCCATCCGTGTGCCGGTGGGAATTCCAGCAGGTCGAAAACGAATACATAGGGGCAAAAGAAAGCCGGGCGCATGACGACTCATACGCCCGGCGCGGCAAATTTGCAAATTACAAATCGGCGTAACGGGCGGTCAACATCGCGGAAAAGCGGGCGACTTTTTCCTTGCGCCGACGCTTCTCACTCGGCTTTTCAAAATGCCGGTGATTGCGAACAATCTTTAGCGTGCCTTCACGGTCGACTTTTTTCTTAAGCCGGCGCAACGCACGATCCACAGGTTCACCTTTTTTCAGTCTAATTTCAGTCATCGCAACTCACTTCCTTTCTTGGGCGAGGTGTTCCCCTCACAAACGGGGCTCGCAGAGCGAACGTCAAAAATAGCTTTTTTAATTAAAAAGTCAACGAGTTAAAATTCGCAAAATCCTCAACAACTCATCGCCCCGTCGCGTCAAACACCACGCAAACGGGTGCGCCGACCTCGGTGGTTTGATCGGTGGGGGAGAGTCCGCCAGTGGCCTGGTCAATCTTCAGGACGGCGATTTTGTTCTCGGACTGGCCGCCAACGAGCAGCCAATGGCCGGAGGGATCCAGCGCAAAACCGCGCGGCACTTTTACTTGCGCTGGGGCGCTTTGTATCCAGGTCAGCCGGCCATCGTCACCCCGGGCATAAACGGTGATGGTTCCGCAGCCGCGATTGGACACGTACAGCCAGCGACCGTTGGGGTGGAAAAAGATTTCAGCAGTGGTCACGCCATTGGTGTCGGCGCCCGGTGGCAGGGTCGGCAAGGTTTGAATGGGCTCCAGTGCGCCGCCGGACGGGTCACGCTTAAAAACCGTTACATTACATCCCATCTCGCCATTGACATAGGCAAACCGGCCATCGGGCGACCAGGCCAAGTGGCGGGGACCGCTGCCGGGGAGCACCTGGGCAAACGGTGGCTCGGAGGGGGTCAGGCCACGACTGACTGGATCGTAATTAAAAATATAAACATGATCCGTGCCCAAATCGCAGGCATACACCCGGCGGTTTTCGGGATCGTGGTACATGGAATGCAGGTGCGGCCCGGTCTGGCGGAGCGGATTTGGCCCAGTGCCGCTTTCTTGAATGAGGGCGGTGCGGTGGTCCAGGGAACCATCCGGCTTGAGGGCAAACGCGGTCACATTTCCCTCGCCATAGCTGGCCAGAAAAATGGTTTGGCCGCTGGCATCCACCGACACATGGCAAGCCACGCTACCGGAGGGCAGTTGATTCAATAGCGACAAATGTCCGCCCGCTTCCTTTTTAAAAGCGTAAACTATGCCTTGATTGCCCTCCGCGCAGGCATAGAGCACTTGTCGATCAGGTGAAAAGGCCAGGAAACTGGGGCTCTGGGCCTTGGTGGCCAGGGTTACCGGTCCGAGTACGCCGGTACGGGTTTCCAAGGTGCCAGTGTAAATGCCCTGACTGGGAGACTTTACCGTGTAAGTGCCGAGATAAAAACGCACCGGTTCCGCCATGGCGGCAAGGCTCGAGAGGATTAAAATGGCAGTGATTGACTTCATGACCATGCAGTATGTGGGGGTAGGAATGTTTTATGTTTGCGCACGGGAACAAAGCTATTATGATATGGCCGCGATGAATTTTGCACTGGCTTTCTTAAGTTTTGTGGTGTTTGCCTTTTTTCTGGGCTGGGGCATTGTGCTGCTCATGACCGGCTCCCCGTGGTTGCTGGTTCTATCACTGCTGGTGTTTCTGGGTGCCTTCACCAAATTTGGTTGTTTATCGCAGTAATCGCAATCTTGCTGACGGCAGTCGGCGATTACTTGGCGGGTACCACGAATTTTTGTTGCATGGAATTCTGGATTTGCGTCCAACCATCACAATTAGACGTTTTTGTTCCCGTTGCCACTCCGGTGGCATAAGCCGTCGATACTGAAGTGCCCTCTACCACATATGCTTGCGATCCCAAGTAGATTACACTTGTTCCGGGCAGGGCCATGTCAATAAAACTACCATAATTGGCATAAGGTGCCAGCTGACCTTGCTGCGTAGCGGTGACTGCATTGACTCCAGGAATGGCCGCCGGATAGGTCGGAGAGTTAACGGGCTGATTTCCAGCAGCGGCAAAAATAAGAATCCCAGAGGCTTGGGCCTGCTTAATTACACTATCCAAAACGGCGCTGTCCGCCGGACTGCCCAGACTGAGGTTCAAAATATTAGCCCCATTGTCAACCGCCGCCTGGATCCCCACGGCAACATTCCAACTGGTGGTGGTTTCGCTGGCACCATAAACATCCACGGGTAAAATCTTGGCCGAAGAATGGCCGCCCGAGGCTTGGGCGATGGCGTTTAAAATCGGCTGGGCCATGGCAGTGGCGTGAGTAGGGGTGGAGCCAAGGGGACCTGGATCACCCGCCGTCGAGATGGGTTTAAGTATAAAAGGTGCCAAGTCGGGATTAAGCGTTTGGATTGGGGTATCCACCAAACCAACCACTACATTACAAGGATTATTGTCCGACGGCGGATCCAATTTGAGTGAAGTTTGGGGTGGAACTGAGGTTCCACTGGGGACGGTCTGTACTGGGGGGGGCGGTTCGAAGTTGTAATTATAGTCCACGGCCTGCACATCGGGATTTGCCTTCAATTGGCCAAGTGCGGCGTCGGTGGCGGCGGCATCGGGGAATTGCAGCAGGTAAATGCCCAGTTTGTCGTTGCGATCCACGATTTTGGCACCAACGGCCTTGGCCAGGGCATCGGCATCCGTACCGGGCTTTAATTTTACCATCAACTGGTTGGGGACATGCGTGGCGGCTTTGCGGGTGACCACCGGTTTGGTGGCATTTTGCATGGAGGTGAGAAACACATACAGGGAGGTGGGGCCGTTGGTTTGGGGCACCAAGGCAAAGTTCAAATCACCAAATACCATTTTCAAGGCTTCGCCGGCAGGCAAGCCTTTGAATTTGGTGGAAACCAGTTTATCGGTGCCGGGCTCCACATAAATATGCCAGCCGGTTTTATGGGCCAAATCCTCAAGAAAGGGCCATAAGTGCATGCCACGCACATCGGCATCCACTTGATCGGTGTTGGTATTCCAAATCAAGCCATTCACCGCCCGGACCGGCGTGGCCAATAACACTAGTGCCAACGCCAGGCCGAACTGCAACTTATAAAGGTTTTTCATGACTTCTTAGGGTGATATTGACAGTTAAAGCAGGGAATTGGTCAATAATTATTCCCGGCATTTCCCGAATTGGCGGCCCGGTTCGCAAAACCTGCAAGATTTCGATCGCGGATTCGTAATGGTGTTTGTTGGACTGGGCCCTGACTTGCAGGTTTAGCATATTAGGGTTAACTTAATTATCGGAAGCAAGTTCGGACTCCCGGTCCATATAAAAAACAAATTTATGAAAGCGAATTATTGGTCAATGATGGGGACAATGGCGGCGTTCGCCGGATTGCTGGCGACGGTCGGCACTGTAATGGCGCAGAATATGCCGGCACCAGACCCTAAGTCCGTGAGTGCCCCCGCTCCCCAATTGGCGTATGGCGTGCCCCAAGTACTGCAATTGGCGCAGGCGAAAATTAGCGATGACACGATTATTGCCTACATTAACAACAGCCGGATCAACTATGCGCTGGATGCGAACCAGATCATTTATCTGCGGCAACAAGGCGTTTCGGATGTGGTTGTGACAGCGATGCTGAACCAGCCCAAAGCGGGAGTGGCAGTCCCGGCTCCGGCCACTTATGCCGCTCAACCAGCCGCACCTGCTCCAGCGCCGGCCCCAGCCCTCGCGCCTACAGTCACTTACGTGCAGACTCAACCCACAGTAACGTATGTGCAAACCGCGCCGCCGGTGACGTATTACTATAGCAACCCATATTATTACCCTTCTTATGCTTATTATCCGCCCGTTTCATTCTCCATCGGGTTGGGTTGGGGGGGCGGTTGGCGTGGAGAGTCTTGCTATCGCGGCGGCTGGCGCGGGCATCGTTAATTAACGCTTTCAAAGGCGCGGCCCGGATCGAAACCCGGGCTGTGCGAATTCGAATTGGGCCGGACTTAAATGTCCGGCCTGTTTTTTGCTTTTGACCGTGTAACCCAGGTCGACTTGACAGCGTCCTCTACGGAGTCCAATCTCATCGCAATCCAAACCGGTATAAATTTACGACCAACAACCCTGCAACCACCCATGAAAAAAGCCCTATCCCTCCTGGTTATCCTGACCATCCTTACGCTCAGTGCCCTGCCGCTGATGGCCCAGCAAAAAAGAATGAGCGCCCATGATACCATCAGTACCGTGGTGGATGGCAGCCGGGTGACACTGGTTTATGGCCGCCCACACACCAAGAATCCCAAAACCGGTGAGGATCGCAAAATCTGGGGTGAACTGGTGCCCTTGGGCAAGGTTTGGCGTACGGGCGCGGATGAGGCGACTTTGCTGGTGACTCAGAAGCCGCTAGTCGTCGGCGAAACGACCATTCCAGCGGGGGCCTACACGCTGTTCACCCTTCCCCAGGCAGATGGTTCGGCCAAATTGATTATTAGCAAGGATGTGGGCGAATGGGGTTTGCAATACAAGAAAGCCGATGACCTCGCCCGTGTGGACTTAAAGAAAACCGGGCTGGATGCGCCGGTGGAACAGTTTACCATGGCGATTGCCAAAACGCCCGGAGGTGGCGGGGTGGTCAAAATGTCCTGGGCAAACACGGAATATTCCGTGGCGTTTACGGTGCAGAAATAACGGCGAAAACTTCAAATTCTAAACGCCAACATCCAGAGCAGCATCAAAGCTCAAATTTCAAACATGGGTGCCATTATGGCGCAAAAATCAGGGGCAGCACGTGTGCTTTTGATGTGGTTGATCCTCGGCTGGGGTTTGGCTTGGGCCACCCTAGCGGCGCAAGCGGGGGAACCGCTGTCCGGTCCGGCGATTTTGCAGCAGTTGGAGAGCTTTCGGGAAATGGGCAGTGTGCTCTATGTGGCGGCACATCCGGATGACGAAAATACCCTCCTGATCGCATACCTGGCCCGGGGGCGGAATTATCGCACAGCCTATCTGTCGGCAACGCGTGGGGATGGAGGTCAAAACGTGTTGGGTCCGGAATTTGGCCAGGAACTCGGGGTGGCGCGCACCCAGGAATTGCTGGCCGCCCGGCGGTTGGATGGTGGCCGTCAGTTTTTCACGCGCGCCATCGATTTTGGTTTCTCCAAGGATTATAAGGAAACGTTGAGCATTTGGGACCATCACCAAGTGGTGGCGGACATGGTTCGGGTGATACGTACTTTCCGGCCCGATGTGGTGATTACGCGCTTTTCAGTGCAACCGGGCGGCACCCATGGGCATCATACGGCTTCGGCGGTCTTGGCCCTGGAAGCCTTTCGGCTGGCTGGAAAGCCGACCGCCTTTCCCGATCAGCTCGGTACCCTGAGCCCTTGGCAGCCGAAACGCATTTTCGTCAATGGTCGGGGAGATGCGGGGGGCGCGAATTCCTTGTCGATGGAGATTGCGGGTAGTGACCCGGTGACGGGTATTCCCTTTGGCGAACTGGCCGGACGCAGCCGGTCCATGCATAAAACCCAAGGCTTCGGAAATTTTAGCGGGGGCGGAGGTGCACGCAATCGCGCGGAAAATTTCCAACTGCTCGATGGCGAGTTCACGACAAACGATATCATGGACGGGGTTGACACCTCGTGGAACCGCATTGCCGGTGGGGCGGACATTGGCACCGCGGTTAGCATTATTATCAAAAACTTTAACACACAGGATCCCGCCGCCAGCCTGCCGGGGTTGTTGAAATTGCACAGCCAGTTGGCCGCATTGCATTCCAGTGATCCCTTGGTGGCGGAAAAGCGCGGGCAGTTAGATATGATTGTGGCGTCCTGCCTGGGATTGTCGGTATCGACAACGGTTGACCAAGCCGAGGTGGTTCCTGGCGAAGCCATGAGCCTGCACTATAAAGTCACAGAAAAATCCAGTGTGCCGGTGCGCTGGCAATCAGTTCGTCTCCCACTACTGCACTCCGAATTTGGCCCGGGACGGTCGGGAAATTTGGTGCCCAACGAAACGGCGGATGACAACCAACCGGCCACGCTCCCTTCCGGTACGCCGCTAAGCCAGCCTTACTGGCTACGGACGGAGGGCACTGCGGGCATGTTTGCGGTGGCCGATGCGGCTTTGATTGGCCAGCCGGAAAATCCGCCTGTATTTCCGATCGAACATATTTTTGAGGTGGGCGGCCAGACCTTGGTCATTCCTGACGAACCCATCCAAATCACCTCCGATCTGCGACCAGAACATGTGCGTCGTTTGCAGGCCATTCCGCCCGTTTCGATCCACTTCACCACGATGGTAGGCATCTTTAAGCGTGGTGAAAACCGGCCGGTTGCAGTGGAACTCACCACGCATCGCAAGGATACCACCGGGACGCTCCAACTGGCTGTCCCGTCGGGATGGAAAGTGGAACCCAAGCTGCAGGCCTTTTCACTCGCGACCTTGGGCGAGCGAAAAAAACTTCAGTTCGTAGTCACCGCGCCTGCCATTGAAACGGTGGGGAAAATTCGAGCCAGCGCCACCATTGGCGGGGCGATATACCAGAATGACCGGGTGGAAATTAATTACCGGCACATCCCGTTCCAATTGTTGCAGCCAGTGGCGAGTTTGCAGGCGGTGTGCCTGGATCTCAAAACCCGGGGCCATAATATCGGCTATCTGCCGGGCGCGGGCGACAGTGTGGCCGAAGGGCTCATACAAATGGGGTATGCGGTGACGCTGCTGACGGACGCGGATCTTAATCCGCAAACCTTGCATAATTTGGATGCCGTGGTGATTGGGGTTCGCGCCTTTAATGTGCGCACGAATTTGAACGCGCAATTGCCGGCACTGTGCGACTATGTGCAAGCCGGTGGCACGGTGGTAGCCCAATACAACCGCCCGGATGGCCTCAAGACCGACCGCTTGTCGCCTTTTAACTTGAAAATTGCCAATCTGCGCGTGACGGATGAGACGGCGGCAGTCACCTTTCTGTTCCCGGAGCATCCGGTGTTGAACACACCCAATAAGATCACCCAGGATGATTTCGCGGGCTGGGTCCAAGAGCGCGGCATCTATTTCCCCGGCGAATGGGCCACTAATTTCACCCCGATTCTGGCGTGTCATGACGCGGGCGAGGAGCCATTAAGGGGTTCGTTGCTGGTGGCCAAGTATGGCCAGGGTTATTTTGTCTACACCGGTCTGGTATTCTTCCGGCAACTGCCGGCCGGTGTGCCGGGGGCATACCGGTTGTTTGCCAATTTGGTTTCGCTGGGAAAATAGACCAATCAACCAGTGAATCGCCCGAATCCGACAACCGACAGGCTGCTTGATGGATCCCTGTCAGCCACAACAAATGACCAGCAGACCGGCCTGCCCGGTTTGCGAACTTGGTTCAAGGTCTATTGGCTGGTAGCGGGCTCCTTCGCACTATGGGTGGTTTTACTATTCGCGCTTAGCACCCTTTTCCCATGAACCTTTTGGATTTTCTGGTCCTGATTGGGTCCATGGTGGGTATTGCCGTTTACGGTATATGGCGCACACAGGGGCGGCGTGATCTGAGCACTTACCTCAAAGGCGACCAGACGGTGGGTTGGGTGACCATTGGCATTTCCGTAATGGCTACGCAGGCCAGCGCCATAACCTTTATTTCCACGCCGGGTCAGGGGTTTCAAGATGGGCTGGGGTTTGTGCAAAATTATTTTGGGTTGCCGCTAGCCTTGATCCTGGTGGCGGCGGTGTTTCTGCCGATGTACCGGCGCTTGAATCTTTACACGGCGTATGAGTTTCTAGGCCGCCGATTTGATGCCAAAACCCGGCTGCTCGGGGCGGGGCTGTTTCTGCTCCAGCGGGGCTTGGCGGCGGGGATTACCATTTACGCGCCGGCCATTATTTTATCCAGCATGCTGGGCTGGCGGCTGGACGTGACGATTGTACTGACCGGGGTGCTCGTTATTATTTACACCGTGGTGGGCGGGTGCGAGGCAGTGAATCTAACGCAGAAATACCAAATGGCCGTGATCTTTGGCGGCATGGTCACGGCGCTGGTCATCTTGCTGATACGCCTGCCAGCCAGTCTGATGGATGCGCTGACAGTCGCGGGTGGCTTTCAAAAATTACACGCAGTGGATTTTTCGCTGGATGTCAAACAACGTTACACTTTCTGGTCCGGACTGCTGGGCGGCCTGTTTCTATCGCTGTCCTATTTTGGCACCGACCAGTCGCAAGTGCAGCGGTACATTTCCGGAGCCTCCTTGCGGGAAAGCCGGCTGGGGCTGATGTTCAATGCGGTGCTAAAAATTCCCATGCAGTTTGGCATCTTGATGCTGGGGGTGTTGCTCTTTGTGTTTTACCAATTTGAACCAGCACCGTTATTTTTTAACCAGGCGGCGTGGCGGCAGGCGGTGGCCTCCGATGCCACCCATTCGGCTCCGGCATTGGACCAGCAATTTGCCAAACTGCAAGGGCAGAAGCAACGGCACATTCAAGCCTGGCTGGCGGCCAAGCATGCGGGTGACCAATCGGCCGCAGCCCAGGCGCGCGCACAGGCGCTGGTGGATGGGGCGCATAGCGATGCCTTGCGGGAGCAGGCGCGGACGGCGATGCTCGCCGCCAATCCCGGTTTGAAAGGCAATGACGCTGATTACGTCTTCATTACCTTTATCCTGAATTTTCTGCCACACGGACTGATCGGTTTGCTGGTGGCTGCGTTTTTTGCGGCGGCGTTGTCTTCGAAAGCAGCGGAACTGAATGCGCTGGGATCCACGACCATGATTGATTTTTACCAGCACCTTGTGAAGCGGGACGCCACTGATGCTCATTATGTGCGGATGACGAAATGGTTCACGTTATTTTGGGGGTTGGTGGCGCTGGGGTTTGCGCTGTTTTGTCATTTGGCGGAGAACTTGATTCAGGCTGTAAATATTGTGGGGTCCATTTTTTACGGGGTGGTGCTGGCATTGTTTTTGGTGGCGTTTTTCATCCGGTGGGTGGGTGGGACGGCCATTTTCTGGGCGGCGCTGGCGGCGCAAATACTGGTGTTCGTGCTCTACTTTTCCGTCAGCATCAGCTATCTGTGGTACAATTTCATCGGTTGCGCGGCGTGTGTGGGATTTAGTCTGATAATCCAAACGGGCTTCTTTAAACAGGGTGAGGCGCAGCGGGTGAGATGAAGTTTATGAATTTCCGGACATGAGCACTGCACCCATTATTTGCTTTGGCCAGCAACCCTGCGGATTTTTTCCGCGGCGGTTTCTGGTGGCCAAAATTCAGACGGCGCGGCGGTTGCAGGCCGAATTGGGCGGGGAAATCGTTTTCTTTTATCACGACAGCGATCACGATCCGCGCGAGACACAAACCATTCTTCGGCACCGGACGACGCGCGAACCAGCGACACTGAATTTTGCGTTTGCGAACAAAGTGCAGCGCAAGTTTTCACCACTGTATTGCAAACGGGTGCCGGCGGATTGGCCGGAAAAAACTTTGTTGCAACTGCCCAATTACGTGGAGCGGGCGGCTATTGATGCCTTCCGCAAAGTCAGCTCGGCGACCGTGGCGGATTTCTGCCTGGAGATGTATCGTGCCATGGGGTTGTTGGAAGGTGTGCGGGTGGCGCGGTCGGGCGACGTGGCGTTCCGCCAGTCGGCGGATGAGATTGCCGATTTTTTTGTGGATGTGCCATATCAAGGCGAGCTGGTGCGCGCCCGGTTTAGTGATGGTCAGTTGCGCTTGCATGAGGGTGGCGACCAATATTTGATGCTTCCAGCGATCACTTTTACCAAAGACCAAATCAGTCCCACCCGGGACAGTCGGTTGCGCTGGATGCAATCGGTCCTGCACTGCACACATTACATTGCCGGAGCGGGGGAAAAGGCCTATCTTCACTCGGGAGAAGCCCCGGAAATCACATTTGTCACCCGGGATGCGATTGATGATGCCCATGAAGCCTGGACCCAATTCCCTCTCTAATCCTGCCCCATTGCTGGTGTTTGGCGCGCATCCGGATGATATTGAATTCGGCTGTGGCGGCGTAGTGGCGGTCGAGACCCGGTCGGGCCGCACCGCGCATTTGGTGGTTTGCTCGCGTGGGGAATCGGGCACCCACGGAACGCCGGAACAACGCACCCGGGAAGCTGAAACTGCCGCCGCCCAACTTGGTGCCGTTATGGAATGGCTGGAGCTGGATGGTGATGCGCACCTCGAACTGCGGGTGGCCCACACGCTTAAGCTCGCGGCGGTCATCCGCCGGGTGCGGCCGGGGCTGGTGCTGGCGCCGAGTCTGGTGGCCAATCAGCATCCGGACCACGCCCGGTTAGGGACATTGGTGCGCGATGCCGCCCGGCTGGCACGATATGGTGGAGTTGCGGAATTGCACGACCTGCCGCTGCATGCCATTGGCGGCTTGTTTTATTATGCGGTGACCCCGGAGGCGGAGCCGCGCGACATCTCGCCGGTGCTGGTGAATATTTCGGAGCCGGAAATTGTCGCCACTTGGACGGCCGCGATGGCGGCGCACGCCACGCAAACTGGCGCACGGCAATATGTGGAATTGCAACTGGCCCGGGCGCGGTTGCACGGTTTGCGCGCCGGCTTGGATTATGCGGTGCCGCTATATCCGAATGACCCGGTGGTGGTGAATACGCTGGGGCAACTGAGCGGCAGCGCGCGGCGGTTTTGATCCCATGTCCAACCTGGCCCCCCTAAAAATTGGCATCACCTGTTATCCCACGGTGGGGGGCAGTGGCATTTTGGCGACGGCCCTGGGCGAGGAGCTGGCGGCCCGCGGCCATGAAGTGCATTTCATCAGTTACGAACGACCCTTTCGCCTGCCCACCGGCCAGCCGCGCCTGTATTTTCACCCGGTCGCGATCAACCATTATGGCCTGTTTAAGTATCCGGATTATACGCTGCCGCTTTCGGTGCGAATGGCCGAGGTCAGCCGAGAGTTCCAGCTGGATGTGCTGCACGTGCACTATGCCGTGCCGCATGCCACGGCGGCGATTTTGGCGCGCCATATGCTGCCTCCGGAACTCCAGCCACGCGTGGTCACGACCCTGCATGGCACGGATACCACGCTGCTGGGCTGTGACCCCGGCTATCGTCCCGCCATCCACCATGCATTAACCGCTTCCGATGCGGTCACCACGGTGTCCAACTTTCTAAAGCGCGAAACGGAGCGAGTGCTGGGTTTTGCGGGTCCCACGGAGGTCATCCATAATTTCTTCACCCCGCGTTCACCAAGGCGTTCCCGCGCGGAGGTGCGGCAGGAATTAGGGCTGCGGGACGAATTCGTGATTTTCCATTCCTCCAACCTGCGCCCGCTCAAGCGCATCGATGTGCTGCTCGAAACGGTGGCGCGCCTGCAACCGCGGGCGGCGGTCAAACTGCTGCTGCTGGCAGGGGGCGGTTTCGCGCATTACGCGGCGGATGTGTTCCGCCTGGGATTGGAGGACATGGTCATTCTGCGGGAAAACGTGACGGACATTGAGGATTATTTGCAAGTGGCCGACCTGGGCCTGTTCACCTCCGATTCCGAAAGTTTCTGCCTGAGCATTCTGGAGGCGATGTTTTTTGGTTGTCCCAGCGTGGCCACCCGGGTGGGAGGCATTCCAGAGGTGGTTGAGGATGGGCAGAGCGGCCGGCTGGCCCCGGCGGGGGATGCCATTGCGCTGGCGACAGCGGTGCAAAATTTGATGGATCACCCCGAGCGCCGCCGACAACTGGGAGAGGCCGCGCAGCAGCGGGCGCAGGAAAATTTCACAGCCGCAGTGATTGTGCCGCAGTATGAGGCGTTGTATCGGCGGGTGAGCGGCAGTTAGGAAGCTTTTAGATTAATTATTAATATGTTCTGGTGGTGGGATAAATAGGGGGCCGATCAGGCCAGCGCTTTCACCGCATCCGCCAGAGATTTAACGAACGCCTTCACGCTGGCCACCAGGTCGGGCGATTGCCCATGCGCGGCGATTTGATTGACGATTGCACTCCCCACCACCACGGCTTCCGCACTGCGTGCCACCACGGCAGCTTGTTCGGGATTGGACACCCCAAAGCCCACGGCAATGGGCAGTTTCGTAAAGGAACGGATTTTGGCCACTTGCGAATCAAGATTGGCGGCCACCTGAGACTGCATTCCGGTCACGCCTTCCCGGGAAATGTAATAGATGAAACCGGACCCGCGTTTCACGATCAATTCCATGCGGTCGGGAGGGGTGGTGGGGGCCACGAGGTAAATGTGGCACAGTCCGGCAGCCCGCATGAGCGCTTCGTAATTGTCGCATTCTTCCGGCGGCAGGTCGAGGACGAGCAGGCCATCCACCCCGGCCTGGCGGGCATCCTCGATAAATTGCGCCATGCCGGCACGATGAATGAGATTGAAATAAATGTAGAGAACGATGGGCATGGACGATTCTTTTCGGATGGCGGCAATGGTCGCCAGCAATTTCGGCGGGGTGGTGCCTGATTCCAAGCCGCGCTGGGCGGCGAGTTGGTTCACCAGACCGTCGGCCAGGGGGTCGCTAAACGGTACGCCCAGTTCGAGAATGTCCACTCCGGCCTGGTCAAAGGCAAGCGCCAGTTGACGGGTGGCATCCAAATGCGGGTCCCCCGCACCAATATAGACAACCAGACCTTTTTGGCCGGCGCGGTGCAACTGGGCAAAGCGTTCCTCAATACGATTCATGTGCGGCTAGTTTCGGGTTCCCGGCGTTAAGTTTCAAGCGGCAAAATCTTCATAAGCCTCCGTTTTGCAGGCGGCCTTTACCGATGCTAGGTATGGAAAACAGATTTGTTCCTCCATCCGCTACAGGTTATGATCTTTCTATTGTATGGGTTAGACGAGTTAGTTTAGTGGGCGTGCCCGAGCGATACTATCCAGAGAGGGTGCTCTTTTTTCTGGCTCATGGACAGGTGACGCCAGGGGAAAGGGCCTGAACTCCTGCAAGATTTACCCAAAGAAAACGTAATGACCAGTGAGGCCGCTGCCTAGAGCAACCTGTAGAATTTGAACAATCGGGGCGTGATAACGTCTCACTGACAGCCAAGCGATTTTATGAAGACTATGAAAAAGACGATGACAGGCCTGCTGGCCGGTGCCGTCCTTGGGTGGTTTTGTTGCATTAGTGGCAATCCGGCACTGGGGCAAACGCCGCCGGCCAATCTTTCCCCGGATTTGCAGGAGGTGATCAAGTTGTCGCAACAGAAAATGAGCGATGATATTATCACGAGTTACGTTAAAAACTCCGGAAAAACTTACAAATGAGGGGCCGATGACATCATTTATTTGAACGGCCAGGGGGTTTCGCAAGCGGTGATAGCGACGTTATTGCAGAATTCGGCACCCACGGCCAGTCCGGTGCCGACGGCATCGACGACCGCCCCGGTGGTGGGGACCCCCACGGTTCCGCCGGCTGCGGCAGATGCCGGCAGCACCCCACTCCAACCACCCCCAGTGGATGCGGTGCCAGCCCCCGAACCAGCGCCACTCACTGCTCCGCTGCCGGCAACCACGACGACCTATGCCCCGGCCCCGGTGATGCTGCAGCCCGCCCCCCTGCCCATGCCACCGGGATTTCAGGATAATTTTTATGCGGACGGCGGGTTGAATGCTGGTTTATGGCAAAACCAGTCGGGGTTACTCGCTGCACTGGCCTCCCTTAGTGGGCCTCAAGTATTGCCGCAACTGGCATTTACTCCTGCGGGAATGCAAATGTCTGGCATTCGACGGGAAGGGCAGTTTATGGGGATCCAGTCCACGGCGAGTTATGCCGCGCCGTTTAACTTTAATGTTACAGTTACCGGGCTGAGCCAAAATGCTGTTCCGTTTGAGATTTATTTGGTCAGCGCGGACCTTCAGCAATGGGTGAGCATTGCTGGTCATCTGGGCGGACGCGGCGAGCGGTCAGGGGGCGGGATGGTTCTGGGCGGGGGGTACCACCATGAGTTTGGCGCGGTGCGGATTCCTTTGGGCGGTGAGTACCGCTCGCCGGAATATGGGGTCTGGGTCAACCATACGGGTAGTGGCCAGCCAATTGCCGGTTTGGGCTACAAGATATTCGAGGATCCGATTGCGGGATTGCCCTATACCATCCAGGTCTCCCTGGGGGCAGATGGTTTGGGGGCGGTGACCTTGCTGGATGCCGGCCGGGGGGTGCTGGCCGCGCAACATGTGCCAGTGGGCGTGGGGCCGTTTTATGTGGTGCTGGCGGGGCGGGATGGGACGGCCTATGCGAACTGGCAATCGGTGCAATTGGTGGGCACGGCGCCGGTCGTGGCGGTAGCCCCGGTGGCGGTGGCGGCGCCAGCGGTTCCGGTGGTGCCGACCCTGGATTATTTTCAGTCCCAACTCTCGCCTTATGGAAACTGGGTGAACCTGCCCCAA
The DNA here is from genome assembly GCA_903875465.1 of uncultured Verrucomicrobia subdivision 3 bacterium. GTDB lineage: Bacteria > Verrucomicrobiota > Verrucomicrobiia > Limisphaerales > UBA11358 > UBA11358. The sequence continues at coordinate 96,781 of CAIQWB010000062.1, forward strand.
TATGGGCTCTGCTGGCAGCCAGTGGTTGCGCCGGGCTGGCGTCCGTATTTCGATGGCGGTACCTGGGCGTACACGGATGCGGGCTGGTACTGGCAGTCGGATTACCCGTGGGGTGACATAGCCTTTCATTATGGGCGCTGGGCTTACACGGTCAGCGGCTGGGTGTGGGTGCCGGGCTATGATTATGCGCCGGCGTGGGTGGTTTGGCGGCATGCGGATGCCGATGGTTATGTGGGGTGGGCGCCGCTGGTGCCGGGGGCGGTTTATGTCAACGGCGGCTGGCGTTACAACGGGGTGTCGGTGGCGGCAGACTGTGATTTTGGCATTGGCGTGGGTTTCTTCACGTTCGTAGATGGCGGCCATTTCTGGGATCATGACTTCCGGCGTTATGTGGTGCCGCGGGACCGGTTGGAGTTCGTTTATGGGCGGAGTGTGTTTGAGAATCATTACCGGTTTGATCATGGGCGGTATTTGAACGATGGGGTGGACCGGGAGCGGATGGCGCGGCTGACGCACCGGGATGTAATGGAAATCCGGCCCCGGGCAGTGTCGGAAATCCGGCATGAGGAAGAGCGCCGCAATGGGGAGATTCGCCGGGACGATGTGCGGGGTTTCCATGCGGGCGTCCGGCCAGAAGCGCAGCGGACGGCGGAGCCGGTGGTACATCGGGAGGCGGTTCCGGCAAGCCGGGGAACGGTCGAGCCCGCGCGTGGCGGGGTGGAACCGGCGCACGGTGCGGTGGATCCGGTTCATGGGGCGCTGAATCCAGTGCATAACGCACCGGTGAGCCCGCAAAAAGTGGCACCGCAAGGGGGGCAGCCCGGCGGTAATGGCCAGGGCAAAGACCACAAGCCCAATTAATCCCCGGGTTGGATTAATGCGGCAGGCGGTGGAAAAAGAGATAACCGGCGCAGGCCAGCAAAATAATGGCGATGCCGAATAAGAGCACGGTGATTACGGTGCCGACGTTGCGGGCCCGGGCTTGGGCGCGTTCGGTTTCGGCCTGTTCGGCCTGGCGCAGGCTGGCAAATTCCTGCTCATGGCTTTCGAGGGCGGCGCTGATGGCGTCCTCATCCTTGATCGCGTAGGTGAGCCAGGCCCCGGTGTATTCATTCTGCCAGGCGGTTGGGAGCCGGGCGAGGGTGTCGGCGTTGGGCGGCTGGAAGCCAAAACTTTTCCAAAAGGGCGAGCGTTCCTGGGTCCACAGGCGGAAGATGCCGTGGTTGGCGGCGAGGGTTTGGAGGCGTTCCCAGAACAGTTGCCGGGCTTCATCGGCGATGCTGAAATCCGTGTACCCCTCGCTATGCAGCAGGGCATAGGGTTTGGTAAATTCCACGCCAATGGCCCCGAGCAATTCATGCCCGGCATTTTCCACCACTTGAAACTCGGTGAGCTTGGGTTCCAATAGTTCCGGCGACAGGCGCATGGACTCCCACAGCGCCTTGAGCGCGTTCAGGTCGTCCACGGTGGCACGGCGAACATGGAGCCGGGCAATCATTATGACTCTTAAAGTAAGTTGTGGCCGGAAAAATTCAAGGCTTTAGGTGGGGTTTTGACCGGTCCAGCAGGACTGGCAAGCAGGACCTAAAATAAGGTAATCCGCTACCGCTTTGGGCAATATCATTAAATAGCCGGAAAAATCATTAAATTGGCCGGAATTGAAAGGTTTGGGGCCACACGGGACCGGGTTTCGGCGCGGTCCGAACTCCGCCTTTACAAGGGCCGGTCGGGTGCCATCGCCGGGGCCTAAACGCTGGGGAAACATCTCACGAAGCGGCTGTGGGGATGCTGGAAATAATTTATAAAAATCTCTGCTGCAATGAGTTAAATCATCGCCGCCGTTTTAAGTGCGGTGCTCGGACGCAGTTGGGTGGGGACGCGGGAGCAGGGCCAGAGCGGCAAGTCAAGCGGGGAGTGGTCATGAACCCCGGAAAGCGAACAGCGGGAAAGCGGCCTGGTATTCCCACCGGGGGGGCGGCGCGTTTTGGTTGGGCCAGGGATGGGCATGGATTTTGGCGGCCGGAAAGCAGTCACCCAAAGGTCCTGCGGAAGTGGCCGGCAAGCGGCAATCAACCGGCGGCCGAGAGGACTTCCAGCGCACGCAAGGTGGCATTATGGCGGCCATCCACCTGCAATTTGGCGTAGATGTTTTCCAGATGCGTTTTGGTGGTGGAAGGCAGCACGCCGATGATGACGGAAATCTCGGCGTTCGTTTTGCCTTGGGCGGTCCAAAATAAAACCTCGGCTTCCCGCGAGGTCAGCCCCAAGGATTCCAGCGGTTTGGCGGATTGATAATCAAAGCGGAATTCCGCCCGGTGCCGTTCCGCCCGTTCCAAGCGTGCCTGGATGGCGCTTAATAGTTCTTTGCGAGGCACCGGTTTCACCAAGTAATCATCCGCGCCCAAATCCATGCCGGAGCGCACATCGGAACGCTCCCCTTTGGCGGTAAGGAAGATGAAGGGGATCCGTTTGGTGCGGGGATGTTCGCGCAGGGCGTTCAGGACGCCGTGGCCATCGAGTTTGGGGAGCATGATGTCGCAGAGAATCAAATCGGGAATTTCGGCACGCGCGAGGGTGACCCCATCGACGCCATTGGCGGCGGGAAACACCTGGTAATTTTCCATTTCCAGCATGTCCGCCAGGTTTTGGCGCATGGCCGGCTCATCTTCAATAACCAGCAACTTTTTCATTTTGGTTCGCAGTTGGTCAGCGGTTTGGGATAGAACTCGGTTTCACCCGGCACGTAGACCGGCAACCAGACGGTAACCGTGGTGCCGTCATTTTCGCGGCTTTGGACGTGAATTTTTCCGCCATGCCGGTCAACACAGAGACGGGTAATGACCAGGCCGAGGCCGGTACCACTTACGCTCTGAGCGTTTTCACTCCGAAAGAAGGGTTTGAAAATCTTTGCCAAATCACCGGCCGGTATCCCGATGCCATGGTCCCGCACAGTTAAGATGACTTGTCCCGCCACGTGTTCCACCCGCAACTCCACCAGGCGCCCCGGCGGGGAGTACTTGACCGCATTGGTGAGCAAATTCATTAAAATATGCCGGATGAGATTTTCATCCACATTCAACTTTTCTCCCGGGCTGGGCAGGTGGATTTGAATGGGACAGCGGCCATGGAGGGCCGAATTGACATCCTCCACCAACTGCCGGCACAGGGCGGGCAGGGCCACGGCCGAGGGTTTGAATTCGAGCCGGCCCGCTTCGGCCCGGCTGAAGAGCAACACATCATCGACCAGCAGTGCCATGCTTTTTACGGTGTCCTCAATCATTTGCAAATGCCGGCTGCGTTTATCCAACGGGAGACGATCCCCATAGGCAGACAATATTTCGGCAGAACCCAGGATCAAGGCCAGCGGGGTGCGGAGTTCATGCGAGACCATGGAAACAAAATTGCCCTTGAGGCGGCCCAGTTCCTGTTCCCGGTTAAAGGCGAGGCGCAATTCCTCCGTCCGGGCGGCAATCCGCTGCTCCAGATCGTGATTGAGAGTGGAGGTCTCGGCCCGGGCCATTTCGGCGTCGGTCCGCAGGCGGTTTTGGGAGGCCACCAGAAAATATAGCAACCCGCTCAAAGCCAGGCCGCCGGCCAGCACCAGCCATTGTGACCAGGCGGCATTCAAAGGCACGGGCCGAAGGGTGGCGACAAACTGCCAGTTGCCAAAAGGTCCGGACGTGGTCAGCACGCGCCGGGTCATGGTTTGGACCGGTGCGGGCAGGTCCGGATCCAGGAGTTGCAAGTCAAAGCTCAGTGGCCGCATTTGGGTCTTTATCCATTCAAAATAGTGCTGCTGGTCCAGGAGAAAGAAAACAAATCCCTGGGTATTGGTTCGGTTGGCGGCCGGAGTTCTGGGGGAGATTTCGTTTTTATGCAATGGCAACAGCGCCAAAACCACCTTGGCGGGCGGGTGGCCAGCGATCATAACAGGATTATGGAGGGCCGGATTCAGCTCCGCTGATTGAACGACAAACTCACGCCAATTGGTCGTCCCGGCCAAATCCGCACCGGGTACCACCAGCGATGAGACTGGCTCCCCGTCCAGGTATTGCACCACGGCTTTTTCCCCGTTGAAGTCCGCATAACCCACGGCGAGCATGCCCGGGTATTTCTGCCGCCATTCGGCGTCGGCCAAAAACCTAACCCAGGCTTTTTCCGAAAAGTCATGGGGCCGCTGCAAATCACTTCTCGCCGCGCTGTATAATTCCATTAAATGGAGGAACACGTAGGGTTGCACCACGGGAAACAGCTGGGCATAACCCGCTTGCCAGCGAATGATCTGTTCCCGGCGGGCAAGCTCCCGTTCCCGCCAGACGCCAAAGCCGGTCGCGAGGAGGGCCAGGATCAGTACGATCTGTGCCGAATGGCCGATTTGGTGCGATGTCGGATTGACGGGCATGGCGTTACTGCCACGCGCCCCCCGCGCGGCTGGCAATCACATTAATCAAAAACGGTTCAGAGTGTTATCCGCCGATCGGCGGATGGCAAAATCCACCGGATGAGGGAAGTTTACCGCCACTAAAATTATGAAGTCAATGGTTACCAACAGCACGCCAATCCGGACGAATTTTCCTCCGCCCCCCGGCTTAAGAAACGCTCCCGCCAACGCAACCGGCTGGCCTGGCCGATGGCTGGTCTGGCTGTTATTCGGCTGGTTAGGACTGGCAGGAGGGCTGGCAGGAGGGCTGCCCCAGGCCATGGCGGCGGATGGGGCCACGGCTTGGACACAAATTTATAACGGGCCACTGAATGGTGATGACCAGGCCACCGCCATGGCCATGGACCCAAGTGGCAACCTCCTGGTAACCGGCGCTTCCCAAGGTGCCAACGGCTATGATTATTTGACCATTAAGTACACCGCCAGTGGCCTGCCGTTATGGACCAATTGGTTTAACGGGGCGGGTAATAGTATTGACCAGGCCCGGGCGGTGGCAGTGGATGCGGCCGGCAGCGTACTGGTCACGGGGGTCACTGCGAGCACCAATGGCTCCTATGACTATGCCACCATAAAATACTTAGCCACCGGGGTGCCGGTCTGGACCAATTTATATAACAGTCCCGGCAACAATTCGGATTATGCGGATGCCGTGGCGGTGGATGCGGGCGGCAACGTGCTGGTGACCGGTTATGCGACCGCAGCGAGCGGTAAATTCATTTTTGCCACGGTCAAATATGCCGCGAACGGCACGTCGTTGTGGACCAATTTATTTGATTTGGCGGGCTATGATAACCAGCCATTCAGTCTGGCGGTGGATAGCGCCGGCAACGTCCTGGTGGCGGGCTATGCCACCCCAGCCATCACCACGCCCGTGAAAACCAATGACTTCTCGGCGATGGCCCTCATCAAATATTCCAGTGCCGGCGTGCCGTTATGGACCAATTTATTCCGCGGGCAGGGGCAGGGGAACGAATCGGCCCGGGCCGTAACGGTGGATGCCGCCGGCAGCGTTTATGTGACCGGCTACGTCACCGCGGCGAATGGCTTGTATGATTTTGCCACGATCAAATATTCCAGTAATGGCGCTTTGCAGTGGGTGAACACTTATGACGGCCAAAATGGCTCGGATTTAGCCACGGCAATTGCCGTGGGAGCCAGTGGTGAGGTTTTGGTCACGGGTTATTCCAGTACCGGGACCGGCCAATATGATTATGCCACGGTGAAATATTCCAGCACCGGCGGACCCGTGTGGACCAACCGGTTTAGCGGCGGCGCCAACGGGGACGATGAAGCCGCGGCACTGGCTGTAGATGGCGCGGGCAGCGTGTATGTAACGGGATTTTCCACCACCACCAATGGCTTTACCGACGTGGCGACGATTAAATACCAAAACGATGGCACCGCCACCTGGACCAATTACTTTAATGGTCCGGGCAACCGGAATGATTATCCGGCCGGCCTGGCGGTGGACGGCAGCGGCAATATTTTCCTTGCCGGAAATTCCGGGGCGACGAATCATTTTAGTGACTTCGTAACCCGCGAAATCTACGGGCCCCATTCTCCGCCCAGCATCCTTGCCCAACCCGCCAGCCAGGTGGTGCCATGGACGAATGATGCCACCTTCACCACCGTGGTTTATGGGGTTGGCCCGTATGCCTATCAATGGTATTTTAACGGCGCCCCATTAAGCGATGCCACGAACGCCAGCCTGATCATTGCCAATGTGCTGATGGGCAATGCGGGAAATTACCAGGTGACGATCACCAACCTTTATGGGAGCACCACCAGCGCCGTCGCCGCCTTGAGCGTGATCTTCCCCACGACGACCGCCGGGCCGGACTATCTGGCCACGGCCGTGAACACGGCTTTGACCATTCCCGCCGCCAGCCTGCTTATAAACGATCAGGCGGGAACGAATAGCAACGGCAATAGCAATCTGCTTTTAACGGCGGCCAGCGGTACCAGCGCGAATGGTGGTTCGGTGCGGGTCCACTACCATGCCAGTCCCATTTGGACGAACCTTTACAACGGCCCCGCCAATGGCGATGACCAGGCCAAAGCCCTGGCACTGGACAGTAGCGGCAACGTTTCCGTGGCGGGAACTTCCGCAGGCAGCGGCATCACCACCATTAAATATTCCGGCAACGGTTCCCCGTTGTGGACCAGCCGGCTGGGGAGCGGAGGGGTGTCCGGTAGTCAAGCCATCGTGACGGACGCGAGTAACGCCGTTTACGTGGCGGGCTACTATCCCGGGGCGAATATTTTTGCTGACTTTGTGACTTTGAAATACACCAATTCCAGTGGCGGGAGTCCGGCCTGGGTCCAGTCCTATAATGGTGCGGCCAATGACTTTGATTATGGGACGGCCGTGGCCACGGATCCCGCTGGGGATGTCTATGTGACGGGCTATTCCTATGGGTTTGGGATCGGTTATGACATGGTCCTGATCAAATATGACCCGCTAACCGCCGCCCCGCTATGGGTCAGCCGCTACAATGGGGCCGGCAACCGGGATGACCTGCCGGCCGCCCTGGCCTGCGACGGGGCTGGCAACATTTACGTGACGGGTTATACCAGCACCGCGGCGGGCAGCACCGATTGGGCAACTTTGAAATTCTCCAACAGTGGCGTGCCTTTATGGACGAATATTTATAATGGCACTGGCAATCGCAATGACCAAGCCACCGCCCTGGCGGTGGATAAAGCCGGCAACGCGTACGTGGCCGGCTACGCCGATAATGGGGCGAGCGGGAATGATTGCGTCACCATCAAATATTCCCCGGCGGGATCACCCCTCTGGACGAATGTTTTTAACGGCACGGGCAATGCGAATGACCAGGCGATCGCTTTGGCGGTGGATGCGGGTGGCAATGTTTATGTGGCCGGCCTGACCACGACTGCCAATGGTTATACAAATTATATTACTTTAAAATATTCCAGTGCCGGCCTGCCGCTGTGGACCAATACGTTTGATGGTCCGGGGCATCACAGTGCCCAGCCAGCGGCGTTATCGCTCGACGGGTTCGGAAATGTTTACGTCACGGGAGCGGCGGACGGAGGCAGCAGCCCGAAAGTATTCGCCACGTTGATGTATACCACGACAGGCGTGCCCCAGTGGACCAATTATTTAAGCGGGGCGGGCAATGGCAGCGCCCAGGCCAGAGCCCTGGCAGTGGATGACACCGGCGGGAATGTGTATGTGACCGGCACGGCCGATGAAGGCGGCAGCGCCAATGATTTTGCCACCGTCAAGTATGTGTCCGGGGCCGATTTGGTCTATACGCCCCCGACGAATTTTTTCGGGGTCGATACCTTTACGTATGTCATCCGGGACAGCCAGGGAGCCACCGCTTCCGCCACGGTCAGTGTGGTAATCACCAATGCCAGCGGGCTCACGCCGGTGCAATTCGCCAGTGCCGGTTATCGGAATCACGCCGGGTACTTTACCCTGACCGCCCCGGCCGGCACGAACGTGGTGATCGAGGCCAGCACGGATTTGCAACACTGGAGCCCCGTGGCAACCAATGCCGTGCCCCATGGTTTTTTGAATTACACCGACACGCTGGCGCCGAATTATGCCCAACGTTTTTTTAGGGCGCAGCCATCGCCTTGAGAAGATCGCAATAGAATACGAATAACCGGCGCAGCCCGGGCGGGCTGCGCCGGTTTGCTTTTTTTCGGCAGTCTCCGCCGACCGGCGTATTGGAGGGCGGGAGGATCCGGGGTAGATTCACCGTGCTAAGTTCACCACTCACTATTATGAAAAAACACCTCACCCTCCTGATCCTATCATTACAACTATCGCTGGGCGGCTGGCTCCAAGCTGACACCGCCAAGCCAGCCATCGGACCGGACATATTACCCACCTTCACCGCCGGCCAGGCCAGCTCGTTTTATCTGGCCGCCACAGGGGGGGCAGCGCCTTATGTTTGGAGTGCCCTCAGCCTGCCTCCCGGCTTCCAATTAAAAACCAATTCCGGTTATATTTCCGGGACCCCGCCCGCGGCGGGTAATTTCGTGCTCTTCGTCCGGGCCACTGACGCCTTGGGCACCAATCTCCAGCGGGGTTGGAATGTGCACGTAAATCCGGGCGCCAGTGGTGGTTCCGGCAGCACCAATACCTACAACCCGCCAGTGGTTTATTCGGTGACGATCAACCATGGCACGTTGAACGGCGGGGCCGCGACCGGCCAGTTTGCGCCCGGCAGCACGGTGGCGATTACGGCGGGCGCCCCGCCGGCGGGCCAGTGGTTTCTGCAATGGAGCGGCAATGGGGCCGTGGGAAATAGTTTTTCCAATGCCACGAGCTTCACGATGCCCGCCAATAATGTTACGGAATCGGCCCAGTTTTACACCCCTCCGACCCTCGCTCAACCAGTCACCTCCCATCCGCGTCTTTGGGTCACCACCAATGATTTGCCCCGTTTGCGCCGCTGGGCCAATGCCAATAATCCGGTTTTCCAGCACGGTTTGAAATCCGTGCTTGCCACCGCCATCGTGGCTTATCACAAATGCTTTCCCAATGGCCTGAATCCCGCCTCGCCTTACCCTGATTTGGGGGATGACTATGGTTATAGCGCCGCGATGATCACCGCGGATCTGGTGAGTGAGGAGCATGCACTCACGCTGGCATTTTTCGCCCTGGTGGATACCAATGCCGCCAACCGCCTGCAATATGCCCAGATGGCCCGGCAAATGTTGATGTATGAAATGAACGAGGCGGCCAAAGGCCACACCAACGGCGCACCTTTCCGCGATCCTTACTTCGCCCTCTTCAACCGCACGCATAATGTGGGTGAAATGTGGCCGCTGATTACCGACTGGCTGCAAGGTGTGACGGATGCCAACGACCAGCCGGTAAACATCCTCTCGGCCCAGGATAAACTGACCATCCGCAATGTTTTCATGATGTGGGCGAACGACTGCCTCAACGCTTATGTGTGCGGCGGGGATCATCCCGCCCCCATTGGCGTGGTCAACAACACGGCACTCCTGCCGGGGGGCGATGCCATGCGGGTGGCGGCGAATAATTACTACAGCAGCCACGCCCGTTTGATCACCATGATGCCGCTGGCGCTGGACGCGGCGGACGATCCGGCCCTGAATGCCAACGCCCCGGCCGGCGTGTTGGGCAATACCCTGCGGAGTTATCTTTTGGATGCCACCGGCGCGTGGCTGTACCAGCAATTTGCGATTTACGGTGATGGCGCAACCGTGCGCAGTGCCCTGGGCCTGGCGGCCAACAGCAGTGTGGGGCTGTCCAGCGGTGGCTTGCCGGTGGAAGGCACGCTGTACGGCCATTCCCTGGCCTATGTGCTGGGCGAACTCCTGGCCCTGCAAACCGCCGGTTTCAATGATCCCAATCTGTGCGGTCCGCAAATTGCCCTGTTGAATGCCCCGGTCTGGGACCGTTTTGTGCAGGGCATGATTTCTGATTTGGTGAACACCCCCAAAGTGGCACCGGGCCTGGCTTACCTCGGCCCGATTTATCAGTTTGCCGGTTACGGAGACATGTTGCGGGAATATGCGACGCCGGATTTCTCCGAAGGGTTTGCCTTGCTGACTTTGCTGGAACAGGCGCAAGGCGGGACGTCGGTGCATCAAAATGCCGCCCGCTGGTTCGCGCTGAATGCCGCCCCGGGCGGTGCCGGCACCTTCTACAACCGGGTGGCCACCCCGTGGTCCACCGCCGAATCCATCCTGTATTTCCTGCTGTTTGATCCCGCCCAGGCCGCGCCCACCGATCCCCGGCCGGCGTATGCCACCACTTTCTTTGATGCGCCGCAAGCCCGGGTTCTGGCGCGCTCCGGTTGGACTGGCAGTGACACCTTGTTTTCGTATCGGGCCGCCCCGGAAAGCATCAATCATGAGAACGGGGATGCCGGGGAATTTGAACTGTGGCGCAAAGGCGAATGGCTGACCAAGGAACTGGGTAATTACGATAATAACGGCAATGGCCAATCCACGATCTGGCATAATACGCTCGCGCTCAAAAACTGGTGCCCGGCCGGCACCCCGGCCTTGAACCCCTTTGAGCAGAGTTATTTTCCCAACGGCAGCATGTGGAACAATGGCATGAATGCCGGCGACCCCACCAGCCTGAGCAGCCTGGCCAACGGCTACGAATATTTGCAATCAGACCTGACCCCGCTCTTCAACCGGCCGAGTCCCTGGACGCCCCCCAACGCCTTGGTGGATATCCAGCACGCCAGCCGGTCGATTTTGCATGTGAACAAGGACTATGTGGTGGTTTACGATCGCGCCACCTCGCTGCACAGCGGATTATTCAAGCGGTTCAATTTGAACCTGATCACCCCGCCGGTCATTGATGGCAGCCGCAAAATCGTGACCGAAACCACGCCGGGCGGGCAGAAGTTATTTATCCAAAATTTACTGCCCGCGAACGCCGCCATCAGCTGGGTGCCCCTGGACAGCAGTGTGACGACCATTGCGGAAACGGAGCCGACCACCGGACACATTGTAATCCAGGACCCGGCCAACCCCGCCGATGCGCGTTTCCTGAATGTCCTGCAAGCCGCCGACAGCACCACCCCCATGGATCCGGCACAATTGGTGCAGAGCACGGCGGGCAGCGCGTTCGATGGGGTCTTGCTCGGCGACACCGTGGTGCTCTTCGCACGGAATATTAAAACCCTGTTTGGGGGCACAAGTTACGTGGTGCCGCGCACGACGGGGACGCATTTCGTCGCCGGCCTCGCCCCGAATGCGGGTTATACGGTCAATTACCACGATGATGGGCAGGGCAACTGGCTGGTTACCATTGCTCCCGGCGGGCAAACGCCGGCCGACCAGGGCGGGTTGTTGTTCTTTAGCCTCAATCCGGGATCTTAAGTTCTGCGCACAGGCGCCGGGCGCGCGGCCGGGTAATCAGTCAAGCCTGCAAAGCACCCCGCTACAATGGGTGAAAATCCGCCCCGGAGCAGACGGTTACGAGTCCAATTCGAGGAGAGCCCTTGGTCGAGTGACCAAGGGCTCTCGGCACAGACCGTGGTGGTGTTGCCAGCGCGCCAACAGCCGTGCCGCACCGTAACCCAGTGTGCGAAGTGTTTGGCCGGTCGCTGTGGGCGAGACCGCCGCAGGCGGGGGGGATGGGCCGGCCAGGCCTCCCCCGCCTGGTATAACATCGGTTTTTACCCAGCCCCTGGAAAACGCGGCACGCCATGGCTTTGCACTTGCTTTCGGCGGTCACTTCTGGAAATTTTCCGAAATGAAACACCCGATGGTTTCGCGTGTGGGGCGGTCGTCGACCGTCGCACTATTCCTCACCCTGGCCCTGGTCTGGCGCGCGGCGGCGGCGGAGCCAGCGGTGGCACCGGAACTGCAAGTGGCGGATGCCTTGCTGCTGGCCATTCCCAAAACTGGTTTTGACAAGGATTACTTGTTCAGCGCCTCGATGATTCCGCAGGGGACCTCGCCCACGAGCCATGGTCTCGCGGGGAAGATTGTGCGGTTCCAGTTGTTCCCGGATGGCGTAGATATGTACGAGTCCACCAAGGGCCTGGTGGTGACGGAGGATTTGCCGGCGCGGCGGCTGCTGGCGCGATTTGCCATTGTGCGGCAGGAGACCAACCGGGTAGTGATCGACTTTAACCAGGGCATGCGCCGGGTATTCACGCAGTCGTGGACCGATGGCGGTTCGCTCGACCTGGCGCAGCACGATACGGTGCTGGAGGTGCCGGACAGCCGGGTGTTTGAAATGCGGTCGGACAACGGCCAGTTGATCATCCGCCAAAGCATGCAGGCGCGCAGCCGGGCGTTTGACCAGGATGTGGAGTCGCAGATGGAGGCGCGCTATTTTATCGCCCCCTACCAGCCGGGCAACTTTGCCGGCAAGGAACCGAGCCCGGTGGACAGCCGGTACACCCGCTTTTTCGAAAGCGAAGGCCAGTTGGAAACCGGCACGGGGCGCATCTCCTCGCGAATTGACCGGTTCGACACGAATCAACCGGTGCTCTTTTATTATTCCGCGAACACGCCGGCGGAATATGTGCAGGCCGTCCAGGACGGGGTGCGGTATTGGAACCGCGCCTTCGGCCGGGAATTGGTGCGGGTGTCGGCCGCGCCGGCCGGGGTGACCGCGCCGGATGCAAAATACAATCTCGTGCAATGGGTCCCGTGGGATCGCGCCGGATTTGCCTACGCGGATGTGCTGGCGGATCCCTTGAATGGCCAGTCCTTGCACGGCCAGGCCTACCTGACCAGCGCTTTCACTTTTTTAGGCAAGGCCCGCGCGCGCGCCCTGCTGCGGGCGATGACGGAAATGGCGGAGGCTAAAAAGGACGACAAAAAGGGGGCGGCGCACTGGGGGGTGCCGTTCCTGAATGCCGCGGCGGGCTGCCAAACCGATGTGCGCCAGTACGCGGCGGAGATGGCGCATGGGCTGGGCGACATGCTGGCGAGCGATCAATTAACGGACGCCGCGGCGCTGCGGGTCTCGCAGGATTATTTGCGCCAGGTGGTGGCGCATGAGGTCGGGCACATTGTCGGGTTGCGGCATAATTTTGCCGGCAGCCTCGCCGCCACCCTCTCGCACAAGGAATTGGATGACTGGTTCCGGGCCTATCTCCTCGGCCAGCCGCTCGATGCGTACACGAACAAGCTGGTTTCGAGTTCGCTGATGGAATACACCGTTTTCAAGGCCTCCGTGTTTATCGGCTGGCAGATGCGGACCACCCCGCAAATCCTGCCGCACGACCGCGCCGCCATTCGGTGGGGTTACTTCGACAGCCCCGAGGCCCGCACGAATAAACTGCTCTTTGCCACGGACGAGGATACGCAGCGCTACGGCGATGTGCGTACGTTTGATTACGGTCCCGAACCGGTGGTGGGCGACTATGCCGAGACGGCGCAGATCATCAACCTGCTGCCGAACAATCTGATTGAAACCTTCATCCGCGCCCGGGCGCCGCAAAATCCCAATGACCGCATTCCGCTGGAGAATGTGGTGCTGAATTACTCCGCCCCGGCCGCGGAAATTGCCGGGCACATCGCCGGCGAACTGGCCTGGTTCTCCACCCGCACGCGCTCCCTGCGTGTGGAAAATGATTTTGATTTCATTGGCGAGTTGAACCTGAAGGAACGCCAGCAGGCCCACTGGAAATCGCTCAATCATCAGATTGAGGCATTGGGCGGGGTGGATCGGGCGTTTTTTTCCGCCCTGCCGGCGGAGTTTAAACTGGATTTGAAAGATGATCCGGCGGGCCTGCCGGTGGTGCCGCGCCTGAACGCCACCAGCCTGGCCGAGCGCCTGGGAAAACTGCTGGTCGCCACCAACTACGCGGTGTTCACGGGGTTGGACGACCAGAAATACAGCTTCACGAAAGCGGAGCGGGAATTGATTCAGCAACGCGCAAAATTATACTTTGGCGAATTGGAGAAGGAGCTGGTCAAACAGCTCTGCCGGCGCCTGGAGGACGCGCCACGGGATCTCGGCCTGGCGGCGAATGGAAATGTGGCCGAGGATGACATTGTTGCCAAACTGGAACAGCGCGTGATCGAAGTGGCCAAGCAGGTGGTGATGGCGCGGGATGAAACGCGGCAGATCCAGGGGAAAGTGGACAAGGCGAAGGTGGAGGTGACAGCCTTTAAATACGACCAGGAGACGCGGCTAGCCGCTGTCAAAATGTTGAACGAAAGAACCGGCTCGTACAAAGGCTGGGCCGATGATGCCAAGGGCGACTTGAATGGTGATTTGAAAAAGGCCGTGGAAGAAGCCTTGAATCTGGATCATTTCAAAGACTTCAAGGTCGCGTTGCTCTCGCGCCCGCTGCGGGACTGGTACCAGCAGCAACTGGACGTGCTGTCCATGCTGCCTGCCGGCCCGGCTGCCTCGGCCCCCTTGCCGGCGAAATAATCCCGGGCGCCGGGATTGAAATGGCGGGGCTTGGTCCCGGGTATTAATCAAGCTCCGGATTCACGCCCAAACTTTGCCAGCTTAGCGGCGGCGTTACGGGCGCGTGCCGCTGGCTTGACCCTGCGAGCTCAGCTGGTCAGTGATCCTGTCCCAAGCCGTTGCCCAGAGATGCCACCACGCAGATTGAAGCTGCGTGAGCTCAGCGAAACCACCTGTCCGCAAGCCAAAGGCATACCCACCCATGGATTAGGGAGTCGGGGAAGTTTGGGTGGTCCGGCCGGGTTAAACCCCATGTTGCCCGCCCCGGCCGTCGCCTAAATTCCGGCATCTTGAAAACCCACTTACTGACGAAAATGCTTTTGGGCACTGCATGTGCCGGTCTGCTCCTGGCCAGCGCCGGTTGTTTGGTAGCTGATGGCGGACGGCGGGGGCGCGAGCGCGACCATGACCGTGACCATGGGAATGACTCGGACCACCATGACCACTATGAACGACACGCGGATATCATCGTCGCCCCACCCGTGCTGGTGGTGCGTCCGCCCATCGTGATCGTACGGTGATTTGTTCGCTGGCGGTTGCGCGGTCCGTTCAGGTGAGGGCAGGGTGGCAGTTTGGGGTCGCATGGTTCAACCACCATTATGGGGTGATCACCCCACGGGGTAACACCCCATACCAACTACCCGTCGGTTTGACTTAATCTCGTTCCGTGAACTACGGAAAACCATCCCGCAAGGGTAAAACCCCCCGGGCGCCCGCCGTAGCGTCCTTCATTCCTCCGATCCAATCAAAATCAACGATACTGCCATGAATACCTTCCCACTAAAATCTCGGCTGGCCCACGGCCACCGAACGGCCAGGCGGGCCGCTCGTTTCTGTTTCTGGTCGGCACTCTGCGCCCTTTTACTCTGCGGCTGGCTTACCGCCGTGCCCGCCCGGGCGGACCAGAGTCCGCCCGGGTGCACGGGGAGTGGTTTGGGCATCCTGTTGTACACGGGCTCCGCCGATGTGCACGTGGGCGACACGCTGGAATACAGCGCCACCGTCTTCAACGGCACCGGGGTTGGCCCGGTGGTGTGTGATGCCACCGCCATCCAGGCATTTATCACCACGCCGGACGGCGTTTCGCACCCGCTTACACTGGTGCGCACCAACCTGAGCAACGGCCAGGCGGATTATTACGGCAACGCGGTCGCCTACGTTGTCCGGGCCCAGGATATTCAGGCCGACGGCACCGTGCGGGCCACCGCCAGTGACACCGGCGTGATTCATCAAAACGATGTCAACAGCCAGGGCGGCGGCAACCAGGGCGTGAACACGCAGGTCAGCCTGCCGTGCGTCGCCCTCGGGGTGCATTGCACCGGCGGCGTCGGAGAAACCGGGCTGATTACCTTCACCGGGTCCATTACCAATTGCGGTAATGACACACTCGTCAACGTGACGGTCACCAACTTCGTCAATGGCGGGTCACTGCCCGTGACCTTTATCACCAATCTGCTGGCGGGCCAGATCGTCGCGTTTAGCGGCAGTTATGTGCCGGCCAATCCGTGCACTCCCAGCACGGCCACGCTGACGGTGCAGGGTACGGACCAATTCACCACGCATCCGCGGACGGTGACCAGCACCGTGAACATCACCTGTGCCGATGCCTTGACCGCTGGTATTAGCGTCACCAAAACCTGCCCGGCGCTGCCCGTGGCTCCCGGCCAGTTACTCACCTTCTCCGGCAGTGTCAGCAACACCGGCAACGTGACGCTCACGGGGATTGTCGTGTTGAATAACCAGCCGGCGGCCAACACCGTCGTCTTCACCGCGGCCGCCCTGGCCCCTGGGGCCGTGACCAATTTCACCGGGAGTTACCTGGCCCCGACGAATTGCTTGGTGACCGACACCCTGCTCGCCACTGCCAGCAGTATTTGCGGGGTGCTAGTGACGAATTCCGCCAGCGCGACCTGCGCCATTGCGACCACCCCGGCGATCAGCGTCAGCCTGAGCTGTCCGCCCGTGCCGCCCCTGGCGGGCACGGTGCTGACCTACACGGGCACGGTGGGCAACCCGGGCAACATTCCGCTGACCAACGTGGTGGTGCTGAATAATTTGAGCGGAGCCACGCCGTTGTTCACCATCGCCCTGCTGGCCCCCGGGGCCACCGCCACTTTTTCCGGCAGCTACATCGCCCCCGTGAACTGCTCCTCAACCAGCACGGCGCTGGCCACGGGCCGGAGCCTTTGTGGCGTGGCCGTCACCAATACGGCCACGGTCAGTTGCGCGGTGATCACCTCGCCCGCGTTGCGGCTCACCCAGACCTGCCCGGCCGTGCCGGCGGTACCCGGCGGCCTCTTAACGTATAGCGGCACCGTGACGAACACGGGCAATGTCACCCTGACCAATGTGGTGGTCTTGAACAATCTCAGTGGCGCCACGCCGGTCTTCTTCATCGCCTCACTTGCCCCCGGTATCGGGGCCAATTTCATGGGCAGTTTTATCGCGCCGACCAATTGCTCCGTCACCAGCCTTGCCACCGTCACCGGCCAGAGTTATTG
>CAIQWB010000063.1 GCA_903875465.1 uncultured Verrucomicrobia subdivision 3 bacterium
ACGAAGTCGTCGTTTTTGTGTCAATTGGTAGGCGCACCGTTTGGTCCGCCTCCTGTTGAGGCGCGGGAACTTGTTTTGGTTTCATCACCACAAGCCCGCCAGACGGTGCGCCTCTTTTCAAGCTGAATCGTTCCGGCTTAGACCACCACCGCCTCAAGCAGCACCTCTTCGATCTGGCTGGCAGCCGCACCTTCCCGCGAATTGCAGGGCGCGATTGGAATGCCCACTTGGCCTGGTTGCGTTCCCTGGCCAATTCCCGTTCGGACATCGAACGCACCTTTCTCACCACGCTGGCCGACGAGGCCCAAACGCCCATCGCCGAGCCGTGTTGCATTCTGGACTCCTTCTCCACCCCCAACGTGTGCATTTTCTGTAACGGCTCCGTCCACGACAAACCCGCCCAGGCCGGGCGGGACATCGAACTCTGCCGCGAACTGATCAACTGCGGCTACCGTGTCATTGTCATCCGCTAAGAACGCCCTCTCGCCGAGCAAATCGGCACTCCACCCAAACTTTTTGGCCAACGGGTTTCGGGATAAATTATTTTTTAATGAGAACAGTCGTGGTCACTGGGAAGTCTAAAGGCACCCGATCGGAATTTGAAGGAGTATGAAAACGGTACATAGAAGCGATCTGAGGCTAATTTTTGGTGCGCTTTCTACTCCAGGGAATTTAATAACCAGGGCGCAAGGCACTTTAAATCCGTATGAACAAATGGCTGGACGGTTAAAGTTTTCTGGTTAGGGCAGGTTCGATTAGAGTGCTGCAAATGCCGGTGACCAGCTCAGGTGGGCCTTAATTCCTTTGATGTTTAATTGCCCCTGATTGACGCAATTTATACCCTCCCAAGTACATTTTTCCTGTTTAAGCTATTTTTAAATCATGTGTCTGAAGATATTTAATTTTTTACCGAATGGTTTTGGTTGGAGTAGTGGCCATGAATGATGGAGCTTCAACTATAGAAAGTCGAACTGGAATGGAGGATGGCAAGGAGTTCATTGCCTGGCTAGCTGCCAACCATTGCGCCTGTCGGGTTGTATTCAACCGCTACGATTTTGAGCGGGGCAACTTGCTTACAAACCGCTCGGAACATGTCCTTGGGACAAAAACGATGGCGGTGCGATTGCCTGAGTCAGAATGGCAGACATCCTGGCAGGCAGCTCTTTCGGCAGGTCAGGGGGCGGGTGAAGTGGCGGTGCGTTTTGAATGTCGGGCCGGGCAGCTCCGGCAAGCGGCGATAGCAGTTGAGCTGGTTTTTGATCGTTGGTCCGCCCTCAATTATGTCTTGATGCCAGCGGCGGCATACGATGGCAACCGCTTCCTGTCCCGGAAAATTCCCTATTCGCCGAAGTTATATTTTGTGCAGGACATCGGCAAAGACAACCCGCCTATTATCAGTGATGTCCCGCGCTTAAATGCCGGGGAGGGGGTGTCGCGCATTCAAGAGCGCAGTGGCAGTCTGGCCGTGCCAGCCATCGGATTTCAAAATCAACGGTCAGGACGGGGATGCTTAATATTCACCCGGCAGGGCAATGGATTGGGCGATTATGGTTTAAGTATTGAGGAATCCCGCCGGCGCGATCAAGCAGTTATCACGGTGACCAGTCCGTTGGTCCGTGAATTGAATAGTTACCGCATCTGTGACCGGGATTTTCCATCTGAGGACCAACCGCATGATTTCAAAGCGGGCGAGGTGATGGAAATCAGTTTCCGGCTGGTGTTTTTTGATGCCCCGCACCCGCAGGATTTATTTGATCGATTGGCCACGGAACGGACAGCTGAGGGGACACCCAAAACCAAGATGCCGGTGATGCCCTTTTCCGCTTGTTTTGAATTGCAGGAGGAAAAGTTTAACCGGCATAATTTTGTGGCCAAGCATGGCTATTATTCCGTTGGTCCGCGCCAGAATTTTTTACAGGACTGGCAGATTGGCTGGACCGGTGGGATGATTAGCACCTATCCTCTGCTGTTCGCTGGCGGGCGCCAGACCCGAAAAAATGTCCTCCGCAATTTTAAATGGTTGTTTCCAGCGGGGATTGCCCCCTCCGGTCTCTTTTGGGATGCGGGCAGGAATGGGACCGAGTGGTTTGGCGGGGATATTCGCAAGCCGCATACCGGTGAATGGCACCTGATCCGTAAAAGTGGTGACGCAGTGTTTTATATCATCAAGCAATTCAGGTTGATGGAACAACTTGGGATAATGGTGGATCCCGCCTGGCAGCAAGGATTAAAGGGGGTTTGCGACGCCTTGGCAAAACTCTGGCAGAAAAACAAGCAGTTCGGCCAGTTTGTGGATTCACTTACGGGGCAGATTTGCGTGGGGGGATCGACCAGTGGAGCAATTATTCCCGCAGCGCTGGTTCTGGCGGCAGATTATTTCAAGGTGCCAAAATATCTGCGGGTGGCGGTGGCGGCAGCCGAGAAATTTTATCAGGAATTTACGATCAAAGGTTTGAGTTGCGGTGGTCCGGGCGACGCGTTGCAAAATCCTGATTCGGAATCGTGGTATGCATTAATTGAAAGTTATCTGGCTTTGTACGAGGCCACAGGTAAGCGATTCTGGTTACAACGGGCGATGGAGACATCCCGGCAATTCTCCTCGTGGGTGGTGGCTTATGATTTTGAATTTCCCCCTAAATCAACCTTTGCCTGGGCAGGCATTCGGACCACTGGCGCGGTCTATGCGAATACGCAGAACAAACATGCCGCGCCTGGACTTTGCACGTTTTCTGGACTGGGCCTGTTAAAGTTATTTCGGGCCACGGGTGACAAATTTCACCTTGAATTGCTGCGGGATATCGCCTTTGGACTGCCCCAATATCTGCCACATCCCCAGCGGCCCTTGGGCCAGGCAAAGCCAGGCTGGATGTGTGAGCGCGTCAATCTCACTGATTGGGAGGGACCGGAGCGCATCGGTGAAACACTGGAGATGACCACGTGGGCCGAAACCGCGCTCATGCTGACGACGATTGAGATTCCGGGCCTCTACGTGCAACCGGACCAAAGTCTGGTGATGGCATTTGACAATATCACTGCGGAAATCGATGCCGAAACCGACGGCGAATTATCGGTGCACATCCACAACCCCACACCAGCCGCAGCGGCCGTGCGAGTGTTCGCCGAAAGCCGACACGAAGCCGGCAGGGTACTTCCCGACAATTATTTGTTGGACGGAAGGATTGAATGCCTGCTGCCCGGTGAGTCAAAAACTCTTAAATTCTTGAAATCATGAAACGATTTCTCGCAAGCAGTGGTGGCTAGGATGAATTACCACAATCCAGTAATTCCGGGTTTTTATCCCGACCCCAGCGTTTGCCGGGTGGGTGAGGGTTTTTACCTGGTTAACAGCAGCTTTGAATACTTTCCAGGGGTGCCGATCTGGCACAGCCGAGATTTGATTCACTGGCGGCAGTTGGGCCATGTGCTGACCCGGCGTAGTCAATTAGAACTGGCCGGGGTGCGGTGCTCCGATGGGATTTACGCGCCAACGCTGCGCTATCACCAGGGCTTTTTTTATATGATTACGACGCTGGTCAGCTCCGGAACCTACCGGAATTTCTGGGTGATCGCCACGGACCCGGCGGGGCCTTGGAGTGATCCGGTTTGGTTTGACCAAAGCGGCATTGATCCCTCGTTGTTTTTCGACGAGGACGGCCGGGTGTATTTTCAATCCAATCGCGGGATGACTTTCAAAATGGAGCGGGCCATTTATCAAAGCGAAGTTGACCTTCCGTCCGGCAGGCGCCTGACCGAGCCGGTCATCATCTGGCGGGGCAGCGGCGGAAGTTACGTTGAGGGACCGCATATTTATAGGCGGGAGGGCTGGTATTACCTCCTGACCGCGGAAGGGGGCACGAGTTATGGTCACATGGTGGCGGTGGCACGGAGCCGGAATATTTGGGGTGACTTTGAAGCCTGCCCGCACAACCCAATTCTATCCAACCGCCATGCCTATGAGAATCTGCACGGTACGGGGCACGCCGACCTAGTGCAGGCGGCGGACGGCACCTGGTGGATGGTGCATCTGGCCTTTAGAAAAACGGTAGGCGATGTGCATACCCTTGGCCGGGAGACGTGTCTGACCCCGGTAACCTGGTGTGGGGGCTGGCCCATCGTGAATCATACCGGCACCACGGCCGAAGCCATTGAGGCGACCACCCTCCCCCTCCATCCGTGGCCAGAGGTGGACGGACGCGATGATTTCGACACGCCAGTACTGGGGATGGTGTGGATTCAGTTGCGCAATCCGGAGATGAATAATTACTCACTGACAGATCGACCAGGATTTTTGCGATTGCGAGGCGTGGCCACCAGTCTTTTTGATCTGGCTTCGCCCACCCTCGTCGCCCGCCGGCAGCAACATTTTGAATTTACCGCGGGCACCCGCCTGGAATTTGAACCCGGCACTCCTCAAGAAGAAGCTGGGATGGCTTTGCTAATGACCAACGAGCATCATTACGACTTTTGCGTGACAAGCCGGGCGGGCCAGCGGGTGCTCCAAGTACGATATCATTTGGAATTAATCTGGCAAACGGCGGTGGAGATACCACTGACTTCGGGGCCATTAGACTTGAAGATTACAGGTTCGCGCGAGCATTATCGGTTTTCATTTTCCCAGTCAGGTCAAGATTTTCGTGAAATTGCCAGGGTCAACACGCGTTATTTGGGCACAGAGGTTACGGGCGGTTACAATGGCGTGGTGATCGCCCTGTATGCCACCGGGCATGGCGGAGTTTGCTCGAAGCCTGCGGATTTTGACTGGTTTGATTATCAGCCGCAAGGAGGCAGCGAATGAACCGCTGGCATACGGCATTTTTTGGAGGCGGGCTGCTCGCGCTGGTGCTGCTGGTCAATGGTCCGGCTTGGGCCCAGTCGAATCAAGAGAGCTTTGGGTTCTTCCGGCGGGAACAGGCGCTGCCGATGGAGCGGGCAGGACGTTTTTTGGGGCAGTCCGACGGGCGGTTGCTGGTGGGGGGCGGTCTGGACGCCAGCGGCAACCCCAGCGACGACGTTCTGGTCCAGACAGATTCGGGTTGGAAATCATTTAAATTGAGGGAACCGCTCGCATTTTGCGGTTTTGTCAGTGGCACTTTGCTTGAAGGATCAGAAACCCGCAGTCGGCTATTTTTAATCGGTGGATTCACCAAGGGCGGACTGAGCCGCCAGGTTAGTGAGCTGGAGTGGCGGCATGGTACTTTGCGACAAAGCGAATTGCCGGCATTGCCGGAAGCGGTTGCGCTTGCGGGCGCGGGCTTTTTCGAGGACCAGGCCAAAAAGCAATTGTACGTTGTGGGTGGTACAACAGCGACAAACGCCAGCACCGTCTCACATAAATTATGGCGGCACAGCTTTGGGGATCCGGCAAAGCCAGGTTGGGAGGAATTGCCTTCACAGCCCGGGGTGGGACGGCTGTGTCCCGGGGTCGCCTGCTTTTACAATGATTTGCTGGTACTGGGCGGGTTTACCGTAACGACTAACGCAGGTAAAACGATTTATACCCCCACCCGTGCCGCTCAAGCCTACCGTTGGGAGGTGATTGACGGGACGACATTCACTGGTTGGCGGGATCTGACCCCATTGCCGGAGGCGGTTGCCGCCGCAGCAGTGTTCATGACCGGGCAGGTGCATGCGGGCGTGGCGGGTGGTTTTACCCAGTCCATCATCGGAAACCTGGGGGAAATGCAGACTGGCGTGGGCACCTCTACCATTCAGATTTACCATGACGTGACGGATACCTGGGTGCGAAAAGGCGAGTTGCCGGAGGCGCTGACGGCGGCGACCGGTCTTCATGATGGCAAATTAACCCTGCTGGGAAAGGCTGCAAACGGGGCCACGGTGGCCTATGACATGACCATTCAACGGCGGGTAAAAAGCCTTGGCTGGCCTGATTATGTGGGTTTGTTAACCTACTTTAGCTTGGTGGCGTTTGCGGGGATGTATTTCAGCCGCAAACAAACTGGCAGTGCTGGGTTTGCGCTGGGCGATCGGAAAATCCCCTGGTGGATGGCGGGCATCAGCATGTTTGCCAGTGCGGCGAGCAGCATTAGCTTCATGGCCATCCCAGCTCTGGCCTTCCGGACCAGCATGCTGTGGGCGCTGCCCGCCCTGATGCTGATACCGCTGTTCTTTTTGGAAGCCTATGTACTGTATCCATTGATTCGCAAACTGGAAATCACCTCAACTTTTGAATACTTGGAGCGCAGGTTTCATCCCTCGCTACGTTATATTGCCAGCGCACAAGCCATGGCGTTACAGACGTTTGGTCGCATGAACATGGTATTGCTGCTGCCGGCACTAGCCATCGCGGCGGTAACCGGGATGAGTGTGTTTGCAAGCGTGCTGTTGATGGGGGGGGTGACGACGGTTTATTCCGCCAAGGGTGGTATGCGGGCGGTGGTGGTCACGGAAGTTATTCAAGGCATCACAATGGTGCTGGGCATCAGCCTTATTGTAATCATGGCGATCACAGGTCTGCCTCATGGTTGGAGCAGCTTTGTGGAGGTGGGCACGCGCTTCCACAAGTTTGATCTGGGCATCTGGAGCCTGGACTACACGATGCCGGTTTTGTGGATCCTGATTTTAACGCCCTTGTTCAACAAACTGGCCTTTGCCGCCGACCAGCCGACGGTGCAACGGGTGTTTGCGACGCCGCTGAAGGACGTGCGCAAGCTAGCCCTCATGTTTTTGTGCTTCAGTGTTTTTATTTCTTTCGCGGTGAATTTTGCCGGAATCTCCGTGTTTGCATATTTTCACCAGCACCCAGACGAACTGGACCCCGCCATGACCAACGACCAGATTATACCGCTCTACATCGTGCAGCGACTGCCAGTGGGGCTTGCTGGGTTGATCATAGCCTCCTTGTTTGCAGCGGCGATGTCGGCGCTGGCGGGGAGCATGAACAGTGTGGCCATTTTATTCACCGAGGATTATTATGCCAAGATCAAGGAAAGCATTTCGGACCGGGAGCGGTTGCTGACGATGCGGATCGCCTCGTTGGTGGCGGGTACGGTGGCCACCCTGTGCGCACTCTATATGGGCACTATGAGCTTGCGGTCTTTATTTCAAACGTGGAACGAGCTCTTTGCCATGCTCGGCGGGGGGTTTCTCGGAGTTTACATCTTGGGCACTTATACGCGTCGAGCCAACGCTGTGGGCGCTTTTAGCGGGGCGCTGGCGAGCATCGGGGTTGCATTATGGTTGAAGTATGGCACCCCGGTGCACTGGTATTTTTACACACCCGGAGCGGTCATCGCCTGCGTGGTCATTGGCTACACGGTAAGCCTCTGCACACCACCGCCCCAGCACAGCCTGGCCGGCCTGACGATCTTTGACATCAAACGCGATTTGAACCGGACATCACCTGCCCCCAAAAACTCAAAAATAATATGAAAAGAAATCTGCTTTTGTTAGCGTTATTAGGGGTGGCGTTTTTTTCCTGGCAACTCCAGGCCGGCGAACCCGCTGAGACCAAGGAACAGCGCGATTCACGCATGACTTGGTGGCGCGAGGCAAAATTTGGACTTTTTATCCATTGGGGAGTCTATTCCGTGCCCGCCGGCTATTATCGTGGCAAGTCCGTGGCCGGCAACGGCGAATGGATTATGAACAAAGGTAAAATCCCCATGGCGGAATACCAGCTATTCGCCAAGGATTTCAATCCGGTCAAGTTCAATGCTTACGA
The DNA here is from genome assembly GCA_903875465.1 of uncultured Verrucomicrobia subdivision 3 bacterium. Lineage (GTDB taxonomy): Bacteria > Verrucomicrobiota > Verrucomicrobiia > Limisphaerales > UBA11358 > UBA11358. The sequence goes on from CAIQWB010000063.1 coordinate 7,682, forward strand.
CTGGGTAAAGGCCGCCAAAGAAGCGGGAATGAAATATATCATAATTACCGCGAAGCACCACGACGGCTTTGCGATGTTTGACACCAAGGTTAGCAAGTGGAACATCGTCGACGCCACACCTTACAGTAAAGATGTGCTGAAGCCGCTCGCTGAAGCGTGTCGGAAATACGGCGTCAAGCTGGGCTTCTACTATTCACAGGCGCAGGATTGGAATAACGGCGGCTCAACCGGGGTGCCGAGCGGTACCAACGCCGCCCCGGGTTGGGATACAGCGCAAAAGCACGACATGGATGATTACATTGACAACATCGCCATCCCCCAAGTGAAGGAAATCTGTTCGCACTATGGCGAGTTTCCCGCCGTCATCTGGTGGGACACACCGCGCAACATGAACACCAACCGTGCCCAAAAGCTTTACGATGCCGTGCATGCGCTTCGACCGAGCATTATTTTGAACAACCGGCTAGGCGGCGGCTATAATGGCGATACCGAGACTCCGGAGCAGCATATTCCGCCCCAAGGTTACCCGGGGCGTGATTGGGAAACTTGCATGACGATGAACGGCACTTGGGGGTACAAGAAGGATGACAATAACTGGAAATCCACCGAGACACTTATCCGCAATCTTTGCGACATTGCCAGTAAGGGTGGTAACTATTTGCTCAACATCGGGCCGACGAGCGAGGGGCTCGTTCCGCAGCCAAGCCTCGACCGGTTGGCCGAAATCGGCAAGTGGATGAAGGTGAACGGAGAGGCGATTTATGGCAGCGGCCCCACGCCTTTTGGGGCTGAGGCTGGCAAGTTTAGTGACACTGAGAAAGACAAGGACGGCACGCCTAAATTCATGGCGAACTGGGATTGGCGTGCGACAACAAAACCGGGGAAAATTTTCCTCGAAATCTTCCAATGGCCGACAAGCAGGCGGTTTGTCCTGCCCGGTCTGCTCAGCAAGGTGACCGATGCGACATTGGTCGCGACCGGTCAAAAATTAGCCGTCTCGGCATCCTCTGCTGGTATGACGCTTGATTTGCCCGCAGAGGCGCCGGATAAAATCGCCTCTGTCGTGCGGTTGGAACTCGCGGATACCTCGCCGAAGGTGGAATCTACCAATTGAGCCTGGCACCATGAAAATTCAAAACATTAATATCTGGAACCCGGACAGAAATTGCCTGAGATGGCTGATGACCGGGGGTAATGGCAACCGCTGGCGACTTTGATTTTATGGTTCAGGCGCATAACCCCATTATCACTGGTTTCAATCCCGACCCCTCGGTTTGCCGGGTGGGGGAAGATTATTACATTGCCACGTCGACCTTCGAGTGGTTTCCGGGAGTGCAAATCCATCACTCGCGCGATTTGGCCCATTGGCGATTACTCGGAAGGGCACTGGATCGTGTCTCGCAACTCGATATGCGCGGCTGCCAGAATTCCGGCGGCATCTGGGCACCGTGCCTGACGCATGCGGACGGAAAATTTTGGCTGGTTTACACCAACGTTCGTCATCACATGAGTGGGGTGGTGATGGACACCCCTAATTATCTTGTCACCGCCACAGAAATTGAAGGACCATGGAGTGAACCGGTCTTTCTTAATGCGAGTGGTTTTGATCCTAGCCTTTTCCACGATGCCGACGGCAAAAAATACGTGGTGCAAATGCAAATGGGTGAGGCGGTCACGCCAGTGCGCTTCGACGGAATTATTTTGCAGGAGTTCGACACGGGGCGGATGAAATTGGTTGGCGAGCCTAAAAAAATCTGGCCCGGCAGCCCGATTGGCATCACCGAAGGACCGCATTTGCTAAAAAAAGACGGCTGGTATTATCTTATTACCGCAGAAGGCGGCACGGCGATGCGCCATGCCATCAGTGTCGGTCGCAGCAAATATCTTTGGGGGCCATACGATTTACATCCGCAGAATCCCCTTTTGACCGCGTTTCAACAAGCGCACCTTGATTTGAAATCCGCCGGCCACGGCTGTTTTGTGGAGACGCAAAACGGCGAATGGTTCACCGTGCATCTGGCCCATCGGCCACTCCAGCGCCCCGGCCGGCTGGTGCTTGACCGCGAGGAAAACAAATCCGCGCCGCTGGGGCGGGAGACTTGCCTGCAAGGGTTGTGCTGGGGGGAGGACGGCTGGCCTCGGCTCGCGCAGGGTGGCAATTCGCCAGCGGAAGTGGTGGCGGTCAATCTGCCGCCGCAAGCATGGCCAGCGGACCCGTTACGGGATGATTTCGACGGTCACCGGCTCAACCGTCATTTTCAAACTTTGCGGGAACCTTTGGAGGAAAATTGGGCCTCCCTGAACCGTCGGCCAGGCTGGCTGAGTTTACGGGGACGTGACTCGCTGGCTTCGACCTTTGACCAGAGTTTAGTGGCGCGGCGATTGCAACATTTCCAGGCGGCAGCGGAGACCTGCCTGGCATTTCAACCGAGCCACTTTAAACAGGCTGCGGGTTTGGTAGCCTATTATGACCGGTTGCATTACCACTATTTTCGCGTGACAGCGGCCGGACCGGGCAAGATCAAACTGGGCGTGATCTCCTCAGAAAATACCAAGACCAGCAGGTTGGAAGTGGCCGAATTACCCATCGAAGCGGGGCAGGGCCTCCGTTTGCGCATGGACATGGATCATGCAGAACTACGGTTTGCATGGTCGACGGGGGCATCGCGGCGCGGAGGGAGCTGGGAAAGCGTTGACCAAGTGTTTGAGGCAACGATGCTAGGCGACTGGGTTTCACCGCACAGTAATTTCACTGGCACTTTCTGGGGCGTTTGCTGCCAGGATTTGCTCGACCGCTCCATTTGGGCAGCATTTGATTATTTTGATTATCAACCCCGGGTGTGAGGCCCAGACCAAGCTGCACATGCGTTTCATACTCGACATGGTTCACCATAATCCAGGTGAGCCTCCATTTGCCACCAAGTTTGGTGATCCGGCCCATTTGCGGGATTACGGCTTTAACGGACAGGTTTTCAAGCATATTAACTGTGTGGCGACCTACGAGGCCACGGGAGTCGACTGTTTCCCTGCCGGCACCCCGGAACGCGCATGGCTGGAAGCGTTCACCCCCCAGATAGAGCAGGAGATTCTCCGGGCCAAAACGCATGGGCTGCAGGTGTACTACCATTTGGATCTTTTTGTTCTGCCGCGGCGATTACTGGAATATTTCCGCAGTGAAATTTGCGATCCGCAAACCGGACGCATATTGCTGGAGCGACCCAGGACGCTGGAGTTGCATACGGTGCTGTTTGATGAACTGGCGCGGCGATTTCCCCTAGTGGATGGCTATATTATACGGGTGGGGGAGACCTATCTTTTCGACACGCCACATCACGCTGGGAACAGTCCCATACCGCGCATTGGTCCGGCCTGGACACCTGATTATCTTTACGAGGAGACTCTCGCTGGCCGGGAACCAGCAGACGCCCGCTGGACTCAGCAGCAGGCAGATGCTTATGTGGTATTGCTCCGCTTTCTGCGCCAAGAAATCTGTGTGCGCCATGGTAAACAATTGTTTTTCCGGACTTGGGATATTTTTCCGGATAAACTGCATGCCCGCGTAGATCATTACCTGCAAGTGACAAATGCTGTCGAACCACACCCTAAGCTGGCCTTCTCCATCAAACACACCGCCTTGGATTTCTGGAGGCGAGTGAAAGTCAATGACTGTTTGCGGCAAGGCCGGCACCCACAAATCGTCGAGGTTCAATGCCAGCGGGAATATGAGGGAAAAGGGGCATATCCAAACTATGTGATGGCCGGGGTCATCAATGGATTCGCGGAAAATGCCATTAAAACAGGCCTGAAAGACCTGCTCGGCCACCCGGGCATCCTCGGGGTTTTCGCCTGGTCCCGTGGTGGTGGCTGGTATGGTCCTTATATTAAACATGAATTATGGCCGGATTTGAACGCTTATGTTCTGGCACAGTTTGTCAATAATTCGAGCCGGACAGAAGCGGTGATTTTTCAGCAATATGCGGAGGAACGTTTGGGGCTGCGAGCCAGGTCGGTCCGGGATTTTCGCGAATTGTGCCTGCTGTCAGCACGTGGGATTTTGCTGGGGCGGCACTGTGCGGCTTTTGACCAGGCGTTGGGAGAGTCGGTGTTGCCCACCGCTTGCTGGATGCGGGATGATCGATTGGGGGGACGTCAGCAATTGGCGCCGGTGTTGGATTATTTGGCTAACCACCGGGCCGATGCGGCGGCGCTGGCGGAAAAAGCAGAGGCGGTGCGACTGTGGGAGCAGATTGAGACGCTCGCAAAACGGATAATATGGCCAAATGTGCAAACCGGGGAAGCAGTAAAAATTTCTGCCACCTATGGCCGCGTGCTGTTCAGCATCGTACACCAAGGCTGGCGGGCGCTGATTGCGGGTGAGCGCGGGCACCGCCAAGAATTTAATGATGCCGCCAGCCGCTATGCCGCCGGTTGGCAAGAATTCCGTGCGCTGGCCGAATCAACCTGGTGTGCCTCACTCTATGAGGGGACATATTTTAATTTGCCCGGCACCCCGGACGTGCCGGGAATGGACGCTTCCCTGGAATATTATCGCGTGGTATTTGGCGAACCGCAGCATCCTTTAAAATGAACTCATTTATCAGCGGACTAGCCGCACTTGGCCTGGGCATCGCGATAACCGGCACCCAGGCGGCGGAAATCCCTCGCCACCTGGCGGGTGAACTGGATGCGGAAACGGTTCTAAACGGTGCGTATCCCTGGCCTCCCTCACCCGCCGTAACCGTCAGCAATGACGCGACAGGGTTTGCCCGGGAACGATTGTCCGTAGTGCCGCCGGCGGGGGTGCATCCGCGCATTCTCATCAGCCCGGCGGATCTGCCAGACTTGCGGCGGCGGGTGGCCGGTTCTACGATGGGCAAGGCTCTGCTGGAGAATTTGCGGTCCCGGGTCAGGATGGCCATCAAAACGCCCGGGGAATGGGGTGCGCGCTTTTACGATGCCCTGGCAGCGGGAGATTTGGGGGGCGCCCGGCAACTGTTGGCGGAAAAAGGCGGCAAGCCGCCCAGCATCGGGCATTACCAACCCTTCATCGAAGCCTTTGCACTGGAGGCTTTGGACGCACTAATTGCCAAAGATGAGGTTCGTGGACGGAAGGTCGGTGCGGCGCTGGCCAATTACGCCGTCCTGGCCGAGCCGGCGGTCGAGCAAGCCCTCGGTCAGCCGTTGTCGGATGATGTATGGCGGGTCAAACTCAACGGTCCGGTAACTGGGGACTGGAGCAGTGACCAGGGATTGCGCGAGCTGGTGGGGTACGAGATTTTGGGTTATACCTATGATTTTGCCTACAATTACATGACGGAGCCGCAACGGGCGCAGGTAAGGCAGGTGATTGCACGAGTCACGAATGGTGAATTGTGGCTGGGCGCGCGGCTGCCCCATCATTTCCGCAATTGGAACTGGGTGGCGGTTGGGCTGAGCCAGCCATTGCTGGCGCTGGCGATAGAAGGCGAGGAGGGGTATGATCCGCGCATTTTCCGGATGGGGGAGGAGATCGCACATGATTATTTTACTTACGGCATTTCGGAGCAGGGAAGTTCCACGGAGGCCGTGGGGTACACCCAATTTGGGCTGGTCTGGGCGAATCCATTTGTGGTGGCGGCGGCCCGGCGCGGGGACACGCTACTGACACAAAATCATATGCGCGGCATGATCGACTGGTATCTGCATACCATGGAACCCGCAGCCCTGTGCCAGCGATCAGCGACGGCCGCCCTGGATGCCGAGCAATTGCAGCGCGGCCTGTCTCAGTTGTGGACCAGCCATGGCGACGGTGGGGACGAGGGTCCCGCCATATGGACTATGGCGATGTGGAAGTATTTTTATCCGACCGACCCAAAGATTGACTTGCTCTGGCGGGTGGTGGTTAACAACGGCCCGGGCAAAGCTTTCACCGGCAATTTTCATACCATCGAGGCACTCTTATGGGCAAATGACGCGCCAATCAGTCTCGCACCGGAGGCGGTGCAAAAGTTAAATTTACCGTTTGCTTTTTTTGATCCCATGCGCAGTTCACTGATTGCACACAGCGGCTGGGACACCAATGCGGCGGTGTTGCAATTTGAGTGTCGCACAGACGCCGTGGGAGGGAGCCATGAGCACGCTGACCGGGGCGCCTTTACCTTTTCCGCCTTGGGACGGCCATGGGCCAAGGACAATTTTCGTTCGGTGGAGACGCGGCACCATAATTGTATTTTGATAGACGGTTTGGGCCAGGGTTTCTGGCCGGGCCCAGGCAAGTGGCTGGGGTTGGCGGACGAAGGGTGGGGGATGGTGGCGGCTTGCGATGCGAAGGATTGTTATGATTGGTGGTGGCCCAAGGAAATTCGCACCGAGGATCCGCAAGCCTTTGAGCGGTTCCACTATTCCCGTTGGGAGAGCTTCTTAGGCGACGCCCGCGAATTTCGGCGCGAATTCCCTGGGTTTGTGCCAATACACGACCCGCGGCCCTCGGTGGTTGCGCACTGGCAGGGCTTTGCCGAACATGACCCGCGCATGTGGGACGAGGACAGCTGGCCGGTGAGGCTGCCGCACAATCCGGTGCAGCGCGCTTTTCGCACGGTGGCTTTCGTGCGGAGCCCTCATCCATACCTGCTGGTGGTAGATGATATTCAGAAGGACGCGCAGGAGAGGTTGTACGAATGGTTGATGCAGACCGGGATGAACACAGCCCTGGCACGGCAGGCGGGGAACGATCTGATCTTATGCGACGCCACGGTACCGCTGGATGAAAATGGGGTGCCGCGTCCCCGCCGGGGTGACCGTGAATTGCTGGTGCGGGTGCTGAATTGCGGTTTGCCGGCCCGGCCGGAGGCTTATCAAACACGCCCATCCTTTCGGCTGGAGACCTTTGAGCGGCGAGATACCCTGGTGCCGGAAGCTCCTGCCACCGTGCTGGCGGGGGCGCGCACCTTTGGGCTGGACAAGCGGTTGGTGATCAGTAGTCGTGCGGTCGCACCTGATTTCCGGATTTTATTATGGCCCTTGCGGGAGGGGGAGGCACTGCCGGAAACGCAGTGGAACCGAGCGCACACCCAGTTGACGTTGCGGGCTGTGGACGTCCATGACACTATTTACTTGGGTGCTTTGGCCAGCGGCCGGACGCAACTGCGGATGGACCGTCACGGGCAAGCCCCGGTGGCAATCCAGCCGGGTACTGAAGATATTTCAAAGTGACGCAATTCCACCCCTCCGCGATGCAACATAGCCCCTAGTGGCAGCGGAAGGCCGGAGGCAGAATGCGTTGAATAAATCTGCGCGGCAGTTCGACCACCCTGACGGGTGGCGGTTGGCCGAGCAACTATTTTAATGCCGGATGAAAACCAACCAACTTCCGCGGGGGAGCCAAGCTTTCACCTTGATTGAACTGCTGGTGGTAATTGCCATCATCGCGATTCTGGCGGCCATGCTGCTGCCCGCCCTAGCCAATGCCAAGCAAACGGCCCTGCGCACCCGCTGCCTGAGCAACGTTCGCCAGGCGGGCTTGGCAACTACGATTTATGCCTCGGAAACGCAAGACTCCCTGCCATATGGGTACGTGCTGGCTGGAGAAGCATCCCAAAACAGCAATCCCTCCACAGGGAATTGCTGGACGAACTTCATCTTTTCACTGGGATTGAAGGACAAAGCATCAATCCAAAAGTTTTATTCCTGTCCGGCCGCCTCGGCGCAACTATCGAAAGGGAACGATCCGCGCACCTACGCGGCCAATGCAAACATTAATTGGTACGACGGCGCCAACGGCACTTATGCGTTGAAAAAAATCACAACGCCGCTAAAAGCCTTTGGCACAATGCTCCTGGTGGATTCCGGGGCGGCCAACAATGGCGCCACACCGCCCATCAGCAGTTACCGCACGATGGTGGAGGGAATGGATTATGCCCCGTTGTTTCCGCATTTCGGGAAGACCTTTCATGAGATGGTTTCCAATCCCGGGAATAATTATTATAACTATGCCTCCGGGTCCGCGGCTTTTGCCTTTTTCGATGGTCACGCCGATATCCGCAAGCCGGACTATACAGCCTCCAATCCGGCGTTTGCCCCGGTGTTACCTTCGCAGACCTCCAGTTTGCAGACGGCCTTGTACAAGCAATTTTGGGACGGACAATGAGCGATTCCTTGGCCCAAAAATTTTCCAGATTGCTACTGAGCGCCACGCTACCGTTCGGCACCTTGTTACACGCGCCCGCGCCCGGAGAAATCATTTGCAACCAGACTGCGCCCGGAGGCTTGAAAATGTATTACTTCCCGCCAACGAACGCGAAGCCGGAGCATTCACAACCGGCGGTATTGTGGATCCATGGCGGGGGGTGGGCGGCAGGCAGTCCCGAATCGTTTTTTCCAATGGCGCGTTACACGGCGGCAAGAGGCGCCGCGAGTTTCGTGGTCCAGTATCGTTTGGTAAACTCGGGCGGGGCGACGATGGCGGACAGCATCGCCGATTGCAAATCCGCGGTGAGGCATCTGCGCGGCCACGCGGCGAAGTTAAAGATTGATCCCCATCAGATTGCGGTGGTGGGGGAATCTGCCGGTGGTCATTTGGCAGCGGCAATCATGCTGGAGGGATTTAATAATCCAACGGATGATTTGGGCATTAGTGCGCGGCCTGATGCGCTGGTATTGTATAATCCGTGTCTAGATCTGGGGGCAAGTCCCTTCACCCGATTGCTGCCCAGTCCTTCGGTTGGGTCCGCGACCAGCCTGCAGGAACTGGCGGACAAGTATTCACCACTGGCGCACGTTCGTCCAGGTCTGCCGCCAACAATTTGCATTCATGGGGAGTCGGACACGGTGGTGTCGCCGGACCAGTCTCGCCGGTTCTCCGCGGCGATGCAACGTGCTGGCAATCGTTGCGACCTGATCCTGTTGCCCGGGATTCCGCATGCTTTTTTGATTCCCGCTTACAAGTGCTCCGAAGCAGTCGTGGTGAATGCCTTGCGGCTGGGAGACCAATTTTTGACATCGCTGGGATATTTTAAAGGGGAACCGATCCTCACGGTTTCAGATCCACCAGCCTGGGTGGCGAAATGGCCGCCCGCGCCCGTAGTAGCGCATTAAACCATGAATTTATTCCGCCTTTTGGTATTTGCAACCGCCCTGATGACCTTTTTTGGCGGGCCACGACTGTGGGCGCAGACCGCGCCGCTGCCTGTCCCGCCACAGGATCAGGGCTTGCCATACACCCGCTCCGCCGAGACCCGGGCGACGGAACGAATCAAGGACACCACCGCCGTGCTGGCAGGCAGCAGATATGCCTGGGTGCATGGTTTCAAGGTGCGGCTGGATGAGGCAGACTGGCGGGCGGAAGCCGTGCTGCAGGATGGCAAAGTTTATGTCCCATTAGCATTTGCCGGGGTGCTGACCTTGCGGGAGTTCAAGCCAGCGCCGGCACCCACCTATCTGCAGGACCGTTGGGTTTATACACTGGCTATTCCCCGGGTGGCCCCGTCGGTGGTGATGCTGGGTGGCAAACCTTTTGTAGACCTGGCGGAAGAAGCCCGGCAGCGTGGTTTCAAAACCTGCGTGAATACGCGGGGATTGCTGCTGGTGGGAGATCATGACCGGTCCTTTGGCGCATCCGAGTCCAACCTGCTGGACTGTGTCATAACGTTGTTTGACACACCGGAAAAATTTGCCGACCCGGACATTGCATTGCGCTGGATTCCCACACTCCATCGCCAGGGGGCGTGGACAAATTATGTTAAAGTCACACCCGCTGAATTGCGGGTTTATTCCGGTCCTGAAACAGCCTGGTCGACGACCCCACAAACGCAATACGACTATAGTGGTTTTAATAAAAAGTTGTTGGGTTCCCGGGTGCCGCCGCCCGGGGTCTATCCGCGCGTGTTATTCAGTCCGCAAGATGTCCCAATGCTGGCGGCCCGGGTTAAAAGCACCAAAATCGGCCAGAAATCCCTGATTGAGATACAGTACCTGCTTGAACACAGTTGGTGGGACACCAACACCAGCGATGGCCGAGTCTTTGAAAAATTAGCCGCCGGCAATCTAGCCGGGCTGGACTGGCCAACGGATGTGGCCCCCCAGCAGGTGGCCACCATCAATACTGCGCAAATGTTTCAAGGGGAAAAAGCAGGGATATTTAATACCCACATCGCCTATGTGCCGGAATGTCTGGCGGATATGGCGCTCTATTGTCTTTTGACCGGGGACAATACGCACGGCCGTCAAGCAGCGGCAGCGATTGCCAATTATTACCGGCTGCGCGAACCTTTGATTGACCAATGGAACGCTCTGAGCGACTCCGAATTTGGGAGCGATCCACTGGACGGCAATGGCGCGGCCACTTCCTGGCGCGGCATGCACGGTCTGGTGGCTCATATGAATCTTGGGCTGGCCCTAGACTTTGGCGGGAAATGGATGACGTCGGGAGAAAAAGAGCTTATGTGGCGGGTGATTGCCAAAGCCACTTATGGCCGGCGTGCCTACGGTGAGGACACAACGGTTCGCTTTCGCGATGTGAACTGGGTGGGCTGGGACCTGCCGCAATTTATTGCTCTCACCGCCATTGAAGGCCAGCAGGGATTTGACCGGGAGGCTTGGGAAGCGGGCCGGGACACGTTGCGGGCATTTTGCGACTGGGGGATTGATTATGCGGGCGTGGTGTTTGAAAGCAATGGGAAAACCCCGGGCAGTTTTCAATTCATAACGCTATCCATGATTTCGCTGGCACGCCGTGGGGAAAACTTTTTTGGTCATCCGCACTGGCGCAAACTGCTGGCCGGCCAAGTCCAAATGACTTCCCCGAGCGGACGGGTAACCGTTAACAGTGGCACCCAATACGAACCCTACAGCCGGCAGTTTCTTTCACTGCAACTCACAGATGAATTCAAAGCGCTTTATCCCCATGAACGTCTGGCGGACTACCTTCTCACCAAGGCGACGGAGCCGCCGGACCAGATGGTGAATGAATACAATCGTGGTTGGGTGATCCAAAAATTCGATCCCGTCGACTATCACCGGGCGGTTCCGGAAATCAAGCGCCTCCGCCTGCCGAGCCCGATGTATCCCGGTTTTGTGCCCGGGGTGTTGTACGATGCCGATTTTCAGCCCACTCGGCGGACCGATTTGCACCTGCCGCTGGATTTTAACGCCCCAGTTCAGGGGGTGTTTTCCAGTTACAGTGATCGCACTACAAATGCCGTGTGGATCAACATGATGGTGCGTCCCAACCATTATTTGGGGGCGGGCCACCATCATGCCGACGCGGGGATGTTTCATTTCTCCGCCCTAGGGGTGGACTGGTTTACCCAATCGCCGTTTGACCAAGTATATGACGGAAAGTATTACAATCTGGTGCAGGTAGACGGCGAAGCGGAGCCTGTTTCAATGGCGGAGGATCACATCTTGGGATGGAACGCCGCAGCCCGGTATCTGGGCGGGGCAGTGACGTCGGAAGCGGCGTCTGGCAGCGCCGACATGACTTATGCCTACAGTTATCGCTGGTTGACCCAGCCTCCGCAGGAATGGAGCGACCACCTGAAAAGTATGGGCTGGGAAGCGGAACCGTCGCTCGCTGTTCAAAAAATCTTTGCCGGTACGGCCCGCTATAAAATGCGGCCTTGGTGGTTGACCTATAATTACGCCAATTACATGCCTACCTGTCGCGCCTTGTTTAATCCAATGCAACGGGTGTTTCGGACGGTAGCGCTGGTGCGGGGAGCCCGGCCCTATGGCTTGGTAGTGGACGATTTGAAAAAGGACACCGGGTCACACTTGTATCAATGGGTCGCTATGCTCAGTGGCGGGGCCTGGCGAACGGATGCGTCTGGTCTGGCACCGAATCAAGCCGTGCTGGCTTACCGTTTAGGCGACCCGGATCCCGCTGCAAGCGAAGCGCCACCTGGCATCGCGCCACAGTCCGGCGAACCGCTGCTGCTGGTTTGCGCCTTGGGGCTGACAGATAGTGGTGATCCCGCCCGTTCACTTATTCAGGTCGAACGCGTCGCGGGACCGGCGGATCGCAATGGCAAACCGCAATTTTACAACCGGCTGGTGATTAATCATCAGTCGTCGTCCGCGACTTTCAGGGTTCTACTGCTCCCCTTCCGCGCTGGCGATGGGGTGCCCGTCGTTACCACTGACGACGCCCCTAACACAGTGACGGTGGTGGGATGGAAAGGGCAGTCAGATACCCTCCAATTTATCACGGATGCGGGTCAGCGCACGCATGTGCGGGTGCGTCGCTCGGGCAGGGAAATATTTTCATCGCCGTGAAAGCCCGCCTGTCAATTGCAATGCGACTGCTATTTTGGCTGGCCCTGAACGGTCTGGCGAGAGGAGCGGAATATCAATTTTCGGTGGCCGTTGGCGGTGGTCATGCTGATGCTCGGGCATTTCTTTGGATTCCACCCGACTGTCAGCGCGTGCGTGGTTTGCTACTGGGGCAGCAGGTGATTTTGGAGAAATGCGTGGGGGATGATCCGATCATTCGCGGCGCCTGCGCGCGGGCGGGGTTGGCAATTGTCCTCTGTTATGACACACCACTGGGGTATTTTGACTATAGTCAGGGGGCGGACAAACAGTTGCAGGACCTGCTTAATAACCTGGCCGCGGAGTCGGGCTACGCGGAAATTGCCAGGGCGCCCGTGCTGCCCTTTGGACATTCGGGCAACGCCATTTTCGCCTGGAACATCGGCTACTGGAATCCTGGGCGGACCATTGGGATAGTCACCTTGCATGCGGCAGCTATTCTGCCGCCAGCCTGGGATCCCACAGCCACGCCCAATGGCATTCCTGTGCTCGCTGTCAGCGGGGAATATGAATCTTGGGGCAACCCGAATGAACCCCTGGACAAACACTGGCGGTGGTTGCGCAGCAGTTTGCTAAATTTGCGTGGACAATATGATGAGGCGCTGGTGAGCGAACTGGTCCAGCCTGGGGCTTCGCATTTTTCCTGGGATGAGCCGCTGGCCCGGCAGGTCGCCGGGTTTATTGAGTCGGCAGCTGCGGCCCGGCTCCCGGCAGACTCTGCCATATCTCGTCTGCGGCATGTGCCATTGAATTCCGGTTGGCTGACGGACATCACAATGATGACCCCCAGTCGCTTTCCGCCGACTGCCGAGATGTATTTCATGGGAGACCGCACCCTGGCTTTCTGGCATCTGGATCAGCAATTGGCACTAGGCATTGAACATTACGGCGACGCGGACAAGCGCAAAGCCGACCAGCGACTGACCTTTGTGCAAGATGGGCAGGCCGTCATGCCCGCCTGGATGCCCACTTTGAAATTCGAACCAAAGGCGGATGGGGTGAGCGTGCAGGTAGCGGCGGATTTTCTGCGGCAAACCCCGGACGGGGTGCTCGGCAGTGGCCAGCCCCTGGGGCAGGGCCAGGGTCCGATTCAGTTTCGGTTGATAGGGGGCTTGGGGGGCGGCGGCGAGCAGTCCGGGCCGGACGAGTTCAAAGTGCATTTTGACAATTTTGGGATTAATCCCCGCGCGGCCAATCTTATGATCATGGCCTTTCACCAAGGGGATGATCACTTCAAGTATGCTGAGCAGCCGGCCCAGATCCTCTTCCCTGAAATCCTGACCAACGGCACCCCGCAAAGCATCACCTTTGAGCATCTTCCGGACCTTCAGCGTAGGATCGTGTCCGTGCCATTGAAAGCACGATCCAATTCTGGTTTGCCGGTGGAATTTTTCGTGCGGCAGGGCCCGTGCGAAATCCACGGCGACCGGCTGGTGTTCACGCCCGTGCCGCGGCGCAGCCGATGGCCGGTCAAAGTAACCATAGTTGCCTGGCAATATGGCCGGATGACCGAGCCGGCCGTACAAAGTGCCGCGCCGGTGGAGCAAACCTTTTGTCTGGAATAATGACCAACATAGCACCATCCATGGCTGAAATGCTGCCATTTCCTGGGAAATTAAACCTCGGAGTCCGCGCGCACGATTTTGGTCCTGGGCCCGCTGACCATCTGGCGGAACGAATTGCCGCCGCTGGTTTTGGCTGTGTGCAACTGGCCTTGAATAAAGCCATCGCCGGCTTGCAATTGGAGGCGGGCGATTTGACGCCATCACTCGCCCGGGAAATTGGCGACGCCTTTCGTCGGCATGGGGTGAAAATTGCCGTGCTGGGCTGTTACATCAATCCCATTCACCCGGAGATGCGCACCCGCGCCCGTCTTCTTGAATTTTTTGTCGATCACCTCAGGATAGCGCGGGATTTTGGCTGCGGGTTGGTGGCGCTGGAAAGTGGCTCGGTGAATGCTGACTATTCCCCGAATCCAGCCAACCAAGGATCGCTGGCATTTCACGAATTGCTGGTGAGCCTGGAATGGGTCCTCGCGGCAGCCGAAGCTGCGGACGTGACCGTGGGGTTGGAAGCTGTGGTTGGACACACGGTCTCCAGCGCCACGACCATGAAGCGGGTCCTGAAAACGCTGGGGTCCCGTCACCTCAAGGTGGTGCTCGACCCCGTCAACCTGCTGAGCACGTCCCTAGCACCACAACACCAGCGGATGCTCGCCGAAGCCGTCGACTTGCTGGGGGCCGACATTTCCGTGGTGCACGCGAAAGATTTTATCCTGACAGATGGGGTCCTGCAAACCCGGCCGGCCGGCCATGGCCAGCTAGGTTATGGCCCGATTTTGGAATTTATCCGGCATCAGGCCCCCGGCCTGCCAGTGCTGCTGGAAGAAGCAACTGAAGCGACAGCACCGGGCTGTGCCCGCTTTTTAAACCAACGCTTTGAGGAGATAATTTTATGAGTGAACCATTGGCCACCGCCGAGTTGATCGCAGGCAAATTGATTCGCGATACCCCGTTTGCCTATCGCCTTGAGTTGCCACAAGCCCATCCGGTTTTTGACCGGATGCATTTTGTCGATTTTGCCCGAACTTTTGGTGCCGGACGGCCCGCCATGGCTTACGCCTGCACCCGGCTGACGTCGGCGGTGGAAAAGACCATCAAGATCCAAATTGAGCATACCGACACCTGCTCCATCTGGCTGAATGGACAGGAGGTATATTCGCTTGGTGGCGAGCGGCAATTAAATTTGCGACGCGACGAGCGCAGTTTTGAGATGGCCCATGAATTTCTGGCCCATTTGATACCCGGGGCCAACACGCTGCTGGTCAGATCCGAGACGGCTGGCGGCGAATGGCGCATCCTGCTACAGCCCCCCAGTAACAAGGGCGCGGTCTTGAATGGAGTGACTCCGCCTTCCATCGGATTGCACGGGGTGGCCAACCTTGATGAGAAAATTACCACGTTGACGAACTGGCTGGTCTTGGGACCGTTTCCGCGCGAACAGCGAGATTTGGACAGTCAACTCGCAGGGGAGCGACAATTTGTTTTTGGCAAAATGCATGCCGGGCTGGCGGGCTCAGTGACTTGGACCATTCCCAAGGTAGAAGTGCTGGGTGGTTTGTTAAATCCCAAGCCGTGGGGGACGAATTATCATTGGAACTATCACAACGGAGGCACCGCCTGGGCCATGCAACTCCTGGCTGAGGCAACGGGCCGACGGCAATATGCGGATTATGCAAGCCAGTTTTGCGACTTTCACCTGGAGGGCATCCCTTTTGTGGAACACCAGGTCAAGACCTTGAACGCCGTCGAATCGGCCAACCACTGGATCATTGACACCCCACTGCTGGATTTCACCCTTGCCCCCTCGCTGCCGTTTCTTCACCGCTTGCGTTTGGAGGCGGAATTTCCCAATCGCGCACTTTACGAGCAATGGATCGCCCGCATGATCGAGTATGCGCGCCGGGAGCAAATCCGGCTGCCGGGCAGCGGGATATATACCCGAACCACCCCCGTGAAATTCACCACTTGGACGGATGACTTGTTTATGGGCATTCCATTTTTAATGCAAGCGGCTGCCTATACTTCAGAGGAAGCCTTGCGGCGGGAATTTCTTGATGACGCAGCTTTCCAGACGGTGGCATTCAATTCCCAAGTCTGGGATGAGGCGGCGCAATTATATATGCATGCGTGTTATTCGGAACGGCGGGTGAAACTGCCGCACTGGTCGCGCTGCAACGGTTGGGCCATCTGGGCGATGAGCGAGGTGCTGCAGCAACTGCCGGCGGGGCACCGGCTCTTCCCAGCAATCCTCCGGCAATTTCAAGTCCACGCCGCCTCCCTTTTGCGCTGGCAGGCGACGGATGGTTTTTGGTTCAATGTCCTGGACCGGCCGGATTCACGCAAGGAGGTTTCCGGCACGGCCATTTTTGTCATGGCGCTGGCCAGGGGCGTGCGCCAAGGCTGGCTAAGCGATCCGGCATACCTGACGGCGGTCCGCCAGGGCTGGCGTGCCCTCACCAGCCGTATTGAGGCGGATGGCACAGTGCATGATATTTGCGCGGGCACCATGTGCACCGAGGACGAGGAGTATTACATGCAAAGACCTTTTTACGATGATGATACCCACGGTCTGTTCGCGGTTTTGTTCGCAGCGATTGAAATGGACCGGTTGGAGAAAAATAAAGGTCGTGTTTTCTCCGCGAATGGGGCAAATTCGACCGTAGTTCCAAAACCCGCTGGCGAATATCAATCCCCGGCGCTCATTAGCCATTGATAAGCCGGCAATCAAGTGAAACCGAAGCAGAAACGCATCGCCCTGATCGGGCTGCCGGTTTTTCAATCAGTTAACAACCTGAGCAGCGTGGCGGTGGCACGGCACGCAGAGGAGACGGGCCGCTGGCGGTTTGTTTTTTCAGCGGAAGCCTCGGTAAAGGCCTTCAAATTTTTGCGGACACTCGATTGTGACGGTGCCATCGTACGCATTATGTCCGAGGCCATGCGACGCGAGGCCAAGAAGATTCACTTTCCAGTGGTGAATATTTCCTCGTGGCTGGCGGATTCCGGAGTGCCCACTGTGCGGCATGATTTCCGGGCGGTTGGCCGGCTGGCGGCGGAACATTTGCTGGAAAAGGGATTTCGCCGTTTCGGGTGCGTGATTGTGCCCGGGGGCAGCTATATTCAGGACCGGTGCGCGGCATTTCTGGAAACAGTCCGTAATCGCGGCTGCCAACCCGCCTTATTTCATTTGCGAACAGAACAGCCTTTTCTTTCGCAACCCATCGCCCCGGAGGAACGGCGGCGGTTTGCAGACTGGGTACGAACTTTGCAGCCGCCAGCCGCAATTGCTTTAATGGATGACTGGGACGCCCCGACCTTAATGACCGCCTGCCGGGAATCCGGACTGGAAATCCCCCGGGATGTGGTGATGATAACCACCGGCTGCCATAGTGAGGTGCTGCCGCTCTGTCCGGTGCCCCTGAGCGCGGCACAAGAAAACCAAGAATTACTGGGCCGTTTGGCGGTAGCGTGTTTGGATGATTTGATGTCGGGCAAACGCCTGGACAATTTCACCATGACGGTTCCTCCGCTGGGAGTGGTGGAACGGGTTTCCACCGCGACGATGGCCATTGAAGATCGCGAGGTTGCCCATGCGGTGGAATTTATCCGCGCCCATGGTTTTGAGCCAATCAATATCTCCGACGTGCTCGCCCGGGTGAATATCTCACGGGTCACCCTCGAGCGGCGGTTCCGGCAGGTTACCGGCGAAACGCCGCACGCCTATCTCATTCAGCAGCGGATCCGCCGAGCGCAGGAATTGCTCATGCAAGACCCGGCGCCGAGTTTGCAAGAAGTCGGCCGACAATGCGGCCTCCTGGACCGCCGCCGATTGAACCAGGTATTTCGCCAGGCGACCGGTGTTTCCCCAACCGCCTGGCGGGAGCGTTCCCAGCCGGCGCGCGGGAAAAGCGATTGAACGGCCCGCCAAATTCAGTCACACCCGCCATTTGGCGTTGTGAAGCAAGATTAGCCCCTCGCGCCGTAAAACTCCCCCTGTTCTCGCATAATATTTGGGCTAATGTTTCCCAATTCACATGAATAAAGCAGCCGGTCCACTTCGCTGTTGGATTGCCGTGAGGGAATTCAAATTTTACATGCTGATAAAAGTGCCTGTCCGCAGACGTTGCTCTCGGCCGGTTGCCTTGATTGCAGTCATGTTTTGGTTTTGCGGGTTATGTTTTTGTGATCCCAACCGGCTAGCCAGCCAGACCGTGGTTGATGCGGGAACCACCTTTAGTTTTACTGCAAGCCGTGTGGCGACCAATTACGCCTGGCGTCTCGATGGTACCCAGGTGAGTACCAACGGCATTGTGGGCACGAATGGGCCGACTTTTACTTACGCTCCCGGCTGGTTTGATGTCGGGACCCATGAACTGGCCTGCTATCAGACTCTTACTGGCGGCGGGACATCGAATATATTCTGGGAAGTAAGGGTGCGGATTCCACTGCCCGCTAGCGGCACTAATTTCTATGTGGCGACCAACGGTTCGGACAGCAATCCCGGCACCCAATCGGCACCCTTTCTGACACTGGAGCAGGCCCGGAACACCGTACGAGCCCTGGCGCGACCGCTCCCGGTTGGTGGCGTCACGATCTGGTTGCGGGGCGGAACTCATTGGCGGACCAACAGTTTCAGCCTAACCAGCCAGGATTCCGGCACCCTGGCGACCCCGGTGGTTTATGCCGGCTACCCTGGGGAAACGGCGGTCATTTCCGCGGGAACGCCCATCAGCGCCGGCGCCTTTGTGCCCCTTAACACCAGTCAAACAAACCGACTGCCCGCTGGAGTGAGTCCGACGAACATTTGGGAATTGGACTTAGCCAGTGCAGCCATAAAACACCGGGGTCCGTTCCCGGCCCATTTTGGCACCTGGGTGACAACCAACATTTATGGGGCAGGGGGATCGGGGGGAAGCAGTTCCGGCGGAATTTGCGATTTGTTCTACAACGAACAACGGATGTGGCTTTCCCGTTACCCCAGCCATAAGCTCACCAATGATAATCTGAACACCCCCTATTTATTGATGGAGGGCGTGGCGAGGACCGGTGCCGGCAGTACCAATTACCTTAACAATCCGGGTATCTATACCAATAGTGCGGGCATAGCCGTGCCGGTGGGCTGCGCCTTTCATTATTATCCCTCAAATGCCACCGAGGTAGCCCGGTGGCAGTCCGCGATAACCAACGGTGGAGCCTGGGTTTCGGGCTTCTGGCGGGTGGACTGGCAGAATGACGCCTTGCAGATATTGGGTGTCGACCTGACAAACCTAGTTATCGAAATTACCAATACTTTATCGGTTCAGGGTGGCATTGGTTACAAATATAATCAACCGTTGGGCAGTCTTGCTGAGCGCTATTGGGTCATGAACCTGTTGGAGGACATGAGCCAGCCCGGGGAGTGGGCCATTGATTTCAAGCGTGGCAAAATTTATTTTTACGCTCCGGGTCCGCTGGCGAATGGCAGTGTGGTGATTTCAGATTTTGCCGCGCCGGTAGTTCAACTCATGCAAACGACGAATGTGGTTTTGCAATCGCTTACAATTGAGGACGGGCTGGCCCAGGGGGTTCTGGTGACCAACGGGGTTAACAACCTCATTCTTGGGTGCACGCTGCAGAACATGAACAACTACCCAGTGGACCTTAATGGCGGCTACACCAACGGGGTGCTCGACTGTCAGCTGCAAAATATGGGCGGTGGCGGGGTGTTATTGCACGGGGGAAACGCTTCGAGTTTGCCCCGTGTGGCTGCTGGTAATTTCGTGGTGAACAACATCATCACCAATTCCGGGGTCATTGCCCGGGTTTATAATACCCCGGTGGACGCGGGGGGCAACGGCGCGGGCAGCCCGGGCACTAATGTTGTGGGTATGCGGATCGCGCACAATCTGCTCACTGTCATGCCCCATCTAGGAGTGCTGCATGGCACAACCTGGGATGCGAGGATCGAATACAATGAACTGGCCGACTTTGGGCAAATCTCCAGCGGGATTGGCGGAGTATATGGCTACACTTATTTCGCGAGCAGTGGCAACAATTACTTTCGTTACAATTACGTCCACGACAGTCCATTGGAGGACGGCATTACCTTCGACCAGGATCACCGCGCGGCCCACGTTTATTGCAACCTCGTCAACCTTACGAACCCTCGCACCGGGGAACAACAGTGTTTTGGGACCGAAACTGGCTCGCAGGCGACGGCCGGAGAGCAACAATACCTCGACCATTATAACAACCTGGGTTTGAACGCCAACAATGGTTTGGTGGTGGTATCCCCGACCGGATCGGTTATTGAGGAGAATGGCATGTACAACTGCACCACCCCGTACACGTGGGAACAAATAGTGGTGGGCGCGGGTAGTAACACATTTTTAGCCTCCAGTGCCGCAGTCCTTCAATCTGGGCCCAATCTGGCCTACGCTAACGATCCTGGATTTGTGAACCTGGCTAGAAATGATTTTCGTCTCGTCCCCAATTCGAGAATTTACGCAGACATGCCGTTGTTCACAACGCTGCCCATGGAGATGATGGGGCTTTATAATGATGAGACCCGCACCAACGCACCTGGATACAGTCCTTACATAATGACCGCCCCCGCGACAGAACTGGGGCCCGGTTCCGCCACGGTTAATGGCAAGCTGGTTTATCCCCAGTTTGGGGTTAATACGGCGGTATTTTTATTTTGGGGGACTAATGATGGGGGTGCCAGCCCCACCAATTGGTCCAACACCAGCATGCTGGGTAATTTGGGAGCCGGTGGACTAAGTACCAATCTGACTGGCTTGGCAAACACACCTTACTATTATCGATTTTTTGCCATGAATCAATACGGTCAGGCGTGGTCCTCCGCCACTGCTAGCTTTACCCCTTACGCAACGGGACACCCATCCACCATCCTATTTTGGCGGGGCGATGGTACGAATAATGTTTGGAATGAGCAGGATGGCAACCATCTCGACTGGATGGCGGCTGGGGTGGCGGCTGACTTTTGGGATGGTGACGCGGTAACATTTGATGACTCTGGTTCCGCCATGCCGCCGATCAATTTGACCGCTACGGTTCAACCAGCCGCGCTGGTTTTTGCGGCCACGCAAACCTACACCCTGGCGGGTACCGGGAAAGTATCTGGAATGGCCAGCCTGACCAAAACGGGTTCCGGCACGCTGGTCGTTCTGACCACCAACGATTACACCGGCCCAACGATGATTAATCGGGGTAATCTGCAACTCGGCAACGGCAGTATCTCCGGCAGTTTGGGTAGTGGCGCGATTACCAACAATGCTGTGCTTTTGTTTAACCAATCCGGTAATACTAAGCTCAACGGACTGATTGCGGGCACAGGCGGTGTGGAAAACGCGGGCACTGGTACGTTGACACTGCTCGCGAACAACAGTTACTCGGGCGGAACAACCGTTTCCGCAGGCACGGTGTCAATCGCCTTGGATGCAAATCTCGGGGCCCCAGGTGGTGGGCTGGTGCTCAATGGCGGCACTCTGCAAATCATTTCCGGCGGCATCTTCAACCTAAACGATCGGCCGGTCTGGCTTGGCACAAATGGCGGGACCTTTAACCTCGCCAATATCTTGACCATTACGAACCCTATAAGCGGACCAGGCTCCCTGGTGTTAAATAGCGGCACCCTGATTCTGGCAGCGAGCAATAATTATGCTGGCGTAACGGTACTGAACGGAGGGCTATTGCAGGTGGATAATGGATCCGGGAACGGATGCGTGCCCGGTAATATTCTACTTGCCGGGGGCAGTCTATTGTTTGCGCGACCAAATGATTTCCCCTCCCCCGGACTTATCGCTGGCAGCGCTACCAACAGCACAATCAATAACACTGGCGGCGGCGGGCAGTTGACCCTTAACTTTGCCGGCGGAGTCAACAGCACCAATTTGTTTGGCACGATTTTCAATTCCGCGAGCAACGCACTTATTTTAAGCGGCGGCGTCAACGCACTGCCCAATTTGGGCACCGACCTGCGTAATACGGGCGCCAACCAGACCTTGGTGCTTACGAACGGTTACTGGTTCACGCCTCGTATCGGTGCCAATGGTGGCCCATATATGCTTGGAACCAATATCATTGCCGCCGCCACTCTGGAAACGAGTGGTGCCCGCGGGGTAAAAGGTGTCTGGCTAATTCAAAATGGCGGGACGCTTCGGCTAAACTCAACCCACTATCCAGGCGCGGTCAACGAGAACCGGTTTGACTTTGGCAACGGCGGGATGCTGCCAGGTGAAACTGCCGCCATTACGATTGCCCCCGGCGGCATTTTGGACATATGGGCCTCGCAATATGACGGACTTTCCTTGGGACAAAACATCGCGGGTGGAACGGTGTCCATCGTCCAAAACGGTGGCACCTCGCTGATTGGTGTGAATGGCAGTTCCGGCAATCAAAACCTCCTCTTCAACGCGGCAGGGACCAATGGCATCACTGAATACGTTTTAAACGCAGGCTGTTTGAAAATCGCCGGCACAGTTTCGGCGAATGTGACTGTAGCGGGTGGCACCAATTTGTTTCTCTTTAATGGAGGGACGCTGACGGTAAGCACCTTCAATGCCACCAATCTGTGGATGGTTCCCACCAACACACTGGTAAACCAGGGTGGAACCCTGGCCCCCGGCGGAATTGGGATGGCTGGGCGGACGATGATCCAAGGGAACTACGTGTGCTCAAACAGGACCTCGCTCGCCATTGATCTCGGCGGGACGAACCTGGCGACCGCATTTACCAATGCTGTGAAAGATTACGATTGTGTAATGGTGAGTGGTAACACGTTTTTAAACGGTGGACTGGTGGTCAGCCTCATGAATGGTTTTGTTCCTGCGGCAACCAATAGTTTTACGATCCTAACCAATGGCGGGGTATTGAGCGGAGCATTTACGAACGTCCTCAATCATCGGGTGCGGGTAATAAATGACAACGGGGCGAGCTTTCAGGTGCGAGCCTCGGCCGGAAGTCTGGTTTTGACGAATTTCCAAAGGTTGCTGGCCAGTTTCACGGCCAGTGTGACCAATGGCCACGTCCCTGTCGCCGTGGACTTTATGGACACTTCCACGGGCAATATCACCAACCGAAACTGGAATTTCGGGGATGGCACCTTGACTAACACACCTGCTACCTGGGTGAGCCACAATTTTGGCAGCATTGGCAACTATACGGTGACCCTAACTGTCAGTGGCGAAGCGGGCACCAATGCCATGAGTCTGGGGTTCGTGGTTTTCGCTCCACTGCAATCCCCGGTCATCACCGGGGTTCAAGCAATCCAAGGCCAGCTTTGGCTGCAGGGCACGAACGGCCCTGCGCTGGGATATTATCTGGTCCAGGTCGCGACAAATCTGGCTTTGCCACTCACCCATTGGGTGACTCGGGCAACGAACCAGTTCGATGTAACCGGCGGTTTTAACTTAGCCATGCCATTGGACCGGAGCTCGATGCCCACCTTCTTCCGGCTTTATGTGCCTTGAGACTCATCTGACGCAAATCCATCCCCTGAAGACGCAAAAAAACCTCTTACGCTGCTCCTAGATTGCCCGCACTCTTGCATCAAAAATGAACCGCATTACTGCCCGAAATACTTTGATCGCAATGTTGTTCACACTTGCGCAGGCAAAATCTGTCGCTGGCCTGGAACTCTTTGTCACCTCCACTGGCAACGACCGGCAGGATGGCAAATCATTGACGACCGCCTTTGCCACGATCGCCCGCGCGCGAGATGAAATCCGCCAGTTCACCGCCGTTGGTAATTTGCCAGCCGGCGGAGTTACCGTTGAGATAGCAGGGGGGAAATATCCCTTCACTAATACGCTGATGCTAACCGCCGGCGACTCTGGAACCGCTGCCTCCCCGATCATTTACCGAGCGTGGCAAAACCAAACAGTGGAAATAATTGGCGGACGGGTGCTTAAACTATCGGAGTTCAGTGCCGTTAACACCGAGCCATTGCTCTCGCGACTAGACCCGGTCGCCCGAGGCCACGTGGTTTATGCCAAGATTGATGCGTTGGGATTGCAACATGCCGGTCCATTCCCGCCCGTATTCAGTGACAGCGGCGGGCTGTTTGAATTGTTTTGGAATGGCCGGCGACTGCCACTTTCCCGCTGGCCCAACACCGGCTGGACCACCATGAAGCGGGCCATAAGCAACGGGGACGCACACAATCCTGGTATGTTTGAATATCGTGGGGACCGGCCGGATCGTTGGCTGCATAATCCAGATATTTGGCTTAAAGGCCAGTGGCGGGTTCCCTGGGAAGATCCGGCAATCCGGGTGGCGCGCATTGACCCGGACAACCACACGATCAGTTTTGCAGCTGGGCTGCCGGCTGGCATCGGCAACAAGTACAACCGGCCGGCCGGTAACGGGCAGGAACCCTGGTGTGCGGTGAATTTGATGGAAGAAATCGATCAACCCGGTGAGTGGGCGGTGGATTTTTCGACCCAAACACTGTTTTTCTGGCCACTGGCTCGCGATGGTGAACTGATGGTTTCCCAATTGGACCGCCCCTTGATTTTGTTGCAGGGCGCGGCCCATATTCAATTGATTGGACTCACCCTCGAGGCCTCACTGGGGGATGGACTAGTGGTGGAAAACGGTGAATCAGATTTGATTGCGGGCTGCACGCTGCGAAATCTTGCGCGGCGCGGGGTCGTTTTAAACGGCAGGCGCAGCGGCGTCCAGAGCTGTGATATGTATGAGTTGGGCGAGGGATGTGTTTATGTCTCCGGTGGGAACAAGTCAGACCTCACGCCCTCGGAAAACTTTGTTGTCAACAATCACCTGCATAATTACGCGGTCCTCAAGGCCATGTATTCGCCGGCCGTGGATGTGGGCTTTGGCGGCCTGCCCAATGGCGCCGGGTTCACAGATGCAGTCGGAATTCGCGTGGCCAACAACCTCATTCACGACGCCCCGCGGGATGCGGTGCTCGTCTCGGGCGAGGATAATGTATTTGAGTACAATGAGATTTATCATTGTGGCTTCGGCTCGGGTGATGTGGGGGCGTTTTATTCCTGGCTGGACTGGACGATTCGAGGGGTGGTTATCCGCTACAATTTCATCCACGACACTGTGGGTGGGGTCAATCCCGACGATGGAGCGGCGGGGAATCTCGTTTTTGGCAACGTGTTTGCCGGGCCGCGCACCGGGGTATGGATTGCCTCTGGTCCTGATCATCGGGTTATCAATAATGTGTTTATCAAGGACCAGGGTCCCGTTTTTGGCATGGATGACCGGGGCGAGGCGCGTGGTTATGCCACCAATTCCCGGCTGCATTCAGCGGTACTGGCCATTCATCCCCAGAAAAGCCCATGGGCTGAGCGATTTCCAGAAATGACGAATTTGCTGGCCAGTCATCCCGAGTTGCCTCTCCGAACCAAGTTTGAACGCAACCTGATTGTCCTGCAATCCGGCGGTCCCATCCAATTGAAAATGAGCGGAGCACGCCTGGCTGACACCAATCTGTTTGTGGCACGGGATAATTATGTCACCGCGACTGATCCAGGTTTTTTAAATGCCCCGTTGGGTGACTATAATTTGAAGGCTGATTCAAAAGTATTTCAGGAAATACCGGGTTTTCAGCGTATTCCATTTGAGGAAATTGGCTTGCATCTCGATAGCTACCGCCGGGTGCTGCCGCCCGAGGCCAAAACTGGCCGATACCCAGTGAATACTCCGGGAAAGGCCGGCGACCGAAATTTCGGCACTTAATTTACGCTGCAAATTGACCCGTCCTTGCAGCAAAATCACCCCTTGGATGGCGAAGTGCGAATGAATAAATTTCAGTAATCCAAATTTTATGAGATCCAACAGAGTTTTCAGGCCGGCCAATGCGTCAAAGGCGGTCAGCGGATTTACGCTTATAGAATTGCTGGTGGTAATCGCCATCATCGCCATTCTCGCGGCGATGCTTTTGCCGGCATTAGCCAAGGCCAAGGAAAAGGCACTGCGCATCAAATGCGTAAGCGGCATGCGGCAAATGTCCCTGGCGGCGCACATGTACGCCTCTGACAATAATGAACGCCTCTGTCCAACCTTTGTCATGAGTGGTCGGAATGGCACCTATCAGGATCCAGGCGGGGCCTGCACTGCGCTCTGGCAAAGTTATGTGGGGTGGAAGGGGGCCAGTCTGGCAGGATTTGCCGAGTGTCCGGCGGCGTTTGAGCGCTTGAAAAACTTTGGCGTTTACACCAATCTGCCTTCCTACGCTGGAAACCGCTTCATCCCCTGGACGCCCCAGGATGTCAATCCAGATGAATTCATTACGAGTTATACGGTTGTAAAGAAGCCCTCGGATGGATGTCTTATGGCCTGTGCCGGGGCTATTCAAAAGCAGGGTGATGGCAGCGTGCTATTCGCCGGCTGGGTGGACGGGAACAACGCTGGATATTATCCGCTTTGTCCGCATGGTGGGCGCCAGCTTGGCACCATCACCGGCGGCTTTGCCGCCAATCAGGGTAATTACTTTAAAGACGGTACAGGTGTGATTGCGTTTTTTGACGGGCATGCCGAAAGCCGCAAGCCGGACCCCCAGGGAACAAGTGACGGCATGATTCCACTTATTCGGCCCGCCAACAGCAATGACGGCGGATCTCCCTGGGCCAAATTCTGGTGCGCTGGATTAAGCGGTCATTAATTACGCATTTTCACATGCGCTTGTTCTTAAGTGACCAGCTGATTTTCAGGGCCGCTGGTTGGAGACGTTGCGCCATAATGGGGATTATCACCATGTTCGCTGTGGGAGCACCACGGGCGGCCGAGTATACCTACACCAATAATTATTATGGCACGCCTTACACTAATAGCATTTACTTTGATGGCACTCTGCCAGCCGGTCAGGTCCGCGGTGTGGTCGTTAGTTTTAATTATGGTGCCACTGTATATTATAATGCAGCGTGGCGAAATTTTGCCAAGGACCGCAGGCTGGCTTTGTTACTAATGTTGAACCAGGACACCCTGGGTGTCCCCGCCTATATTCCGGATGGTTTGGCGATCCTGTCGAACACCCTTGCTTCCGTTGCCAGCGACTGCGGTCATGCAGAGCTGGTTGCCAACACCCTGCCCATGGTTTTTCTGGGCGTGTCGCGAGGTGGCACGTCTGGAGCGATTAATTTTGGCTGGGCCCTTGGTGCCAACCGGACGGTCGCCTGCCTGGCTTACCACGGCGATTCTTTCAATTACCTGACCTCGCCAAGCGCCGCGGCGGCCAGGGCCATCCCGGTGCTTTATTCAATGGCGCAGAATGATTCGGGCCCCTACCGCCAAACCGATATTGAAACCTCCGTGCGCACCAGGAACCCCACAACCTTGAAAGGTACCATCCCCGCGACGGTTTTTGGTTTCCGGCCAGCGGACGGTTTATTTTGGACCACTACCATCCAATACGCGGCGTCGCACGCTTCGACCGGGGATGATACCTATCCCTTGCAGTGGCTGGGGCGCGTTTGGGATCTCCGCTATAATTCCACCACTCCCGGAATGCTCAATACGATTACGAATGCCAACTGTTTGGGGGCAACGTACAAACTGCTTAACGGTGCTTCCAGTTCGGCCTATTTTGCGGCTTGTACAACGATTGGTTTTCAGCAGCAGGATACTAATATTTGGATTCCGGTCACCGGGGCGAGCGAATGGGTTGCGGCCAGCGCCCTGCCCCAAACCGGTGTCGTGCTCAATATTGATTCGGCTTTCGCATCCATTTACATCGCTCCGGAGAATATTCTGGGCCGGAATTTCATTAATCAGGGGACCATCCTATTCACGGGTGCAGGAATCATCGGCCTAGACAACAGTGGCGGTGGAAATCCGGATTACTTTGCCATGACGGGTGGCACCTTGATTTTGCAGAATGGTGTGACCTTGCGGAACGGAGCCAATCAAGGTGGGGTTTGGACCAATAATCTCGCGAGCTTGTCGATTGATGCGACCTCGACCTTTGATTTGTGGAATGGAAACCCGGTTTATGTCGATGCCCTAAAGGGTGCGGGAAACGTCATCATTTCGCTGAATACTGGTGTGAATTGGGCAGGGGCCAGGAGTCTGACGGTGGGTGTTAACAATGGTTCGGGTACTTTCAGCGGACTAATCAACGGCAATGCCAGCAGCGATGGCGGTGCGTTGAGCCTCACAAAAGTGGGTGCGGGCATACAATTGCTCAGCGGCATCTGTCATTACTCTGGTCCAACTTTGATTCAGGCAGGAACCTTGGGTCTTAGTGGGACCAATAATGCCACAAGTAGCTTGGAGGTTGCTTCGAATGCCGCCTTTCAGCTGGTTGGAGGTGTGGTTGCAGGTGGCAGGCTGCATGTTGCAGCCGGAGGCAACCTGTCCGGCTACGGGGTGGTTAGCAACCTGGTAGTCAACGACGGCACCCTGTTCGTGACAAACGGGGTGTTGAGGTTGACGGGAATGGTGACCAACAACGGCACCATGTGCTTCGCTGGCGGGGCGCTCCTCCTGGCGAGCAACAGCACCTTTATCAACAATGGCGTGCTTGACCTGATGACAGGCGCCCAAACCCTGCCGGCCAAGTTCGTCAACCACGGCACAGTGCTGCTCCGCTCGGCGATTCAAATTAAGCAGGCTTCCTTGGGCAGCGCTGGCTTTCACGCAAGTATTCAAGGATATCCCGGGCATGATTATCAATTGCAGCGCGCAGACGCTCTCCAACCGGGATCGGGCTGGACCAATGTCGCACCCCTGCAAACTGGTACCGGCTCGGTGCTCACGTTTAATGATTTTAACCTTGGAGGCGGGGCTCGTGCTTTTTATCGCATCGTCGTCACGCCTTGATATTGCGGTGGGCATTTTTCTAATAAAACCAAGATGAAGCAAATTGCACCGTAGGCGACGCAAAATAGGCGCTTACTTTTTAGGCGTTCATGGCGTCTCATTCCTCATAATAATCTCAAAAAGCCTGAACCCCGAGCTTGTCAACTGGCCCGGCGAGGCTTCTCGAATAAATATGTTGAAACGAAAAACACCGGTCTTATTCGCCGTCCTTCTGGCGGGATTATCCTCCCTGCATGCCGAAATCCGGCTGCCACACTTGTTGGCCAGCCACATGATTTTGCAGCGCGAAAACGCAATACCAATATGGGGCTGGGCCGCCCCAGGCGAGAAAGTCACGGTGACATTTGCCGGCCAGACCTGCGTTACCAACGCCGCGTCCGACGGCCGGTGGTTTGTGCGGCTCGATCCCCTCGCCGCCAGCGACAAAGGGCGGGATCTAGTGGTGTTGGGCATGTCCGGCCGCGTTATTTTATCGGATGTGCTGGTAGGCGATGTATGGCTTGCCGGGGGCCAATCCAACATGGGCTTTCCTTTGAATTCCGCTAACAATGCGGTGGAGGTCCTCCCGCAGTCTCACGATCCACAATTGCGCTTTTTTAGTGTGGAGCGCAAAACGGCCGCCGCTCCGCAGGCAGATTGCGAGGGCTCGTGGGCAGCTTCCGCACCTGACACCGCCAAAAATTTTTCCGCCGTGGCATATTTTTTCGCCCGGGAAATTCGCCGGGATCAGCATTGTCCAGTGGGTGTGTTGCAGGCTCCGTGGGGAGGAACCGATATTGAGACCTGGATCAGTTTGGCCGGTCTTAAGCAAAATCCACCCGTCATCAAGACCCTTGACCGCTGGAACGAGGCGGTGGTCCAGGCCGCAAAAATCCAAGCACTTCCGGAACTTAAAGCCACATATGAGCTGAATTTGCAACACTGGCAGGCCGAGGTCGCTCCCGCTTACAACCTCGCCTTGAAACAATATAACGCTGACAAGTCTGCTGGTCGTGCGGTTGGTGCCAAGCCGCAACCCCCAAGCGCGGAACCGTCCAATCCTGATCCCATGGGCCTTCCGAGTCCCTCCCGGCGACCGTCCACGCCCACGGTTAATTTCAACGGCATGATCGCCCCGCTGGCACCCTACGCCCTCCGCGGGATTATTTGGTACCAAGGGGAAAACAATGGCAGTGCCGGCCTGGCTTATCGCACGTTGTTTCCCAGGTTAATTACGGATTGGCGGCAATACTGGCAGTCCGCCGGATTTTCCAGCGGCGCCGATCTGCCATTTTTATATGTCCAACTGCCTTGCAATGGGGCGGACCCAGTCCCAGTGGCCCAAAGCGGCTGGCCCTGGTTGCGGGAGGCGCAACTCCTTAGCCTTAGTTTGCCCCGCACGGCCATGGCCATCACCATTGATGTGGGCAATCCAAACGATGTGCATCCGGCGGACAAAATCGATGTCGGTGTGCGGCTTGCGCTAGCAGCTAAAAAGCTTGTTTATCAAGAACCCGTTGTCGGCTCCGGTCCTTTGTATCAGGATTTTTCGTTCGAACCCAACGGTCAACTGCGGGTTCGTTTTACCGAAACGGGTGGGGGCTTGACTGTCGGACAGTCACCCTGGCGAGCGCCGGGGGTCGAACCTTTTCCGCTGGATAAAATCATTGGCTTCTATGTGGCAGGGGACGATAAACGCTGGGTGGCTGCTGAGGCTCGGATTGATAACGACTGCGTGGTAGTTTGGAGTCCGCAGGTGCCCCATCCCGTGGCGGTGCGCTACGGCTGGGCCAATTCACCCCGCTGTAATCTCTACAACCGCGCCGCTTTACCGGCCTCGCCCTTCCGCACCGACCAATGGCCCGATACCCAGGGTAGAACCAATTAAAACGATTTGATATGACCCAAAAGCTTCTTTGGCTGGCGCTATGGCTGGGCTTGGCCACCGAAAATGCTTTATCCGCCAAACCGGTCGTTTTCTGGGCACCCGACAGTGTTGAACCTGGCAACATGGTGCTGCTTTATGGCGGCGGGCTGGAGGCAACGGCCCGCGTGGTGGCAAGCCGTCTGGCTGATGGGGCGACCGGACGTCCAGGTTTCCCCACCTCTCCACCGGAACCAGGTCAGGCTTGCCCGGCCATCCAGGCGACGGATAATTCCCTCAAGTTTCAATTGCCGGACAGTTTTTATCCAGGATTGTTTCAAGCCACCGTTCAAAATGGAGCGTCCGTAAGTACGCCCATAATCTTGAACCGGCCGGAATTGTGGTTTATGCAACCGGCACAACTCAAGCCGGGTTTGACCCAAAACCAAGCACCGCCCGGGGCGCTGGTGCAAATCATTGGCAAAAACTTCCTGCTACCGCACGACATTGGCCGCCCCCGCGTGGTGCTGCACACGGCTGACGGCGAGTGGGTTGACTTGACGGTGACCAATGCGGAACGATTTTCTTTGTTTGCCCGGCTGCCCGGGGAACTGATCCCGGGGCGGAGCGACCTTTGGATTCATAATGGCTTTGGCGGCCCTGGGGGCTGGGGTGGGCCGTTGACGGTGCAAATCAAGGTTCCTGACGTCTGGCCGGACCGCGAGTTTAATGTCAAAGCCTTTGGAGCATGCGGCGATGGGGTGGCCGATGACACGGCCAGCCTGCGCGCCGCTTTGGCGGCGGCTGGCGGCTACGGCGGGGGGGTGGTTTACTTGCCCTGGGGCACTTACCGGTTGACCAATTACCTTGTCCTTCCCGAGCGTACCATCCTGCGCGGTGAGAATCGCGACAGCACGGTGCTCCAATGGCCGGTGGACGAGCCCCATTCCCCGGCGGATTTTTCTCCCGGTGCGATGTATGGTATTTCCAGATGGGCGGTGGAGGACTTGACCATTATCGTCCGCAAGGTGGACACCCTGTTCACCGGCCTGTCGGCCAATACCGACCTGCCGCCGGAATTAAAATCCCTCCGGCCAAAGGAATCCCGCGATGTGTTTTTCCGCCGCGTGAACTTTCAGCACTGGCTGATGTGCAGTCATCCTGATCGTGAGCTGGCTCTTTGGAATGTGGTCACAAACGCCGCTGGGCGGATCGTTAAGCCAAGTAAATTTGATGGTGACGGTGCGCACATTCTTCGAGTCAACGGTGTGGAGAATTTTGAGCTGAGTGACTGCCTGGCCCAGGGGGGACAAATTCATCTGCGCAATCTGGTCAATGCCCGGGAAACGGGGAATTTATTTGGGAATGAGCTTCTTCGACGTTTGTAATGGGTAAATGGGGTTGAAACGGATTTGCTTGGGATGGTAAAGTGACGCCTGATGATACCGGTAAAGATGTTTCAGCAGGTGTTGGCGCTGGGCAAAGCCTGGCAGGTGGTGCGCATGGATTATCTGGAAAATGAGCAAAAGGTGCTGATCCGGGTGGAAGACACCCCAGCCTTGTGGTCGCAGGAAATCTGCCCGCATTGCCA
>CAIQWB010000064.1 GCA_903875465.1 uncultured Verrucomicrobia subdivision 3 bacterium
CTTGCCAAACGATCAGCCACCCACTAATAAAATCATGTGCCGCCAAATAATGTAACAAACCCCTTGACTGCCTTCTCATGGAAGTCGCCGGAGCCAACCGCCGTCCTGTCCGCCGTAGCCTTGGCGGAGGTGGATGGCGCTGTCCGTTCCGCTATCGCGGTTCATGTCGCGAGTCGGCGGTGGCTCAGCTTTTTTCGTTAGGCTACATTCACGCCATGAGCATCACTCGATTCACATTCTGCATTTGCTTGGCAACATTCGTCTTGGTCGTTGGATGTGCGACTAAGCCTGCACCCGATCCATTGGCAGGTTGGCAGAAGGCATATTTGGAAGAGCCCAACCAAATTATTGAAAAAGACTGTCAAGACTACATCCAAAAACTTCCACCAAAAGAACGGGGATATGTGGGCACGGGATTTTATTATAAAAACGGAACTGGGCAACACGTTCTTACTATGGAAATATTTCCGCAAGGTAAGAACGCCTCTTGGCAGTATGCCTTTTTTTACGATAAGGACAGCAAGCGGATAAAAGTGGTAAAATATGGATACTGTCGGTATCAATCTTGAGGATATGACCATGCCGGTGTCGGTCCTCACTATTTACACTTTTTCTGCCCCAGGAGCTTGGAAAAGTGGGTTCAACTTCCCATGTGCCCTCCGGCGGCAATCCATTTCCCTGACCTCGTGGTTTCCGCCGGCAATCCCCGGACCAGTGAGCGTGTCTGAAAATTGAAAGCGGGACTGCGGCAGTGGACTTTGGCGGTGGCCAAGGCGGCGAGGCCTGCGCATCCCCGCAGCGGGCTGAGCGCCCCTTTCAAGGGCCCCCGCACCCTGTTTCTCCCTTTCGGCGTTTTCCTACAGCCCAGAGCCCAAAGCCTGATAAAAATTTTACCATTTTTGGACCCTGCTAAATTCGTGCGGGATGAATGTCGTAATGACAAAGTTAGCGCCCCGCCCGGTCAAAAACCGTGGGGCAGGCGTCCTCGCCTGCCGGTTGCCGCACCGTCCCGGTGCGTGTCTCTTTTTGCCTCGCGCCCCGCGCCCCGCGCCTCAGGCCTTTCAAACCATCTCGCACTAAATCAAACCATGGAAATCATGAATTCCGCTCCCCAAGGTAAAATCGGCCGCCTCCCCCGGCCCACCCAGGAACCAGTCAACCGCCGGCTGGAGCAGGGCGGCCAAGGGCGGACTATGGAAGTCATGCACTCGCCTTTCCCGGCTTGTTACTGCCTGATTACCTGCTAAACTGGTTGCTCGTTGAAAGTCAAAACACATAATTTTCCCGGGTGAAGGCGCCCTTGAACCATTTAAGCTCGCGACTGGGTCATGGCCCAAGGATTGGGCCGCTCCTGCTGTTGGCCATCGCTTTCGCGTCCTTTTTCCCCGCCCCCAGGGCCGCCGCCCAGCCCGTGCGCCTCAACCCGCGCGCGGTAATCATCGAATCGTTTGACGGCTGGGGCACCTCGCTCTGTTGGTGGTCGCATGTGCTGGGGGGCAATACCAATCGCGAGGCTTATGCCGATGCCGCCTTCAAGGAACTGCAGCTCAATATTGTTCGTTATAATATTGGGGGTGGGGAAAACCCGGCTTATCCTCAGAACATGGAGGCCCGGGCCCGCATTCCCGGGTTTGAACCCCAGCCCGGCGTTTGGGATTGGACCGCAGATGCCAACCAGCGCTGGTTCCTGCGCGCGGCTGTGGCCCGTGGGGTCAACCAGGTCGTGGCCTTCGCTAACTCGCCGCCCTACTGGATGACGGTGAGCGGCACAGTCACCGGCGCGACCAATGGGGCGGACAATAATTTGCGCCCGGATCGTGAAGCTGCGTTTGCCGAATATCTGGTGACCGTGGTCCGGCAGTTGACCGTCCTGGACGGCGTGCATTTTGACCTGCTCACGCCCATGAACGAGCCCGCCGCCAACTGGTGGCAGGCCGGTAACCGCCAGGAAGGCGACCATATGAGTCCCGACCAGCAGGCCCGGATGATTAATCTCCTGTATCCGTTGCTGCGCCAGCGCGGCTTGGCCATCGGGCTGGAAGCCACCGAGGACAACGACGAACACCACGCGGTGACTTCCGTGAAAGCCTACTCCGCCGCCACCCGGAAACAACTGGCCTGGCTGGCGGCCCACACCTATGCGGCCAATGATCCTTCGGGCCTCCGGCAACTGGCCGAGACCGAGCATAAACCCCTGTGGATTTCCGAGTATGGCGATGGCGAGCGCGATGGCCTCACCTTTGCCCGGCGCATCCGGGATGATCTTGCCCAGACCCACGCCCGCGCCTGGATCTACTGGCAGTTCGCCGAGCCGGACAGCAATTGGGGCCTCGTCCGCTATCATCGGGGGGAAAGCAATCCAACCTTCAAACGCACCCGCAAATTTTTCCTCCTGTCCGAGTTTACCCACGCCATCCGTCCCGGGGATGAACTGCTCGCGTGCCGCGATCCCGATTCCCTGGTGGCCTATAATCGCCAAACCCGCCGCCTGTCCGTGGTGGTGGTGAATGACCGCGATCTGCCCGCCACCAAGACGTTCGATCTGACCGGGTTTGGGCCCACCGCCGCCCCGGCTGTGGGGCGGCGCACCTCGGCCCGCGAAGACCTCGCGGGCCTCCCCCCCCAGTCCGTGCTGTCGCAGCAACTCACTATTAGCCTGCCCGCCAAATCCGTCACCACCTGGGTGCTGGGCGGCATGGTCCCCGCGCTTTAATTTCCCAATCATTTCATGTCCAACCTCATCGCCGCCACCGACATTGTTGTCCGCTACAATGATCGCACCGTTATTGACAAAGCCACCCTCGGCATTCAGGAGGGCGACCGGATCGGCCTCGTCGGCCGCAATGGCTGCGGCAAAACCACGTTCCTAAAAATCCTGGCCGGCATCCAGCCGCCGGACAGCGGCGACGTCAGCCGCCGCCGCGAGCTGGTCGTCAGTTATCTGCCGCAGGATTTCATGCTGGATGAAACCAAAAACGTGTACGACAACATCCGCGACGGCGCCGCGCATGTGCTCAAACTGATCGCGGAGTTCGAATCCCTGCCGCACGATTCCAAACGCCACGAGCACTTGGAGCACCGCATCCATGCCCTCGATGGCTGGACCGTGGACCGGCGGATTGAAATCGCCATGGACCACCTGAACTGTCCGGCTGGCGACCGCGCCATTGCCACGCTCTCCGGCGGTGAAAAACGCCGGGTGGCCATGTGCCGTGCCATCGTTTCCCAGCCCGATTTCCTGATGCTGGATGAGCCAACCAACCATCTGGACCCCGAATCCATCGAGTGGGTGGCGGAATTTCTGGAAAACTTTGGCGGCACTTTTCTCGTCATCACCCATGATCGCTACTTCCTCGATCGCGTGGCCTCCACGATTTTGGAGCTATACGACGGCAAATTTTATTCCCATGCCGGCAATTACACCGACTACCTGCTCGCCAAGGCCGAGCGCCAGGAAGCCGATGCCACGATTGAGCACAAGCGCCAGATGTTTCTCAAAAAGGAACTGGCCTGGGTGCGCCAGGGCCCCCGCGCCCAACGCAGCAAGCAGAAAGACCGCTTTGAACGTTACTACGAGACCGCCGCGCAGGCCGGTCCCATGATCGAAGAGGACGTGGAACTCGTCATCCCCCCGCCGCCCCAGCTCGGGAACCGCACCATCGAGGTCGCCAACCTCGGCATGACCATCGCCGGCAAGCGCCTCTTCAGCGGCTTCAATTATACCTTTGAAAACGGGCATCGCATCGGCGTGTGCGGTCGCAACGGGCTCGGCAAATCCACCTTGCTGAAAATCATCATCGGCCAGTTGCAACCCACCGAGGGCAGTGTGAAAACCGGCCAGCTCACCAACTTCAATTATGTGGACCAGGGCCGGTTGCAGTTGAACGAAAACCGCACCGTGCTTGATGAGGTCGCCGATGGCACCGAATTCGTCCAATGGGGCGATGCCAAAATTTCCGTGCGCTCCTACCTCAAGCGCTTTCTCTTTTCCGATGACCGCATCACCACGCTGGTTAAAAAACTCTCCGGCGGTGAACGCAGTCGGCTCCTGCTCGCCCGCATCTTGAAATGCGGCGGTAACTTCCTGATTTTGGACGAGCCCACCAACGACCTCGACCTGCCCACCTTGCGGGTGCTCGAGGAGGCCCTGATCGCCTTCCCCGGCGTGGTCTGCGTGGTGAGCCATGACCGTTATTTCCTCAACCGTGTCTGCACCGACATCCTGGCGTTTGAAGGCGATGGCAAAATTGCCCATAGTGTTGGCGACTACGATTACTATTTGGAAAAGAAAAAGAAGGCCGCCGACCAGGCCGCCCGCGCCAGTGCCGCGGTGCTGGCCCTGAACAAAGCCGCTGCCGCCAAAACCGAAGTGGCTGCGAAGCCCGCCAAAGTGCGCAAAATGTCGTTTAAAGAAACCCAGGAACTCGCCGGCATGGAAGCGAAGATTCACGCGGTGGAGGCCGAAATTGCGCGCATCGAAGGCCTGTTCGCCACGCCCGATTTCCACCGCAACCACGCCGTGCAAAGCAAACAGCTGGTCGTGGACCTGGAAAAGCACCGCGAAAACCTCACCCACCTCTTCGCCCGCTGGGAAGAGCTGGAGGCTTTAAAAGTCGCCGTCGAAAAAGCTTAACGCTCGCCGCCCCAGGCTGCCCATCAGTTTGCGAGCTGTCAGCCAGCGGCGTGAGTGCCGCACCTGAGTTGCCGGACCGTTAGGTGGCCATTGATCACGGTCAAGTGTTCCCGGGGGCTAAAGCAGTGCTGCCTCCCCGCGCCTCGGGCTTGCTCACCATTCGTGTGCCAACTCCGCCCGCGCGGTCTGGCACGGGGCCAGTGCATCGTTCCGGAGGACGTTAACGACCCGCTGCCAGAGGATGCTTTGCCACGCGTTGCCGGCAAATGAGAATTCCGTTGGCTGGTGTCCGGCGACCCTAAATTGTCCCCCGCGTTTGCTCACTTCAACGACTTGTCCGGATAATCCGGCACCGGTGGAATCGTCACCGGTTCCCGCTGGATCGCCTCCTGCAAATAATCGATGGCTTTTTGCAATTGCGCATCCTGCCCTTTAAAGGTCGCGTGCGGCAGGTTGTCCACCACGATGTCCGGGTCCACGCCGTGGCCTTCGATCAGCCACCGGCCTTCCAGGCCATACACTCCAACTTCCGCCGCCGTGGCCATGCCCTTGTCCACCAGGTCATTATCCTCCGAGAGCCAGATTTCCCCGCCCCAGGTGCGCGTGCCAATCGTCTTGCCCAGGCCCAGCCGCTTAAAGCCCTCCGAAAAGGCCTCCCCATCCGAGGCCGTCCGTTCATCACACAACACCACCACATGCCCGCGAAACGCATACGGCATGTTCCAAAACGGCTGTCCCACGCGGCCTTGCCAGAAAAACCACGCCTTGCGCAACAACTTTTCCAAAATCCAGCTGTCGATGTTGCCGCCATTGTTGTGCCGCACATCAATGATCAAACCCGGCCGGTTGTAGACCGGATAAAAATCCCGGGTCCATTGTGCAATGTCCGCCGCGCCCATGGCGCGCAAATGCACATAACCAATCTCGCCTTTCCCCCGCTTCTCGGTTTGCAAGCGCCGGGTGTATTCCCATTCCCCGTAACGCAAATCGGCCTCGGCCTCGGCGGTAACCGGCTTCACGATGACTTCCCGCACCGCGCCACTTTTAGGTTTCACTGTCAGGAGCACCTGCGTGTCCGCCTGGTTCCGTAACAAATCCCCGATGTCCGGCACTGCGGCCACCGGCATGCCATTGATCGCCTGGAGCACGTCGCCTTCCGCAATTTTCACTCCCGGCCGGGCCAGCGGTGACAATTTTTCCGGATAGTCCGGGTCGCTCTTGTAAATGTGCGCCACACGATACCCATCACCCGCGCGGTTGCGTTCCAGGCGCGCACCCAGTCCCGCCACCCGGGCCTGCTCCGGCAGGGGGCGCATATCCCCGCCCATCACAAACATATGCAGCGCCGACAATTCACCCACGGCTTCCGCCATTAAATCACTCAACTCATCGCGGTCCGTCACGCGGTCCACCAAGGGCAGGTACTTTTGCAAAACGGCCGGCCAGTCAACGCCATTCATGTGCGGGTCATAAAAATAATCCCGCTCCAGCCGCCAGGCTTCCGTGAACATTTGCCGCCATTCATTCGTGGGGTTCAGCGGGAACGACCAATTGTCCAGCGCCAGGCTTTTCTCCAGCTTGGCCGGGGCCGCGTCCGCCGCGACCACATAAAACTTGTCGCCCTGCCGGATCATCAGGTGCTTGTTGTCCGCCGAGACCTCATAACCTTGCACGTTCTCCGCCACCTCCTTGAGCTTGGGCTCGTCACTGGTCAGCTCCAGGCTCTTCAGTGAACTTCGGCCCTCCTCGCCCGGTTCCGCCGGATCCACTTCCACGAGCAAGTTCTTCTCATTCATGCCCAGGTCGTGGTAATTGCCCGGCGGCACCGGCACCGCCTGGATGCGGTTCTGAATGCCCGCCAGTTCAATCTTCACCGCCACGGTGTTGGTCGCCGTGTCCGTGGCTTTCCCTTTGGCTTTCCCCTTCTTTTTTTCTGGGGCGGGTTTTTCCGCCTCCGGGGTCGTGACCGTTTCATCGGGTGGTTCGAAGGGCGACCGTAACCCCGCCACCAGGGGCACTTGATAAATGCCGGTTAACTGGTCGAAAAACGGCTCCGGCTCGCGCGGACCCCAGGGCGAGGTGACCACCGATTTTAGATGGCGGTCCGACAGAAAATACAACCATTTTCCCGCTGGGTCCCACACCGGGTTGGCACTATTCACGCGGTCCGTGGTCACCGCGGTGCTTTTGGCTGTCTTGAGGTTGTAGAGCCAGATTTGGGAAAAAGTGTTGCTCGCCTGGCGCTCATAAGCCAGCCAGGCACTGTCCGGCGACCAGGCCAGACCGGCGATCAGTTCCATGGGCGATTGATCAATGCGCCGCACCTTTTTATCCGCCACATGAAACAGCCAGAGCTGGAAATCCTTGTCCGCGTAAGCAATCCATTGGCCATCCGGCGAGGGGGTGCCCTTGAAGCGGAAGCCTTTCCCGGCCTGCGTCAGGTTGGTCCATGCCCCCTTGCCATTCGCCGGCAGTTCCCCAAATTCCAGGTCGCCCGACGCATCCGAAATGGCCAGCAGCGCTTTGCCATCCGGCATGAACTGTGCCTCGCGGTAACGCACCGTGTCGTCGTGGGTGACCGCGATAAAGCGCCCGGGCTTCACCGGGGCCACAAACACCTGGCCGCGCGCCGTCAGCGCCACGCGGTCCCCGTCGGGGGACAGGTGTGCCGCCGTCAGATAATCCATGGGCTTTTTCACCCAGCGCTCCCGTTCCTGATCGAAATCCGAGGCCAGGGTAATGGGCAGCAGACCGTTGGTGTGCGCCGCAATATCAAACAAATACAAGTCCGCTCCCTGCGTGTACACAATGCGTCCGCGATCCAGCGCTGCGGCCTTCACATCCCAGCCGTGATTATGGGTGAGCTGTTGCCGGTCGGCTCCCGCCGGATTCATCGACCACAAGTTCATGGTGCCGTCGCGGTCGCTGATGAAATATACTCGGTCATGCCACCACATGGGGTTTTTGCTCGTGCCCGGGAAATCCGTGGTTAACGGCACTGCCTCCTCCGCCCCCCGGGTGTACTTCCACAATTGCTGGGCGGTGCCGCCCTGGTAACGCTTGGTGCTGCTCCCTTGAAATTGCAAGCGCACGAAATAAAGGGTTTTCCCGGCGTCATCAAACACCCCGTCGCTGGCCTCGCTCAAGGGCAGCGGCTCGGTCCGGCCGGTGGGCAAATCCACCGTGGCCAGTTTCCAATCCGGCAATTCCGAGAAATGCGTGGTGGTGTACAGGATGCGGCCGTCCCGCGTCCAGCCCGTGACCCGCGCGCGCCCGCCCTCAAAGGTGCGGCGCACCGGCAACCCCCCGCCCACGGGCATGGTGTAAACCTCGGTCGGTCCGTCATATTGCGCCGAAAACGCCAGGGTGGAACCATCCGGGGAAAATGCCGCGCGCGTTTCGTAACCTGGATGTGAGGTGAGCCGCTGGGCCACCCCACCCCTCACCCCCACCCGCCACAAATCGCCCTCGGCCGTGAACACAATGGTGTCCCCCTGGATGGCGGGAAAGCGATAATACCCTTGAAATCGCGTGCTGTCGGCCGCCCCGGCCAGCGAGCATGCGCCCACGATCAGCGACCACCAAAGCCCCGCGAATTTTGCCCGGTTCATAAGCATAAATATCCTGTCTGGTTTTACTGCCATCACGATCTTCTCGCCCTGCGCCGCACCCTGTTTTGGCTGCGGCCAGATCACCATGGCAGATGAATTATTTTTAACGCTGCGACGGCGCTTGACACCTTATCTTTTCACCTTAGCCACCGGCTCATCGGCTCGCAAGCTCTATCCCCTCGCCGGGCCCATCTTGTGGTTTTATTAGAGTAAGCAAAGGGGAAGGAGGCGGGTTGAACCGAGCGCAATGGTCGGTCCCGCGCTTTCACTTCGCTTACTCTACTTAAATTCGCCAGGGGGCTTTAGCTAAAGTTGGAAGTGCCAAAACCATTCGGCCCAACGCCCTGCCTGCCGCCCGGTGCGCACCAGCAATTGTAACTCACCGCGCCACCACCCGGCTCGGCCTTCGCCCCGCCGACGCACCCAATGCACGGCCAGCCTTTTTTGCTTCATGAAAAACTCCAGGCGATTCCATTCCCGGTCGCATACCGAAGCCGGCTGGGTTTTCCGCAAATAACCGGCAAAAACATGCGCGTCCCGGGGGCCGGAATGCGGGGCTTCGGGCCAGTGCCTCCGCGCATAATGGTGAAAGCACGGCCACGCTTCCCCGGCCAGCCGGCGCAGGGTTTCCGGGATGAATTCCCGCACGGTCCCCAGCCGTTTCCGCAGCAAAATCTCGGCCTGATATTCCAAATCCGCCGGCACCAATTGGAGCAGGGCCCGGCGGTCTTGTTCGCGGACCCCCAGTTGCTCCACCACCCGGCAGGGATCGGCCGCCAGGGCGTCCCGCAACGCGCCGTCCCGCAGCAGGCGGCCAAACGCAGTGGTGAAATCAATCGGGGCGGCTGATGCGGGAAAGTTTGGCAATTTCCACCTCCAGTTCCCGCGGTTCGGGAAAATCCTCGTCGCGTTCCAAAATAACGGCCTGCACCGGTGCCCGGCTGGCAATGGCCCGGGCCAGCTCGATCAATTCCTCCTGAATGGGCTCGGCATGGCCGTCCGTATACCGGTGGCCCGCCCGGGAATAGCCCACGATGTGCAGTTGCGTAATCCGGCGCGGCTCCAGTTCCCACACCCAGGCAAGCGGATCAAACCCATGGTTGCGGCTGTTGATGAATAAATTGGTCACGTCCAGCAGCAGTCCGCAATCGGCCCGCGCGCAGAGTTCATTGAGAAAGTCGGTTTCCGCCAGCTCCCCCGGCAGTCGCACATGGGACGTGATGTTTTCCAGCAGGATGGGTTTGCCGCAGCGTTCCGCCACTTCCCGGGCGTGATCCGCCACGATCTGGAGCATCTCGCGCGTCGGTGGCACGGGGTTCAAATGCCCCAGGTCCCCCTCGGCGGTGCGCGTGAAGGCCACATGCTCGCTGATCCAGTCCGGGTTGGCTGCTTGCACCACGCGGGCAAACTGGTCCAATTGATGTCCGTCCAGCGGCCCCGGGGTGCCCAGGCTCAAGCCCAGGCCATGCACAAATAAATGATACTGCCCCGCCAGTCGCGCCAGTTGCCCGGGCGGCGCCCCCGCGCCGGGATAAAAATGCTCCGCCGTGATCTCCAGACACTCCACCCCGCGTGGTTGGGCGGCGATCCACGCGGCCAGTTCCCGACGATAGCCCAGCCCGGTCATCATGATCCCCCGCACCCCCCGCAGCCGCCGCCCCCCCCGCAGCCGCCGCCCCCCCCGCACCCGCCGCCGCCGCCACAACTACTGCCCCCGCTGCAACTGGAGGAACTGGTGGAGCTGCAATTATTGCTCCACCACCGGCGGCCGGAGCCATCGGGGTTTTCGCTGCGAATCAGGAAAGCCAGGCCCCCAAAAACCATCATTGCGATGAGAAAAGCCCACTTGTGCATGCCCGGTTCGGAAAAAACGTAAATGCGCAGAAATCCCGGTATTTCATAACCCAGCAGGCCAATCAACGTCAGGGCCGGCGTATTCACCTCTCGCCACCGCAATACCAGGACCACCCCAAAAACTAGCACAAACCATAGCGCATACCACCCCAGGAATTGCGGCCCCGTCAGCCGGGTCACGAAGCTGCCCAGGCCATCCTCCGCTTGCGCCAGCCACGGTGAAATCAGGAGGTTCATGCCCGTGCCTAGTTCTGCCAGTGGATCTCCATCCAGCCTACCACGGCGTCCACCAGCGGAAAAATCTGGTCATGCCAGGCCACGGCTTCGCTTTCGGAAAACCGCCCGGGCTGTTTTTTTAAAGCCACCAGGTCCCGCAAGGTCTGGCCCTTGATCTGAAATTCTTTTTCCAACAAGGGAATGCGTGCCTCAAACGCGGTCGGCACCGTGGTGCCCTCCAGCCGCAACGCCTCCGACATCTGGACCATCAGCCCCGTGATGTTGTTCACCACAAACCGGTCATAGGCCTGATGCTGTTGCCGCGTTATAAAGGAGTAAACCAGGCGCAAGCGCAAATTGCGCATGGCCTGCTCGCAAAGAAATTTTTCCTGCTGTGTGTCAAAGCTCAGTCCCGCCAGAATATCCTCTCCGCAGAGCCGCTGGTAATTCCGCTGGATGCTCGCAAATTTGGTGGCAAAGGCCCGCACACTCCGCTCCAAGCCCGGTCGCGCCAGGATAAAGGGATCGATCTGCGGCTGGTTTACCAGTGCCCGGGCAATCGCCGCATGCGCCGCCGTGGTGGATTCGTTGAGAATGATCAGGAGATTGAGGTCCGAAACGCCCTCCACCAGATTGCCTCGTACCGCGCTGCCGTAGACGTAGCAGGAATGCAGCAGCCCACCCAATTCGTTTTGCAGGGCGGCGAGCACCTGGTCCAGCGTTGCCTGTTGTTGCGGGTTCACGCTCAGCCAGCCTTGGCGAAAGCCCGGCGGCCGTCAAGGCAAATGGCAGATGTGTGGGCCGTCTGGGTGCAGGACAAAATTCTTCATTATTCTGAAAGGCTGAGGGTGTCATTGCGTTTGGCGTGTTGATTGAGGCGGTATTTCCAGAACTCGTCGTGGCGTTGGCTGGCCTGCAGGCAGCGGAGGGCGAGGATGTTTTCGGCAC
>CAIQWB010000065.1 GCA_903875465.1 uncultured Verrucomicrobia subdivision 3 bacterium
CTGCTGGATTTGGGCAATGTCATGGAGGATCGACTGGGGGGTGAGGTTGAGGTTCATGAAACTGAGTATATGCCTTACACATATACTTAGGCAACAAAAAAGGCCCGAAAACTCAATGTGGAGAATTTTGTCTCACACCCGTTCAGGCCTTGGGCAGCGTTTCCCAGAACCGGGCCAGCTCCTCCGGACCGAAGTCGGCCAGAATTTTACCATCCACCTCAATCACCGGCGCAAAACGCTGGCCGGAAAGATTGATCATTTCCGTGAAGGCCTGGCCATCGGCAATAACATCCAGGGTTTCGTGCGGGACGCCGTGCGCCGCCAGCCAGGCAACCGCCTTGTGGCACCACGGGCAAAAGGGCTTGATGAAGAGCCGGACTTTCATCCCCCAATCTGCTGTAAGTAATCCGCCGGGGACAGCAAACCGGCGAGTTCCGCCGGGGCGCTTAATTTGATTTTGAAAAACCAGCCGGCGGCGTGCGGATCCGTGTTTACCAGGGCGGGTTGGTCCACCACCTGCGGATTGATTTCCAACACCTCACCGCTCACGGGCGCATATATGTCGCTCGCCGTTTTCACCGATTCCACCACGGCGGCGGCTTCCCCGGCCTTCACCACGCGGCCCACGGCGGGCAGTTCCACAAACACGACGTCGGTCAACTCATGCTGGGCATGGTCCGTGATCCCCACGGTGGCCACGTCACCCGCGACCCGGACCCATTCGTGCGATTTCGTATATTTCAGATCAGAAGGTACGTTGCTCATAAATTCTTTGCCGGCTATTTGAACACCAAAACGAGTGGACTAAAAGAAAATAAAAAAGGCCGCCCGTCTGGCGGGCCGCTAGGGGGGAGCACCTGGGGTGAATCAGCCCGGCGCCCGGCCACCAGCCCGCAATCCAAACTCCACCAGCCCATCG
Organism: uncultured Verrucomicrobia subdivision 3 bacterium; assembly: GCA_903875465.1. Taxonomy (GTDB): domain Bacteria; phylum Verrucomicrobiota; class Verrucomicrobiia; order Limisphaerales; family UBA11358; genus UBA11358. The sequence goes on from CAIQWB010000065.1 coordinate 920, forward strand.
GTTCGCGGAGGGAGGTTGATTAGCCAAATCCGTTTGGTTCAATGGCCGGAACTTACCCCGGCCATTTCATTCCCGGTTTTGCGCGACCTGGGACCTGGCCAGTGAAACCACTCAACGCTTGTAAATCGGCTTTTTGACCACGACCGCCGGGGCCAGTTTGCCCCGAATTTCAATTCCCAACCGGGTGTCGGGCTGCGCAAATTCCGGCGGGACATAACCCATCCCAATGCCCAAGCCGAGCGAGGGGCTTTGCGTGCCGCTGACCACCTGCCCCACCGCCTGGCCATGGACATGAATCGGATAATGCGGCCGGGGTGGAGCGGATTTCTCCGTCATTTTGAAAGCCACCAGGCGCTTCTTGGGGCCGGTGGCTTTTTGCTCCGCCAGAACGGACCGGCCTGTGAATTCACCCTTGTCCAGCGCCACAAAAAAGCCCACGCCGGCTTCGATGGGGGTGGTTTCCTCGTCCAATTCGTGACCGTACAGCGGATAACACACTTCCGTCCGCAACGTGTCGCGGGCGCCCAGTCCGGCGGGTTTCAGGCCAAACGGCTGGCCGGCCGCCAGCAACCGGTTCCACACCGCCTCAATTTTCTCCGCCGGGGCAATCACTTCAAAGCCATCTTCGCCGGTATAACCCGTGCGGCCCACATAAATGGTGGCGTAATCGAACACAAACACCCCGATCTCATTCTTTTTGAGATCAGAAATTTTGGCCACTTCCCGCCCGGCACAAGCGCTGCCGGGCAGCGCGGTATCGATAAATTTGGCGACATTCGGCCCTTGGATGGCCACCGCCCCGAGCTGACCCGACAGATCGCGCAATTCCGCCGCCCCCGCGTTGGCCGCTTCCAGCCAGGCCACGTCGGGCGCAATGCGTGAGGCATTGATGATCAGGAGGAAATCGGTGGCATTCATGCGGTAGGCGTAGAGGTCGTCCACCACCCCGCCCCGCGCGTTGCACATCAAGGTGTACTGCCCCTGGCCGGGGGCCAGTTTGCGCACGTCATTGGTGAGCGTGCGATTCAGGAAGGCCTCCGCGCCGGGTCCACCCACAAACACTTCGCCCATGTGGGAAATATCGAAAATCCCGGCGGCGGACCGCACCGCCAGATGTTCATCGGTGATGCTGGTGTATTGGACCGGCATTTCCCAGCCACCAAATTCAATGAGTTTGCCCCCCAGTTTTTGGTGGGCGGCATACAGCGGCGTGCGTTGTAACGTCATAATGGCAAATTCAATTTAAAAAAACTCGGACCGTGCCGAAAAATTGTGATCACTGCCCCGCCAGCGTAGCGTCTTCGCCCCCCCACCGCTGGTACAAAAACCAAGCATTACCCGCCGGCCCAGCCGGCAGCCGGAGCGTGCTCAGCCCCATTTCTCCGTCTTCATCTGTTCCTTGGGCACCCCCAGGCCATGCAGCACCACTTCCTCGGCAAATTCCACGAGCTCGTTGGGGCCACAGGCATAAAAATAGGTCTTGGCCAGGTCGGTCACATGTTCCTTCACCCACTCCGGAGTAATGCGCCCCCGCCGGCCGGTCCAGGGATCTTCATCGGTCAGGCGGGTGCAGGTCACCAGAAATTTGAAATTAGGATTTTCTTTCTCCAGTTGTTCAAACTCCTCCTTGAAAATAATCCCCTTGGGATTGCGCACACTAAACATCACCGTGATCTTGGTGTCCAGCTGGCGGCGCGTGGCTTCCCGCACAAAAGCGCGGAAGGGCGTCACGCCCGAACCGCCCGCCACACAAATGAGGTGATGCCCCGTACCATACACTGGCAGAAATTTGCCCACGGGCGGAATGACGAAAAATTTGTCGCCTTCTTTCGCCCAATCCACAATCCGGGTGCCCATCTTGCCATCGCGCTTGATGGTGATTTCAAAAAAGCCGCGGTCCAGGGCACAGGAGGAGAGGGAGTAAGCCCGCTTGTAGGAGGGGGTGTCTGGCCAGTAAACCGTGATGAACTGGCCGGTCTTAAATTCGGGATTATAACCCTCCGGCCACTTCAATTGGAGGGTCTTCGTATCCGGCAATTCCAGGGTTGCCTTCTCCACCAGCATTTCCAAAATTTCCCGGGCCATAATAGTTTGATTATTGTGCGTGCCTCGCGCCATCCCGACTCCACGGCAGAATAAGGGAGCCAGGCGACCACGGCAAGCGTTGCGATTGGTTTGACTGAGTTTGCGTTTTCACGCGGGTCTTTTCCGGTTCTGCCACTAGCTTAAGGATGAATCACCCCCGGCAAATGGCTTCCCCGGTTTTGACTTTTTCCACACCGGTTTTGTCCAACCCAAAACAATTCCCGGAAGGTCAGCCCGGCTCACCCCTTCAATCGCTCCACGAACTCTTGCGCCAGTAATTGGTAGGCGGCCGCCCCACTGCTGTATTTGTCGTAATAAATGATCGGCTGGCCAAAGCTGGGGGCCTCCGCCAAACGGGTGCTGCGGGGGATCAGCGTTTCAAACACTTTTTCCCCGAGTTGCTTGCGCACCTCACCAACCACTTCATTGCACAGTTTGGTCCGGCCATCAAACATGGTCATGACGACGCCAAACGTGGTCAATTCCGGGTTCACATTGGCCTCCCGCAACTGCCCCAGCATCCGGTGCAGCATCGAGATCCCCTCCAACGCGTAATATTCGCATTGCAGGGGGATGAGCAGGCCATGGCTAGCGACAAACGCATTCAGGGTTAATAACCCCAGTGACGGGGGACAATCAATCAAGACCACGTCAAACCGGCCGGCATCCAGCACGGGTTGCAAAGCCTCCTTTAACCGTAACAAATGATTGTCCAACCGCGACATCTGGAGATCGGCCGCGCATAAATCCACCTCGGAAGGCACCACTTCAAGACGTTCGTAAGCGGTGGGCTTGATTTTCTCCAGCAAAGTCCCTTCTCCCAAAAGCACCCGGTAGGCACTGCCGCCTTCCGTCTTCTCCAGCCCCACCCCGCTGGTGGCATTCGCCTGGGGATCCAGGTCCAACAGCAGCACCCGCAAATCCAGGCTGGCCAGGCAGGCCGCCAAATTGACTGCTGTCGTGGTTTTTCCCACCCCGCCCTTCTGATTGGCGACCGCAATAACTTTAGTTGGCACTGGGCTATTAAATGAAAATTGCGGTGGCGTTACAAGCGCACACCGCAATCAGTTGAAGGAATACAACAAACTTAATGACCAAAACTTACTTGCTGCAGCAGCGGATTCGGAGTACCAAAAGTGCCATTCCCGGGATCCAGGGACATCACCGGATTGGTGCTGGAATCCAGGCTGGTTTGATTCGCCGCCGCATTCAGAAAAGCGGGGGAAATGCCCTGGATGGCGGAACCGCTTTGCGAAACTTGCGACGGCACCAGGGATTCCTGACTAGGATCGGGATTATCGGTATAAACTATGCCGGCCACGATTAACAGGCACACCGCAGAGGCAAACACGCCCGTGAAGGCAGGCTTGGATTGGAACGCCTGGATGATGGAAAGCACCCAAGGCGCTTCGACGAACAAACGTTCCAAAGCAGTTTCGGGTTTGCCGCTCTCCCCCTGACGGATGCGGGAAACCACGTTATCTGAGAAACTGTTAAAAAAGCCGGGCGGGGGAACCTCATGCTTTTTCAAGGCCAGCAGCCGGCGCAACGTTTCAAAATCAGGTTCGGTTTCGTTCATGTTACTTCAAATAATCCGCAAGTTCCGACTGCAATTGTTGCCGTGCGTAAAACAACCGTGAACGCACAGTCCCAATGTTACAATCCATTACTTTTGCAATTTCTTCATGTGACTGACCCTGCACATCATGCAATACCACCACTAATCTATGGGGTTCAGACAGCTTCAAAAGGGCCGCGTTCAATTTTTCCTGCAATTCATTCAAACCGGCATCGCGGCGCGGCGTCTTATGCGAAATCAACGCCATCAGGTCCGGGTCATGCTCGGCGTTGAAATCCAGATCATTCAGGCTCATATGCGCCCGGTTTTTCCGTTGCTTGAGAAAATTGATCGTTTTGTTGACCGCGATCCGATACAGCCAGGTGTAAAAACTGGAACCGCCTTTGAAGGAGGAGAGCGCCTGATAGGCCTTGATAAAGGCATCCTGGGCCAGATCATTGGCATCCTCATGATTGGAAGTCATATGATAGATCGTGGCGTAAATGCGCTCCTGATAGCGCTTTACCAAAGCATCATAAGACTTGAGATCGCCCCGCCGGGCCCGGTGGACCAAGACGTCTTCCGGCACTTCCGCTGCAGCGGAATTGGCGTCGGATGGCTGGGGGGAATCAGGCATATGCAGCATTAAACCACCAACAAACTGGTTTGTTGCGCTAAAAAGTTCGTCAACCCCAGCAAACCGGCGCGACCGGAGGATTCGGGCAGGTCCTGCAAAATCGTGCGGGACTCTTCCAAATACTTGAAGATAATCTCCAGAGAGGGTTGAAAGGTCGCGTATTTGACCAGCAAACGGTTGACCTCACTAAAATGCGCCGGTTGCCAGTGGGCAATCATGTCCTCCAAACGGCTGCGATCTTCCGGGTTGGCGCGTTCCCACGCCAGCAGAAGCGGCCAGGTCAGCTTGCCCTTTTCCAAATCTGTGCCCAGCGACTTGCCGGCCTGGGCTTCCGTGCCAAAAAGATCCACACAATCATCATACACCTGATAGGCCGTGCCAAAGGCCGCGCCGAACTGGCCCAAGGCGCGGCGTTGCCCGGGTGTGGCCCCGCTCAGAAACGCCGCCAGATCACACGATAGGGTAAACAACTCACCGGTTTTCATGCCGATCACGCGGAAATAATCATCGCGTGAGACTTGAAACTTCCGGCGGCTCTGGGTTTGCAAAATTTCCCCCGCGCAAACCGTGTTCGTGGCCGTGGCCACCGCCCGGCAGACTTCCGGGGTGGGAAAACCCGCCGCCAGTTCCAAGGCCCGGGCGAACAGGCAGTCGCCAAATAAAACCGCAATCTCATTGCCCCAATGGGAGGCCAGGGTCAATTGTCCCCGGCGAATTTCCGCCTCGTCCATGATGTCATCGTGGACCAGGGTGGCGAGATGAACCATTTCAATGATCACCGCAATCGTGGCGTGATCATCCTTCACCTCACCCAGAGAAGCCGCCGCCAGCGCCACCAGCGTGGGCCGCAAATGTTTGCCGCTGCCATTCAGGGCGTACTGCGCGTAGGGCACGATCTGCGGGTCAAATTGATTGGCCTGCCGGATCAACCGTTCAGTGACCTTTTCCAGAAAAGGTTCCACCGGTTCCACGATGAGTTTCCAGGAACGGTTCAGATCAGCTTTGGTGGGCGAGGTCAACGCCTCAGCCCTAACCTTTGTATCGGCAGCCAGCATGCTTTGTTCAAGTTACGGAGGATTCGGAACCCAGTCAAACTAGTTGTAAATGGATCAGTAGTAAACAAAAGGCGCGAACGGTTGCCCGTCCGCGCCTTCAAGTTGCACCGTGGGCGCTTATTGCTGTGGCGCCGAGGCCGAAGCGGGGATGCCCGCCGCCTGCAGTTCCTTGTCACGGTCTTCCATCGCGGCGCGGCGGGACAGGCGAACCCGGCCCTTTTCATCCACACCGAGACATTTGACCGTGATGTCATCACCAATCTTGACGATGTCCTCGGTTTTCTTGACCCGGAAATTCGCCAGTTCGCTGATGTGCACCAGGCCGTCCTTGCCAGGCAGGAATTCGACGAAGGCACCGAATTCTTTGACGGTGACGACTTTGCCGCGGTAAATCTTGCCGATTTCGGCTTCCGCGCTCATGCCCAGAATGGTGTCCTTGGCCATCTTCATGCCTTCGGCGGACACGGAGAAGATGTTCACGGTGCCGTCATCTTCGATGTCAATTTCGCAGCCGGTTTCTTCCACCAGGCGCTTGATGTTCTTGCCGCCGGGCCCGATGAGCGCGCCAATCTTTTCCGGATTGATTTTCACGATCTCGATGCGGGGAGCGTACTGGCTCAGTTCCTTGCGGGGAGCGGAGATGGTCTTGGCCATTTCGGCCAGAATGTGCAACCGGGCAACCCGGGCTTTTTCAATGGTCTCAGCCATCAGCGCATGGGGAATGCCCTTGAGCTTGAGGTCCAATTGGAAACCAGTGATGCCCTTTTCCGTGCCGGCAATCTTGCAATCCATGTCGCAATACGCGTCTTCCCAGCCGATGATGTCGGTCAGGAGCTTGTAACGGGAAATGGTGTGGTCCGCGGCGTACTCGGTGCAGATGCCCACGCTGATGCCCGCCACCGGGCGGATCAGCGGCACGCCCGCGTCCAGCAGCGCCAAAGTCCCACCGCACACGCTCGCCATGGAGGTGGAACCATTGGATTCCATAATCTCGCTGGTGACGCGAATGGTGTACGGATAATTATTCGTGGGAATCACCGGTTCGATGCTGCGTTCAGCCAGTGCACCGTGGCCAATTTCCCGGCGACCAGGGCCCGTGATGCGGCCGGTTTCACCGACGGAGAAATTCGGAAAATTATAATGCAGGATGAATTTCTTTTCATTCCCACCCCCCGTGTAGGAATCAAATTCCTGGGTGTCGTCGCCGGTGCCCAGCGTGGCCAGGGTGACGGCCTGGGTTTCACCCCGGGCAAAAATCGCCGAACCGTGGGCGCGGGGCAGCAGGCCCACTTCGCTGGTGATCGCACGAACGGTGTCAAAATCACGACCATCCAGGCGCTTGCCGTGGTCCAAAATCAGACTCCGGACGGCCTCTTTTTGGATGTAATAAAACGCGTCCTTGATGACGAAATCATTCACCTTTTCGGCACCGAACTTGGTGGTCAGATCCGCGCCCACTTCGTCCTGAATGGCTTTGCAGGCCGTTTCCCGGGCGAGTTTGCCGGGGGTCAGGAGGGCGGGCACAAAGCGGTCGCCCGCCTGCTTTTTGGCCTCGGCCAAAATTTCGTCCGGCACAATGTTCAGGGTGATTTCGCGTTTCTTCTTGCCCGCCTTGGCGGCGAGTTCCTTCTGGGCCGCAATCAAGGGCACGCAGCAGGCCTGGCCGAAAACCAGGGCGGCATTGAAATCGGCTTCAGAAATCTCCTTGGCCGCCCCTTCGTACATGACAATGTCATGTTCGTTGCCGACGTACACGAGGTCGAGATCGCTCTCGGCCATCTCAGAGTGTGTCGGGTTCGCCACAAATTCGCCACCGATGCGGCCCACGCGCACAGCGCCCAAGGGACCCGCCCAGGGGATGTCGCTAACCATCAGGGACGCGCTCGCGCCGATGATGCTCAAAATATCAGGGTCGTTTTCGCCATCGGCGCTCAAGACCACGGTTTGCACCTGGACTTCATTGTACCAGCCTTTGGGGAACAGGGGACGAATCGGACGATCGGTCAAACGGCAGGTGAGAATTTCCTTTTCTGTGGGACGGCCTTCGCGCTTGAAGTAACCGCCGGGGAACTTGCCCGCCGCCGCGGCTTTTTCGCGGTAATCAACGGTGAGCGGGAAGAAATCCTGGCCGGGTTTAGCCTTGGTCGCGGCGACGGCGGCTACAATGACGATGGTTTCGCCGAGTTGAATCGTAACGGCACCATCCGCCTGTTTGGCCAGCTTGCCGGTTTCGATGGTAATCTGCTTGTCGCCCACTTGGGCGGTTATTTTATCGGACATAACGGTTGTACACCGCCACTTCCAGAGAAACTTCAGTCAAACCCGGATGGGTCGGAGTTGAATGAAATTGCCCGAAAGTGGCGGAATTTTTTACGCGAGGTTGTTTTGGTTTGGTTGAGGAAGCAGACCGGTCGCGTCACCGGCCTAAATCCGGAAAACAGAGGGGCGGAACGCCGGGAAGGCACACCGCACCCCCCATATTAAATTAATGGCGCAGCTTGAGCTTCTTCGCGACGGTCTGGTAACGGCTCACATCCTTGCTTTCGAGATACTCGAGCAGGCGGCGGCGTTGGCCGACCATCATCAGCAACCCGCGGCGGGAGCTGTGGTCTTTTTTGTTGGTCTGCAAATGCTCGGTCAAATGGTTGATGCGGTGCGTCAGCAGCGCGATCTGGACATCGGCAGAACCGGTGTCTTTGGCATGCACTTTAAACTGTTCAATCGTCTTTGTCTTGGCTTCCATATCAATTAGAGCGGATTAGAATATGTCTTAAATTGGGCGGTGTAAAGTCTTTTTAGGACGTTAAAGGGGATAAAAATGGCGGGGGTCAGCTTGGATGCGAATCGTCAGTCAGGCGGCGAGGTTCGGCATGCTCAAGGAAGCCTGAATCCGAGTGAATTAATCAATTGATTAAATACCGGATGGCTTTTTCGTAGCCGCCAAATGGCGCTTGCACCTGATGATGACCGCTTTTCTAAATTCTTGGAGGGGTGGCTTTGGACCAGTCAACGAATCATACCATTCGGCCACATCCTGCATGAATATTTTTTCAGCATTATCTCGTTGGGCTGCAAAGGGATCCAAGGCATTTGCAAATTCATCGTAAAGTTTTGCCAGGCCGGGTATCTCCGGCAGTTGGTCGGCTATTCGTGAAGGGTCTTGAGACGGTAGCATTTGTTCCTTAAATCAAGCACCCGATCATAATAGGACTCAGCCCCACACGCGGGATGTTTTTTGGCAAGATTGCTTAAAACTTCCCCAAAAGCGTCGCACGTTTCAACCATGCCGCCCCATATTTGAGCTATCATGGGCAAATCTTCCTCCTTTCGCACAATCATGGCAACCAGCCGGTAAATTGTCAGGAGGTTGCTTTCAAGCTCTCTTGCCTCGGCATGAAATGGTCCGCAAAGATCATTGGGAATTGAAGCGATTCGCTGGCTGGAGTCAAAAACCATCGATTTTCCCAGTTCCTGTACTTCTGAACTTGTAAGGCAATTACTCATTTCTGTCGAACGGTAGCATTTATTTTGGTGCTTGTAAACCAGCTTCAGTTGACTTTTTAGGACGTTAAACGGGATAAAAATGGCGGGGCGCCGGCGAGGTCCACCTTGACAAGCTGTTTTTCTGGTGGGAATGTTCCCTCAGTGAATACGAGTGTGTTAACCTCCAAAAACCGCATCAGCCTGCCCAACGATGTGGTGGCAGCGGCTCGATTGCAGTTGAATGATGAAATCTACTGGACCGTGGACCGTCAGGGGGAACTACATGGCCGTAAACTGACACCGACCGGAACCCGGGCAGGCCGGATTGAGAGTGACCCCAATAACGGCATGATGTTTTGGCGCGGCGCGATTACTGATGCTGAGGCGGAGACCGCCGCTTTGAATGCCAATATGTCCCGCCATGATTGATTATTTCGACACCCCGATTTTGGTTTTTGCCTGCGCCAATGCCACCGAGTTGGGGGACAAATCCCGGACGCTGATTGCCGCGGCGGCCAATCCGGTCACCACGCCGCATGCGCTGGCCGAATGCTTCAATGCCCTGACTTACCGGCTGGGCATCCCGCCGGCGGCGGCGCGAAAATTGATGCAAACCAACTTCCAACGCATCCGGTTTGAGAATCTGGAGGCTGCGGACTACCTGACCGCCATGAATGAAGTGGTAGAGAATGGCCAGACCGGGGATAAAATTTATGACGCCTTGCATGTGCGAGCGGCCAGCAAAGCCAGGGCGGATCGAATTCATACCTCCAACAAGCGAGATTTCCTGCCCTTTGCACCAGAGGCGGAAATTGTGAAGCTGGGTTGAGGTGATGGGGGTGTGGGGAAACCTTTGCGTAAGTAAAGTGACAGAGGCAACCTTGGATTGGCACGGCCAAATACCAGAGCGGCATCTCCAAAGCGTGGGCTAACGCAAGGTTGGCACAGGATTCTGATTATTGTCGCGCGACCACCTTGGACTGCGGTAGCGGCGACACCGCTTTGGGTGGAGCGTAGCGTCAGGGTTAGCTCTTTGAACTTCAGATCAGCTTAACTCATGCGGCTTTTCCCGGTTCAATTTTTATGGGTAAACCGCCATATACCATGATTGACAGCCTCAAGAAACTAAAACACTATCGCCACATGTTAGAAATGAAAAAACGTAAATGGCGTTCGAATTTCTACTATGCAGCCTAGTGCGATGAAAACATTCCTCTTAACATGGAACCCGAAGAAGTGGTTGTGGAGCACGCTCGACGCAGATTACGACCTTGCTCGCAAACAAGGCTTCCTCGACGACCGATGGAGTTGTGGTCGCAACAAGCATATTCGCTCCGGAGACCGTGTTTTTTTATTGCGGCAGGGTCAGGAGCCGCGCGGCATCGTGGCGTCTGGAATAGTCACCTCCGAAGAGCCATTCCCTGACGACCACTTCACCAACGCGGGCCGTTCGGCTCTCTATGTTTGTGCCCGTTTCGATATGCTTCTGCATCCCAACCGAGAGCCGGTTCTTCCGCGAGCAAATCTCAATTCTGGTGCACTAGCCGCTGTCCATTGGAGCACGCAAGCAAGCGGTATTACAATCGCACCCGATGCTGCCGCCGAACTTGAGGAGCTTTGGCGTGCGTTCCTCACCATGCGCGGTTATTCACCTATTCTCCTCGCCGATGAAATTCCCGCAGCTGAGCGCTTTTGGGAAGGTGCCTTGCGGCGTGTCACAGTTAACGCCTTTGAGCGCAACGCTATTGCTCGGGGGGTCTGCATTGCTCACTTCGGCGCAACTTGTCGCGTGTGTAGGTTCGATTTTGGCGCAACCTATGGCGAGCTTGGCAGTGGATTTATTCACGTTCATCATACTCGACCACTCAGCGAAGTTCGTTTTGGTTATACTATTGACCCAAAGCGAGACTTGATTCCCGTCTGCCCGAACTGTCACGCCATGCTTCACCGTACTTCGCCACCGCTCACCGTGGCAGAACTTCAAAAACGTCTGCAGTATGCAAAGTAGGGGCCAGGATAAAACCAGCAGAGTTGTTAAAGCGGTTGTAAATTTATAGGCTTAGCTACACAAAATTATGCCTGAACAATCTTGGAAAAGCGCAATCATAACGGTTCTTACCGAGTGTAAAGAGCCACTACACTATAGCGAAATTACCGAGAGGATAATGACGCGAGGTCTCAAGACCACATCTGGAGCAACGCCGGATGCCACAGTCAACGCTCAGATATCCGCCTCTATCAAACATGACGGGGCCAATTCCCCATTTCTTCGTGTCGCCAAGGGGACATTCACACTCCGTTCAGTTGGCGCTGAAGCACAACAATCCGTGACCGAGGTGGAGGTCGAGATTTCAGACACTGTTATTCATGCTTTCGGGATTCACTGGCAACGCGAACATGTGGTTTGGCGGCGGCAGCCCCGTTTGTTTGGTCGCCAGCAGGTTGCCGCCAAAAGCGTTGATTTTAGCGCACAGCGTGGAGTTTATGTGCTTTCAGATCATCATACTGTTATTTATGTTGGTCGTGCAGTGGAACGTGATCTTGGCCAGCGGCTCTACGAACACACACTTGACCGGCTTTCTGGCCGCTGGGATCGGTTCTCTTGGTTTGGCCTTTACAGTGTTTCCGATGCAGGCAAGCTCGAGGAAAAGTCATTGACCCCTACTTTTGCTTCGATTGTCAGTGCTTTCGAGGCCATCCTGATTGAGACGTTAGAACCTCCGCAGAACCGTCGTCGCGGCGACGATTTCACGGCTGTCGAATACATCCAAGATATAGACCCCGAACTGCGTGAGCAGGAGCTTCAGAGCACACTCCGCAGCATTGAACAAAAGCTTCGACAAACTCAATGATAAAACCAGCAATGGCTAAGCGCCAAATCACCGGATCGGCTGAAGACTCGGCCCGTTTAATTGTCCCGGTTCCAATTGCTAATTAAAGTTTAACCGCGCTTCCACCGCCAAACCAACCCCCTCTTCGTTTCCTGCGTAAGCTTGTACCGCTCCGCCATCCGCAACCCTTCCACCCAGAAAATCTCTCCCTCAGCCGTGGCGACCAATAATTCCCGCCGCTGTTCGCGAGGGATTTTGGCGTTGGTAAACAAATCCTGCAATTTCACCGCCTGGGGCATCCCCAAGGGCTGAAACCGATCGCCCGCCCGCCAGTGGCGCACCACCACCGTTCGCCCTAATTTCGCGGCATCAAACACTTCGCGTCCCGGCTCCGGGAGGACGGGGAGGGCTACTTTCCCAGTCGTCCGCTGCCACTGAATCCGCACCCCCGCGAATTCGCTCTCCCCAGTCCGCCGGACCAACTTGAGTTCGCGCTCCGCCAGGTTGAATTCCGGGATGGCTGGCTGCGTTAATAATTTTACCCGGCCGGCGGTGTCCCGAACGACGAATAAATTCAAACCCGCGTTTACCGGTCGACCGGCGGTTTCCCGGAGTTGCTCGATCAGTTCAAAATCCATGGGCAGGCCCAACCCGGGCAGTTGCGCTTGAATCACCCGTCGTTGCACGGCCAACGGCAGTTTGGCCAAGGGCTGTGCCCTAACCCCGCGCGGTCCCGCGGCCAGCCATTGCGTGGCCAGTTCGCCGGCCAAATCCGCCTCGGCCCGGGCAATCTCCATGGCCCGCAACACCGTGCGGTTCAAACCCGGCTGGTATTTGGCGCGTAGCAACGGCAGCAGTTCGTTGCGCACGCGGTTGCGCGGCATCGCCAGCGAAGCATTGGTGGCATCCGGGCGGAATGGTACTCCATGTTCGCTGGCATAGGCCTCCAATTCGGACTTCGCAACGTCCAGCAAGGGCCGGATCAGGTCAATCCCGGCATCCATCGGCGAGGGCGAACGCCCGCGCATCCCGGCCAACCCTTCCCCGCCCGCCCCGCGCAGCAGGCGCAGGAAAAACAGTTCCACCTGGTCATCCGCATGATGCGCCAGCGCAATGGTCGAAAACCCGCCCGCCCGCGCCGTCCGCGCCAGAAATTCGTGCCGCAATTTGCGCGCCGCCATCTCAAGCGACAACCCGGATTGCTGAGCAAACGCCTTCACATCCCCCTGCCCCACCGTGATGGGCATTCGCCCGGCGGCGGCGGTCCGGCGCACCAACGCCTCATCCCGGTCACTGTTACGCCCGCGCAGTTGATGGTTGAAATGCGCCACGGCCAGTTTCCAACCCCATTCGGGAGCCAGGGTTTGCAGCAGGTGCAGCAGGACCATGGAATCCACGCCACCGGATACGGCCACCAGCAGCGTGCTGCCGCGCTGGAGGCCACAACGCCCCGGCAAGCCCGCCGCCACCCGTTGGATTAAACTGGTCACCCGGGCATGGTACGGAACCGCCGTATGGGTGCAAGTCAGCGGCACACAAACTGGGCCATGGGTTGGCAAGCCAGGGCCGCCCTCCCCCCAGATTTCAATTGGACGGCAGGACTTCACCTCATTACTCATCCCACCAGGTACCGCCCGACTTTTTTAACCGGTTCCAGATCCAAGCCCGCCGGCACACTTCCCTCAAAAGCCGCCCGGCCATACAAGTTCGCCAAACCGCCCGGCTCGCTGGTGATCTCGGGAAATTTCTGGACCAGTTCCAAGCCAAATTCGCAGGCGTTCTGCACCGGATGTTCGACCCCGCCACGCTCCTTCGCCCAGACCAGCAAGACTTTAAATTTGCGCAAATGCCCGGGCTCAGCGCTTTAACAATTCCGCCACCGCCACAATTGCATCGGGAAAGGCTTGCGGAGCCACTTGGTCGCCTGCTCGCAGAACGGTTTTTGAACCGTAACCGGTGAAATATGGATCGCGATAAATTTCAATGCTGGCATCGGTCAGATTTACAATCCAGACCTCGCCAATGCCCGCGCGTCCATAAGCGGGGATTTTTTCCTCACGATCATAGCCCAGGGTGCTGTCGGAAACTTCGACCAGCAAAAGCACTTCTTCCGGCTGCGGATGGCGGCTGGTGTAATCATCAGGCGAAGGCTTGAGCAGCATGAAGTCGGGCTCGGGTTCGGAATGATCATCCAGCCGTAGCGGGTCTTGGACGGAAGCCTGCCAGCGGCCCTGCGAAAGTTGAGTGTAGATTCGGTTCAAACGCTTAACCAAACCACTATGAAAAGGACCGGTCGGGGACATGTCAATAATCCTGCCGTTGAGCAATTCCATCCGCGCGCCCGGCCGGAAAACCGCCGTCTCCGCCATGCGGTAATACTCTTTCACATTAAAGCGATGTTCCGTCTGCACCGGCATAACCTAAAAATATCAGATCATCGCCGGTCTGGCAACCGACGGAAATTCGCGAATGAACCACGGCAGCTCACCCCGCCAGGTACTGCCACACTTTTTTGACCGGTTCCAGGTCCATGCCCGCCGGGAGACTCCCGCCATACGCCGCCCGGCCATACAAATTCGCCAAACCCTTCAGCTCGCTAGTAATTTCGGGAAATTTCTGGCCCAGTTCCACGCAAAATTCGCGAGCGGTCTGTTCCGGACGTTCGACCATGCCCCGCTCCTCGGCCCAAGCTTGCAAGGCTTCAAAACTGTAAAGTACGAGTTGTTCGGCCGTCCACGTCGTGTCGTTGCCGGTGTTGAAGGGATTTTGAAACGCGGCGAAGCGCTGGCTTTTGGCTTGGGCGAGGCCGGCCGCCGGGGCCGTGGCATCGACAGGCGGCGAACCCCAGCGGTACAGATCCGCGAAAAATTTCCGGATCGCCGCCAGGATGGTCCGCGCCATGTCCCGCAGCACCACCCGGTTGCGGTATGCCCATACGGCCAGCAAACCCGCCAGCCCGAGCAATAACAGGAGCCGGAACCACTGGTACAAATGATTTACAATATCCGACGGGGCCGGAGACGGCGAATTGGCCGGACTCGGGGTGGTCTGCCCGGTGGTTTTTTCCGGCGACTGTCCCGGCGTTTTTTGCGTTCCGGACGCGTCCGGGACATTGCCTGGTGGTGCGGACTTGTCCACTTCATTGCCCGGCTTGCCCGGTCCCTGGCCGTGGGGACTGAATCGCGCGGCGTATTCACTGGCTTGGTGCAACTGGTAGTCCACGTGATGTGCCAGTTGTTGCCAGGCGACCAATGCTCCCGGCCGTGGCAACAGCAGCGCCACCGCCAGCACGATCAGCGCCACACTGGCACCAAACCGGATCCAGCCAAAGGCCATTCTGCCGGGCATGGTCAAATAGCGCTGCCGCAGATACCGCCGCAAGCCGAGAAAGCTGGTGGTGAGCAGCAACCCCAGTGCGGCGGCCACATAAACGAACAGGTATACAAAACCCGCCGACCGCGCCGCCGCGTCCCCTGCCGGCAGCAACATCTGGCCCAGGCCAAAGAGCGGCAGCGCCGCCACGGAAAACCAGACCACCCAGCGTCCCGGCGAGTGTGGGGCCGCCGGGGTTGCTTTGGCCGCCTTCCCGCCGTCGGTGGGGGTCACGGTTTTTTTGCCCAAAAGTTTGAACCCCTGGCGCTGGTAAATGGTTTGCAGCAAACCACCCCCGGAAGCATCCTCCGAATCATCCAGCAGCGTGCAGTCCCGAGTGAGCTTGTGGGCGCACCACCATACCACGCCCAGCAGCACCGCGCCGAGCAGGAAGGCCGGATGTATGCGCACCAGATAAAACCACGTGGCCAGGGCCAGCGCGATGCCATAACCCGCCGCCAGCCCGGCACCCTGCTCGATGCCAATCCGGGTGACGAGCACCACCGCCAGCACAAACCAAAACATCACCCAGCGGACGCTGCCCTCCGCCTGGCCCCGGTAAAACACCTCGATCAAAAAAAAGCACAGGCTGCCCACCAGCAGCATGATCAAGACCGGGCTGAGGCCAATGACCAGCCAGTCGGCGGCGGTTTTACTGGGTTTAACCGGCTGCATGATCACCTCACAATGGCCTCGGTGCACAGGTTCATAATCGCCTCCTCGGAATTCACCACGCGAAAATCAATGCCCTGCGCCAGCAACAAACCCGCCCATTCGGGCGGCTGGGCCCAATCGGGAATGGCCTCCTTTTCAAAAGCGGCAATCACCGCCGTCACCAAAAACCCCCGCCGCACCAGGCCGCCCAAGGCCAGGGCCATGTCCGGGGTGACGTGCCGCATCACCGGCACCACGGTGGCGTCCCGGGGAATTTCCGCCGCCACCACCGCCACCATTTCGGCAAACTCCATGCCATCCGTGTGCTCCAGGCGCGCGAGCATTTCGAGGATCTGGCGGCGGTTTTCCCCGCCCTTGCGCGTGGGCACCCGCACCGGGCGCAAGCGGTCATTGGCCAGGGGTTCACCCGCCCGCTGCAGCGCCTCGGCACGCGTGGTGAATTCCGCCCGCCAGCCTTCCGCGCGAATGCGGTCGGCCGCATCGCGGCCATTGCTGACCAAACCAATTTGTTGCCCCATCACATAAACCGCATTGGCCAGTGAGGCCACGGTCACAATGGCCAGTTCCGCCGAAGTGGTGGCGCCGATGCCCTGAAAGTTATGCGTGTGAAAATCCAGGAGCAAGGTCGCCCCCGCCACCCGGGAATGTTCATACAACCGGCTGTGAATTTCCCCCGTCCGGGCGGTGGCGCGCCAGTGGATGCGGCGCATGGGGTCGCCCTCCTGCCAGGGCCGTACCCCCGCCAGCCGGGTGGGATCCTCAAACAACCGGTGGACCACCCGGATTTCCCCCATGGGCCGGCGCGAGGCCAGGTTGTACCCCTGCAACGGCAGCACCTTGGGCAGGACCAGGGCAAAATGTGGCTCGGTGGCCACCCGGAAACGGCGGTGCAACCCGAAAACATCCCCCGTTTCCAACAGCACCGGCCCCAGTTGGTAATATCCCCGCTGACGAAAAGCAACCTCGTATTCCAGGGTGGTTACCTCACCCGGACCCAGCCGGGTGAGCTCCAGCCGGCCGCCTTCCACCTCAATCCGAAACGGCCGTTGCGCCATCGCTTCGTAGGGCACTGAGTCTTCAATCATCAGCCAGGGAATCGTCAGCCGGCTGGTATTTTCAATTTCCACCGTGACCGCCAGGCGTTCCCCAATTTCAAAAACCTCCCCTGCACAAATCCGGCGCGCCACCAGCTGTTCCATCCAACTCCGGGTGAAATAACGGCTCAACCACAAAATCCCCAACAGCACGTACATCGCATAAACCAGCAAACCGAGCTGGAACACCAACCCCAGCAGCAGCAGCGCGATGGTGCCCAGAATCCCTTTCATGGGGCAAAACCCGTGGCGGGCGTGGGTGGCACCGGCACGGTACTCAGCACTTCTTCCAGCACGGTGCGCACGGTCTTTTTCCGCAACCGGCTCTCCGGCCGCAAAATCAACCGGTGCCCGAGCACATGGGGGGCAATGTGTTTGACGTCATCTGGCACAATAAAATCAAAGCCATTGATCGCCGCATAGGCCTGGGCGCAACGCAGCAAGGCCATGGAGGCGCGCGGACTGCCGCCCAGCAGCAGGTCGTAATGGTCTCGCGTGGCCCGGATCAGTTGCACTATGTAACGCACCACTTTTTCATCGGCATGCACCTGCCGGACGGCTTGCTGGCCGGCGAGGATCTCGTCCGCCGTGGCCACGGTCGCCAGCGTGTCAATCGGATGGTCCACCCGGAGCCGTTGGAGCATCGCAATTTCATTTTCCATTTGCGGATAGCCCAGGCTCAACCGCACCAGAAAGCGATCCAGCTGCGCCTCCGGCAGGGGAAATGTGCCCTCGTGATCCACGGGGTTTTGGGTGGCAATCAACAGGAAGGGGGGCGTCAGGAGGTAATTATTGCCATCCGCCGTCACTTTACGCTCCGCCATGGCTTCCAGAAGCGCCGCCTGCGCACGCGGGGTGGCGCGGTTAATCTCATCGGCCAGGACAATTTGGGCAAACAGCGGACCCGGCCGAAATTCAAACTCGGTCGTCTTTGGGTTGTAAATGGAACTGCCCGTGATGTCGTTGGGCAGCAAATCCGGGGTGCATTGGATGCGCTTGAAGTGACAACCCAGGCTCCCGGCCAGCGCGCGTGCCAGCATGGTCTTGGCCACCCCGGGCACGTCCTCCAGCAGCACGTGCCCCTCGGCCAGATACGCCATCACCACCAGGGTGATTTCCGCCCGCTTCCCCACAATCACCCGCTCCATGTTGTCAATCATCCGCGACGCCAGAACCGCGACGGGAAATTCTGCCGGTGCCGGCTGGGCCGGGCTGGGAAGTGGGGGGAGCTTCACCGCCAGCCCGGCCGGCTGGCCCAGCGAGTTATGGGTCCCGCAACGGGGGCAGGCGACCACCCCGCCCGCGACGCCGCCCTCCACGGCAAACCGTTGGGAACAAAAAACGCAGGTGTATGGTGGCATAAATGTATCTCACTGGTTCAAGCACCCGCCCGCAGCCAACGGCTTCGCCTTGCGGTTCAAGGCCCGATCCGCGCGCGGTAAAATCGCTGAACATCATTGGTGGCCGTATCATCCAAAAATTGCGTCACCCCGGTGTCAAACCCATTGGTGAACAACGGCTGCCAACCGTTCACCACGGACAGGTCAGTGGTCATCTCCAGGATGCAGTTCGCACCCGCGGGCCCCGTGGCGGTCAAGGCGAAACCCGTGCCGGGGTTATTCGTCACCGTCAGCATCAGCCCCGGAGTCACGGTCAAAGTGGCCACCGCGCTGCTGGTCGCCCCCCCCGCGGACGTGACCACCACCTGGTAATTTCCCGCCAGCGATGGATCCACGTTGCCCAGCGTTAAAGCGGCGTTGGTCTGTCCATTCATGGCCACTGAGTTAAACCACCACTGGTAACTCAAGGGCGTGCACGCCGTGGCCATTACCGCGAAGCTGGCGGTCGTGCCTGCCAGATTGGTCACACTGACCGGCTGGCTGGTGAGCACCGGGGCATTCACATCCACCACCAAAATCGTATTCGTGACATAAACAGTGTTACCCAGGCTGTCACTCACCGCCTGGATTACCAGGTTGGTGCCAATCGGCAGGTCCGCATTGGTGTCCGGACTCTGGGTGATCACGGGCTCGCCCACGCCAACGGTGGCTAGAATATAATTCGTGCCCGTCACCTCCGGCATTTCCGCCAGGCAATCCGCGCCCGCGGCCAGGACCAGGTTGGTGAAGCTGGCCAAAATTTCGGGCCGGGGGATCACCGTCAGGGTGGCCACGTCGCTCGTGACCGAACCACCCGCCGAAGTCACTGTCACGGTGTAATTTCCCGCCGCGGAGAAATCCACGCCCACCAGGGTCAGCGTGGCATTGGTTTGCCCGATTAAACTCCCACTGTTAAATGACCATTGATAACTCAAGTCCGTGCAAGCCGTGGCGGCCACGGCCAGACTCACCGTGGCCCCCACCACGTTCGTTCCACTTTGCGGCTGGCTGGTCAGCACCGGGGGTGTCTCATCCAGCACCACCAGGATATTCGTGACCGAAACCGCGCTGCCCAGCAAATCGCTCACGGTCAGCACCACCAGGTTCGTGCCCACATTCAGTAGGGCGTTGGTATCCGGACTTTGGGTGATGATCGGCGGGCCGGACCAAATGGTCGCCAGAATAAAATTCGTGTCCGTCACGTCCGGCATGGTCGCCTGGCAGTTATCCCCGGCGGCGAGCACCAGATTGGTAAAACTCCATTGGATGGCCGGCAGCGCCGCCACCGTCAGCGTGGCCACGGCACTCGTGGTCGCCCCGCCGGCGGCCGTCACCACGGCCACATAATCACCCGCCAACGAACCATCCACGTTTCTGAGTGTCAGGGTGGCATTCGTTTGTTCGGCCATGACCGTGTTATTGAACAGCCATTGATAACTTAAGGAGGTGCAAGCCGTGGCCGCCACCGCCAGGCTGACCGTGGCCCCCGCCACGTTCGTTCCACTTTGCGGCTGGCTGGTCAGCACCGGGGGCGTCCCATCCTGCACCACTATGGCATTGGTGGCGTAAACAGTATTGCCATAATCATCCTGAACCACCTGCCACACCAGATTAGTGCCGATCGGCAAATCGGCATTGGTATCCGGAATCTGGGTAATCATCATCCCCCCTGCCGAAACCGTGGCCTGAATGGCATTGGTACCGGTGATATCCGGCATTTCCGCGAGACAATCCTTTTGCGCCGACAGCACCAAATTCGTGAAACTCCAATGAATGACCGGCGGCACCACCACGGTAAGCACCACGACCGCACTGGTGGTGGCCCCCCCGTCCGCCGTTGCAACCATGGCATAATTGCCTGTGGCGGTGGTATCCACGTTGTTTAAGGTCAAAGTGGCATTGGTCTCCCCGGCCAGCCTGTCACCATTAAATAACCACTGGTAAGTCACCGGCGTACACGCGGTGGCAGCCGCGGAAAAACTGGCGGTCGTTCCGGCCAGATTGGTGGTGCTTTGGGGTTGCAGCGTCAGCAACGGTGGTGTTTCATCCTGCACCACCAACCGATTGGTGGCGTAAACCACGTTCCCCAGACTGTCGAGCACGGTCTGCACCACCATGTTGGTGCCCAGCGCCAAAATGGCATTGGTGTCCGGTGTTTGCGTGATCACCGGCGGCCCGGACCAAACTGTCGCCTGGATAAAGTTGGTACTGGTGATATCCGGCATGCTGGCGGTGCAGTTGGTGCCCGCCGCCAGGACTAAGTTGGTAAAGCTCCACTGAATGAATGGCTGGGCCGCCACCGTCAGCCTCACCACCTCGCTGGTGGTCGCCCCTCCCGCAGCCGTGACCACCACTTGATAATTACCCATCGCGCTCGCATCCAGGCTGGCCAAAATTAAAGTGGCATTGGTTTGTCCGGCCATGACCCCGTCATTGAACAGCCATTGGTAACTCAGGGGGGTGCAAGCCGTGGCGCTGACCGAAAAAGTGGCGGTGGTTCCCACTGTGTTCGTGACGCTTTGAGGCTGGCTGATGATCTGCGGCGGCGTTTCGTCCAGTACTATGACGGTATTGGTCGAGAAGGCCTGATTGCCCGCCAGGTCGGTCACGCTGAGCAACACTTGGTTTGTGCCCAGATTGAGCAGCGTGTTAGCGGCCGGATTTTGGGTTACCACCACCGTGTCATCGACATCGGTGGCCAGAATAAAATTGGTGCCCGTCACCTCGGGCATCACCGCCACGCAATCCGCGCCCGCACTCAGCACCAGATTCGTGAAACTCCATTGAATGGTGGGCGGTGTGCTGTCGCGCACCACCACGATCCGGCTCACACTCCCGGTATTGCCATTGCCATCCGTTGCCTGGTAAACCAGCACATTCGTCCCCACCGCGTGGGTTTGTACCGTGCCCAGGACGGTCACCCCTTCCGCCCCCGCACACGCATCCGTCGCGGTCGCCCCGGGATCGGCAAAGCTGGCGCCCAGTTCCAGGGTCAGGGGATTGGCCCCCTGCAAAACCACCCGTGGGGCCTGAGAATCCTGCACCGTCAGGGTCACCGTGTTGGTCGTGCTGCCGTAAAGATTGGTGGCCACCACCCTGACCAAGTGGTTCGGCCAATGGACATTGGTCAGGGTCAGGCTGCTATTGGTAACCCCCGCCAGTGCCGCACCATCCAGCCACCAGTGGCAAACTGGCGGCGGTGTGCCCAGCAGGGTGATCCCCAGCATGGCGTTGCTGGAGCATTCCACCGTCTGACCGGCCAGGGGAACCGTGATGATCGGCGGCTGTACCACCATCAGTGAGGCCGGACTGCTCGTAACCGCTCCGTAAACATTGGTCACCACCACCGTAAGGCTGCCCGCGGAGTTGGTCGTGACCCCCGTAAAAGTGAGCTGGCTGGTGTTGGCTCCGGCAACCCCCGCGCCATTCACCAGGTTGGTGCCGCCGCGCCGCCACTGAAATGCCAGCGGCGTGGAACCGCTATTGGTCACACTAAACACCGCGTTACTGCCCACCAACACCGTCAACCCCGCTGGCTGGCTGGTGAAAACCGGCGCCCAGCCAATATTGACCGCCGCGACCAAACTGGTCACCGCCCCATTGGGATTGGTCACCACCAGCCGATAGGCGCCGGAGTTATTGGTGGTCGCCGCAACGATGGCCAATACATTGCTGGCCACCCCGGTGATCCCGCCCCCGGCCGCCAAATTGGTGCCATTCAACTGCCACTGGTACGTCAGCGGCGCCACGCCCCCCGCCAGGGCGGTCAAGGTCAGGTTGCCTCCATTGGTGAAGCTTACCCCCATCGGCTGGGTATAGAGAAACGGCAGCAAAGGTGGTGCCAGGGCGTTGATCAGATTGGTGCCATTCGGGGTGCCCAAGCCGGTGCAAAGGTCATAACCATTGGTCGCGTAAAAAAGCCCGGCCGTGCCTGTGCCAATGTTATTCCCGGTTTTCACATCATGAAAACACACCGGATACAAGACATTCGTGCCCAGGGCGTACAAGGCGGAATTCAGCAACCCCACTGTGGTGCCCCCCTGGGCCAGCGCCTGCTGGTTAATCAAGGCCGTGAAGGCCGCCCACAGCGGCGCGGCGCAACTGGTGCCATACGCAATCCCCACTTGGTTGCTATTGTAATAAAGGTAAACATTGCTGGCCGTCATGGCCACATCGGGAATGTTCCGCCGGGTGGTGGAACCGCCATTGCTCGCCATGCTCACGCTCTTCTGCCAGGCCGGAATGCTATAGTTCGGACTGATGCCCCCGCCGGTCCCCACGTTGCCGCCGCTGTTCCACACCACTTCCGAGGCCCAGGCGGCCGCGGTCCCATTCATGGTCAGCATCGTGCCCCCGACACTGGTCAGATAAGCACTGTCCACGGGCACGGGTCCGGTGCGCGTGCTGAGGGCATGACTCCCCGTGTAGGCGTCGGCATCGCCCGAAGCCACATAAAAAGACTGCCCTTGCGCCGCCATCAGCAACAATTGTGAATCCAGCGTGCCAATCCCGGTGCCTCCCGGCCAAAAGGAGTTGTTAGGACTGGTGGAAAAAGCCCAGGAGCAACTGATCTGCTTCGCGGTGTTGTCGGTGACGATCTGATTGAACACGTCATAGGGCGAGTTTCCCTCGTAGACCTGCAATTTGGCCAGCCCCGGGGCCAGCGCGATGATCAATTCAATGTCCAGGGAAACCTCGCCATCCGCCCCCGCCACCCCGCTGAAACCCGGAATGCCGGACACCCCGTCCACCAGCACGTTTTCCAGGGGCACATTCGTATATTGAATTTGACTCTCGTAAGTGGTGATGTCGCTGGCGTAATAACCGTCAAATTCTGCCACCGCCGCCGTCTGCCCGCTGCCTGTCAATTTGGAACCCGGCACATACGCCGTGCGAAAGTCCTTCCCTTGAAACGACCCGTTCACCCCGCTGCCGCTGGCCCCCAGGGGGAAACCCTGGATTGGCCGGGCGAAATGAATCATCGGCCGGGGCCGGCCGTAATCCGACAGCCCCCACATGTCCGCCACGGGCACGTTCGTCGGCACCGCCGGCTCCACCTCGGGGGCAAAAAACTGGCGCGCCTCGGTGGGATGTCGGTAGGTGTGCAGCCGGGTTTTGAAGGCCGCTTCCAAATGGGTGACACTCCCCCGCACATCCAGGACCAGCCGGTTGCCGGAGCGACCGGTTACCTGCAAGCCCCGCGCTTCCGCAAAATCAATCACCGCCTGATAATCCGCCGGGCTCGGTCCAAAACGCTCGGTTAATTCCCGGGTGGTGCGGTAATGGTGATAATTTGTGCTGCCCGGATCATAAATCTGCTCCACCAGCGCCGCCAGTTCCGCGGGGTTGCGCAAGGGCAAACCAATGGCGAGACTCAAATTGGTTTCGGCGGGCAATCGGCTCAGTGGGGTCAATTGCCCCACCACCGCCGGCACATGCCCCGACAACTGCCGCCAGCCCGGCTCCGCCGCCCCGCTCGCACCAGCCAAAAACAAACACCCCGCCAGCGCCAGCAGCCAGCGGGCGGTAAATTCAAATGCTGATGGCCCTTGGCCACCCGATGGTTGGTTGATCATGAATTTGCTGGCCTTCAAACCCGCGACTTTTTATCCCAAACCATCAGCGGGGAACACCTTATGTAATCGCCCAAAAACCGCCAAAAGTCAACCCCGCCACCTCCCCTTTCGTGACTATTTACCGCCGCATTTGCCCCCCACTTTGACCGGCCGGCCACCTTGTCTGGCCGATTCCAGACAGGCATCCTGCACCTCTTGGGTTTGCCCGGACCACTGCGGCCATTCCGGATTCAGCTGGCCCGAGGCCACCTGGCGGGCAAATTGCCGGAACATATTAACCTCCTGCGTCTGCACCAAAACCCGTCCGCCGGCATCCCGCACCTCCGGCACCACCACCGGCACCAGCGCATCATTATGCTGATAGGTTAACGCTTGAGGGTTAAAGGGATGCACAAAATCATCCATCCGGAGCGACCCTTTCGACCCGCTCACATTGACCCACCGTTGATTGGGGGCGGTGAAGGAACAGTAAAACCCCGCCGTGGCCCCATCCGCAAAGAACAGCTCGCCCGAAAATTCCATCGGTCCCGAAACGCCCCCTTGGCCATCTTCCCGCGCGGCAAGAATCCGTCCCGTCACTTCCCTGGGCATCTCCCAGCGCCTCGCCCACAGGGCAAACCGCACGCAATACCAACCCAGATCACCCAGGCACCCCGCCGGCTCCAAATGCCCTTGGGCCCGGATGTTCTTCTGCGCAAAGTCCGGATACCCCAGAAAACTGAAAATCGACATGATCCGGCGGATGGCCCCCACACTCACCCCGTCATCCAGCACCTGCCGCAGGACCGGCAACCGGGGGTTGTGCATAAACATCACCCCGTCCATGAACTGCACCTTGTGCAACCGGCACGCCGCCAGCATGTGTTCCAGTTCCACCGCACTCGTGGCACACGGTTTTTCGCACAACACATGCTTGCCCGCCTGGGCCGCCCGAATCACCCACACCGCCCGCAGTCCGGTGGGCAGGGGAATGTACACCGCATCCACGTCCGGCGACGCGAGCAACGCCTCGTAACTGCCCAGCGCCTGCGGCGTTACCGCGAAGGGCGCGGCGGCCTGGCAATCCTGGATAAATGCCTCCGCCCGCGCCAGTTCCCGGCTCGCCACCGCCGTGACCACACAATTTTCCGTCTGCTGGATGGCCACCCAGTTTTTCCGGGCAATGCCCGCCGTGCTCAAAAATCCCCAGCGCAATGGTTTCATACGTTAATTCCCGTTTGGGCCGCCTCGCGCACCCGGGCCATAATCACTTCCGCCATGAGCGGTTCCGTGCCCACGGAAGCCGCATACCAGACTCGTTTGCCGTTTTTCTCGGTCGGATTGCGCCAAGTCGGCTGCCCCACCGCCAGCCGCTCCTTCACCAACCGTTCCGGCTCCCCCAGCAACACCGGGATATCTTCCACCGCATGCAGGCCGTCGCTGATAAAAAACGGCACCACCACAATGTTCTTCGTCGTGGCCATGGCATAACAATCCCCGATCCGCGGCGCTTCTTCCATGAAAATATCATGCACCCCGGCATAAATATGTTGCTCCCGAATCAAGGCCACCTGCCGCTCAATCGCCTTGCGCGAATTGGCATTCCGCCCCGTGCCGTGGCCGGCCACAAACAGGGTGATGTCCGCCGGCTTCGGCGCATAGGGAAAGGGATGCTGCGCCACCACCTCCCGGGCCCGGGCCAGAATCACCCCCGTCATCGCCTCATGCGACCCCACCGGCAGGCAGTAATGCCAGGTCGTTTGCGCGAAAACCTGGGTGGCCTGCCCGGCAAAACCCAGTTCCTTCGGAATGATTTCCGTGCTGAAATACCCCTCGCTGATAAACAACGGCACAATAAACACCCGGGGGAACGCCAGCTTGGGCAGAACCCTCCGGACGTGCGGTTCCTGTTTCCAAAATGCCTGCGCCACCCGGGCGAACACCTTCCGCCGGCGCAATGCGGCACAATGCAGCCGCACCGCCCGCGCCGACTCCGCATTCAACGTCGTGCCATGCCCCATCACCAGCAGCACCGCATCGGAAAAATTGTCGCCGTTCATGCGTCCAAGGTTGGCCGAATCGCCGCCCCCCCGCAAGCCACCGCTGCCCGCTGGCTCCCGTTCGCCTATATTCCCGGCTTTTTCCGCCTTTTTTTGAAACCTTTTGCCCGCCTCGGTGTCTTATCCCTCGATTGCAACGCAATTGAAGCAACCATATATGAAAATCTCGCTTTCGCTCACGACCGGGTTCGCCGCCACCTGCGTGCTGGCCCTCACCCTCTCCGCCCAGGCGGCCAATCCGATGCCCCCCGCCGCCACCAAGACGGGCGTAACCTACGCGGGCGATATCAAAGTCATCCTCGACAAATCCTGCGCCAAATGCCACAGCGGCGACCGCCCCAAGGCCAAGCTCAAGCTGGACACCCTCGCCGGCATCCTCAAAGGCAGCCGCAATGGCAAGGTTATCATCGTCGGCGACAGCGCCAAGAGTGAACTCGTGCAAGCCGCCGCCCATACCACCGAAGACTCGGATGAATGGATGCCCCCCGCCAAGGCCGTCGACCGTTTCCCCAACCTGACCGCCGATCAAATCGGCCTCGTCCGCGCCTGGATCGACCAGGGGGCCAAGTAAGCCCATCGTTCATTTCGCCTCCCCATCAGCCAGCCCACCCCGGGCTGGCTGCTTTTTTGCCCGCCGCCCACGACCGGCCCGGCACCTCCACCCCCACCGCACTCCGCACTGGTTCCATGTGAAATTCATTGCCAAAGGGAACCCAACTTTGAAACCATAGGCAGACCATGCGTCCCGGACACCGCCAACTGCCAAAATCGCCCGCCGCCCCAGCTGCCTGGGCACCAGCGGCTGGACCTGTCCGTGCCGGCGGCAATCACCCCGCTGGAACTTTTGGGCGAATCGTGATGCAAAAACCGGCTGACGAAGCATGGACTGCGGTGCGCGTCGTTCGCCCGGCGAGGTGCGACCGTTTTGGGAATGATCCCGTTCGCCTCCTCTCGCACTTGCGCGCGGAGTTGCAACCTTACCCGGGGGGGGATTATAAAAAGTTGGCCCCCGCCCCAACCCGCGACCGTTTTACGCGAACAGCTGCCAGCTAAAAAGCGGAGCCTATGAACCACCTCCGAGGAATAATCGAGTTCAAGTTTCACAACGGCTTGGCATTTGCTGCCCAACCCGGAGGGTTGAAAGCTGGTAGCCGGGGGTTGAGCATCGCGATACCCCCGAAAAACCGGCCAAAGCCATCGGCACCCCTGCGGGGTGCCAGATCATGGAATAACCGCATCACTACTGCGTCAGGAATGACATCGAAAACGAATGAACACCGCCCAAATGTGGGATTCAAATTTTTTTGATGCGCTGAATCATTCTGGCAAAAAATAATTTATCAAATGAAAGTCACCCTTAACTGGCTCAAACAATACGTCGATTTTAACTGGTCGCCTGAGGAACTCACCGAACGGCTCACCATGCTCGGTCTCGAAGTCGAGGGCGTGGATAAACTCGACGGCGAGTTCGCCGGCATCGTCGTCGCCCAGGTCATCACCCGCGACAAGCACCCCAACGCCGACAAACTCTCCCTCTGCCGGGTCAACGACGGCACCGGCGAGCGTCAAATCGTCTGCGGCGCGCAAAATTTCCAGGCCGGCGACAAAGTGCCGCTCATTTTGCCCGGGGCCTCCCTGCCGCCCAAGGCCGGCGAGAAAGAACCCTTCACCATCAAAGTCGGTAAAATTCGCGGCGTGGAATCCCACGGCATGCTTTGCTCCCACGAGGAACTGGGCATCGATCCCGCGGCCATCGGCCATAAAAAGGAGGATGGCTTGCTGATCCTCCGCGCAAACGCCACCGTCGGCCAGTCCTTCGCCGCCTACCTCGGCCGCAGTGGCAGCGATGTGGTGTATGACCTGGAAGTCACCCCCAACCGCCCCGACCTCAACAGCGTCATCGGCATCGCCCGCGAAATCGCCGCCGTCACGGGAAATCCCCTCAAACTGCCCGAACTGAAAATCGCCCCGGCCCCAGCCCCGGCTCTGGTCCAGGTTCGCCTCGAAGATCCCGCCGTCTGCCCGCGCTACACCGCCCGCGTGATCCAAGGCGTGAAAGTCGGTCCCAGCCCCGATTGGCTGCGCGTCACCCTGGAAAAAGTCGGCATCCGCAGCATCAGCAACGTCGTGGACGTCACCAATTACGTCATGCTGGAAACCGGCCAGCCGCTGCACGCCTTTGATTATCACCTGATCGCCCCCGGGGCCTCCGGCCAGCCCACCATCGTCGTCCGCCGCGCCGCCGCCGGGGAAAAATTCCAGACCCTGGATAACCAGGAACGCACCCTCACCCCCGAAATGCTCCTCATCGCCGACGAACAAAAGGGCATCGCCCTCGCCGGTGTCATGGGCGGGGCGAACACCGAAATCAACGCCCAGACCGTGGATGTGCTCCTCGAGAGCGCCTACTTCAGCCCCACCAACATCCGCCGCACCAGCAAGCTGCTCGGCCTCCGCAGTGAATCCAGCTACCGCTTCGAGCGCGGCGCCGATGTGGGCCTTTGCGACTGGGCCAGCCAGCGCGCCGCCCAATTGATTCTCGAAACTGCCGGCGGCCAGCTCGCCACCGGGGTCGTCGATGTCTATCCCCAGCCCGGCCAGCCCAAGGAAATCACCCTCCAGTTTGCCAAATCCCTCGATTTGCTCGGCATCGGCATTGCCCACTCAGACCAGGTCGCCTCCCTCACCAAGCTGGGCCTGACCGTCACCAGGCAAGCCCCCGGTGCCTGCACCTTCGCCGTGCCCTCCTGGCGCGTGGACTTGAAGCGCGAAGTGGATTTGATTGAGGAAGTCGGCCGGTTGTACGGCGTGGATAAAATCCCCAGCACCCCGCCGCGCGGCGCCCTGGGCACCAATGCCTTTGATTCCATTTACGATCAAATTGGCGAAGTGCGCCGCCTGCTCACCGGCCTCGGCCTGCACGAGGCGCAGGGCCAGACCCTCATCTCCGACACCGCCGCCCGCCTGGCCGCCCCGCAAGTGCTCGCGCTGGAAAACCCCCTGAGCAGCGATATGAACGTGCTGCGCCCCTCCCTGCTCCCGGGCCTCCTGGATTCACTCCGCATCAACGTCAGCCGCAAAAACGCCGACGTCGCCCTCTTTGAAATCGGCCGTGTGTTCACCTCCGTCAATGGCACGCCCAAGGAAGAACGCCGCGTCGCCCTGGCCCTCACCGGCCGCCGGCTGCCGCCCTTCTGGAGCGGTGCGGAGCGCGATGCCAAGTTCGATAATTACGACCTCAAAGGCCTCGCCGAGGACCTGCTCGAACAATTTGGCGTGCGCGGCGTCGTCTACACCACCAACCCCGCCAGCACCAGCCTCCTGCTCGAATCCGCCGCCATCACCCTCGGCGGCAAGCTGCCCTTGGGCGAACTCGGCCAGCTGCTCCCCGCCCTGGCGAAAAAATACGACTTGCGCGACGCCGTCTACCTCGCCGAGTTCAATCTCGACTTGCTGCTGGCCAGGCGCAACGCCACCAAGGCCTACAAAGCCCTGCCCGCTTTCCCCACCATCCGGCGTGACGTCGCCCTGCTGGTGCCCGAAGCCATCACCCACCAGGCCGTGCTCAACACCGTGAAACAGACCAAGCCCGCCAACTTGGAAACCATCGATTTGTTCGACGTCTTCCGTGGCAACCATGTGCCGGCCGGACAGAAAAGCCTGGCCTACGCCTTCACCTACCGCGCCGCCGACAAAACCCTCACCGACGCCGAGGTCAATGCCGCCCACGAAAAACTCGTGGCCGCCTTCAAAACCCAATTACAAGCCACCATCCGGGAGTAATCCCGCCGCGGACCAAAAGTAAAGCCCCCTGCGGACGACCGAAAACACCCCGCCGTTTCAAAACGGCGGGCCCCCTCCCCGCCTTGCCGCCCCCAAGTCTCGCCACGGACGAAAGCCAATAACCCAGCGATTTGTCGCTGAGTATCCGTGCTAATTTGCCCTCAAGCCCCGTCAGGGGCGACCGACAATAGCCCACCATTTCAATGGTGGGTTACCGAGGGCAATCCCGCCGAAGCCCCGCCAGGGGCGAAAGCACGCTCCCCCATCATAAACCAAAATTTCCACCACCCCTCGCGCAAACCGCTTGGCTGAAACCTCGCACCCCGCCGTCTCAAAACGGCGGGCCCCCTTCCCGCCTTGCCGCCTCCAAGTCCCGCCAGGGACGACCGAACTAAAGCCTTGTGCCACCGGAATCCCTAACCGCCGCCGGATTTTTCTCGCAAGCCCCGGTTGAGGCTCCCAATTGTGGCCAATCTCCTCCCCTCGAAAAGAACAACCCATCACCATTCATATTCCCCCAAAAATTCGCGCCCCTTCGCGAAATTAGCGGATTCAACCCGCCTCAACGTACCGCAGCCCAATGGCCACACGCACCACTGGCATCGTTTTTCGCGCGGATGCGTCCCCAAGGAAGCGCTTCGGGACGGTGTAAATTTCGTTTTCCCATGGCGGGCGCGGTTGGGTATGCTGACAACAGTTTAACCGGCGTCATTGCATCATGAAACATCAGGACATCCGCTGGCGGCAACGCCTCCAGAATTACCAGCAGGCGCTGGGGAATCTGACCAGGGCAGTCGAACTGTCGCGCCAGCGCCCCCTTTCAGACTTGGAGGAGCAGGGGCTCATCCAGGCGTTTGAATTCACCCATGAACTGGCGTGGAACGTGCTCAAGGACTATCTGGAGGCGCAGGGGTTGGGGGACATCATCGGCTCAAAAAATGCCACCCGGCAGGCCTTTAAGAATGGATTGCTGACCGATGGCGGGGTGTGGATGGACATGATCCAGGCGCGCAACCTGACCTCCCACACCTATCAGGAAAAAATCGCCACGGACATCGTCCGGGATATTCTGGAGCGCTTTCATGCCGCCTTTGTCGCGCTGGAAGCACGCGGCCGGGAGTTGGAAGCGCAGGAAGCACAGGAGGCGGAGGGCGCATGAAGCACGGACTGACCGACGGGACGCTGGCGGAAATCCAGGCGGTGCTGGCCAAGTTTCCGGACGTGGAAACAGCCCTGCTGTACGGTTCGCGGGCCAAGGGGAATCACCGGCCGGGCTCGGACATTGACCTCACGCTCATCGGGGCCGGACTGACCTCGAAAATCCTCGGCCAGATTCAAAGTGAATTGGAGGACGGCTACCTGCCCTATAGCTTTGACCTTTCCCTGCTGAACCAAATTACGCAGCCCGACTTGCTGGATCATATTCGGCGGGAGGGGGTGGTGCTGTATCAAAAGCAAGCTGTGTCCGCGTGAACGAAACCGGAGCCAAAGCCCCGCCAGGGGCGATACCACGCTCCCCCATCAAAAACCAAAATTTCCACCACGCCTCGCGCAAACCGCTTGGCTGAAACCTCGCACCCCACAATTTCAAAGGGGCCACCTCCCCCCTTGCCACCTCCAAGCCCCGCCAGGGGCGACCGATAATAGCCCACCATTTCAATGGTGGGTTACCTGCCCCCCTTGCCGCCCCCAAGTCCCGTCAGGGACGCAAGCCAACAGCCCAGCGATTGATCGCTGGGTATCCATGTTAAAACACCCTCAAGCCCCACCAGGGGCGAAAGCACACTCCCCCTTCATAAACCAAATTTCCACCGCCCCTCGCGCAACCGCCTGGCTGAAACCTAGCACCCCGCCATTTCAAAACGGCGGACCCCATCCGCCTTGACACCCTCTAGTCCCGCCAGGGACGACCAAAATGAAGCCTCGTGCCACCGGAATTTCTAAACGCCGCCGGATTTTTTTCGCAAGCCCCGGTTGCGGCTCCCAACGTGGCCAATCTCCTCTCCTCGAAAAGAGCAACCCATCACCATTCGTATTTCCCCAAAAATTCGCGCCCCTTCGCGAAATTCGCGGATTCAACCCGCCACAAACGGCGGCATGGGACAGTCCAGCGTGTCCGCGATGGCCCGGAGCAGTTCCGCTTCTTCCTCCAAAATGACACCATCCGCACCCACCACCTGCACGCAGGCGGTGAGGAGGTCTTTCTTAATACCCGGGGCGGCGACGGCCAGGCGGTTGAGCGCGGCATCGATGTCGGTGATGCCGCAACCATCCGGCGGGACAAGTTGCACCCTGGCCCCGGTGCCGGCGGGCAGGCTGGCGCTGCCATTCGCAAAGGCCTGCTGAATCTCGGCCTCCACCCGGCTGCTCACGCGGGCCAGCGCGGTGAGCACCACCGCGCAATCCGGCAGCAAGGGTTGCAGATTGTAAAATTGCACCTTGGTTTTGCGGCCGTAACCAAACTGCGGCGAGAGGTGGCGCAGAATGATTTTTTGGAGCACGAATTCAAACAGGTCAATCTGGCCATCACTCTTGATCAGCCAGTCCATGGCCTGGGCGAACTCCACATACTGCTCCGCCGTCAAACCGCGCAACCCACCCAGCGCCAGATTGACGATGGGCAGGCGCACCCGCGCGGCGCTTTGGGCGACCTCGGGATACAGGTTTTCCAAGGCGTCGTAGACCTCCCCGTCAATTTTGTCCACCAGCTCATCCAACTGGGGCAGGCGCACCGCTTCCTCCGGACTCAATAACAACGCATAAATCAACGCGGCGGCACCGAGCGGCTCCCGGGCGGCGGCCTGGAGCCGGACGGGGATGGAATTCCGTAGTTCTTCCGCATACTTTAAATGTTGCGGCGTCGGCGTGCCCAGGTTGGGCATCACCGATCCGGAGGCGATCACCGGCGGCTGGCCCGGGGAAGGTTCCGCGCCCGCCACCGTGCCCCCCAGGATGGTCCCCAGCACGTTGGGCAGCGGCGGCGGGTTGCGCCGGGGGGCCGGCGCTTCCTGCGCCAGTTCGGCGAGCGGTTTAAATTCGCCGTCCCACGTCGGATCAATCGCCCGGATGCGGTCCGGCAACGGCGGGTGCGTGGCCATCGGCTCAAACAGCGCGCTCTTCATGCCATTGCTGAAAAACATATGGCACAGGT
This sequence comes from uncultured Verrucomicrobia subdivision 3 bacterium, assembly GCA_903875465.1. Lineage (GTDB taxonomy): Bacteria > Verrucomicrobiota > Verrucomicrobiia > Limisphaerales > UBA11358 > UBA11358. Next base: position 33,638 of record CAIQWB010000065.1, read on the forward strand.
CGGGCGCATGCTCGGAAGCCAGCTTCGAGCCCAGGCTGTAGCCGCCAATTTTTTGGAGCGCACCCGAGAGGCCCGCCGGGTTGCGGGTGAATTGCACCGACGAGGCATCCGCCAGAAATTCCCGCTGGCGGCTGATGGCCGCCTGAATGAGGCGGCCAAAAAATGCGCCGGCCGCCCCAAGCACAATGAGCACCAGGCCCAACAGGGGCAGCACATTGTTGCGTTCCCGCCCGCTCCGCACATACAGCAAAATCCGCCCGAGGGTGGCCAGGCACAGCAGCCCGAAAATGATGCCAATGAGCTGCAGATTCAACTTCATGTCCCCATTCAGAATGTGGCTGAACTCGTGCCCGATGACCCCCTGCAATTCATCCCGCGTGAGCAACTCCAGGCAGCCCCGGCTGACCGCCACGGCGGCATCACTGGTGGAGTGGCCGGCGGCAAAAGCGTTGATGCCCGCCTCCTCATCCATCACATACACCTTCGGCATGGGCACGCCCGAGGCAATCGACATCTCCTCCACGACATTGAGCAGCTTGCGTTCCACCGCCACCGTGGTGTTGGGATTGAGCTGGCGACCCCCCATCAACTCCGCCACCGCACTGCCGCCGGCGGAGAGTTCGCTGATCTTGTAAGCACTGCCCAAACCAACCACCGCCAGCACGCCCAGCGTGGACCACAGAAACACCTCGGGGTTCCAGAGCGTCAGCGGGGTGGCTTCGGCATTGGCCTCATACCGCCCATGATGATGCGAGCGCACCCCGGCAAACAGCACCAGCGCCACCAAATAGACCATGGCCACCAGCACCACGACCGCACTGCTGAAGTAAAACACCAGCAGCTTCGTCTTGCGGCGGGCGCGGTCCTGTCGCTCAAAGAAGTCCATGCGCAGTCAGTGGGTGGGTGGGGCCGGCCACCCCGCGGCAGCCAGCGGGGTGGCCGCCGGACTTCAGGAGAACGAAACCTTGGGGGCTTCCTTTTGTTCGGGCTTGTCGATGACAAACAATTCCGCCGCGGTGAAATTGAACATGCCGGCAATGAAATTAGCCGGAAACACTTCACGGTCCGTGTTGTAGGTCATCACGGAATCATTGTAAGCCTGCCGGGCGAAAGAAATCTTGTTCTCCGTGGAAGTCAGCTCCTCGGTGAGCTGCATCATGTTCTGGTTCGCCTTGAGGTCAGGATACTGCTCGGACACCACCATCAACCGGCTCAGGGCGCTGCCCAGGCCACTCTCGGCCGCCCCAAGGTTTTTCACCGCCGTGGCATCCCCGGGATTACTCGCCGCCGTTTGCGAGGCCACATAGGCAATATTACGGGCCTTGGTCACGGCTTCCAGGGTGTCGCGCTCGTGTTTAATGTAACCCTTGGCGGTTTCCACGAGGTTCGGAATGAGGTCATACCGGCGCTTGAGCTGCACATCAATCTGGGCATAAGCGTTCTTATACCGGTTGCGCAGCGTGACCAGCTTGTTGTAAATCCCCACCCCCATGCCGGCGGCCAGCAAGGCCAGCCCGATCACAATGGCGAAAACAATGACCGCCAGAAACGCAATCCCTGTCGTACTGGCCAAAAAAACTCCGGTTTTCATATATAGTTTAAAGAGAACGTGCTTAAAAACCTCGTAAACACCGCTGAATTTATGCTCTTTTACGGTATTTAACGAATTTCACTGTTCCCCCCTATTGCTAGGCCAAACCCCGCCCCCGGGCAATGATAATTTGACCCGGAATTTGGAACGCCTCACGGCACCACCTGCACCGGCAGCCCAACCCAGACCAATTTGATGAGATATTCCGCATCCCAATTGGCCAGCCGAAAGCAACCGTGCGATTCTGTCCGGCCCACCTGTTCCGGCACCGGGGTGCCATGCATGCCATACCCGGGCCGGTCCAGCCCCATCCACGCGACCCCCACCGGATTATTCGGCCCCGGCGGCAGGATCAATTTCCGCCCCAGCGCCCGCGCCTCCGGCGATTCCGGAAACACAGCGGGATCAAAGGTGTAATTGGGATGCGGCGCCACCACCACCACATGCAGCAATCCCACCGGACGCTTCTCCACATGCGCGGCAATGCTGCACGGGCAATGCAGTAATAAATTGGTGGCTTCATCATAAGCCTCCAAGTATTTGCCGGACAAATGAATGGTCACCCAGGCCGCCTTGTCCGTGGGGTCCGGGTAATGCAAGTCGGGGATGCGCAACCGCGTTCCGGGGATAAGTTTCGCCCAATTAATCTGGGGGTTCAATTGGCGGATCAAGCTGGGATGGGCATGACAGTATTCACCCACTAATTCCAACTCGCTTTCATAATCCAAAGCGGTTTGCGCCGATTTTTCCAGCCAGGTTTTGCCGATGGGTTGCAGCCGGGCCAGATCGCCCGCAGTAACGGTATAGGTCGTCATCGGGTCGGCCTCCAGAGTGAGCAAGCTGCGGGTGGCGGCATCCAAAGCTCCCGTGCCCGGCAGGTGGTTTTGCTGCTGAAACTGGCGCAACGCCTGGCGGGTTTGCGAACCGATGGCCCCGTCAATGGAGCCCGCGGAAATGCCCAGCCGGGCCAGCGCCACCTGGGCTTCCAAGGGATTCACCACCGGGCGGGGGAACCCGGCGGGCACCGGCAGCGATGCCCCGGGCGGGCCGACCCGGGCCGGCGGCGGAGCCACCACCACGGGCGGGGAAACGACAACTGGAGGCAGAACCTTGGTCGGCGGCAACACCAGTAGCGCCGGGGGAAATTTCTTAACCATGGGGGCGGCCGAAACCACCGGCTTGGACCGGACAGCGAGTGGAAATGTTGCGGGTGTTTTCGGCCACCAAAACCAAACTCCCACCCCGGCCAAAATCACCACTAACAGCCACCCCAGCCAGCGACCCGAACCGGAACGCCGGCGGCGGCTGGGTAACTGATATTTTGACTTGGAACGACGGGCCACCCGGGCATTAAGCCATAATCAATGGCATTCCCCAAGCAACAATCATCCGTTCAGCCCTGGGTCAGCATCTCGTCGTACGCGCAGGCAATCTGGTCCACCAGCGGCGAAGGGGTGACGGGTTCGCCATCAAAAACACTGACCGGCACAATTCCCAGGGCGCTTTGCGTAACGAAAATCCCCTCCGAATTGCGCAGCGCTTCTGGCTTGATCACCCGTTTATTGGTTTGGAGGCCCAAAGACTGGCAAATTTCGAGGACCACCGCCCGGGTAATGCCGGGCAACACTCCTCGCCCGGTGGGCACCGTGCAAATTTTATCCTGATAAACCCAAAAGAGATTGCCGGTGGCGGTCTCGGCGGCCTCACCGTTGGTGTTCACCAGCAAGGCCTCATCGGCCCCCCGTTCGGCTGCCTCCGCCCGGGCCATGACATAAAGAATTTTGCTGGTCGTCTTGAATGAGGACAGCATGTCCGATGCCGGTATGCGGTAGGGTGAAGTCACGAGGCTCCAACTCACTTGGGTGTCCGTGGCCGCCGCCGGCGTGGAATGCAGTGTCATCACGACCGTGGGCGGCCCGGCATCCGCCGGTCCGTATCCACGCGGGCCGGGGCCACGGGTCAAAACTATGCGCAGGATGGCATCGGGCATTTGGTTTTGTTCGATCAACTGGTCCGTAAATCGCGCCAATTCCTTGGGGGTGTGCGGCAATTTGATTTTCAAGAATTCCGCCCCGCGCACCATGCGTTCCAAATGCTGCGCCAGGCGGAAGGGCTTGCCCCCCACCACTCGCATGGATTCAAACAAGCCGTCGCCATACATGAACCCCCGGTCGTTGATGGGGACAACGGCCAGCGATTCCGACACGAATTGCCCGTTTAGAAAAACAATCATGAATACAAATTCCTAATAGCCATATTATTACTGCATACCGGGTGGTTCTGCGAGCAGAAAAAAACTCTGGAAAAAGGGTAAAGTGCCACTGGCTCGCCAAACGGGGGCCGGGGACATGCGGCTGGAGCAGGGGGAGGGTTAAACCCCATGGCCGCCACCGCTCCGGCCGGGTAAACTGGTTGAATAAGTAGCAGCCCTGCAGGATGGCAATGGTGCATGACCGCACTGAGCACGGTGCTGTACAACCCTTGTCGGAGACGTGAACCAATATTAAAATTATGCAAACCACTAAAAGTAATCCAGCTGGCCAGCGGACAAAGCTTAATCTGGCTCTGACAGCCAGCATTATGGCAGCGTCTGGCACCCTCTTCGCGGCCGGACCGGCACCGGTAAACCTGGGATCGACCGCCCATTTTACGATTCTCGCGGGCGCGGCCATAACCACGACCGGCGGAGGCATGGTCCATGGCGATGTGGGGGCAAGTCCAATCGCTGGATCAGCAATTCATTTGCCCCAGTCGCAGGTGAACGGGATCATTTATGAAGTGGATGCCAGCGGCCCCGCCGGGGCAGTGATTGATCCGGTGCGGTTAACTGCCGCCAAGGGCGATTTAACCACGGCGTATAATGACGCAGCAGGACGGTCGCCCGCACCCTCCGGCCCGTTCCTGAATCCCGGGTCAGGTAATATTGGCGGGCTGAATCTGATCCCCGGACTCTACAAATTTACCGGCACGGCTGCCATCACGGGATCGGATGTCACCCTCACGGGCGGTCCGGAGGATGTCTGGATTTTCCAAATTGCGGCGGATCTGCAGGTAGCCACCAGTATCCATGTGATCCTGGCCGGGGGGGCGCAGGCGCGCAATATTTTCTGGCAGGTCGGGACGTCGGCCGTGATTGGTACGTTCGCAGTGTTCAAGGGGACAATTCTCGCCAGCCAAGCCATCACGATGGGCACGAGCAGCACCACCGATGGCAGGTTGCTGGCGTCAAGCGCCGGGGTTACTTTCGATGGCACCGTGGGGACATTACCCACCCCAGCCGCACCGGTTTTTAGTGGCATTTTTCAAACGAATGCGCATTCGGCCACCCTGGTGATCAATTCCACGCCGTACTTTCCGGTGACCTTGCAATCGAGCCGCAGCCTGTCTGCACCGAACTGGACCACGATTGCCACCAACACGCCGGTGGCCAGCCCATGGATGGTTACGGACACGAATACCATGCTGACGAGGCCCCAGAATTTTTACCGCGCCTTCATCACGATGCCCAATTGAGCAGCCTCGGGCTGGCTAAAACCACCGGGAAAAATTTATCTGGCCAACCGCTAAAAGTAGTCGTAAGGAAGCTCTTGAAAGCGCCAGACCGGCATCCCCTGCCCGCAATCAAAACTGGCGCAAAAACCGCACATCATTCTCATAGAACAGGCGGATGTCGTTGATGCCGTAACGCAGCATCGCGATGCGTTCGATCCCGAAACCAAAGGCCCAGCCGGTCCAAACCGCCGGATCGTACCCAACGTTTTCAAAAACCCCGGGATGCACCATGCCGCAACCAGCGATTTCCAGCCAGTCCTTGCCCATTTTCTTGACCAAGGCATTGGTAAAATCAATCTCGTAGCTGGGCTCAGTGTAACTAAAATAATGGGGACGGAACCGGATTTTCACATCGCTGCCCATCAATTCCCGGAAAACGAATTCCACGGTGCCTTTCAGGTCGCCCACGGTGACTTTTTTATCCACGTAGAGGCCTTCAATTTGATGGAAAGTCGGATTATGAGTGGCATCGGCATTGTCGCGGCGGTACACCCGGCCGGGCACGATGATGCGCACGGGAGGGACCTGGGATTTCATCACCCGAATTTGTACGGAACTGGTATGGGTGCGCAGCAGCGGACGCTCGGGACTCGCCACATAAAAGGTGTCCTGCGCATCCCGGGCGGGATGGTCGGCCGGGGTGTTCAATGCGTCAAAACAATGATACTCATCCTCCAGTTCCGGGCCATCGGCCACGGCAAAGCCGATTTTGCGAAACGCCCGCACAATATCATCCGTGACTTGGGTGAGCGGATGCAATTTGCCCAGGATGCGGCGGCGTCCCGGCACGGTAAAATCGGTTGGCTCTTGCGGCAAGGCGGCGGCGAACTCCAAAGCTTCGCGCCGGTGGAGCAGCGCCGCCTCGATCTCCTGCTTGGCCAGATTGATCAATTTGCCAGCGGCCGGTTTTTCTTCCTTGGGCAAAGAACCAAGCTGCTTCATGAGGGCCGTGAACCGGCCGTTGCCGCCCAGCCACGCACCCTTGGTTTGCTCCAATGCCGCCAAGTCGGGGGCGGCAGCGAGTTCGGCCAACGCAGTTAGTTTCAACGGTTCAATGTCATCAAGCAACGGCATAATCTAATAACCACAATATGTCAGAAAACCAAGGGTGGAAACTCTAAAATGCGATCGCGTAAATTCCATATATGGCCAGGAATTTGCCGGCAATCCCGCGATTCAGTTGCCTTTTAACGCCATGATATCAAGGGGTTGCCTGCCATCGATTCAGGTCGCCGAACCTTTTGAACATCACCATGTTTTGCCACCGGGCACTGTGCCGGCGGCAGCAAAATCCTGTTTGCCAGATGATTGTCTTATCCGCCGATCAAATACGATACCATCGCCAAAAATGTCGCAAAGCGAGCTTCTGGGGGAAGGCTGGCACTGGCCTAACCGGCGGGGTGCAAACCCAGTTCCAACTCAATCAGGCCGAGCCAGGCATGCAAAATAAATGTATGTACTTCCTGAACCCGCGCCGTGGTGTGGCTGGGGACGATGATCTCATAGTCCGCGAGCCCCAAACATTTGCCGCCATTCTTGCCCAGGAGGCTGATGGTGGCCAGACCCTGCCGGCGGGCCGCTTGCAATGCTGCCACCAAGTTGGGGGAATTGCCGCTGGTGGAAAAGACGATTAATGCATCACCGGGCCTTCCCAAACCCTCCACCTGCCGGGCAAACACCTCATTGTAGCCAAAATCATTGGCAATGCAGGTTAAAAGGGGGGCATCGGCACAGAGGCAGATGGCTGCCAAGGACCGGCGGTTTCGATCGAAGCGGCCAACCAACTCTTCCGAAAGGTGCAGGGCATCACAAGCACTACCGCCATTGCCACAGGTGAGAATCTGCCCTTTGGCCGCCAGTATGGCCGCCAGCTGTTTGCCGGCGGCGGTCACGGCGGACAGGTGACCACGAAAATTAGCAATGGTGGTCTGCAGTTCATCAAGTTGGTATTCGAGAGCTTCCATAGTTTGCGACGGCAGCGCACATCTTCCGGAAAAACCCACGTCCGTCAATTTTATATTTAACCGGCCAGCCACTGGCGAAAACCCCACGCGTGCCTCGTAACCTCATAGAATGACCGACTGGGCGGCACAGAGCCAGTGATTCGATCGGCAAGCGCATTTACGGCGAAGGGTTCATAAACCAATCAGTTATTCAATAATTTTTAAACTTATAATATTCTTTTAACCCGAACTCCGAAATAAAATGGCTGGGATGTGTCCAGATGTTGGAGCAGAAACACGTTGGAAAAATCGCCGGCCCACCCGCATTGGTCTGGTGAGACTGCCTCTGCGCGAAGCGCACATCCTTAAATGGGCAACTGCTTGGCAGCGGCTTGGGAAGCCAATTTTCCAAAGCGTTTATGCCCAAGCGATTGATGCAGACCGGCCGTTTTAATTGCGGAGTTCGGGTTAAATGAACCAGCCGCAGTCGGACCAACTCCGGAGGCGATTGGCACCAATCAGCGGGTAGCGTGCCCCAAAACAAACATTTCAGCACTGCGTTGACTCTGCGGTTAATTTCCCCTCGCCTGGGGGGAGGGCTGGGGCGGTAAATCGGCCAGGCGAACTCAGTTACCTGCCAAATCGGGGCTGTCACCTGGTAAACTATCGGGGTTTTTCAGGAATTTAACATGAGTCAGCCCTACAGCCCTACGGGTGTGAGACAAATTTCTTCCTTCGCCCGAGCCTTGCCCCGGAGGGGCGCCGGAAATTAGCCGGGGGGCAAGCTTTGCGCCGCCCCCGGTACCCAGCCCGGAACAATCGCGCCCCGGCAGGGGCGCTGGAAAGTGGCGAATCCATGCAATCCCTAGACTTCTAAATATTTATTATGCCAAAACCCGTGAAAATGAACCTGCCCGAAGAATTTTGTCTCACACCCCAGCCCTGCAATCCCGACCAGGTAGTGTCCTAATTTGAATTGCAAAAAATGGTGGCCAGCACTTGCTTTGCCGCGCAAAGTAGGCGATAGGTGTGGCATGGAAAATTTAGAATCACCGCGCCCCGGCCTAATTCTCGCTGATCTTGCGGGTTTCGTGGAACTTGATCGGTGCATAAACCGAGCGGGAAGCCCCGTCAGTGGGACGGGAGTTGATTTTGCACCAGACAGCGAACTCATTAGCGTCCGCCTCCACTTTGTTCAAGTTGATTCCATGGAGGCTCAACTGGCGAAGCTGCTCCGTCGCACGCTGGAGCCATTCGTGATACGGACTGCGCATGTCTGGGCAAACCTTTTGAAAAGCAAGGTAGGTGGATTCATCCTTAAACCAAAGCGTGCAGTGGAATTCCATCCGCGAATTGTCCAAGAACAAAACCGCTCCGCGCAAGTTTAATTTAATCATCCGTCGGGCTGGACGGCGGGCCATCCTGTGCGACATTGGTCGCACGGGATTTTTTGTTTCAGCAAATCCCAATCGTAAAATTACGAAATATGTCTAACGATCTGGCAAAGGAAAAGAAGATCATGGCCGTTTCGCTGCTGGCCGAAGGGAGCAGCATCCGGGCCATTGAGCGCATTACCGGTGTCCACCGTGACACCATCATGCGCCTGGGCATCCGCATTGGCGAGGGTTGCGCCAAGATTCACGATGCCAAAATGCGGCACCTGAACTGCAAACAGATCCAGGTTGATGAAATCTGGGGGTTCATTGGGGCCAAGCGCAAGAACGCTGCGGCCTCTGGGTGCTATGGGGATGTCTGGACGTGCATCGGTCTTGATGCCGAGTCAAAGCTGATACCCTGCTACATTGTCGGGAAGCGCGACGGCTATCACGCCGATGCGTTTATGGAGGATTTGGCGGCCCGGGTGACCAATCGCCTGCAAGTCAGCACCGACGCGCTGGCGGCCTATCCTGATGCCGTCGAGCGGGCCTTTGGGTCGGAGATTGATTACGGACAGGTGGTAAAAACGTATTCTGTCACCAACCTCAACAAAGACGCTGCCAGTAGGTATAGCCCGGCAGAAGTGGTGAAGGTGGACAAGACGGTGATTTATGGGCTGCCCGACGTGACCCGCATTACCACGTCACACATTGAGAAGCAGAACCATACCCTGCGGATGCACTGCCGCCGGCTGAGCCGGCTCACCAATGCATTCAGCAAAAAGATTGAGAACTTTGAGGCTGCTGTGTCCCTCAACTTCGCGTATTACAACTTTGTGAAACGGCACGGCACGATCCGCATGACTCCGGCACAGGCTGCCGGGGTGGAAAGCAGTGCATGGACGGTGGCTGATCTGGTTGAACGGTGTGGCGAATGACGAATACATAGAGCGGTTGCAAATGGTGATCTCCCAGTTGCACAAGTGCGACTCACGGCACCTTGAATCGGTGCCGGTGCATGAGGCATTTGAGGGGAAAACCATTTGGCGTGGCGTTGTGGAAGTGTTTGAGACCATCAAGCACCCGAAGGCCACGCGCTGCTATGCCTGGTCCCACCGGGAGGGGCCGGGGGACACCGGGGAAAGGTTCGTGGCGGTGATGGGGTTGCCCCCAGTCGATTCGCCCCAGTCAGCCGTAAAGGTGGCCATCGCCAGCGAGGTCCGGTCAAAAAAGACTGGACAAAAATGAAATGGCGTGCGAGTTTTCTTTGTAAATGGTGGACGTGGCGGGGATTGGACCCGCATTTCCGAGGTGTAAAGCAACGGCGGTTTAACCGATTAACCTACACGCCCATAATTGGTAGCTGAGAGTGCCTAGCGGTCTGATAAGTCGGGTTGGAACCGGCTCGTGATACAAATTCTTGGCTTTGGATGCCAAGTTGGATTGCAGCACTTCGACCCACTAGGTCTTGTAATCCCCGGCGTGTTTGCTGCACGACCGGGGAAAGTCTTTTTAATCACAGGAGGACATACCCGGCTGCGGTTTTTGCCACAACCTTCTTCCTCTTGGTCAAATACGCCATCGACCCGGAGATTTTCATGTAAAACTCTCGCCCGTCTTCTGGCCTCGGCCAGCCTTTGCTGGCGTAAATTTCAACAACGTCTTTCGGCATTAGCGGCTTCCCAGCCTCTCGGATGAGTTGAAGCACCCGCTCAGTCATTGCCAGAGGGGCACCATTAGCCTCCGGTGGCATTGGGGGCTGTAATTTAGGTTTTGGTGCAATTGCAGGACTGGCACTAGCTGTGCCACCCTTCAACGTGCTCATAACCGTGATTGCGCTGTCTGCCACTTCAAGGAAGTTCGATATATCCTTCACTGTGTCCGACATCACGTCCGACAACTCCTGCAACCGGCGCTTGGCTTCGGCAAAATTGTTAATCTTCATACAATCAATTCCTAAAGCTAAATTAGCACAGTTCTACATCGGTGCAACTAAAAAGTGAACTAGTAGCACTGGCAGGGCAAAAGCAATACAGCACACACCTTTAACCTGTAGAACTACAAGATGGATTAAGTGCTACACTTTCGGTATAACCAAATAAAACAAATGAAAAATGAACCATTAGATTCGTATGAGCTTAAGCAAATCAAAAAGGTGGCCAACATTATACGGGTGGCGGTTGCCGGCCCTTGTCCATCTGAGCGGCTAGACTTGGATTCTGGTCCTCGATCCCCAAAAGATATTTCTGCTGCTTCTGCTCAACACGAGCCCGAATCGAGGAAAGCACCTCCTTCACGTCGCGTCCGGAAACCTCGCTAATCAACTCCGCCAAAACCTCATTCAGAACTTGAAGCTGGGCGGATGTGTCAAGATGCTGCCTGGCGTTCAGGGTTGCTATGTTTACAATCCATTGTTTGTCGGCATCATTCATATCATACAGCGTTCAGGCTACACTGTTTCCAGTGTGCCCACGCCTTTAACCCGTTGGAAAGCCAAAAAACCGCGTTTCAAATTAGGACACTACCCCCGACCACGCGCCCTGTCGTGGTGCGAGCAAAAGGAGACAGGCCTGTGCGAGCAAAAGGAGAATAATGATCTGGCCCGATTGTCAGAACGTTTTTGAGGTGTAATCTCATGGGTTGCTTCAGCGGAGGATAGGGCTCTGCGGGGACGCAACCTGAGCGCCGCCTGAAGCCTGATAAACGGTCAGTCGGGCCGCCGCCGGGCGGCGGCCCGGCTAGCCCTGACCGGCATCAGTTCCAAAGCGAAAAATCCATGTGCCTCTGACATTCTGTGGCGATGAAAAGTTACAACTGATCAAACGTCTCCCTGTTCCACTTATCCGCCATCTTCTGGCCAGCCATCGCCGCGCGGAACTTTCCGCCAGCCAGGCCGCCCAAGAATTAAGCCTGTCCCGCCCGCGCTTCTACAAACTCTACAGCCAATACCTCCGGGCCTGTGCCCAAGGGCAATCCGAGTCCTGGTCGCCCGGCGTCTCCGGCGGAGATCATCAACCCGCCTGGCCGGCCGCCGCGAGTGACCTGCTTAAGAAGCTGCTCACGGCCAAACCCCCGGCCTCCTACAGCGCTTGTGCCAGCGAACTCCACCGCCGGCTCAATTTTAAAACCGACCGCGCCAGTGTCCGCCGCTGGGCCATCCAAAATCAACTGGCTCCCGACACCCGTTACAAGGTCCCGCCCAAGCCCGTTAAACGCTGGCAGGTGCGGGATCTGGGCGCCCTCTGGCAGTATGACACCAGTCCCCATGCCTGGCTGCCAGACAATCCCGCCAAACAAGCCCTCCTCGACCTGCTCGATGACGCCACGCGCTACAATGTTGGGGCGCGGCTTTATCCCGCCGAAACCCTGCTGGCCCATTTGGACTTTCTCCCGCGCGCCTTTCAAGCCCATGGCTTGCCACTGGCATTGTATGTGGATTATCACTCCTTTTTCTTCACCCACACACCCGATGCCTTCACCCAGCTCGGGGCCGCCTTGCACTTCTACGGCATCGCCCTGCGCTATGCGCCAACGCCCCAGGCCAAAGGCAAAATCGAACGCCGCCACGATTACTGGCAAAAACGTCTCCCACCCTTGCTGGCGGCCGATCACATCTTGGAACTCCAAGGGGCCAACAAACTCCTGGATCAACTCCTCCCGCATGTCAATCAGAACGAAATCCACCGCGCATTGGGCACCACCCCGCACACCGCCTGGCAGCAAGCCCTCGCCGACCAACACTCCGTCTTGCGACCAGTCCCGGCTTGCCCGTGGTGGCCTTTTGTCTGGAGCCAGCAAAACCTTGTCCGGGTTGGTGACGATGGCAAAGTCCCGGCGGGTGCCCAACGCCTGACCATCGAGGCCCCGCCGCGCACCAAGGTCATCCGCTGCTTGCGCCCGGATGGCGACATCTATTTCCTCCGCCATCTTCCCAATCCAAAGGCCAAACCAATCGTTCTCCTCCACTGTCCGGTCTTCTGACATATGTCTCCTTTTGCTCGCACACTAAATTCTCCTTTTGAAAACTACACGACAC
>CAIQWB010000066.1 GCA_903875465.1 uncultured Verrucomicrobia subdivision 3 bacterium
TGTTGCAAACCCAGGCCGACCCGCTGACGGTACAAATACACGTTGGTCACAGTGTCACTGGCAAAGGGGCCATCCTCCGTGAACCGCTCCCCGCCGCTGGCATAGGTGTAAACCGTGGTGCCCACGGCGTCCAGCATGTTTGTGAGGAACTGTTATGAGGCGGGAGGACATTTGCCGAACATCCTCGGGGCAGGAAAGAGGGTGCCAACCGAAGGCGGATGGCGGGCCATTCGTAATCACTCAAATCGTGGGAACCATCGACTGGCGGCAGCAACCCTGCCAGCAAAAAACCCAGCATTAATGCCGCAAAAACCACCCCTTGCCAAAATGGAGTGTTGCCCCTCATTCTTTTAACGCTGCCGCCAGCAAACTCTGCTCCTTGGGCCCGTACGGCAGCTTCAGCGCTGCCGCCCGCCCGGCCTCGGTCATTTTTCCCCAGGATTTTTGCAGGGCATTGATCGTTTTGGCCTCCTCAGTTTTGGCCGCCAGTTCGGCAAATTGAAATTCCAAAAAAACCAGGCAGAGGGCATCTTCCATCACCCGGCTGAGTGGGTCGGCGGGAAAATGCTTTTTGAGGTTCAAGTCCTCAACTTTTTGGATGAGGTCCTCCGGGTAACCCGTGGCGCGGAGGATTTCGCCGGACTTTTGGGCGTGTAATTTCTTGAGGTTCGCGCGCCAGAGCAGGTAGCCCGGCCGGGTCATGGGGTAGGAACTGCGCGGGCTTTCCCAGCGGCACAAGTGCTGGCACCGGGCCGCCAGGAGCAGTTCCTCGGGCGCGTTCGGACACAGTGTTTGCACCCAGGTGGTCAGGCGCTGCGCATACAGCAGTTCCTTGGGGTGGGGCCTGCCGTCGACCAACTCCTGGTTCGGGTCCTGGGCATTGGCAGCGTCGAAGCGTCGGATGGCTTCGGCAAAACGTTCGGAAACGGCGGCGTTGGCATTGGCGGTCACCGGTTTAGTAATTCGCAAAATGACCCGCACCGCAAGCCGGAAAATTCAAGGGGCTGGCATGCTTTGATCCACGTTGGTTGCCCGTCGGCACACTTGTATTTGGGGACGCCTTTAGATTAACCTCCGGACATAAACTCCTACAACCTTCGCTGCGCCATGATAGTGAATCATCCGCAATGGATTTCCGTCCATCTGTTGCTGTGGTGGCTCATCACCGTCGGCTGGCCGGTCCCTGCCGCTGGCGACTCGCTACCTGCTTGGGGTGACTGGCCGGCCTGGGGCCAACAGGCGGATGGCACCACCTATCACAATCCCGTGCTGCCCGCCGATTACAGTGATCTGGATTGCCTGCGCGTGGGTTCAGATTACTACGCCATCTCGTCCACCTTCCAATATTCGCCGGGCGTCGTGATCCTCCATTCCCAAGATTTGGTAAACTGGCGCATTTTGGGCCACGTCGTGCCGGATCTCACCCAGATTGGCCCCGAAATGAACTGGGACCGCATGGCCCGCTACGGTCGCGGCATCTGGGCGGGGGCAATTCGCGAGCATGCCGGCAAATTCTGGGTGTATTTCGGCACGCCCGATGAAGGTTATTTCATGAGCACCGCCCGCAATCCAGCGGGACCGTGGGCGCCCTTGCACCGGGTGTTGCCCGCCGCCGGCTGGGATGATTGCTGCCCCTTCTGGGACGATGACGGCCAGGGCTACCTCGTGGGCACCTGCTTTAAGACCGGTTACCAGACCTGGCTCTTCAAACTTGCGGCGGATGGTCGCAGCCTGGTCAGCGGCTGGCGGGTCCTGCTCAACGAAGGTTCCGGCCGCGAGGCCAACAAACTCTACAAAATCAACGGCACCTACTATCACTTGTTCAGTGAAAATCACCCGGGGGTGGGCCGCTCGGTGATGATGCAGCGGTCCTCCCACATTGCCGGACCCTACACCGAGCAGCGCCAGCTAAGCCATGCCCAGCGGGAAGCCCACGAGCCAAATCAAGGCGGCCTGGTGCAGACCGCCGCGGGGGACTGGTATTTCTTCACCCACCATGGCACCGGTGCTTGGGAAGGTCGTTGCGCCAGCCTCCTGCCGGTCACCTGGGTGGCTGGCTGGCCCATCATCGGTCAGGTCGGCGCGGACGGCGTGGGCACCATGGTCTGGTCTGCCCACAACCCACAGGCTCATACCCCCATCGTCACCCCGCAAACCGATGATGCTTTCACCGGTCCGTCGCTGGGTGTGCAATGGGAGTGGAATTACCAGCCGCGGGCCGCCAAGTGGTCGCTCACCGCGGTGCCTGGCCGCTTGCGCTTGCACGCGTTCCCACCGTTAGAGCGCGACAATGTGCGACTCGCCGGCAACACCCTGACCCAGCGCTCCCTGCGCACCCGCACCAACGTGGTAACCCTCTCGCTGGACTTGGCGGGCATGGCGGACGGCCAGGTGGCAGGCCTGTGCCATTACTCGAAAGACTACAGTTATATTGGCCTCCGGTGCGCGGGCAGCCACCTCACCCTGGAATCGGCAGTCAATCAAAAAATCACCTGTGGCCCAGTTTTGACGACCCGAACCCTCTGGTTGCGCTCCGCCTGGGGCCTGGCCGGAAACAGCCAGTATTCGTTCAGCACCAACGGCACCGCTTTCACGCCCTTCGGCGCCCCGTATCAACTCGCCTGGGGCAATTATCGCGGTGATCGCCTCGGCCTGTTCACCTACAACAACAACGGCGAAGCCGGCTATGTGGACGCGCTGGCCTTCACCTATCATTACGATTCCCCCGCAACCCGGTAACGAAGCCGGAACCATGCCATGGCCAGGCAAGTAAATGCGCTGTGGAATTTTGGGCCAGGCGAGGCCAGCCGAGGAGTGATCCGCGTCTCCTATCCTTAATGGATCTGGCGGCCGTTCACGCCGAAGTCCTTGCCCAAAAACACCAGTCAAACGCTGCCTTGCCAATGCATGGTTCCGGCTATGTTGGCTCCCTTCATAATCCGTCGAACGATCAATCCGCCATCTCAGAATTAGATATAATTAGTAATAGAAGTGATATATTTAATTAAATTAATTAAACA
>CAIQWB010000067.1 GCA_903875465.1 uncultured Verrucomicrobia subdivision 3 bacterium
CCCCAACGGGGTTGTGCCCGTTGGCCGGCCCAGCCCCATGCCACAACCCCGTTGGGGTTGCCTAAAAATGCGTCAGCCTGCCCAGGGTAGTCCCGCTGCCAGGACAACCCTGGGCTAGCGGCCGGAATCCCGTTGGGATTCGCCAATCCAGCAGCCGACGGCCCAAGCCAACCCGAATGCCACCGAAACCAGCGAGGAACCCTTTTTTATTGTGTAAACAATTCTTGGACAGGTGCTTGCACAAATTAGAAAGCCCCGGCTGCCTTTCGCATGCCGGCTTCCTCCTGAAGTGGCTTGGCCCCGGGCAACGCCCGCTTGTCGCCGCCCAATCAGCGAAATTGGCCGATTTTTATGAAATTTTACGCTATTTAACACTTTTCGCAAAAAACCGGTCAGCCCGGAACTTTTTCCTGCATCACCCGGCCGAACATCGTTTCCAGGTCGACGATGTACTGGGGAAAGTCATAGCGCTCGCTCACCAGTTTCAGCCCGTTCTCGCCCAGTTGCCGCGCCAGGGGTTTGTCCAAGAGCAGTTGCTTGAGGCGGGCGGCGAACTGGGGGCGATCCATCCATGGCACCAGGTAACCATTGTGCCCATCCTCGAGCCAGTCCTTGATGCCACCCGCATCAAACGCCACCACGGGCAGGGCATAGCGCATCACTTCCAGGCCAATCGTCGCAATGGGTTCCGGCCAGAGGGAACTCAAGGCCACCACGCTGCATTCCCGATAATACCCTTTCAGTTCTTCCTGCGGAATGAACCCCTTGAAATGCACGCGGTCCGCCAGCCCCAGCTTGCGCGTCAGTTCCTCACAATAAGCCCGGTGGTTGCCATCCCCCAGAATCACACACTCAAATGTAACATCCAGCAGCGCCAGCGCTTCAATCAACACATCCACGCCCTTGCCCCGGATAATCTGGCCGGCGTACATGATCAGATTGCGCGGCCCAAAATCACTGCGCAAATTCGGGTCGCCCATGCGCGGCACCGGGGCATGGATCTCAATCCGCTTCGGATCAAAGCCGTTCTGGATCAATTCATCCCGCATGTAAGTGGTCACCACCACCATCCGCCGGAATTCCTGGTTCAAGGCAATTTCCCGCTTCTTGTCTGTGTAACTAACCCATTTCAAGGGGAAGCCACCCCCGGAATTTTTCACCACCGAGGCCAGGCAGGGAAAGATGCAGTAAGGTGATGCCGGCCGGGTGCAAATGGCGCGCGTAAAGTAATTGTACTTGTAGCTGCGCATGCAATAGATGTCGTGGTCATGGACCATGCGCACCAAGGGCACTCCGCTGGCCACCAGGGCGGCAATCACCTCCAGGTCGGCCATTTTGTGCACGTACACCGCATCCGGTTGAAACGTCGCCAGCGCGCCGCGCACCACCGCCGCGTTGTCGCCCGCCCCCAGGGCGAACCGGGCGGTAAACGTGGTCTGCCAGGCGGCCTCATTTTTCCCGGTGCCCGGGCCATGCAGGATGCCAATGGTGTGGCCGCGGGCCGCCAGTTCCGTGGCCGTGATGTGGGCGTTGGCTTCCGCGCCCGCGAGGGCGCCGAAGCGTTCGTGTACATAGAGTAATTTCATAAATCAGTGAGTGGGGGTAGATTGGCCAGGAGGCTTTCGAGTACCGGCCGGCAGGCCTGAAAACCCTCGCTGAGGCGGGCAATCAGTGCGGTGCTGACCGCCGGGTCGCCCACGCCTGCGCAATCCTCGAGTTCCAGGGCCACCTCGCGTAAATGTTGCAAACCAAAGATACTGCAACTGCCCGCGAGGGAATGGGCGGCGCGCGCAAAAGTTTCGCGCACCCCGCCGTTTGACAGCGTCGTCAATTCGGCGAGCGCCCCCGGGGTGTCATTTAAAAACGCGCTGATCAACTCGCAGGCCGCTTCCGGACCCAGTTCCCGGTGCAACTCACCCACACTGGCTTCGATGGTTGCGCGTATTTCCGCCGACAGCGCGGGCGCGGGCGGTGGACTGGGCGGCGTGTCCAGGACGAGCGCGCGGGTCAGCGCTTCACGCAGCAATTCGAGCCGCACCGGCTTCCCAATATAATCATCCATGCCGGCCGCGAGGCATTTCTCCCGGTCCCCGCGCATGGCATTGGCCGTCATGGCGATAATACGCGTGGGCGGCCGGCCGGCGTAAGCGGGCTGTGCGGACAACTCGCGGATTTTCCGGGTGGCCGTGTAGCCATCCACCACGGGCATTTGGCAGTCCATCAAGATGACATCATAGGGAATGTTTTCCCAACCTTGAATGGTTTCCTGGCCATCGCAGGCAAAATCCGGCTGGCAGCCCAGCTTTTGCAACATGAACATGGCCAGCCGTCGGTTCACGTCATTGTCCTCCGCCACCAGAATGCGCAACCGGGTCAGGGCGGAAGCCTCGGCGCTTTCGGTGGCACTGGATTTGGGAGCCGCACCCGGGCGCAGGGACTGGCCGGTCAGCACCATGGCCAGGCAATCAAAGAGTTGGGATTGTTTTAAGGGCTTGGTGAGTTGGGCCGCCACGCCTGTTGGCAGGGCTCCGGCTAGGGGCAAATGGGCCTGGGTCAATAGAATCACCCCTTCCAAACTGGCAAGGGAGCCTATGCACAAATCATTTTCCACCAGCGTCAGCTTGAATGGTTGCCCTTCCCTGCGGGCCTGTTCGGTCAATTCCACTGCCTGGTTCAGGCTGAACGCCTCCACCGCATCCATGTGCCAGCCGTGCAACATGGCCAGAATCGATTCCCGGCTGGCGGGATGCCGGTCCACTACCAGCACACGCGTGGGCGGTAACTGGTCGATAGGCAGGGGCTCATCCACGGCCGCCGCAATTTCAAAGGGCAGCTCAAACCAGAAAGTGGCACCTTCGCCGGGCATGCTGTCCAGTCCGATGTCCCCGCCCATCAGCAGGACCAGCCGTTTGCAGATCGCGAGCCCCAGACCGGTGCCGCCGTACCGGCGGCTCACGGTGGAGTCGGCTTGGGAAAAGGGCTGGAACAAGAGGCCTTGCTGTTCGGGGGGGATGCCCGGGCCGGTGTCCGTAACCGCGAATCGGAGGGTGGCCTGGCGGGCGTTCTGGGCCCGGCACTGCACCCGCAAAACCACCTCGCCTTCGGCCGTAAATTTAATGCCGTTCACCAGCAAATTCACCAGAATCTGGCGCAACCGCCCATCGTCCCCGCGCAAACTGTCCGGTACCCCGGGGCCAAACAGGGCGGCCAGTTCCAGGTCTTTGGCGTGCGCCCGCGGGGCCAGCAGGTCCAGCACCCCATCGACAATGGAGCGCAACGCAAAATCCTCCTGCTCAATCACCAGTTTGCCCGATTCAATTTTGGAAAAATCCAAAATCCCGTTGATGATTTCCATCAAGGCTTCGCCACTGGTCCGCACGACCTCGACAAATTCCAACTGGCGTGGTTCCAGCGGCGTGTCCCGCAGCAGGCTGGTCATGCCGATCACTGCGTTCATCGGCGTGCGCAGTTCATGGCTCATGGTGGCGAGAAACTCGCCTTTCGCCTTGTCGGCCGTTTCCGCGGCGTCCCGGGCACGAATTAGCTCCTCCGTCGCGCGGGCACGAATGATGGCGTTGCCAATCGGCCCGGCCATGGCGCGCAGGGCCGCGATCTCGGTCTCATTCCAGAAGCGCGGAAACCGGCAGTCGTCAAAGCCAATAAACCCCCAGAATTTATTTTCAATATGGATGGGAATGGCCGCCAGGGAAACGACGCCCATGGCCTCCAGCAGCCCGCGTTCCCCGGGTTCAAAATCCTCCCGCAGACCATAAACCGGCAGGTGCGAGCGCATGGCCCGGGCCCAGCGTGGCTGGATGATTTCCACCGGCAAATGGGGCTCGCCTTGGGGCTGGGCCGGCGCCACGTCACTGGTCCACTGATAGAGCAGCCTGGATAACAAGGGTGCCGCCAGCTCTCCGGGTTGGTTTTCATACACGTAAACCCGATCCGCACGCACCGCCTGCCCCAGCGCCTTCAGCGCCGCCTCCATGGAACGATCCAGATCCTGGTTCACCAGCAACAACTGGCCGGCCTCGGCAATGGCCGCCAGCACGATTTTGCGTTTCTCCAGTTCCACCTCCGCGCGCCGGCGCAGCGTCACATCCTGCACAATGCAATGGAGCACCCAGATTTCCCCGGTATCGACCGGACCGGCGCAAATTTCCACATCCCGCCATTCTCCACTCGCCAGCCGGTGGCGGGTGGCGAAGAAGTCCGACGAATCGGTGTTGATCGGGGTCATCAGTTGCAGGAATTGGTCGGCATCCGGGGCCAGAACACTGAGCATGAGACCCCTTAACTGACTCTCGGTGAACTGGTAATACTTGCAGGCGGAGGGATTGGCGTCCAGGACGCGGCCGGATGCCGGGTCAATGACCAGCATCACCGCCGGATTGCGCTCAAACATCTGGCGGTATCGGCGCTCGGAGGCCGCCACCTTGCGGGTGGTCGCGGAAGCCTTTTGAAACCCAATCGCAAAACTCAGCGACAACAGGCAGACCAGCCAGCTCACCAACAGGGATGGCAGCCGGGCCTGCGCCATGGCAACATCCCACTCCGTCGCCTGCACCCCCAAGCCCAGCCAGCCCAGGGTCCGGCCCGTGTGGCGGTCATTGATCGCCACAAAAGCGGCCAAACCCCGCCCCCAGTGGCTCAGATAGGGTCCGCAAACAAAAGGCTTCTCCCGTTCCAATCCGGTCAATATTCGGGGGTCATCCTCATAATAAATATCGCCCGGAGCCGTGCCCGGTTGAGAATCAGCAAAAAACACCAGTCGACCGGCATCCGCCTTTAACAGGTAAACAAAAGGACAGTCCGGGCTGGCTTGACGCAAAGCCTTCAACTGGCCTTGCAAGATTTGGTATTCTGGTCGCGTCTTGTCTTCCGGTGCCGCCCCCAGCACGGCCAGCCGGTCCGGATCGATCGCCAGCCCAACCACAATGGCCCGGCTCAATAAATGATAACGGTATTCCGTCCGGCGGTTTTCGTCGGCCATCCGGCCCCCAAGAATCCCCAAGGCCAGCACCGCCAGCCACGCCAGCATGACCCAGCGGGTGCTCATCGGCAGGATGTCACTGGCTCTTCCGGCCGTCGGGTCCGCCCCGAAAAGGTGCTGCTGAAACCCCCCCGTGCCGACCGGTGCCAGGGCTCCGGATGAGCCTCCAGCCAATGGTTTCAGCCACTGGCTGCGCTGGCAAATGATGAACGCCCAAACCGCTCCCCAACTGAGCAATAATTGACTGACCAGGAGAAACACCCGCACCCTGGCGGCGGTTTCGCCCGCCTGAAAGGGGCGTTCCGCGAGCAAATCCCAGTCTGCAGCGTCCAAGTCCGCCGTGCTGGCCAAAAACGCCGACAGCCCCAGGATGGCCAGTCCCAGCCAGCGGTCGGTCGCTGACCGCCGCCAGTCGGCCCCCCGCAACGCGATCAGGCTCAAGCCAGCACCGGGCAATATCAAACAGCTCTGGATCACGAGCTGGGTTTTCCGCTCGCTCCCGATGATCAGGCCGGTCGCAAGGAGCAGCAGCGCGGTATAAAGCAAACCCCGCAGCCATGGCCACCGCCGCTGCCCCCGGTGAGTCTCCAGCGCAAATTCCACCAGCAAACATCCCGGGATAAGGCTAAGCAAACTATTCAGCAGCGCATGGCTGGAACTCATGCCCAGGCTGTCATTGAAAATCCGGCACCATTGGCCAATCGCCAGGGCGAAAACCGCCGCCTGCAGCCAGGCCGCCGCCCGCGGGTTCTTCCAACTCACGCTGAAGCGGGTGAGGCAGGCAAACAGGAGCCAGGCCAAACCGCACAACAAATGTAAATAATCCAAATGTGCGGCAATTCGATCGATTAAATATTGGGCCATTTTAGAATTCACCCCGCTTAACCCAGGGCGTTTGTCCCCCCCCGGATAGATTGCCAAGTACCCCCGCGCCAAAAATCACCCTCCCTCCCGCCAACCTCCCGGAGCCAATGCCCCGGCGGTGCGGTCTCCTCCGCCGCCAACCCCTCGCTCCGTTGCCCTGCCTATCGGTCACTCCCCCATGTCCCAAACTCGCCTGTCAGGCGAGTTTCACGCGGACGGGCTGGATAGGTTCGGTTTGTTCCGCATGACCAGTCCGCGGGCGATAGCCCCCCGTTGCAGAGCCTCTTTCAAACCCTCCGTCCGGAATGGTTTGGACAGGTAATCGTCCATGCCAGCGTTGATGCAGTTTTCGCGCTCATCGCTCAGTGCATTGGCCGTCAGGGCAATAATATAAGTGCGGCGCGGCTTGGGATCCACGGGCTGGGCCTCCAGCAGGCGAATTTCCCGGGTGGCTTCAAAGCCATCCATAAAGGGCATCTGGCAGTCCATCAAAATCACATCGTAACCCCCGGTTTTCCAAGCTTCCAGCACGGCCAGTCCATCCGGGGCAAAATCGGCCTTGCAGCCAAGTTTTTCCAAAACCAGCATGGTCAGCCGGCGGTTGATTTCGTGGTCCTCCGCCACCAGGATCCGCAGGTTTTGACCGGCAAAGGGCGGAGTGACCCGGGCGGTGGCGGGCTTGGCCGCCACCGTTTCCGGCTGATGCACCAGGGAAACAAGATAATTAAACAGTTGGGATTGTTTGACCGGCTTGAAGAGGCACACATCCCCTTTCAAAGGTGACCATGGCTCGTTCATCAGGGAGCGATGCGCCAGGGTGACCACCCGGATGCCGCTGGTCAGGGGCTGCGCCGCCAGTTGGCGGTTTAATTCCGGCACCTCCATGTCCGGTAAATGATTATCCGCCAGCACCACCACATTACCCACGCCCCGCTGCCGGGCCTGCAAGACGGCTGTCAAGGTTTCCGCACCGCTGATGCAGCGCACCCCGGCCACGCCCCAGGCGGCCAGCATGGCCTCGGCCGATTCGGCCGAGCTTGCATGATGGTCGGCCACCACCACAAAAATTGAACTGAAATCAAATTCGCTCCGCGCCGCTGCCGGCTGGGCCTGGCAGCCGAAATCTAACTCAAACCAGAACGTCGAGCCCCGGCCCACGGCGCTATCCAGCCCGATGCGCCCGCCCATCAGCTCCACCAGCCGTTTGCAAATGGCCAGTCCCAGCCCCGTGCCTCCGTATTGCCGGCGGGTGGTGGAGTCGGCCTGCGTAAAGGGATTAAATAGTCTGACCTGCTGGTCCGGCGAAATGCCGATGCCCGTGTCGGTAATTTCAAACTTTAGCCAGACACGGCCTCCCTCGTTCCGGGTGCACGCCACCCGCAAGATGACCTGCCCCGCCTCGGTGAATTTTACCGCATTCGTGACCAGATTGACCAGGATTTGGCGCAAGCGGCCATCGTCGCCGTTGACTACGAATGGTACTTCCGGGGTGATGATGGCGGCAAATTCCAAGCCTTTTCCTGCCGCCCGCGGAGCCAGCAACTCAATTACTCCATCCGTCAATACGCGGAAATCAAAGTCATGTGGCTCCAGCTTGAGCTGGGCCGATTCAATTTTGGAGAAATCCAGAATGTCATTGATGATCTCCAGGAGGGCCTCGCCGCTGTTGTTGACCGCCTCCACATATTCCCGCTGGCGGGGCTCCAGGCTGGTTTCCCTCAGGAGTCCGGACATGCCGATGATCGCATTCATCGGTGTGCGGATTTCATGGCTCATCACCGCAAGAAAATCGCTCTTGGCCTTGTTGGCCGCTTCGGCCGCATCCCGGGCGCGCACCAGCTCCGCCGCCGAGCGCTTGCTCTCGGTAATATCCGAGGCGACGCCCAGGGTGCCCGTCACGTGGCCGGCGTCATCGAAGAGGGCCGTGACCGAAAGGCGGACCGGAAAACGGGTGCCGTCTTTACGGATATAGGTCCATTCGCGCTCATCCGGCCGGCCCAGCCGCGCCTTGGCAACAAAGGCTTCAAAACCAGGCAATACTTCCCGGCCCAATTCAGCGGTAAGTTCCTTCGCCCGCGCCGCCACTTCGTCCGGGTCATGCAGGATGGCCGGAGTCATTTTGCCCACCACTTCATCGGCGGTGTAGCCCAGCATATTCTCCGCGGCGCGGTTGAATGTTAAAATGATCCCTTCCGGGCTGGCGGCGATGATGGCGTAATTGGCCGAATTAAAAATGGCTTGTTGCAGGGTGTTGGTTTTGCGCAACTCCGCCTCCGCCGTTTTGCGGTCCGTAATGTCAGTCTGAATGGCCATGAAATTGGCCACGTGTCCCTGATCATCGTAAATCGGCTGTACCTCAATCGCCAGCCAGTACTTCCGGCCCGTTTTGGTATAGTTAACCAGCTCCACACTATAACCTTCCCCGCGCTGGATGCGCTCGCGCATGTAGGCGACCGTTTCCGGATTGGTTTCCGGCCCGCGCAACATGTGACCGGGCTTTTTGCCGCGAACCTCTTCAAAAGTATAACCCGTGAGGCGGACGAAGCCTTCATTAACCCATTCCGTCAAACCCTGCGCATCCGTCAGAATCACGGCATTATCCGTCCGGGCGGCGATCAGGGCTAGTTTGCGGGCCTCGGCCTCTTGGACACGAAGCTTTTGGTTGGCCTCTTCCGCTTTGCCGAGGGCCGCATTAAGGTCATCCGAAGTCTGCCGCAGGAGGGAATTGCTGATCAACTTGTCCTTGGCCGCGCGGGAGTACTTAAACTCGAGCCGCAATATTTGCTGCTCGATTTGGGCCGCCACCGCCGACAGGTTGGACACTTCCCCCGGCGTCAACCCGGGGAGGGCCCCGGGCACCAGGAGGGATTTGAGTTTTTCCAGGGACACAGACTATTTTACTCTGAGAAGCACCAAGGCGCAGGTTTCGTTGTAGAAGTCGCAGCGGCCCACCAAATTCTTGCCGATTTCCCCGTAAGTAAAGAAGCCCAGACCGGGGGCATTCCAGATGCGTTGCGCAGCGCGAATTTCATCTTCCACCATCGGTCCCAAGGCGGCGTGCCGGGCAATACAGGAGAAAAATACCAGCAGGTCGGGCGCCTGCCCGCCCGCCTTGGCGAACGTTTCAAAATCGCGGCGGGCATGATCCACCGTTTCAAATCCCGGGGAACTGGAGAACCGCACCTGGGCATTTTGTGGCACCGCCCCGGCAAAGACCAGGGCATGGCGTTCAAAGTCCACCCCCACCACGGCGCGCAGCACATGGGTGCCGTCATCCCGCATCACTTGCAGCGGATATTCCATGCCAATCCCGGGCAAATCCACGTCGCGAATATCGAGATATTTCTTGTAGATATCCAGCGCTGGCTCGCCATCAATCGAATAAACCACATTGCCTTCCGAGGAGGTTACTGTCTTGGGCGCGCCCAGGCCCACCCAACCACTGGTCGCCAAACCTTCCACGGCAATGCGATCGGCGTCAAAGACACAAGCCACCGCGCCATCGCTCGTGGCCAGCCCATTGGTAAAGGCAAACGTTTCTTTGAATTTGGCGTCATCTCCCGCCAGTCCGCCAAAGAGCGGCACTTGTTCCGGAAATTCTCCCAGCAACCCATGCACGGCTTCCTCGCCATCGCGCGTAATACCGCTGATCACCACCATGAAGGCCGGATTTTTGAAGACCGCCTTGCCCCAACTGCCAATCGCCGCCCCCAATGCCCGCGAATCCAGGCCCGCACCCTGAATCAATTTGACCTGAAATGCATCCGCCGGCAGTTCCAGCAGGGCCACCACGGCCGAATTTTCCAAAGCGCGACTCTGTTCCCCATCGGTGAAAATTTCCCCGCAAGAGCTGCAGGCAAAGAAAGGAAAGGCAAATTCGCCCAATGCTTGGGCGGTTGCGGTGATACCAAGATCCACGGAACAGAATAGAATTCCGAGCGTGGGATTGAGGCCACCGGAGATGGCCGCGTGGATTTTAGCGACCAGGTCGGCCTGAGATTCAGCCTTGAAGGTGGTTTTCTTCATAATTATGCGCAACGTATCAATTGCCTTTGAGCGAGTCTACCATTCTTGTGCACAAAAGACAAAATTTGTGGAGGTCTCACGAATCTTGATTGGCC
The DNA here is from genome assembly GCA_903875465.1 of uncultured Verrucomicrobia subdivision 3 bacterium. Taxonomy (GTDB): domain Bacteria; phylum Verrucomicrobiota; class Verrucomicrobiia; order Limisphaerales; family UBA11358; genus UBA11358. The sequence continues at coordinate 9,982 of CAIQWB010000067.1, forward strand.
GCCCTTAAAAATGGGGGCCGCGCCATACTGCGCACTACCGGGTGCCAGCTTGGGAGGGGGTGCTGGAACGAATGGGCCTGGTAATAAATCCCCACGCCTTAACCTGATACCGGGCGGGTTCGACGGAGTTTGGCAACCTCGGCGTGCGCGACCACCACGTCCGGATCGCGCTGCAGCGCCTCGAAATAGTGGCTGGCAAACCCCCGATTAGCCGGGTCATCGCTGGATTCCGAGGGAACCAGCAGGCGGTAGGCACCGCGAACCAAGTCCTCCAGCGCGGTGGCCGGCGGTGGATTTTTAGCGTCCAGCGCGGTGTCAATCGCCACGATGAGTTCGGAGAGGGGGTGCAGCCAGCCAAACCAGGGGTCCGCCGCGAGTAGTTGCAGAAATTGCTGGGGGGAGCCAATTTGCCCGATGGTTTGTTCATAACCAATCCGTTCGGAATCCACCAGGGTCTTATGCAAATGTAATAACTGGTCGCGCAGCTGGCGCAAATGTTCCCGGACGGTTTGGGGATCTGATTTTATTGGGTTTGACATGCCTTTTTAAGTTCCAGGACAGCGGAATTTCCACCCGGCCGATTCCTTGCCCGGGCATTAGCATAGCACCGATGGTGGCTCACTTCACCTAAATTTACGAGGCTCCCACCCTTGCGTTTTGGTGGTTTCCATTGCCTGGCGCGAAGCCAAGGCGAGCGGCCGGCGGGCTGCATTTATGTCTTCCCGAGTGTGCGGGGAAAATCAATTTCAAACCATACCCGGGTGCCCAGGCCGGGCTGGCTGGTCAGGCGGATGCTACCCTGCATCAATGCCACCAGGCGTTTGCAGAGAACCAAACCCAGCCCGGTGCCACCATATCGGCGGGTGGTGCTCTCATCGGCTTGGGTGAAGGCGGAAAAAAGTTTGGGCTGGATGGCTGGATCAATGCCAATGCCCGAGTCCGTTACTGCAAACTGCCAGCGCGCATGGGTTTCCGTTTGAGCCAGACACTGCACTTCCAATCGCACCCAGCCTTGCTTTGTAAATTTAATCCCATTGCCAAGCAGGTTGATCAGGATCTGGCGCAAGCGCATCGCATCCCCCACCAGCCCGCCGGGGAAAACTTCCGAAAGCTGTAGTTCAAGCACCAGCCCTTTGGCCCGTGCCTGGGGTTGGAGAAATTGTTGCACTTCTCGTACCAGGACCCCAAGCTCAAAGGGACTTGGTTCCAAAACCAGTTTACTGGCTTCCATTTTTGACAAATCAAACAACCCGTTGATGATGGTCAGCAAATGTTCACTGCTATCCAGAATGGTCCGGGTCATTTCCCGGTGTTCTGGTACCTGCTTGCTCTCGCTCATGAGGTAGGCCATGCCCATGATGGCGTTCATCGGGGTGCGAATTTCATGGCTCATGTTGGCCAGAAACTGGCTCTTGGCCTGGCTGGCCAGCTCGGCCTGGCGCGCCATGTCACGGGCAGTGCCCAGCGCTGTTTGGAGCTCCAGATTGGCCTGGCTGAGCTCGGTGGTACGGGCCGCCACGCGGGTTTCCAATTCCGCCCGGGCAACCTCCAGCAAGCGGGTGTATTCCGCCGTGCGGTGGTCCTCCCGGTGCAAATGGCGCAGGGCCAGCAGGGCGATGACCACGGAGAGGCAAATCCCGGCTCCCAGCAGGGCCAGATTGCGTTGCCGGTCGGCCGCATAATCCACCGCCATCTGCTGGCTAATGTCGTCGATCTGGCGGTCCTGACTGGCCAGGAAATGGGACCAGGCTTGATGATACGCCTCTAATTTGGGCAGGGTCTCCTGCATCATCGTCGCGCGGGCGGCTTCCGGCTGCGATTGTTTCAGGAGCAGGTCCAGCGCATGCAGATAACTTTTTACATAGGGCTGCCGGGCCGCGGCAATCCCAGCCAGTTCTTGCTGCTCACTGGGGGTCTCGGCTAGTTGGTTAAGCTGTTCAAGCAACCCGGTAATTTGTTGGGAATTCGCCTCGCGCTGCTGTAACTGCAGGTGAATCACGTCCTGGTTGGTCTGAAAAAACAGCTCCATGGTCAGCCGGCTGTTGAGGGAGGAGCGTTCCAAGGCGGTCATGGCCAGATGCGTCTTGTGCCACTGCAAATCCGTAATCTGGTGGAATTCACGGTTGACCCGGCTTGCCTCCAGTAGATTGAACCAGCCCAAACCGCCAATAATGGCAATCAGCAGCCCAAAAGTACCCAACACCCCCGCATGTAAGCCGCCGATTTTCACATCAAATCTTAGTGGTGCCGTCCACCCAGTCCGGCCATTGTCCGTAACCAACCTCGCAAAGTCAAGGCAGGCACTGGTTGGGAACATCACTCTAGTAATCAGGCAAACCGCGCCAATGGTGCTGCTAGTCATGCGCAAATTGGTCAATCTTTTGCGCAAAATGGCGTTGCTGCCACCATCGCCTTTAAGTTACAAATATTTAATCATCACAGAGTCAAGCGCTGCCTACCGCCAACCGAGGTTATTACCCCTTGGGGCGGCGCGAGTAGGGCTGGTTTTTTCCGCTCCGGCGGATGCCCGCCTTACTCCACCTGTAGAGGGATAGGCATAAACGGTGCCGTGTATTAGCAATCAATATTAAATCCGCAGTCGTCAATTTTGCAGACCCCTTGACGTCCGTCCGGCCCGCCCGACGGACACCCCGCCCATTTTAAACAAGCAGCCAGTACCATTCCCACAACATCATGAAAATCAACTACCTTGGAAGCATTATCCCCGCCTGCCTAAGCTTGCTTGCCGGCCCTTTTGTGGCCGGGGCCGCCAGCGGCACTTGGACCAACCAGTCCGGCGGCATTTATAGCGCCACCGGCAACTGGCTGGGTGGCACGGTCGCCGATGGTATTGGCGCGACAGCTGATTTTAGCACCGTGGATCCCAGTGCCCCCGCCACCGTTACCCTGGATGCCACGCACAACCTGGGCGCACTCTTATTCGGGAATTTGGCCGGCCTTAATGCCGACAACTGGACGCTCATTCCGAGCGGTGGCAGTGTGCTCAATCTGGCCGTTTCGGCCGGGACGCCAACCATTACCGTTAATAACAATGGGGGCAACGCGGTTACTGCCACGTTGAATGTGCCGCTGACAGGTGCGGCCGGTATGACCAAGACTGGTAACGGCACGCTGCTTTTGGGTGGGGCCAGCACTTACACAGGCCCAACGACCATTAGTGCCGGCACCCTGCAACTCCCAGCCGCCGGAGTCACGGTCGCTACCGTGCCGGCACCGGTATTATATCTATCCTTTGACAACGTCACTGGCAGCACCATCAACAACGAGGGCACGGGTGGTGCCGCCCTGAATGGCACCTTGATTGGGACCGCCACGATTTCTGGTGGCGGCCGGTTCGGGGGCAATGCCCTGAGTATTCCCGCCACCTTGAACGCGGGGTATGTGGTCGTGAGTAATGCGGTGGTGTCCTTTAGTGGCAGCACCGCTTGGACAGTAGGTCTCTGGATCAAAACTGCCACGCCCGGGGCCGTTTATTTGTATCAGGGCAATGGCGGCTGGAATAGCACCGGCGGCGCCAACACCATTTTCCACCTGAACAACGGTGGCAATAATGGCGCTGGATCGGGCATGGGACTGGATAGTCGCGGCACGCTGGCGGGTGGTGTGAGCTACGGCCGTGGCTGGCAAGCCGGCAGCACCACCGTTAGCGATGGCAACTGGCATTATGTGGTGATGACCTGCGATGCCAACAACGTCAAAACGAGCTATGTGGATGGCAATGTGGATGCCTGGAGTGAAAATACCTGGTCTGGTCTGGCCGGTGGCGGCCAGGTCTGGATTGGTGGTTGTGGCGAAACGGGCGATGGTTGTGCCGGGTTGAACGGCATGATTGATCAAGTATCCATTTACAACACCACTTTGAACCAGACCCAAGTGCAGGCATTGATGTCAGCGGGCACCCTGCCCTCGGCCAGCCCCCTTACCGTGGCGGCCAATGCGAAATTGGATTTGAATGGCTCGGTGCAAATCGTGGGCGGGCTGGGTGGTTCCGGCACAGTGGATACCACGCAGTCTGGCGGCACGGCCGCACTGGTGGTCAACAATAGCACCGCCAGCCCCAGCACCTTTGGCGGTGTTCTCGCCAACACGGCTGGTTCGCTCACGCTGGTCAATGCCGGTACCAACAGTCTGACCTTGAACGGCACGGCCGCAAATACTTACACCGGCGCCACGGTGGTGGATGGCGGCTCCCTCATTGAAGATTTTGCCAACGCGACCGTTGCTAACAATTTGATCAACAGCAGTTCCCCGCTGGTGCTGGGCGGTGGCACCTTGCAAGTCAAACAAAAGAGTGCGACCACCACGGCCCAAGCGTTTGCCGCCACCGTTGTAAATCCCGGTTTCTCCCGGGTCATTGGTACCCAATCTACCTCGGGTGCGCTGACCATTGCCCTCGGTGCTCTCCTCCAGAATCCCGGTGGTACGGTGGATTTTCTAAGTCCGGTGGGGGGCGCGATCACCACGACCACCGCCAATGTCAATGGCATCCTGGGCGGCTGGGCCACCACGGGGGATAATGTGGGGGCCAATAATACGGGTGATTGGGCGGCCAATGATGGAAGTGGCAACATTGTAACTTACACTAATTACACGGCAGTCTCGGCCACAGCCAGCAGCACCCCTTTACTGACTGGGTCCGCCACCCAAAACTGGTTGAGCGGCTCACCCAGCAACGCCGGCAACTACATCAGTACACTGAGCGCCAGTGCCACCCTCAATTCCCTGGTCCTTTGTGGTGACTTTAACGTGCCGAGTGGCGACACCCTCACCTTGGGCAGCGGCGGTCTGATGCTGCGCGGGGTATCCCGGTGGATGTTGAACAATAATGCAGGGAACGCCACCGGGACCGGCAAGTTGGTTTCGGGACTGCCGACGGGTGAATTGTATGTGCACGTTCCCGAGGCGGATGCGAACGCCAATAACTGGACCATTTGGCCCCAGATTACCGATGGCGTGGTGCCCACCACTTTGTATAAGGACGGCCCGGGCTTGCTGAAGCTGGGCAATAGTCATACTTACACCGCCGGCACCGTGGTTAACGGCGGCACGTTGCAACTCGGTAACGGCTCCGGCGGCGGTGCGACCGGCATTGTCCGCGGCGATGTCACCGTCAATCCTGGGGCCACCCTGATTCTGAGCCGGGTGGATTCCGTGGGTTACAACGCCGGTGTTTGTGTGAGCGCCATCAATGTGGTGGGCGGTACTTTGGCTAACACCTCGGGTGGCAATGAAGGTTATCTCATGGATATCAATCTCACTGGCGGCACCGTGACCTCCACCGGCGGCAATTATGTTTTCAGCGCGCAGTCGACCCCAGTGTACGGGATTAACAGTCTCGCCAGCCCGATTACCTCCTTGTTCAGTGGCCCGGTCCACTTTAACGGTCTGGGCTTTTTTAATGTCGCCCAGGGCACCACGCCCAGTGGCATTGACCTCACGGTTTCTGGCATCATCAACAGTAGCACGGGTATCACCAAGAGCGGCGCGGGCGCAATGCTCCTCAGCGGGGCCAATACCTTTGCGGGTGGCTTGAGTGTCAATGCTGGTACCGTGGTGATTGGCAACACGGTCGCCTTGGGCACCGGGGCGCTGACCTTGAACGGTGGTGCGGTTTCCAATAACACCGGTACCAGTTACACGGTGCCGAATGGGGTTAACCTGATCAGCACCGGGGTGATCGGCGTTAACGCGGGCGACACCCTGACGATTTCCGGCGTGGTGACCAACTCCGGCGGATTCGCGAAGGTTGGGGCGGGCACGCTTAAACTCACGGGTGCCGATACTTACACCGGCAACACACTGATTAACGGGGGCACCCTGGCCTTGACTGGTTCCCTCCCCGGCACCGCCAATCTCAACCTTGCCAGCGGCGCCACGTTCGATGTCTCTGGCGCCAGTGCGTATACCTTGGGCAGTGGGCAAAACTTGTTGGGCAGCGGCACTGTTAATGGCTCGGTGACCGCCGCCTCGGGTGCCAAAATTTATGGTGGCACGGCCACCGCTTACGGAACCAATTCCTTCAATAATAATCTCACGCTTTCGGCTGGTGCCCTGGTTTCCCTCACCTTGGGCACGGTGCATAACGGCTCCAACAGCCTGATCGCGATCAATGGCAGTTTGGCCAATAATAACAACGTCATGCATCTCGCCGCGCCGAGTGCGTCGGTGGCGCTGGACACCACGGCGGATTATGTTCTGATGACCGCTGCGGGCGGCATCTCCGGCACCTTTGTGGGTTCCCCGGTCTGGGATGTGGCACCGTTGAATGCGGCCAATTTCAAAATCGTGACGGGACCGAATTCCGTAACCTTGCATTACTCGAGCACCACTGCCCCCACCTCGGTGGGCACGGCCACCCCGGCCACTCTCACCCGTAATCAGACCACTCTCCTGAGTGTCACCGTCACGCCAGGCACTTATCCCATCGCCTCGGTCGTGGTGGACACCAGCTCTCTGGGCGGTTCGGCGGTCTTGTCACTGGTGCAGTCGAATGCCAGCAATATTTACACCAATAGTGTCACCGTGTCTGGGGCCACGGCCACCGGTACCAAGTCGCTGACGGCTGCGGCCACCGATACGACGGCGCTGGTGGGTGCCGCGACAATCAATGTGACCGTGGTCCCGGCGAATGAAGTTTGGGCCGGACTGGCCGGTAACTTGAACTGGTCCAGCAACCCTAACTGGGTCAGTGGCGCGGCTCCGGCCTTTGTGGGTGACAGCGTGACTTTTGCGGGCAGCACCGCACTCAATCCTAACCTCGATAACAACTATGGTGTGACGGGACTCACTTTTGACAGCACCGCGGGTAGCTTCGTCTTGGGTGCCTCTGTGGGCGATACCCTGACATTGCTGGGGGGCGTGACCAATAACTCCACTACCACCGAGACCTTAAATCTCCCGATTACGTTGAGCGGTCCGCAAAGCTTGAACGCGGCTGCGGGTAATTTGATCCTTGGCCAGCCGGTCGCCAACGGTGGTGCTTTGCTGACCGCCACCGGTAGCAACAATATCGTGGTCAATGCGGGCATCAGCGGAGCCGGGGGCCTCGCCAAGTCGGGAAGTGGATCCTTGACCCTGGCTGGTAACAATCTTTATAGCGGCGCCACGACCATTAGTGCGGGAAGCGCCTCCATTTCTGGCACATTAAACAATTCCGCTTCCCTCGCTGTGAATAACAGTTCCCTGAACATCTCCGGCTTGGTGACTAACACAGCGGTAGACACCGTGGGCGGCACGGCAGGCAGTGCCGTTCTTAACCTGAATGGCGGCACGCTGCTCGCCAGTGCCAACGCCGGCCAGCTCTATAATTCCAGTTTGCAAATCAGCACCACGGCGGGTGCGGCGGGCGATTTCCAAATGACCGGCGGCAACTTGTCGGTGTTTGACCAATTCGGCATCGGCCAGTCCGCTTATGGTGCCTTCACTCAGAGTGGTGGCGTGACGACCATCGGTGGTTTTATTGCCTTGGGTGGCACCGCCGGCGGTGCCGTGTTTAATCAAAGTGGCGGCGTGGTTAATCTGACGGGATCCTCCGCCACCATTGCCTACAGTGCCACCACCTCGGTGGCAGCCATGAACTTGAGCGGCACGGCGGTCTTCAATGCCAATCCCAATGGCGGGGCCTTCGGCGGCGGCCTATGGCCGGGCGAAGTCGGCACCGGCACCTTGAATGTTTCTGGCAACGCTTCCCTGGTAATTCCCAAGGATAGTGTCATTCTGGGCAAAGGCAACGCTGCGGGCAACGGCACCTTGAACCTCCTGGGTGGGGTGGTGACGGCCAATTCTGTAATTCGCGGCACGGGTGCGGGGACTTTGAATTTTGAGGGCGGCACGCTCAAGGCGAACCTGGCTAATCCGAGTTTCGTTACCAACCTGACGGCTGCTTATGTCTTCAGTGGGGGTGCGGTGATTGATGATGGTGGCTTCCCCATCGGCATTCCACAGACCTTGCTGGCCCCGCCGGGTTATGGCGTGGTTTCCATACCGGTTGTTTCCGGTGGTTCTAATTACCTCGACACCGCCTTGGTGACCATTACCGGTGGTGCCGGTACCGGTGCCCGGGCCCTGGCAACTGTTTCTGGTGGCGTGGTGACGGGCGTTATGATCACGTCCCCCGGCACCGGTTATGCCAGCAGTGACCTGCTGACCAATGTCGTAATTGGCGGCGGTGGCAGCGGCGCGGTGCTGGGCACAGCCGTGCTGGCGGCCAATACCAGCGGTGGTTTGGTGAAACTCGGCGCGGGTGCGCTTACGTTGGCGGCCGGTAATACCTATACCGGTGCCACGCGCGTTCTGGGTGGGACTTTGAATCTGAACCCCGGCACGTTGATTACGCCCGGCGATTTAATTGTCAGTAACGGCGCGGTGGCTTTCGACGTCTCCAGCGGAACTTCCTTTACACCGGCAAACCTGGTGCTCCCGACAAACTCGATCCTGAACCTCGCTTATGGAACCCTGACTGGCAACCCGGCTGTGCCCGCAATTGCCGCCAGCGGTGCTCTGACTGTGGGCGGTTCCAACACCATTGTGATCACTGGCTCCGGTTGGGTGACCGGCCAGTTCCCGTTGATCAGCTACACCGGTGCCACCCTGCCAAATCTTAACAACTTCAAACTGGGCGCGCTGCCCGGCATCACGGCCGTGCTCGTGAATAATACCGCCAATCATTCCCTCGATCTGAACATTACGCGCCTGGGTGCGGCCCTCACCTGGTACGGTTCGGTGAGCGGAACCTGGGACTTTGCCACGGGTAACTGGAACAATGGCAGCGGTCTGGTGAATTACAGTGATGGCTCCGGCGTGACGCTGGATGACACCCTCTACAATGACGGGGTGAGCCCGGTCCGCACGAACCTCAACCTGACCGTGACAGTGCAGCCATATACGCTCACCCAGAACAGCAGCCTGCCCTACAGCGAGACCGGCACGGGCGGCATCAGTGGCATTGGCTCGGTGACTATCAACGGCAGCGGCTCGCTGCTGCTGGGCACGAGCAACAGTTACTCCGGTGGCACCTTCGTAAATTCCGGCACGCTGGTTTTAGGTGCCGCCTCCGCCCTCGGCAACAGTCCGCTGACCATGAATGGCGGCGCGTTGGATAGCTCGGTCGCCGGTCTGGTCAATGTCGGCAATAATGCGCAGGCGTGGAACGGGGACTTCACTTTTAACGGCAGCCAGAGTCTTAACGTCGGTTCCGGTGCCGTCACCGTGAATGCCAACCGCACCCTCACCATTAACTCGAACACCTTAACCGTGGGCGGTCCCATTTCCGGCGGGGCATTGAACCTGACCCTCGCGGGCATTGGCACCCTGGCGCTGACCGGCACCAATTTGCTGACTGGTAACACCGTGGTAAACAGTGGCGCCCTGGCCATTACCGGGGCTGGCAATCTGGCCTCCGCCACGGATATTCTCATCGGCGACACCGCCGGCCAGTCCGGCGCTCTCTACCAATCCGGCACCTCACTGGTGGCGAATTCGGACACCGGCGGCGGCGCGTTTCAAATTGGCACTGCCGTCGGTGCGTCCGGCTACTACAAGCTGACTGGCGGTGTGGTCAACCTGGCCGGTGAAATCAACATTGGCGGCTTTTCCGGTGGTGCGGGCACCTTCGGCCAGCTCGACCTGCTCGGTGGCACCATCAATATTCCGAATCGTCCGGCCGGCACTTATTTCCTGGTGAACCGGAGTTTCACCGCCGGTGAAACCGCCGTGGTGAACATTCTGGGCGGCACCGTGCAGGTCGCCGGCGGCGGCACTCCCGCGACGACCGGGCTCAATGGCTTCGCGGTAAACTGGTCCAGCACTGGCTCCGGCCACACAGCGACCATCACCATTGGCGCAGGCGGCCAGGTTTTGACCCCCAGCCTGACCACCAAATTGAACATGGGCACCAGTTACAACGGCCTGACCGGCAACAGCGCCAACGTGGCCAACCTAAACTTGAACGCGGGCGGTTTGCTGCAAACCCTCGGCTTCCTGAATGGCGTCGGTAACAATCCCAATGTGTCTATTAACTTTAACGGCGGCACCCTCAAAGCCGGGACCGCGGCCAACGCTGGCTTCCTCGCCAACCTGGGCGGCGCCTATGTCTATGGCGGCGGGGCCATCCTGGATGATAATGGCCAGGCCATCACCATTGCCCAACCTCTGCTCGCTCCGACGGGCCTGGGCATCACCGGCATCGCTCTGGCGGATGGCGGCTCGGGTTACACCGTTCCTCCCCAGATCGTCATCACGGATCCCACGGGCACGGGGGCCACGGCTTATGCGACCATCAACCCGGTTTCGGGCACGGTCACGGGCATTGTGGTGACGAGCCCCGGCACCGGCTACTCCGCCAGCCCCTCAGTTTCCTTGAACAGTGGCAATTACCTCGTTCCGGCCACGCTCGGCGCGATCACCACCGGCAATAACAGCAGTGGCGGTCTCACCAAGCTGGGGGCTGGCACTCTCACCCTCACCGGGGCGGACACCTACACCGGCAGCACCGTGGTGGGTGCGGGTGAACTCTATATTACAACCGCTTCGCAGGCCTCCGGGTCCGTCACCGTTAATGATGGTGCTGCATTCGGGATCAATTTGACCGCCAATTCGACCATGCCCCTCGCCAGCCTCACCCTCGGCAGCACCAGCACGGGCACCAATACGCTGGACTTTGGTTTCGGCAGCCTGGGCAATACCACCCAACCCGTGTTCAGCGTGGGCACCCTGACCTTGAACGGCACCAACCAGATCCGGCTCAATGGCCGTTTCACGGTGGGCAAGATTCCGTTGATCAAATACACCGGATCGATCGCCGGTGCTGGACATTTCGCGAGCACCCTTGTTGCCCCGCAAGGGGTTGTCGCGGTGCTCTCCAACAGCGTCGCCAGCTCCACCCTTTACGCGGTCATTACCAGCACCGGCCCGGGCCTCCTCTGGACCGGCAACAATGCGAGCCTCTGGGACATTGGCACCACCACCAACTGGCTCTTGTTCACCACCCCGACCGTCTATCAGCAAACCGTCGTGCCGGGTGACGCGGTTACCTTCAATGACCGCGGCATTGGTGCCGTCATTCTGAACACCAGCGCGAGTCCCGCCAGCATCCTGGTCAGCAACACTGCGGAAAGCTATACGATCCAAGGCTCCGGCAGCCTCGGCGGCGTGGCCGCCCTGACCAAGCTCGGCACCAACTCACTGACCCTCGCCCTCACGGGAGACAGCTACAGCGGCGGCACCACCATCAGCAACGGCACCGTGATTCTCGGTGCCGCCAACGCCCTCGGCTCCGGCAACCTGGCCATCAGCGCGCCCGGAACGCTGGAACTGGCCGGCAATGCCCTGACCTTAAATGGCCTGTCCGGCGCGGGCACGATTGATAACAACGCCGCGGCCGCCACCCTAACCACCGGCAGCGGCGGCAGTGGGGTCTGGAGCGGCAGCATCCACGGATCGCCAGGCGGCGTTGCCTGGGTCAATAATGGCACCAGCACCCTGGTCGTCAGTGGCCAAAACTACCTTAATGGTGCCACCCCCAGTCTCGTGCAGGCCGGCACGGTCATCCTCACCAATGGTGGGGTGCTGAGCTTCGCTTCCCAAGAATTCTGGATTGCCGGCAACGCAGCTTCCACCGGTGCGGTGGTGGTGGCCGGCGGCACCCTCACGGTCTCCAATAACTGGCTGGTCATTGGCCGGTTGAACACCGCGGCGAACGGCACCTTGATCGTCAATAGCGGCACGGTACAAAAAGCCGGTGCCAACAACATTGTCGTGGGCTCACTCGGCGCCACGGGCACCTTGATCGTCAATGGCGGCCAGGTCTTGAACAGCGGCAACCTCTGGCTGGGTGAAAATGCCGGTGCCAGTGGCACCCTCTATCTCAACGGTGGCCTGTTGCAAGCCACGGCGATTCGATACAATGGGACCACTCCCGCCACTTCGGCGGCCTATCTCAACGGCGGTATTCTCCAGGCGGTGCAATCCACCAATGACTTCCTCGAGGCCTCCAGCATGGTCATGAGCAATGGCTTCATCCTGGATGACGGCGGCAACACCATCGGCATCCAGATCGGTCTCACCTCCGGCGATGGCTTGAATGGCGGCCTTGTCAAACAAGGCACGGGCACCGTCTACCTGGATGGGTTTAACAGTTACACCGGCGCCACCGTGGTAACCAACGGCACCCTCGCCGGTGCGGGCACCCTTGGCGGACCCCTCGTGGTCGGCCCGGCGGGCAACCTGGGTGCGGGCGATGCCGCCGGCCTGGGGGCCTTGACCCTCCAATCCACGCCTTTGACCCTCCACGGCAACGCCACCTTCCGTGTGGACAAAACCGGCGGTAACGCCGCCAGCGACCAAATTATCGGCATCTCAACCGCCAGCTTTGGCGGCACGCTGACCATTACCAACATCACCTCGGATGGCACTGCCCTGGCGGTGGGTGACACCTTCCAGTTGTTTAGCACTGGTGGTACCGGCAACTTCACCAGCATTGCTGGTTCGCCCGGCACCGGCCTGGCCTACCATTTCAATCCGGCCAGTGGCGCGCTGAGCGTGGTGGTGGGCAACACCATCGCCCCCAACCCGACAAATATCACGGTCACGGTCACCGGCAGCACCTTGAACCTCGCCTGGCCCGCCGACCATCTCGGCTGGATTCTCCAGGCCCAAACGAACAGCGCTGCCGTGGGCCTCAGCAACAACTGGGTGGACATCACCGGGAGTGCCGCGGTGACCAGCCTCAGCGTGACCGTCAACCCCGCGAACCCGACGGTCTTCTACCGTCTGCGTCATCCCTGAACACGGCCGCATGCAGTGAATGGCACGGGGCGGCGAAGCCACTTCGCCGCCCCGTTGCTTTTCGCGCGTTGGGGAAATTATCTTATGAAATGGCTGAAATTATGGGTATGGGCGCTCGTTGCCACTGGTTTTGCGGGTGAAGACGCCCGCGCCCAATCCGCCGCCACCGTCACCATCCAGGCCGGCCAGCCCGGCGCGGGCGTCAGCTCCAATCTCTTCGGCATCTTTTTTGAGGAGATTAATTACGCCGGGGAGGGCGGTATTTATGCTGAAATGGTCCGCAACCGGTCCTTCTACAACTCCGCCAACCCGGACTTTTGGACACTGATCACCTCCGGTGCCGCGACCGGCACGATCGTTGTGGATACGACTCGGCCTTTAAACCCCAATCAGCCGAATTCCCTTAAACTCACCTTGGCCTCCGGCACTGGCAATGTCGGGGCGGCCAACCACGGTTTTTGGGGCATGGCCATCCAGGGAGGTGCCTCTTACACCCTTAATTTTTACGCCGCCGCCGCCGCTGGCTTTTCCGGACCCCTCACCGCCCGGCTGCAAAGCACCAATGGCAGCCGGATCTACGCCCAATCCTCCTTCAGTGGGTTGACCACGAACTGGCATAATTTTACTGCCGTCCTGTCCGCCACCGCCAGTGACACCAATGCCGAACTCGTCTTGAGCCTCGCCAGCCCCGGCACCGTCTGGCTCGCTTCCGTATCCCTGTTCCCCAAGCAGACGTATAACTATGATGCCAACGGCCTCCGCTCCGATCTGGGCGGCATGCTGGCCGCTTTGCATCCTTCCTTTTACCGCTACCCCGGCGGCAATTTTATTGAGGCCAACAACCTCACCAACGCCCTGCGCTGGAAAAACACCATCGGCCCCGTCGCCCAGCGCCCTGGGCACAATAATGACGCCTGGGGTTACTGGTCCACCGATGGCTTCGGGCTCGATGAGTACCTCCAGTTTTGTGCCGACCTCGGCATGGCCCCGCTCTACGATATTAATGCCGGTCTGGCCCTGGGTTACAATGGTGCCACCAATAACACCGTGCCCCTGGATCAAATGGGCCCCTGGGTGCAGGATGCCCTCGATCTGGTGGAGTATGTTAATGGCGATACCAGCACCTATTGGGGCGCGCAGCGCGCGGCCAACGGGCATCCCGCGCCTTATAACTTGCAGTATCTCGAAATCGGCAATGAAAACGGCGGCACTTACTACAACGACCGCTTCGCCTTGTTTTACGACGCTCTCAAGGCCAGTTATCCTGCCCTGCATCTGATCACCCCAAATTGGGGCGGCCTGCCCACGAGCCGGCCGGTGGAGATTGCTGACGAACATTATTACGCCAGCCCCGCCACCTTTATTTCCTACGCCACCAAATATGACAGTTACAGCCGCGCCGGACCGAAGGTGTTTGTTGGTGAGTACGCTGTGACCACTGGTTATGGCAATTACGGCAATCTCGCCGCCGCGCTCGGCGAGGCCGCCTTTATGACCGGGATGGAGCGCAATTCGGATCTCGTGCTCATGGCTTCCTACGCCCCATTGTTCGCCAATGTGAACGGCATTCAGTGGCACCCCGACCTCATCTATTACGACAGCTCCCGGGGCCTGTTCGGCACGCCGTCCTATTATGTGCAGGAACTCTTTGGCCAGAATCGCGGCGACACCGTCCTGCCCGCCGCGGTCGTCATCACCACCAATGCCAACCTCGCCCCCCATGGCGCCTTCGGCCTGGGGTCCTGGAATACCTCCGTGCAATACACCAATATCGTCGTCACGAGCAACGCGGTGGCGTTGTATCAGAGCGATTTTGTCAATCAGGGCACGACCGGTTGGAATGTCTTCAATGGCACCTGGAGCGCTGCCGCTGGACTCTACCAGCAGACTGCCCAAATTACCGACTGCTACAGTACCACCGGCAGCACCAACTGGGCTAATTACACCCTTACCCTCCAGGCTCGCAAAACCGCCGGGACCGAGGGCTTTCTCGTCTTGTTCAATTACCTGGATGACAACAATTTCACCTGGTGGAATATCGGCGGTTGGTCGAATACCGCCGACGGCCTGGAACAAACGGTGGGCGGGGTCAAGACCACCTACGCCAGGGTGAACCAGACCATTGCCGCCAACACCTGGTATTATATTAAAATCGTGGTGGCCGCTTCGCGGGCCCAGTGTTACCTCGGCACCAACGCCCTGCAGATGGCCACCAACCTCGTGCAGGATGTCACCCTGCCCGCCGCGACCAGCGCCCTCCTCGCCTCCGCAACCTACTCCCACACCGCTGGCCAGGTCATTATCAAAGCCGTCAATCCTTACAGCACCTCCCTCGCCACCACCTTCAATTTAAGCGGCCTCAACAACCTTGGTCCCAATGGCACCCTCATCCGCTTGACCTCGGGCAGTGCTGGCGATGAAAATTCTCTCGCTGCCCCCACTTACGTTTTCCCCACCACGAACACCCTCGCGAATGTCAGCTCCAATCTTACCCTCACCCTGCCGGCGAATTCCCTTTCCATTCTGCGGCTCAACGCCACCGGGCTGAACTCCTACACGGCCCTCCAGTTGCAATTACCCGCCACCTTGAACCGGGGTCAGTTGGCCTCCGCCACCGTCTATGGTTTGCTGACCGGTAATTGGAGCAACCTCACCGCCAATGCCAGTCATGCCCTCACCTTTACCTCCGCTAACACCAACCTGGCTCTCGTGGACAGCGCGGGTAATATCACTGCGGTCGGCTCCGGCACCGTCGCCATCAGTGTCAGCTACCCCAGCCTCAGCCTCACGGTCACCCAGACGGTTCAGGTGGTCGCCGCCCCCGTCGCCGTGGTGCACCGCTACAGTTTCACCGAAACCAGCGGCCTCATCTTGGCCGATTCTGTAGGTGGTTCGGCCTGGAACGGCACCCTGCCCAACGGCGGCACCCTCGGCGGCGGGCAACTGGCCCTCGCCGCCGCCGCCAAACAATACTTCCAATTGCCGCCCGGCATCCTGAGCAATTACGCCACTGTTACCATCGATGCTTGGGCCACCTTTCCCGATCAACTGCCAGCCAACTGTTTCCTGTTTGGTTTCGGCACCTACAGCGGTGCCGTCGGCTACAATTACATCTTTTGCGCCCCTCAAAGCGGCCGTATCGCCATCACCCCCGCCAACTACGCCGGCGAGCAAAACGCCTACGGCCATGCCGATTTTAGTTTCCACACCAATTTTCATATCACCGCCGTGTTCAATCCGCCCGGTGGCTGGCTCGCCCTCTATACTAATGGCGCCCTGGCTGGTATCAATAATGCCGTAACCGCCTCCTTCACCTCCGTCAGCAATCTTTACAGTTGGATTGGCCGGTCCCTTTACAGCCCTGATCCCTACCCGGATTTCAGCCTGGACGAATTCCGGATTTACAACGGCGCGCTCTCGGCCACTGAAATCGCCGCCACTCAGGCCCTCGGGCCCGGCCAGTTGCTTAGCACCGCCAGTCCAGTCATGTCGGCCACTCTCACCAGTAACCGTCTTACGCTCGCCTGGCCCCTGGCCAATGCCGGATTTACTTTGCTGACGTCCACCAATCTAGCCTCCGGGAACTGGACTCTCGCACCGGTCGCCCAAATCGTCGGCAACCAGTGGCAGGTCACCCTTCCGCTGGCGAATACCCGGCAATTCTTTCAGTTGTTTAAATAAGCCAGCCGGTAGCTTGCGAGTTATCAAACCTGCTCTGGTCTCCGTTCCCTGATTCGGTGATAATCGTCTCACCATTTCCGGGTATTGTCGCCCACCTCGTTGTCAATTAGGGTAATGTACCATTTACGCAACCACTTTGATTACGACGATTATTTCCATGCGTCCCCTCCGGCGGCAATTGCTCTCCCTGACGCGGGCGGGTTGGGCGATCCTTCCTTTGTTTTTATGGGCCTTGCTCTGTCCTGGCCGGGCCGTGGCCGGGGGCACCTGGACCCCGTTGGCCAGCGGGCCGCCGGTCGGGGTAAATAATGCCATGTTGCTCAGCGACGGCACGGTGCTGGGCATGAATGGTGCGGGCCAGTGTGTCAAACTGACTCCGGACAGCCACGGCAGCTATGTCAATGGCGCCTGGACCTCGCTGCCCACCATGATCAACAGCCGGCTGTTTTTTGCTTCCGAGCTCCTCACCAATGGCACGGTGTTTGTCGCCGGCGGGGAATACGGCAGTGGCGGCAGCTCCGCTGAAATTTATGACCCGGTTAACAACGTATGGACAGCCATTCCTTGCGGCCTGGGTTTGGGAGATGCCATTTCCAAACTCCTCCCCAACGGCAATCCACTCGTCGGCCCCGCCAATAATGGCGGCGACTGCTTCATTTACAATGTGGTTTCCAATAGCTGGTCCGCCTCGGGCTACGCCTTGGGCGGGCAGGACGAGGCTGAATGGGTCAAACTCCCCAATGATAACATTCTCACCATTGATATTGGCACCCAGAACTCCGAGCATTACCTCCCGTCGTTGAACCAATGGGTTCAGGATGGCGGCGTGCCCGTGCCTCTTTACGGGTATGGCGCGGAACTGGGGGCCGGATTTTTGCTGCCGAATGGCAAGGTGTTTTACCTGGGGGCCACTACCAACACCGCCATCTACACCCCGGGGGCAAACGTGAGCAGCCCAGGCAGTTGGGTGGCCGGCCCCGGCATGCCGAACAATCTCGGTGCTGTGGATGCGCCCGCCGCCATGCTGGTCAATGGCAAAGTGCTCTGCGACCTGGGCCCGGTGACGGGCTTCAACGGACCGTGCAGCTTCTATGAGTATGATTATGTGGCCAACACGTTCACGCTGGTCAATGCCCCCGGCAATGGCAGTTCCTACAACAGTGTGCCCTATGCCAACAGCATGTTGGATCTACCCGATGGCACGGTCCTGTTCATCGGCGGCCAAAATTCCGGTGCGCTTTATGTCTATACCCCCGATGGTGCGCCTCTGGCGGCGGGTGTTCCGGTCATCAACAGTCTCATGCCAAATCTGAATGGTTCCTATCACCTCACCGGTACCGGCTTGAACGGTATCTCCGAAGGTGCGGCCTATGGTGATGATGAGCAAATGAACGGCAATTATCCGCTGGTGCGCCTGACTAACAACGCCACGGGGAATGTTTATTACGCCCGCACCTACGGCTGGAACAGCACCAGCGTGATGACCGGCAGCCGCGTGATGACCACCGAATTTGCCCTGCCCCCCAATCTGCCGCCGGGCACTTATTCGCTCGTCGTGACCGCCGTCGGCAACCCCTCCGCCCCCCGCACCTTTGTCTATGCTCCACCTTCTGCGCCCAATGGTTTGGCCGGCACGGCTGGCAATGCCACTGCCACGCTGTCCTGGAACCCGGTTGCCGGTGCCAGCGCTTACAATCTCAAACGCCTCACCACCACCACTCCGCCCTACTATGCCACCGTGGCGACCGGCACCGGCACCAGCGCCACTAACAGCGGCCTGGCGAATGGCATGAGTTATTTTTACGCCGTCTCCGCCGTAAGTTCCGGGGGCGAGAGCACCAATTCCGCCCCCGTCATTCTTACCCCCGCCGGTCCGCCGCCCGTGCCCGTGAATGTGTCCGCCATGCCGGACACCTTCGCCCGCATCGACCTGGCCTGGACCCCGAGTTTCGCTGCCACGAGTTATAACCTTAAACGGTCGATAGTTCACAACGGCAGTTACACCAAAGTGGCCACGTCCGTGAATACCTTTTTCACCGACTCCGGGCTGGTCAGTGGCACCCCCTATTATTATGTGATCTCCGCCGTCGGCCCGGGTGGGGAAAGCGCCAATTCCGTCGAAGTCAGCGCCACCGCCGTGCCATTGGCCAATGGCGGATTCGAATCTCCTGCCATTGGCGGGAATTACCAGTACGTGCCCACGAACGCGTTCTGGACCTTTAGTGGCACGAATGGCAATGGCTCCGGCATCGTCGGCAACGGCTCCGGCTTCTCCAACCCCAACTCGCCCGAAGGCACCCAGGCCGCTTTTGTCCAAAGTAATGGGCTGGTGTCGCAGGCCATCTCCGGCTTTGTACCCGGTACCACTTATTACATTATATACTCCGCCGCCCAGCGTTCCGGTTCCTCGCAAAACGGCGGCGAGTCGTGGAATGTATTGCTGGATAACTTCGTGATTCAGAGCAACGCCCCGGGCAGCACCAGTTATACGGATTATACCGCTCCGTTTGTCGCCACCGCCAGCACCCACACGCTGGCCTTTGTGGGTACGGACCTTGCCGGAGGCGATAATACGGTCTTTCTCGACAATGTCCGGGTCTCCCTCACGCCCCCGGGGATTGCCAATTACAGCTTTGAAGTCCCCAATATCGGCGGGGGTGCCTACCAGTACAATCCTGCCGGCGCGTCTTGGACCTTCACGGGTGCCAGTCCCAACGGCTCCGGCCTCGTTGCCAACGGCAGCGGCTTTTCCAACCCCACGGTCCCGCTTGGCGCGCAGGCGGCGTTTGTCCAGGAGCATGGCACTGTGTACCAAATCATCTCCGGCTTCAAACCCGGTACGAATTACGTTTTAAATTATTCCGCCGCCCAGCGTCCCGGCAACAGCCAGTCCTGGAACGTGCTGATTGATGGCACGGTGATCCAGAGCAACAGCCCGGGCCCTGCCAGCTTCACGAATTATACCGCCACCTTCAAGGCCACGTCCACCTCCCACAAGCTCACCTTCACCGGCACTGATCTCGCCGGGGGCGACAACACCGTTTTCATTGATAATATCACCCTCACCGCGCCGCCTCAGCCCGTCGCCCCCGTGGTCACCCTCACCGCCCCTGCCAACAGCGCCGTGGTCACCGCCCCCGCCGTCCTCAGCCTCGCCGCCAGTGTGGTGACCAACGGTAATCTTATCAGCTATGTGCAGTTCTACGACAATGGCAGCACTCTGCTCGGTCGCGCCAGCAGTCCGCCGTACAGTTATTATTGGAGCAACCCGGCCAACGGCTATCACACGGTGTTTGCCCGTGTCACCTACAACGGTGGCAGCGTGATGGACTCCGCCGCCACCAGCCTGACGGTCGTGAGCGGCAATGTGAATTTCAGTTTTGAACTGCCTGCGCTTGGGGGCGGCAATTTCCAATACAACCCCGCCGGCGGTTCCTGGATCTTTGGCGGCGCTTCGGGCAACGGCTCCGGCATCGTGGCCAATGGCAGCGCCTTTGGCAATCCCGCCGCCCCGCTGGGCACCCAGGCCGGCTTCCTCCAGGGTTATGGCACCATCGCCCAGACCCTCACCGGTTTTATCCCTGGCGTTACGTATACGGTCACCTTTTCCGCCGCCCAGCGCAGTTCGGTTGCCACTGGCGGCGAGTCGTGGAATGTTCAGGTCGACAACACGGTCATCACCAATTTCAACCCCGGGGGAGCAAGTTATGTGCCTTATGCCGCCACCTTCAGCGCCTCCGCCGCCGTGCACACCCTCTCGTTCGTCGGCACCGATCTGGCTGGGGGTGACAACACGGTCTTCCTCGACAACATCCGGATTGTCCCGCCCATTCCGCCCATCGCCCCGCTCATCACCCTCACCGGCCCGCTCAACAACGCCAATCTGCCGGCCCCAGCCACGGTCCTGTTGGCCGCCACCGTCACGGCCAACAGCAACCAAATGAACAGTGTCGCCTTTTATTATAACACCACCAATCTCATCGCCCAGGTCACCAATGCACCTTATACCGCCGCCTGGACCAATGTGGCGGCCGGCAGTTACAGTCTGCTGGCCCGGGTGAATTACAACAACGTCAGCTCCGTAAGCTCCGCCGCCGTGCTCCTCGTGGTTACTAATCTTCCGCCGCCGCTCCCTCCGGCGAATCTGGCCATCACCACCCTCTCCAACCAGGTAATCCTTGCCTGGTCCGCCAGTGCGGGCGCCACCAGCTACAATTTAAAATCTTCCCTGACCAATGGCGGAACTTATACCCTCGTCACCAATCTCTCCGGCACCAGTTACACGAACTCCGGATTGATCCCCGGCCTGACATATTACTATATCGTATCCGCCCTGAACCCTGGTGGTGAGAGCGCCAATTCCTTGCCCGTCAGCGCCACGCCCGAAGCCCTGCCGCCGCCATGGCTGGCGTTGGACGTCGGCAACGTGGGGCTCCCGGGTCTGGCGAGTTATCTAAATGGCGGCTTCACGGTGGCTGGTTCTGGCTCGGATATTGGCGGCACCGCCGATGCCTTTGCCTATGTCTATGAGCCTGTCAGCGGCAACTGTGATTTGCGCGCCCGCGTCACTGGCGTGTCGTCCATCTCCCCCGGTGCCAGGGTCGGCGTCATGCTACGGGACACCCTGACTACGGATTCCGCCAGCGCCCTTCTGGACGTCACCTCCGGCAACCGCTTGGAATTCAGCTGGCGTGCGAGTGCCGGTGCCGTGACCGTGAATACCAACTTCCCCGGTTTCAGCGCGCCCGCTTGGGTGCGGCTCGTGCGCAACCTGAATACCTTCACCGCTTATGCCAGCCCCGATGGCACCAACTGGCTCAAGCTTGGCACCTCGCCCACCATTTTCATGGCCACTAATATTACCGCTGGCCTGATCGTCAATGCCCACAATAACGCCGCCCTTGCCACCAGCCTGTTTGACAATGTCACCTTGCCCGCGCCGCCCGGCAACTTTTACCGCCCCGCGCAACTTACCGCCAGCTGGTCACCCAATGGCACGTTCACGCTGCAATTTCCCGGACTGAATGATTTGAATTACGTCGTCGAAACCTCGATCAATCTGACCGATTGGACCGGTATCTTCACGAATGCCCTGACTGATGCCGATGCGGGTATTTTCACCTATACCAATGCCGCTGCCTCAGACCCCGTGCGCTTCTATCGGGTGAGCCAGTAACCTGATATAGTGTGGCTGGCTTACTTTGTTCCCGGCAATACCACCGTCACCCGGCTCACTCGCCGGGTCAGGCCGATTTCCTTGCCTGCTTTCTTTTTCTTCTCGTCGGCCTCGTCCCCGGTTTCGCCCGTTTTCGCGGCCTGGATGCTGCTGTCCTCCGTGGTGGTGGCCACTTCCTTCGCCGCACTCGTGGTTTCCGGCGCACTCGCCGCCACCGTAACCCCATTGATGCCCACCGGATTTTCCGAAATAACCTGGATCGTTGGGCCGCTCCCGCTGTCGCCGGAACCGCCATCGGTGAGACTAACGGTCTGCCCAAACGCCACGCCCGGACCAATCAGATTCGCGTCCAGCGTCACGGAATGAAAGCCCACGAAAAATCCCTTCACTTCCCCGGTGGCCTTCGCCAGCACGTTTTGCGCGACAATCCCCGAACCGCTCGCATCCACATCCCGCCCGGGACTGATGAAGGTGGTAAAATTAAAGGGATCAAAACTGCTGCCCCCCGTATTCAAGGCCGTTAAGAATCCCGCCTGGTTGCCGGAAACCTCCAGGTTCAGCACCTGGCCCGCCGTTGGGGCCACGCCTAATAAGGTGAGCAGCTCCGCCCACACCGGCGCCGCCACCGCCTGCCGCTGGTTGCCAATCACCACCGTCTGCGCCGCATCCGTCGGCAGGCCATTCACCACCGTGCCTTGCACCCGTGGGTTCCCCAGGGCCGCCGCCGTAATTGCATTTCCCTGCGCATCCCGCAATTCATATCCGCTGAACAGCCCTGCGATGGCCCCCGAGGCATCCGTGCCATTTAATTCGATTTGCAGAATGCCGCCCTGGCTGGCCAGCGTCGTCCCCCGGGGAGATTCCACCAGGATGTTGCCCAACCGCGCCTTGGAACCGGGAATCGTGTATGCCACAATCCCGCTCCCGGCAATGCCAATGGGGGCGATGGATACCAACTGGCCGGACACCGGGTCGACTTGCACCGCATCCACATTCACGTAGCCACTGCCACCATTGCCCGCATTCACGCCGCCCGTCAAGGATTCCACTGTCACATTCCCGCCGTTGTAAGCGGCGATGCGCGAGTTGTTGAGATTAATATTGCTCTGCGCCACCACCGTCACATTGCCGCTGCTTTCCGTGAAAATGCCTTTGGGCGCGTATTGGTCGCCAATGTTGATCGCGGAATTCGCTCCCCCCACATTCAGGACCCCGCCCACGTTGAGCAAAACCCCCGCCTGCCAGCCCGCGTTCGCAATCTGTGAGGAGGTCATGTCCAAATCTCCCGTGGTCCGCACCGTCAGGTCCGCACCGGGTTGCGTGGTGCTCGCCAGGCCGTCGGTGGGCGTCGGGGCCGTGTTCGCATAAATGCCACCCGAGGTTGCCAGATCAATAGTGTTGGCCGTGACCAGGAAATGCCCGGGACCGTATAGACCCAGGCCCTGGTCATTAATGGTGGCATCCCCACTGTTTGCGTAAAGTTGTTGAATGGCGCTGATCTGGCCCGCACTCAGGGTGACGGGTGTGGTGGTCGGATTATTGTTGGCGTCCAGTACTGGCTGGCCGTACTGGTCCAGGACTTTGAGGGACGGACTCAGCAACCAGGACGCTTCCGTGGCCGACATCACGCCCACGAAAGTAAGTTTGCCCGTGGTGGGATCGTAAAATAACCTGCTGAGCAACGTCCCCGGCAGTCCGCTCAAGGTCGGGTCCAGCAGTCCCGCGGGGCGTGCCTCCGGCAGCGTCTGGCTCGTCAGGTCGCCCCGGTAACTGATCTTCCCTGCCACCTGGATAAACGTGGTTTGATTCGCGGAGGAGTTCTGGCCCACAAATCCAAAATTCTTCGCGTCGCCGCCCACGGTGATATTTGCAAAGGTCGGCACCGTCAACCCGAAGGAATTGATGCTCCCGGCGATGTTCAAGACCACCGGGCTTGTGTCACTGCTGGGCGAGGTATTCGCCGGGCCGTTGAGAAAGGTGGTGGCATCCAGCGGGTTGCCATCGGACATCACGATCCCCGTGAGCGGGCCCGCTTGTGTGGTCCCGATCAGGTCGCCATTGCCGTCGGCCGTCCCGCGATTGCGGGTGGTGGAAATTTGCAAATTCCCCGCTGCGGAGGGAAACATCACCAGCGAATTATTCACGGTCACGCCGCCCGCCCCCGCGCTCAGCGTCACCACCGGGGGATACACCGGCTCCTGGTAAGTGTTATGAGTCACCGGGTCCACAATGGCATTGCGTCCCTGTCCCAGGTTCGAACCATCCAGGGTGATGGTGTCTCCCGCCCACACGTGCAGGGCGGCCGTGAAACCATAGGCATACACTCCACTGGGATCGAACGTGCCGCTGAGGTTGCGTACCTCTTCGATATAAGCCTGCGAGGCGGACCAGATATTCCACGAGCCGGTGTCCAGGCTCAGCGTTAGCGGCGTGACGGCATCACCCGCCGTCGCACCGGCTTGCAGAATTTGGGGTGTGCCTCCCGGCAGGGAAACCCCCGCCAGGATGGTGCCCTTGCCGGAACTCACTTGGAAATATCCTTTCACCTCATTGCCTGCCACCAGCGACACATCCCCGCTGCCGTAGGCCCCGGAGGAACCCGCCACATTCTGGCCATAATTCGGCACGCTGCTGATATTATGCCCCGCCGTGAGTGCCACATTCCCGCCCGCATAGGTGTTGATGCCGCTGTGATATACTGCTCCGTAACCGGCGGGATACGCATTTAATGTCCCGGCATCAATATCTCCCTTGAGGGCCGTCATGGTGATACTGCCCCCGGCGCTGGTGTTCACATAGCCCGCCCCAAGCAAAATGCTTTGCCCCGCCGTCAGATTAATCGCCCCCTGGCCCGTCAAAATGGCCGTGTTGTTATTCTTCAGCGTGATGCTGCCCACTCCCGCATCCACCACGTGGGTTTGCGGATTGTAGCCGGCCAGCAGGCTGATGGACCACGCGTGGGTGTCCAGCAGGCTGCTGTTCAGGTTGATGTTGTTGCCGGCTTCCAGTGTGAGGTTTCCCGTGGCCTTGTTCCCGGTGCTGGTATACAAATTCCACGCGGAATTCAGCGTGATATCGCCCGAAGCTTGCAGCAAGATGCTGCCCGAAGTCACATTCTTAAAGGCCGTGCTCACATTCACATTCAATGTGCCGGAGCTCGCCGTCCCAATAATCGCCCCGCTGGAGCCGGCCCCGGTTGAGCCGCTGGAGCCGATGACGATGTTTTGCGGATCCAGGCTGAAAAGCCCGCCCGTCCAGTCGCTTTGGGCACCGGCATCAATCCCCGAGTTCAGCGAGACTACGTTTGGTGCGCTGATTTCCACCGCGCCGCCATTACCCCCGTGCGCCCCGCCCGCCGTTGCAATTTGACTCCCCGTGCTGTCGCTGAAGGCATGGCCGGATTTGAGCGTTACTGTGCCGCCGGCACTCCCGGGGCTGGTGTCATCGCCCCGCGCATTGATCGTGGAGTTGGCCCCGAGATTCAGGGAGTCAGCCGCGATCAGTTCAATGACCCCGTTTTGCTCCTGCACCGAGTTCGCCTGCACCAAACCGTTTTGATTCACCACCTGCGCCTGCATCGCAATCGTGCCGGCATCCGCCGTCACCCGGCCCAAATTATCCACCGCGCCGCGGGGAACTTTTACTGTGGCACTCAAACCCCGGCCATCCGGACTGTCACTCACCAGCACGCTTTCCCCGCCGTACAGGCCAATATCCCCGCCCGGGGCACTCAGCGTTCCATGGTTCTCAATGTTTTCCGCAATTAGATACAGGGACCGGCCATTCCCCGCCTGAATCTCCCCGTAATTGACTATTTTCGCCAGCGGCGGCAATCCCGTGAACGTCCATGCCGTGCCCGCGCCAAAATCCGGCGTAAGGGGTGCCGTCGTGGCTATAAAATTGCCGCCCACTTTCACCATCGAATTGGGGCCGAAGAAAAAGCCGTTCGCATTGGCTAGAATGACCGTGCCATTGGCATTCAAATTCCCAAAAATCTGCGAGGGGTTCTGGTCGCCAATTGCGTTGAAGACCACGGAATTGGCCGAGGGCTGGTGAAACGTCGTCGTCTCCCCCGCGGCAATGTTGAAGGTGCTCCAATTAAGAAACACCGCCGGGCCCACCGTCACATTGAGTTGCGCGCCGCTGGTCACCGCCGTGGCCGTGCCCGCGCCCACGCTCAGCCCCGCTGGATTCGCCAGCAGCCGCGACTGCCGCTGGGAAATAATCAGTGCCACCACCACCGCCAGCCATTGCTGCGCGGCCAGCCGGCGCCGGCGGGTGCGCCGGCTGATCCTTCGCTCTTTCCGGAAATCGGCTTTGCTTGGCTTTAAAAGATTCATGCGCCTCAAAATTGCCAGCCCACACTAAAATAGGCTTGTGCACTGCCCGCCCGGGTGATCAAGGTATCCTCCAAGGCCCACGCCAGCGTTAACCGCGCGCTAAAATGCTCCCCGGCCGTCACGAAAAAGCCCAAGCCCGTGCCCCACTGGCTGTAATCCAGCCCGCCGGAGGCCGGCCGGTCAATCAACCACGTGTTGCCGTAATCTGTGAACACCGAGCACCGCAACCGTGCCGGCACTTTGCCTTCCGGATCCTCCACCGGAAATTCCCCAATCTCGATCGTCGGCGCGTTCAGGTCCAGCATCACCCGCCACCCATTGTCCCCATACGTTTCGCCTTCCTGATAGCCCCGCACCCCGCTGGTGCCGCCCAGGGCCAGCTGTTCATTCGCAATCAGCGGTGCCGTCGTCCACTGCCCATTGGCCCGCGCCAGCAACGACCATTCCCCGGGCAGTTTTTGATAACGGCTCAGCCCCGCCGTGAAATCTGTGTAATTGCCCCCGGCCCCTGCCGCCCCCGCCACCGTCTGAAAATTGGTCCGCGCGGACCCCAGGGCCGAGAGGTATATGTTTTCATTGAAATTAAGCGCCGTCGATCCCCCGGCGTCCGGGCGCGCGGCTGACCAGCCCCACGACAGGGGAATGTAATGGAGGCTGGCACTGTGATTGGCCGGCAGCCGGATCGTGGAGTTCGTCACCAAATAGGAGTTGCCGTATGTATCCTGCGCATACAGGGAAAATTCCGTCAGGTTCGTGCTGAAACTCGGCGCTTCATACGATTTATAATCCACCCCCAGCAGCAGCGAGGACTGTACACCCGCCACTTCGGGCAGGGGCAGGGTGAGTTTGGTTCCCAGATTGTTATTATAGGTCAGGTCACGCTCCTGGGACTGCGAATTGAGCGTTGCATCCGTGTTGGTGAAAATCACCGAAAGCGGACCATATCGCACCGGCGTGTCCGATACCGAGCGCGACGCGTAAACAATGAGTTCCGGCTGCCCCGTCTTGGGCAGCGGCCGGAAAGTGTGTGTAATTTCGTCGTAGCCAAAATCGACGGGCTGATGCTCGTAGGTTTCCCTCAAACCCTGGCCAAACCCCAGTGGCAATCGGTAATATCCACTGTAACTCGCCACCAGCGGCTGGTCGTAAAATTGCGGCAGGTATGACTGGTTCTTCATCTCCTGCGGCGAAAAATTGTAATCAAAACCTACTTGGTGGTCCCGCTGCCACAGGTTGTCATATTGCACCGCAGCGTCGGTGCGCAGCAGCGGCGTGCCCGGCGCGGACCGGTCATTCAGTTCCAGGTGCCCATGTAACGGCAGCTGGTCTTTAACCTTCAGGGTTAGTTCACTTGTCCCCGGATCAGGGCCCGGCCCGATCACCGGATAAATCTGCCGGTTCTGGTTCGCGTTCGCCCGGCTCAGTTCCGGTTGGAACCACTGGCTGTTCAGAAAAATATTAGTGGTCAGGCTGGGCAGCGCGCGCCGGATGTTGGCCTCACTGTAATGATGGTTGCCCTTGATGGTGATCGCCGCCAGCCGGCCCTCGACCACTTTCACCTTTACGATTCCGTTCGTCAGCTTTTGCTGCGGCAAGGTGATGCTCACCGTCGCAAAACCCAGGTGCCGGTACAGTAACTGCAATTCCCCCAGTCCCTGGCTCAGCCGGGGCAGATCCATGGTCGGACTCACATAATTCGTCAGTACCGCCGCAATTTTTTTTGGCGGCAGCAGGGTGTTGCCCTCCACCTCAAAGCCCCGCACCACAAAAATCCGGCGTCCCGGTGCATTGGTGCCCGGGGCCGCTCCCGTCGCTGCCGGGCCTGCCGGTTCGCCCGGGCAAACGTCCGCCAGCAGCAGGCCCGCTATAAGGATGATCCAATATTTCATTCGCTGTGGTGGTCCTCTCGACGAACTACATTTTTTCAGATGCCATCCGGCCGGAGGGCGTTCCCCCCCCGGCCGGATGTTGATGTTTAAATTTACCGGTTTTTATTGTGCGCTAACCCGATAAAAACCCGTGGCCGCATTATTGGTGTCATACAAGGATTGTGCGCTCCCATTGCCAGTCTGGGCCGTGCCCACCGGCGTCCAGGTCGCCCCTGTTCCCAACCTGGGACTATTCACTAGTTGGTAATTTACCCCCACGGTGCTGCCGTAGTTCACATTGTTCCGCGTCCCTGCCCGCGTGAAGCTGTTGATCGTGGGTGCGGTGGGGCCGGCGGTGAACGTCAGCGTGCCACTGGCACTGATGTTGAACGTGCCCACCAGGTGATCCGGCGTCGCCCCTCCTAGGGGTTGCACCGCCCAGAAGTCCAGGGCGCCCGGGATCACCTGTTCCACAATAAACGGCACCGCGCCACCGAGTTGGCTAACCCCATTGTAGGTCCCACCCGAGGCTAGATATTCGTATGAGGTGACTTTGTATTTGCCGCTGGGGTTGATTGAATAGGCATTGGTGCTTGCCGTGGGCACTGAATAGGTCAGCGGACGGACTCCAATCGCACTAATGATGCTGTAATAATTGAAATTCCAATCCGAGACACTGTCACCATAAGCCGTGGTGTTGGGCTCCAGGCCGCTTACCCACGCCGTGGGGGTGGCATTGGTGGGACTGCTCACCGCCAGCAGCGCCACACTCACGCCCGTGAGGTCCGTGCCGTACACGGTCGTGACAATACTGGGATTCCAATTACTTACGGTGGTGGTGTAACCATTGGTGTGGCCCAGAAACTGGCTCACATTGCCAATGTCATACTCCACGTCGTTGTTGGGGTTGTTTACGTTGCGAAACAGCAACAGCACATCCCCGTCCTTGTAAGTCCACGCCTGGGCCGCCGGCGCGGCCGCGAGGGCCAGGGCCGCGAGGGCGATTGGTAATAATTTGTTCATGGTTCGATGAAGTTGGTGTGGCCGTGCTTACTTGAGGGTGATCGGACCGCCATCGAAGCCGCGTTTCACTTTCAGCGCCGGTTCGGGGATGTAGTTGTTCGTGTACAGGCTGCTCACGGTATAAGCCGCGTTGGTCACCGATTGGTACAGCAGGTTGATCACCGCCAGCTGCGCGGCCGAGGGCTGGCCGGCTCCCGTGTTTTTGTAATAATAGCTCTCGTAGCCCCAGAGCGGATAGCTGCCGGTCACCACGTTCGAGTAGGAATAGGGAATGCCTTCATAGGTCAGGCGGAAGGCCCCGGACTTGGCATCTTTCACCGCCGCATTGCCAATGGAGTTGGAAACCACCAGCACGGTATTGTACAACACACTGCCCGAGCTTAGGCCGGGATCGGGGTTGCCATTCGCATCCACGCTCGTGGTGTCGAGAATCGGCACATTGCCGCTCGTCGCGTTCGTATAATACGACCGCAGGGAGCCGGTAAAGCCGATGTTCAAATCCGTTTCCGTCCGCACCGCCGACTGGGTGTTGCGGCCGATGAAATAAACCGGATTCGTGCCCGCGCCGCCGAAGAAACTGGCCGGAATCAAACCGCTCGCTCCTTCCAGGTACGCGGCCTGCCGGGCGGTCAGGTTGGTGATGCCCGCCGAGTCCGTCGAGGTTGCCCCGTTGTTCCGGAAGAACACGTACGGTACCACATAGACCGGCAGACCGGTCAATACGGATGGATCCAGCGCCACCGCGCCGGGCGTCGTGCTCGAATCCACCAGTGTCGGCGGCAGGGTGTTGTTGCCCGAGGCCGTGGTCTGCGGGTTGCCCGCTTCAATATCCTGCAAACCACCCACTGCGCCGTTCAGTACATAATCAATGGTCACGGTGCCCAGCCCCGGTTGCCCGGAAATGGTGCCCACATAAGAACGCACAATCGGTGAGCTCAGGCCGTACACCGTGATCGCGCCGCCGTTCAGCACGTTAGTAGCACGGTCAAACAAAATGGCCGAGCTGGCATTGCCACCCGCGATTACGACTTTCGTGTCGGCGCGCAGGCTGGGAACGAGGGATAAACCGGCCAGCGTCGCGCCGGTCAGCAAGTATTGTTTAAAAGGAGACAGTTTCATGAATTTGTTGGGAATGAGGTTGGTTGTTGTAAATTGGAACCGCGCGTCCAATGGGTTGTTTGTTCAGGGCCGTGTGGTCTGCCCGGGCAGAACCTGTCGGGATCCGGTGTGTTGCTTCACTACGGTCATCGGGCGTTTGGTTTGCCCACGGATTCTGGTTGCAAAGCCTTTTTGGTGCTGGTTCGCAGAGACCCCGCCGGTGGTCCGGTCTGGTCTCCCATGGTTGACTGGTTCGTTTCAAGGTTTTACCGTCCCGTGGTCGGGGTGGGCATTGATTAAAAAATTTAGACCGTCGGCTTCGTCAGGGCGCTGATGTCGTCACCCTCCGTGTTAATGTCCGCAAACAGCCAGGTCGAGAGATACCGTTCCGAGGAGGAGGGCACCACTGCCACAATCTGCTTGCCCGCGTTTTCCGGGCGCTTGGCCACTTGCAACGCGGCCCAGATGATCGCGCCGCTCGAAACGCCCACCGGAATGCCATCCAGATGATTGACCTCCTTCGAGACCGGTCCGGAATCGTCCTCACTCACCTGGATGACCTCGTCCACAATCTTCGTGTTCAGATTCACCGGGATAAAGCCCGCCCCAATCCCTTGCAGCTTGTGCGGACCCGGCTGGCCACCCGAAATCACCGGCGACTTGGCCGGTTCCACCGCCACGGCCTTAAAGCTCGGCTTCAGTTGCTTAATGACTTCCGCCACCCCGGTGATTGTTCCGCCTGTGCCCACGCCCGCCACCACAAAGTCCACTTTGCCATCCGTGTCCCGCCAGATTTCCTCCGCCGTCGTACGGCGGTGCACCGCCGGATTCGCGGGATTCGAAAACTGTTGCAGCACCACGCTGTTCGGGATCTGCCGGTTCAGTTCTTCCGCTTTCGCGATTGCCCCCTTCATCCCTTTCGGACCTTCGGTGAGCACCAACTTGGCACCCAGAATCTTCAAGAGCTTCCGCCGTTCCGTGCTCATCGTCTCCGGCATCGTCAAAATTAATTTCAAACCCCGGGCCGCCGCCACAAACGCCAGCGCAATGCCCGTGTTGCCGCTCGTCGGCTCGATCAAGATCGTGTCCTGGGTAATCGCCCCCGACTTCAGGGCGTCATCAATCATCGCCACCCCGATGCGGTCCTTCACGCTCGAAAGCGGATTGAAGAACTCCAGTTTGAGCAGAATTTCCGCCACCGCCCCATGCTTCTTTGCCGTGCGGTTCAACCGCACCAGCGGCGTGTTGCCGATGGTTTCTGTGATGTCATTGTAAATGCGTGACATAGATATTTATTGGTTTCTGGATGTTGTTAGCGAACTTGGAATTATGATTAAAAGCACTTGTGCCAGGCGTGTTTCCCCACCCCGCTCCCGCCGGTGACGAACCATGCTGTACCCGGGCGACGTTCTGTCCCCCGGTTGTTCCACATGCTCCCGTCACCAACGGCTTGCCCCAGTGCGTTTCCCCACGCCACCTCGGCCAAATGCTTGAAAGTGAATGCCATGGCTCAATTCTCAGGGCGTCCGCACCCCCGGCCGGGCCGCCGGCTTGTCCAGCCGCAACCGCTCCGTCTTCTCAATCTGCGTCACCTGTGAATCGTGGACAACAATCTCCACCACCCCGTACTTCAGGGAACGCACCTGCTCGCGGACGATCTCCAGCCAGTTGTCATTCGCCACGGACTGGCTTCCGTTCTTAATCTGGGTCTCGCTCATTTTATATAATAGTTAAAAATTAAATATCGACAAGATAAGTAGTAAATTAATGCAAATAAAAATTACTGCCTTCAAAATAAAACCGTTATTGTCGAATGTCGTTCTATACACGACATGCAATGTCGTTATTATGCTTTCATGGTTGAAATAGTCAATGATTATTTTCTTTCACCCGCTCACTGTGCCGGAGATTCCTCTTGGATGGGTCATCTACACCCGTCCCTGCGTTAAACCAGCTCAACCCCCTTGACCAAATCCGCAAACTGGAGCACTATATAAATAGTCGAATTGGATGGGGGCGTACTGGTTTCGACCATGTGAACGCGCCAGAGGCGGCATGCCGAGGATGATGCGTTGGCCTCGTTAATCATCGCACCAAAACAAAAAAGCTAATCAAGAACTAGCTCTCGCGGCCTAAGGCCCCGACGTTCGCCACTGGACACCTGCTACGGTGGACGAACGCATTAGCAGGCATGGTTGACGGCGGGGACCGCGCGTTGTTGACCGAGAAATTTCATGCGGACTAGGCAGTGCGAATCGTGTCTGGACGCCATCGCATAGCAGAAAACTATTTCCAGACTAAGCATGTAGTCGCGGCTGGTTTGTCTGCTTGGGACGCGGGTTCAACTCCCGCCGCCTCCACCATATTTTATTGGTGTTTTAAGATTATTGTTGACAGGACGGGACAAAGACGGGACAATTCAGGCATGAAAACTGTCCCGTCGGAAACCAAAACTGACAAAAAGAGCGGACCTTTCGAGGTGATTAAGGTTGGTAGTATCTCCATTCCAATCTACGCCCACACGAACATAATTCCCCAGCGCGACCCGGATTCAGGGAAAATCATTTACGAGAATCCCTTGGCTGCAATCCCCAAAGCGGTGGTCAAATATCAAAGCACCATTTACACGGTTGCCTATTACCATGGTACAAAGCGGGTGCGCCGTAAATTTTCCGATCTGGAAGTGGCGCGACGGGAAGCCCAATTAATCGCCTTAAAGCTGGCCAATGGCGAGACAGAAGCACTCAAGCTGACTGGCGGCGACCGGGCCGACTACATCCGCGCCATGCAAAAGCTCCGCGAATGGAAACCCGATGCTGATTTAAACCTGGTCGTAACCGATTATGTGGCTGCCATGCGGCGGCTGCCGGACAACGTAAGCTTGAACGACGTCATTTCAACCTACATTAAGCGCCATCCCACCGGGCTGCCGCAAAAAAAGGTCAAAGAGGTTGTGGACGAATTGATCCTCTCCAAGGAGGGTGCGGGTAAAAGCGATGTTTATATCAAGGACCTGACATCCCGCCTGGGCGCATTCGCCACAAAATTCAATGTCCTGATCGCCAACGTCACCGGCAAAGAGATCGAGGATTATATTCGCGGGCTGAAAACTCCAAACAGTGATGAAAGCCAGCGGCGTCAAATTGCCGGTCGGACACAAAACAACATCCGTCGCCTGATTAGTACGCTGTTCAAGTTTGCCATCAAACGGGGCTACCTGCCCAAGGACCATGATGAATTGGGGGGTGTCGAAATCGCCTCAGTGGATAGCGGGGAAATCGAAGTATTCACACCTACGGAACTGCGCAAATTATTTGCCGCATGCACCGCGCCGGTCACGGAACGGGGAAAACAGCGGACGCGTGAGGAAATGATCCCGTATCTCGCTATCGCCGCCTTTTGCGGGCTTCGTGCCGCTGAAATCCAGCGGCTCGACTGGTCGGAAATTCACCTAACCGGCCCAGAAAAATTTGTAGAAGTCAAAGCCGACAAGGCCAAAACCGCTTCGCGCCGTACCGTCCCAATCTCCGACAACTGTGCTGCATGGCTCGAACACTATGCAAAGAATGATGGGCCGGTTATCAATCTGTCCCGCGCCGACAAGCAGCTTTTCCTCTATCTGGCAGAAAAATCCGGGGTACCATGGAAACACAATGGCCTGCGCCACTCCTTCATCAGCTACCGGGTGGCTTTGCTGAAAGACGTGGGCCAAGTCAGCCTGGAAGCGGGTAATTCGCCCCAGATGATCTTTAAGCATTATCGCCAGCTTGTCCGCGACAGCGAAGCCCAAGAATGGTTTTCCATCCAACCGCCCAAACAGGCTGAGAACGTAATCCCAATGCAAGTCGCTGTCAGCGCTTGATCGTAACTCCACTGTTCGTGAGCAGACGATTGCGGAAAATCAGGAAATTTGGCTATATTCAGAAAAATGAAGTCACCGACTTCCAAACCTCGAAAAAATGGATCTTTGCCCCCAAAAGCCATCAAATATCGGCTATTGGTCCGAATCAGGGAGGCAAATTTGCCCAAGGAAGCTAATCTATTCAAGGATACTGAACTTCGGGATAGCGGGCTATGGTTCGAATATGTACAGCCGGCACACATGGCTGACAATCATTTCAAATTGCTAGTGCTTCTCGCGCTGCAATCACGAGAACTTCGCAAAAGGTGTGATGATCTCCACCAACAAGTTGAGGAATTAACCCCTTACCATTCACCGCTTTGGGAGAAATTGCACAAGGAACCTGATCCATTAAAACAGCAAGCAATAAGAGCCGCCATCGATGCGGACGAAAAAAAGGAAGCTCAAAGGAAAGCTGCCAAGAAAAAGGCATTTAATGACTCCTTGAAACTAATCATGGAATGTTTTGGGAAAAAAACTTGGAAAAGCCGAGACCGAAAGCACGTGCCGTTCCAAGCTGTGCTCTGGCATGAGCCGATGACAGTAAATGATTATCACGAAGCAACAGGCATTTCAGCCAGACAGTTGCAAAACGTGCTGCGCAGGTTAAAAGCAGAGCCATTACAAGCGAAGCGGGCTCGAAAACGCAAGAATGAGCCATTGCGCTACGGTGTTGAAACTAATATGAAGGTGCTTTGCGAATGGCTTATTCGGTATATTAAAGACCCTGGCACAAGGCGGGCATGGCTGGTTAAAACTTGCCTTAAATGCAAACACGAGGCAGCCGAACACCTCGATAGAATGAAAGAAGCGATCATGCCAGCTCTCTTATCACTTAACATCAATAGCGGGGAGACGTTGGAAGATTTTGTGAATTATGTTAAAAAGGTGGACCAGATATTATATCCGCCGGTAATGGCCTATTCGATGGACCCTTTTACCCTTAGTGCCATGGCAACTCTGAATTCTATCGGTCAATAATCCGTGGGAAAAACGGCTATATTTCAGTGTTTTCATGACTTTTCTCGCCAATTTCCGTGGGAAAATCGGTCCTTTTATTCCATTTGTTGGGGTGTTTAGAAATAGTTGCACCAAC
Organism: uncultured Verrucomicrobia subdivision 3 bacterium; assembly: GCA_903875465.1. Lineage (GTDB taxonomy): Bacteria > Verrucomicrobiota > Verrucomicrobiia > Limisphaerales > UBA11358 > UBA11358. The sequence continues at coordinate 44,969 of CAIQWB010000067.1, forward strand.
GCGCAGTCGCAACCATGCGAAACGCGCTGGATAGCCGGTTGGAACTGGCGAAGCGATTAATACGCATCCAGCGCGTTGCACTTGCAGCTATGCGTTGGATAAAATGGCTGACATCGCAATATCCGCCCCTGGCTCGGCGGCACAAACTGAACCGGAACTACTGACCAAGCCCCAGGCCGCACTTCTGCTTCGTGTTTCGACGCGAACCATTGATAATATGGTCCGCCAACGTCGTATTTCCTATGTCAAACTGACTGGAAAAATAATTCGCTTCCCCCGGCGGGAAATTCTTCAAAACATTCGTGAGAATTTGACGGTCCACGCCTACGGATTGGGGGTGAAATAATTTATGGCACAACTTCACGATGCCAAGGACAGTCCACTACCGCTGGATTTTTTCGTCCAACACTATGGCATTTCGCGCACCACCGCCTGGCGGTGGCGAAAGAACGGGCTGGCGACGCTCCAGGTGGGCGCAAAAATCTTCTGCCGGGAGTCTGAATTCGTTCGCTTCATGGAAGCCGAGACGCCCAAGAATCAACCAGGAGAGAGCCAATGAGCCAAGCTTTACTCCACCAAGCCAAGCAACGCCTTTCGCTGGTGGGCCTAATGGCTCTACTCGGCTTTGGAGAACGTGCGCAAAAATCCGCGCTATGCATGTTTCATGAGGATTCATCGGCCAGCTTCAGCTATTACGTTGGGGAAGACGGCCAGGAGCACTGGAAATGTCATGCCGGGTGCGGTCAAGGTGACGCCATCGACTTCCTAGCCAAGCAAAGGGGCCTGGATAATAGCGACGCGTGCCGCGAATTTATTCGCCTTTCGGGGATAACGCCGCTGCCGGAGTCGCCGCCGGTTTTGCCATCAGTGATATCCCTGGCACAATTGCCCTTTGAATGGCACCAATGCGTTGATGCGTTCACCCATGAATATCGCGCCAAACTTGCCGCCTGGCGGGCCTACACATCCGAAATTGTGGACTGGCTGCACCGGCAAGGGCTCATTGGTTTGTTCCATGGCGACCGCATCGCGTTCCCTGTGCATGACGATCAGGGCAATATCGTCGGTTGTCATTACCGTCGTAAAGAAGATGGTTCGTGGCGTTATCATCCCACCGGCACACGCACCGCGCCGTTCATCATCGGGGACGCAACCATGGCGAGAACCGTCTACCTTTTCGAGTCGCCGTGGGACATGCTGGCGACCTTGGACCGACTGCAACACCACATTCAACCACTTGCCGATACTGCCTTTATTGCCACGCGCGGTGCCAGTAATGGGCGTATGCTTGCGGGTCTTTGCCCGGTGGCCAGTACGGTCCACGCGTTTGGACAGAACGACTCCGCCGGCCAAAAGTGGGTGGCGGCCGTGGCTGCGAATTGCGGGTGCAATACTTTGCAAGTTGCCACTCCCCTAAAGTTCAAAGACATGAACGACTGGACGCGTGGTGGTGCCACCCGGGCAGACATCGAGGCTGCCACCGCCGCCGCGCAACCGGTTATCGTTTCAAACGCTCCCGACCTTCATATCACGCCGTCGCATTATGTTTCAAAGCCGGTTATACACGTGCCAGACGAAGCCGACGAACCCGAAACCTCCCCATTTCCCCTGGATGCGCTTCCACCTTCGATGGCAAGCATGATCGCTGCGGTGGCGCGAACCGAGCGCGTCCCGGTGGCACTGCCCGCCATTTGTGCCCTTGGTGCGGTATCCGCCGCCATTGGCGCGGGCTTGGAAGCCGCCAGCGGTCCTAACCGTGTCACGCGTGCTAATCTATATTTACTAGCCAGTGCGGAATCCGGCAGCGGAAAATCAGAAACTTTCCGCCTGATCGCCGCTCCATTGGTGGATTACCAAACTGGCCTGATTGAAAATTGGAAGCAAACCACATTGGTAAAGGTGCAGTCGGAAAAGGGTGTTCTCAAGCGTGAGATCACCAAACTTGAGCAGAAGGCCGCCAAAACCAATGACCCAATTGAGCGCGACCGCCTCATGGGCGAACTGGAATTCAAGCGGGCTCGGGATAACGAACTTTCCGGAATGGCCGCCATGCCTTGCATCATTGCCCAGGATGTGACCACTGAGCGGTTAGCCGTTTTGTTGCGGGATAATCGGGAGGTGACGTTTTCCGCCAGCGCCGACGCACGAAAACTCGTCGAAAACCTGATGGGCCGTTACAACCCCGGCAAAACCACTGATGAATCGCTCTATTTGTCAGGCTACTCTAGTGATTACATCCGAGTAGATCGCCAAGGCCGCGAAACCATCGTGCTCAATAAGCCCTGCCTTTCCCTATGCTGGTTGGCCCAACCCGATATGCTGGCGACGATGCTGAACGAGGACAGCCTTTCAGCCAGCGGCTTCTTGCCGCGTCTGCTCGTATGCCAGACCAATGCTGCACCGCGTCGAATCGATGGCGAGCCACAAGCTTTGTCGGAATCCCTCCGCGACCAGTGGACAAAACTCATCACCGACCTGCTTACCGCCTTTCATACAGCTTCCAAACCATCCCGCATTATTCCGACGCCAGAGGCCGTATCGGTTTTGAATGCCTTCCACAATTCTATTGTTGATCGACGCTCCGCCGACCTTGCCGATGTGGGCGCATTTGCTGCGCGATATGCCGAGAATGCTTGGCGCGTCTCGGTGGTGCTCCACGCCGCATTGTGGTCTGGTGAGGCTGGGAATCACCCGCTGGTCGCCGAGACCGCCGCCAACGCCGTCCGCATCGTGGAGTGGTTCGCCAGCCAGCAACTCAACCTGCTGGCCAAAGGCCGTCACCAGGCTGCCGAGAAGGTGGAAACGGAAGTCTTCGACCTGCTCGAAACCAATGGCCAGCGTAAGGCCCAAGACTTCACCACGGCGCGGGAAGTTCACCGCGCGCGGATCATGCCTACGGCGGACGCTGCCAGGGCGCTGCTGGCGCGGATGGAAGCCGGGGGACTGTTGACCGGCGAGGACATAATTCCGCCCCGTGGCGGCAAAACTACGCGCATTTACCGGGCCGTCAAAAACCCGGTCGCCGGTTGAAATATGCCAACTGCACCATATCCCGTTAGGCAGGCGCTCCAAATTATGGAAACCTGGCTTAATCTGCCGGAAACCACCTACAAGGCTGATGTTTACTGGTTCGGCCAGCGGTTGCCACCGGACCAGGTACTTGAAGCGGTGGAGATCGTAAAAACCAAAATCCCCGGTGGCGGTATGCCTGCCTTCAAATACTTCTGTGGCATTTGCCACCGGAAGCGCGAAAAGTTGGCAATCCAAAACTCTTGGAACTACCCCCAAAAAATGTGACATTCGCCCGTCCCCCAGTGACAACCGTGACGACCGTGACAATCGCCCGTGCCGGTTGTCACAGTTGTCACGATTGTCACCGGCTCATTCTTGGAAATTGATTTTTAAGAGAGAGAAGAAAACATTAATATCCTTCCTCCCCCTTGTGACAATCGTGACAACTGTGACAATCGGTTTTGCTGACCGGACCGGCACCCGGCTGGGTCGGCATCCCCTTTTGGGCCAAATTTCCCCCGCCGCAACCGGTTACTCAGGCTGAAAGGCTGCCTGCTGAAATTCTTAAGGTGCTGGTATTCAACCGCTTATTTTGTATGAGGCCAGTTTTCCCCAATGGCAGGGTTGGGGCTGCCAGCCACCATCCCTCCATCCGGCCCAAGACCTTTTCTTCGCTTCCGGCTCAATCCTGCCCGTGCATTGATTTGAAACATTTTCCGACGCGTGGTTTTGCGGTCGGGCCGCCACACTTCCGCTTGTCGAGAATAGGCGGTTATGCGATATTCGGACCAGACCCTTTGGGGTTCGGTGGCTTCGAGTCATCGCTTGTCGGCGGGCGAGCATCAAGGCGCATTGACCCTGCCGGGGCTGGTACGGCGGTTCCTTGAGGCTGACCGTAACCTTCCACCGTTTGCCCAACACCAAGTCCGCCCCTGTTTCACTTCCGGCTAAATCATGCCCCATGAATTGAATTGAAACTTTTTGCGGCGCGTGGTTTGCGCAACGGTTTGAAACAAAAAGCGGCCGGCCGCCCAACTTTGCCTTGCCGTTGCCCGGCTGGAGCCTTAAAACATCCCCGACGGATTAAAAACGATGTAAAACCAGACCAAAACAATTTTGCGTAGCTTCGGCTGCGAGTCTCACTAGAAAACCGCGAATTTTCCTTTGGAAGAGACCAACCGAGCACGCGCCCATCGGGCGCGGCTTGATTGCATTCTCTTCCAAGGCGCTTCGCGGTGCCTCTAGTGGGGGTGCGTCAGGTTCGCGCCTCTTTTCTTGCCGTCGTCCCCCGTCTGCCGCGCTGAATTGCACCTGATTGAAACTTTTATGGCGCACGAACTCGCAACCATCAGTGGCAAAGCCGCCATGATGTACGTCGGACAGGTGCCCTGGCACGGCTTGGGCACTGCGCTGAAATCCCCGGCCACCGCTGCCGAGGCCATCAGAGCGGCCAGCTTGGATTGGCAAGTGGTCAAATCCCCCCTGTATTTTGAACATGGCAAGGCCAAGCATCCCGTCCACCATCGTTTTGCGATGGTTAGGGATGATCTATTGAAACTCGCCGGGCCGCCGCCTGTGCTGGGCATCGTCGGGGCAGAATACAAACCTCTCCAGAACCGCGAAGCCTTCGAGTGGTTTGATCCCATTGTTGGTGAGGGAGCGGCCATCTACCACACCGCTGGCGCACTGGGTGGCGGGGAGCGGGTTTGGATTCTCGCCAAGCTGCCGGACGATATCCGGGTGGTTGGCGACGACATCGCCCATAAATATCTGCTATTGAGCAATAGCCATGATGGCAGTAGCAGCGTCCAGGTTAAATTTACCCCGGTGCGGGTGGTATGTCAGAACACCCTGACCATGGCGCTCAATCAAGGTCAAGGCGTCCGTATTCCCCACACCCGCAACCTCAAGGACCGGCTGGTCGCCGCGCGCGCCGCCCTGGGTATCATTCATCGGCGCTTTGAAGGCATCACCACCGATTTCAAAAGCTTGGCCGGAATCCAGTTGAACCAGGACCGCTTGGGTTTGTACCTCTCCAAGGTATTCCCCATGCCCGCCGACCCGGAGGACATAAAGGGCCGCTCGCGGGCGCAACTGGCCCGCGAAAAATCCGCCCACTTGTTCAGGGAAGGTGTGGGAAATACCAAACCGCCCGTGCTCGGAACCTTGTGGGCCGCCTACAATGGTGTGACCGAATACGTGGATCACGCCATGAAATACGGCGATGCTGAACGGCGGCTGAACGCCATCTGGTTCGGTGGCGGCTACCTCACAAAAGCCCGTGCCTTTCGTCTGGCCATGGAAAATGCGGCAGACTGGAAGAATTGACGCGCTCCGGGCGGATTCGCCCGGCAGACCGGCGATGGATTGGCGCTGGCAGCTTAAAATTCTCCGTGCACTACAATATCAAACCCTGCACTATTGGACGTGCCTATGCGAATGACAACGAGTGTATTAGCCCGCTTGGGAATCCCCTTTGACCAGCACCCATGAGCGACCCCAATCTTTCCTCCTTCATCTGGTCCGTGGCCGATCTGCTGCGCGGGGACTACAAGCAGTCCGAGTATGGCAAGGTCATCCTCCCGTTCACCGTCCTGCGCCGGCTGGATTGCGTGCTGGACCCCACCAAGGCCGCCGTGCTGGCGGAAAAGGTGAAGCGCGAGGCGGCCGGGCTGAATCCCGAACCCTTCCTGCTCAAGAAATCCGGCCAGCTCTTTTACAACACCTCGCCCCTCGACCTGAAAAAGCTCATGGGCGACTCCGACCACATCGGCGAAAACCTCCGCACCTATATGCAGGCCTTCTCGCCCGCCGTGCGCGACATCTTCGAGAGCTTCGAGTTTCATATCCAGATCGACCGCCTCGCCAAGGCCGGGTTGCTGTACCAGGTCACCGAGAAATTCGCCACCATCGACCTCCACCCCGATGTCGTCAGCAATGCCCAGATGGGTGCGGTCTTCGAGGAACTCATCCGCAAGTTCGCCGAGCTGTCCAATGAAACCGCCGGGGAACACTTCACCCCCCGCGAAGTCATCCGGCTCATGGTCAACCTCCTGTTCATCGAGGACGACGAGGCCCTCACCAAGCCCGGCGTCGTCCGCTCCCTGTACGACCCCACCGCCGGCACCGGCGGCATGTTGAGCGTCGGCGGCGAGCACCTCGCCAGCCACAACCCCGACGCCCGGCTCGTCATGTACGGGCAGGAACTCAACCCCGAATCCTACGCCATTTGCAAGGCCGACATGCTCATCAAGGGTCAGGACATCGCCAACATCATCTTTGGCAACACCCTTTCCGCCGACGGCCTGCCCGGCAAAGTGTTCGATTACATGCTCTCCAATCCCCCCTTCGGCGTGGAATGGAAAAAGATCGAGAAAGAAATCCGCAAGGAAGCCGAGGAACAGGGGTTTAATGGCCGGTTCGGCCCCGGCCTGCCCCGGGTCAGCGATGGCTCGTTGCTCTTCCTGCTGCACCTCATTTCTAAAATGCGCCCGGCCCAAGATGGCGGCAGCCGGTTTGGCATCGTGCTCAATGGCTCGCCCCTGTTCACCGGTGGCGCGGGCTCCGGCGAGAGCGAAATCCGCCGGTACGTCCTGGAAAATGACCTGGTGGAAGCCATCATCGGCCTGCCCACGGACATGTTTTACAACACCGGCATCAGCACCTACGTCTGGATCGTCAGCAATCGCAAGCCCGACGCCCGCAAAGGAAAGGTGCAGCTCATCGACGCCAGCGGCTTCTGGCAGAAAATGCGCAAAAGCCTGGGTAGCAAGCGCAAGGAACTCAGCCCTGAGCACATCGAGGAAATCACCCAAATCTTCGGGAAGTTCAAAAAAGTCACCCGGGATGGCGTCCCCATCAGCCGCATCTTCAAGAATGAGGACTTCGGGTACAAAACCATCACCGTGGAACGCCCCCTGCGCGATGCCCAAGGCAACCTCGTGCTCAGCACCAAGGGCAAAGGAAAGGGCCAGCGCCAGCCCGATGCCAGCCTGCGCGATACCGAGAACGTGCCCTTGAGCGAGGACGTGAACACCTATTTCGAGCGCGAAGTCCTGCCCCACGCCCCGGACGCCTGGATCGACCACGAGAAAACCTCGACCGGCTACGAAATCCCCTTCAACCGCCATTTTTACGTCTTCAAACCCCCGCGCACCCTGGCGGAGATCGACGCCGAGCTAATAGGCGTCACCGACCGAATCTTAAAAATGATCGGAGGGCTGACGCAATGAGTCTGGAATGGGTGCCAAACCAAGCAAGCTCACGCGGAGGCGCGGAGGTCGCGGAGGAAACCGGGTTAAAGGAACTGGATGACATTACCGGGGCCATCGTCGATGCCGCTTTAAAGATCCATCGGGAACTCGGGCCGGGACTGTTGGAGTCGGTCTATGAGGCCGTGCTGGCCCGGGCCTTGGAAAAACGCGGATTTACGGTGGAGCGGCAGAAAACCATTCGTTTTGAATACGACGGCATGATTTTTGAGGAGGGGTTTCGCGTCGACTTGCTGGTGGACGCCCGGGTAGTGGTGGAACTCAAGTCAGTGGAGAAACTGGCTCCTGTTCACGGCAAGCAAGTTCTTACCTATTTGCGATTGATGAATTTGCGAGCGGGCCTGCTCATCAACTTCGGTAGCGCCACCCTAAAAGAAGGTTTGCACCGGATCGTGAATCAACTTCCTGCGACCGCGTCGCCGCGTCTGCGGATGAACCAAGTCTCGAAAGGGCGCGGGGTATGAAAACTGTTTTCGCACGCGGAGGCGCGGAGGGCGCGGAGAAAAACCAGCCAAGCGATCGGTTTGAATACCCTTTTCCTGTCTCCGCGTCTCCGCGTCTCCGCGTGAGCCAGGTCCCGGAAGGCGGTGCCCCATGAACCAGTCATTCGCATCCGGCGGCACGGAGTGTGCTGAGAACGGTCAGTTTATTGCGGGCTGGCATGGTCTGATGGGGATACCTATTTCTCCCTCCGCGTCTCCGCGTGAGTTTTTTTTCGGAAGGCGGTGCCTCATGAGCTTCCCCCGCTACCCCAAATACAAAGACAGCGGCGTGGAATGGCTCGGCCAGGTACCGGAGCATTGGGTGGTAGCCGCACTGAAACGTGGCTTTGATGTTTCCTTGGGGAAAATGCTGCAACCCGAGTCAAGCGGTGCTGATGACGAACTTTTACCATATTTGAGAGCCGCCAACATCCAATGGGATGGTGTAGATACTTCCGACATTAAGCAAATGTGGATCTCCGGTCGCGACCGAGCGCAATTGCGCTTGGCAGGCGGTGATTTGCTCGTTAGCGAAGGCGGTGATGTGGGGCGCTCATGTTTATGGGTGAATGAATTGGAAGAATGTTATTTCCAGAATTCGGTGAACCGGGTTCGCGCCCAGAGGGGCAACTCCAATCGTTATCTTTATTACTGGATGTCCACAATTAAGGACAAGGGCTATATCGATGTTTTGTGCAACAAGTCCACCATCGCGCACTTTACTGCTGAAAAAGTGGCTGCTGTGCCGGTTACATTTCCTCCGTCTGCCGAGCAAGCCCGCATCGCAGCGTTTCTGGACCGGGAAACCGCTAAAATTGATGAATTGGTGGCAGAACAGGAGCGGTTGATGGATCTGCTGAAAGAAAAACGCCAGGCCGTCATCTCCCACGCCGTCACCAAAGGCCTGAACCCCAAAGCCCCCCTGAAACCCTCCGGCATCGAATGGCTGGGGGATATCCCGGCGCATTGGGATATAGGCCCTCTAAAAAGGTATTGGAGCGTTACCGACTGTAAGCATGTTACGGCTGATTTTGTGGAAGACGGCATTCCACTTGCAAGTATTCGCGAAGTCCAAAGCCGATGGGTTGTACTCGAAAATGCCAAACGCACTACAGAATTCTTTTACGAACAGCTCATTGAGGGTGGCCGAAAACCGTTGCCTGGCGATTTGATTTTTTCCAGAAATGCCACCGTCGGAGAAGTTGCGCAGGTGAGTGCGGGCCATCCTCGTTTTGCAATGGGACAGGACGTTGTTTTGCTCCGCAAAATATTGCCGGAATTTTCATCCGATTACCTCCAGCACGTGATTCGCTCGCCCATCATCATACAACAACTTGCCAATATGATGATTGGGTCCACCTTCAAACGAATCAACGTGGAAGAAATTCGTTCCTTCGTAGTGCCGGCCTCGCCTCCGGCGGAACAGACTGAAATTGCCTTGTTCTTGGAACGTGAGACCGAAAGTTTTGACACCCTAACCGCCGAAGCCCAGCGGGCGATTGACCTGCTGCAAGAACGCCGGACCGCCTTGGTTTCCGCCGCCGTCACTGGCCAAATTGATGTGCGCAATACCTGAACCCATGCACACGCCCGCCGCCATACTTACCCGAGCGCCAACGGCGCGGCCCCATACCAGCCCAGGGCATCGCCCTGGGAAACCCGCCCCCACCACCTCGCAAGCCCTGAAGGGGCGTTCTAATCCTTCCGGGTTTCCAGTTTTGCCTGCAAACCCGAAGAAAGTAATTTTATGAGCCTGTATCGCGTCACCTCCGATAAACTTGAATCCGTTACCCGCACCACCTTTGCCGCAGAAAGCTTGCTGGAGCGGAAGGATTTGCAGCGACTTTTGCGCAAGGACATCACGCCCATCGGTGATGATCTTATGGTCATTGCCGAGGAATACGGCGACTGGGAGGACAGCAACCGGCGGATTGATCTGTTGTGCCTCAGCAAGGATGCTGCTCTGGTCGTTGTGGAAATTAAAAGGACCGAGGACGGAGGTCACATGGAGCTGCAAGCCGTTCGTTACGCCGCGATGGTTTCAAGTATGACCTTGGATCAAATTGTGCAGGCTTTTGCCCAGGCGCATGGACTCGATATTACGTCCGCTCGTAATACTGTACTGGAGTTCATAGAATTCGACCCGGAAGATGATGAAGAGTTGGCCGGTGAGGTCCGCATTATCCTTGTTTCAGCCAATTTTTCCACCGAGTTAACCACGGCGGTAATGTGGTTGAACCGTCATGACCTGGACATCACATGTATTCGGCTCATCCCCTACCGTATGGGAGACGCTGTGCTGATTGATGCCACCAAGATCATCCCCTTGCCCGAGACCACTGAGTATGAGGTAAAGGTGCGTGCTCAAGAAAAAGAGAAGCGCAAGGTCATAACCATCCGCCAGGAAATCTTGCGCAAATTCTGGACGCAACTGATCGAACGGTCAAAACATCGGACCCAACTGTTAGAAAACCGCAGCCCGAGCGATGACCATTGGATTTCTGCCGGGATTGGCCGCAGTGGTTTTAATCTGTCCGTGGGACTTGCCAAGAACGAAGGCCAGGCAGAATGCTATATTGGCCTGCCCGTAGAAGGGCACAGCAAGTTGGCGTTCAAAGCCTTGCTTGCCCAGAAAGCTGAAATTGAGAAGAAATTCGGGGAAGAATTAGAATGGCAGGAACTGCCAGGTCGTAGTGGCTGCCGCATCCGCAAGGTTTTTCCCGGTGGCTGGAAAAATCCCGAGTCCGAGTGGCCAGCGATGCAAGACCGGTTAATTGATGGTTTGATTCGGATCGAATCTGCATTGAAAAAGGCGGTCCAGGAACTGAAATTTTGATTCAAAGCTATGCCTGAATTAGCGATACTTTTGGCTGCGCTTGAGCATTACCGCCACGTGGCTAATACCATTGAGGATGCTCGCCGCCAAACCGAAGACGATGCCAAGACAAGGCACGAGCGTTTCAATGTCTTTACCACCCTCCTGAAAGAACATGATGAAGTGCGCCTTCACACCCGCTTCATCCATAACCTGCTCGACCCCAAAGGCAATCACGATTGCGGGCCGCGCTTTCTCGAACTGTTCTTTGAAACACTTGCAAACCACCCAGGGCTAGATCATGCCGGCCAAGAAAAGCCGCTTCCTGCGTTATCCCTAAAGCAATGGGTTGTCCAAAGAGAGGCTTCCCGTTCCCCGTATGGTCAAATCGACATCCTAATTGAACAGGCGGGTCGTTTTGGCATCGCCATTGAAAATAAAATTTATGCCGCAGAGCAAGGCAAACAACTTGCTGGCTACGCCGGTTATTTGAACGAAAAATTCTCAGGTAAAGCCATCCTCATTTATCTGACACTTAATGGCAGACAAAGCGAAACCCACGATGGCAGTTTGCCCTGCCTGCTGATTTCATATGCTGACCATATCCTGACCTGGCTGGACAAATGTCTTTGGGAAACTGTGCGAATTCCCCCAATCAATCAGATTCTACTGCAATATCGTGACGTCGTGCGGAAATTAACCGGCAAAACCGTGGCATCCAATACCATGAAAGAAATCGTCCATTATATTCATTCAAACCCTGATATCATTCGTTACAGGCAACAAATCAATGCCGCCATTGAAGTCGCCCGGGCGGAATTTTTGGATTCCTTTGCCGATGCGATAACCAAGCAACTAAAAGAAAAAGGCTATAACATTGTCCCATTCCATAAAATGAGCCGTTTTCCTCCACATGGTGGCGCTTTAATTCTCACCCCTCTACCTGCGAGTGAATTGAATCGCAGAGGATTTCAAATATGGATTGAAAACTATTGGGAAATAATTGTTGGGATCAAGTTTTTGAAAGGTTATAAAACGCTGTCAGTTGAAAGTCAGCTTGTCATTGAAAAGGCTAAAGCCATTCTTGCCAACAATCCCGAAGCCCAAATATCCCACCGTGAAGTACACCCTGACGCTTGGCCTGCGGGTTGTTTCACACTATTTAAGGCGGACGATGACAATCAGGTGGCGGAATTTGTGAATAAAAATCTTTCAGTTACCGCCAAAAATATGTGCGCGACCATTCTGCATCAAATCGGATTGCTGGAAAACGCCTTTATGCAGGCTGCCTCGACCACTCACTCGCCGTCTGCGGAAATTTTGCAATAGCCAGCTCACGCTGCCATGCCCCTCCACAAAGAAATCAACTTCGAGACCGAGATTTGCACCCATCTCGGCGCGAACGGTTGGCTCTACGCCGAAGGCGACGCCACCGCCTACGACCGCGCCCGGGCACTCTTCCCGGCCGATGTCCTCGCCTGGGTCCAAGCCACCCAGCCCGAAGCCTGGAAGGTGCTCGTCAAAAACCACGGCGACCTCGCCGGGGAAGCCTTGCTGGTCCGCCTCCGGGATCAACTGAATCAACGCGGCACCCTGGACGTCCTCCGACATGGCCTGGAGTTCCACGGGCTTAAACAGCCCTTGAAGCTGGCTGAATTCAAGCCCGCGCTCGCCATCAACCCGGACATTCTCGCCCGCCACGCCGCCAACCGCCTGCGGGTGGTCCGGCAGGTGCGTTATTCCCTGTTCAACGAAAACTGCATTGACTTGGTGCTGTTCCTGAACGGCATCCCCGTGGCCACGGTCGAGCTGAAAACCGATTTTACCCAGAGCATTGACGACGCCATTGACCAGTACCGCTTTGACCGCCTGCCCCAGCCCAAGGGGCAGGCCCCGGAACCGTTGCTCGCGTTTCCCAGCGGCGCGCTGGTGCATTTTGCCGTCAGCAACAGCGAGGTGTACATGGTCACCCGGCTGGCGGGTCCGGCCACGGTGTTCCTGCCCTTCAACCAAGGCGATCATGGCGCGTCGGGCAATCCGGTAAACCCGACCGGCGGCCATCGCACCGCTTATCTCTGGGAGCAGGTCTGGGCACGGGCAAGCTGGCTGGAAATCCTGGGCCGCTACCTCATCGCCCGCCGGGATAAAAAGAAACAAATCCACCAGGTCATTTTCCCCCGCTACCATCAACTGGATGTCACCCGCAAACTGCAAACCGCCGTGCTCGCCGATGGCCCGGGCGGCAAATACCTCGTCCAGCATTCGGCGGGTTCCGGTAAAACCAACTCCATTGCCTGGGCCGCGCATTTCTTGGCTGAACTGCATGACGCGCTGAACGTGAAGCTGTTCGACACCGTGCTGGTGGTCTCGGATCGCACGGTAATTGACGCCCAACTCCAGGAGGCCTTGTTCGATTTCCAGCGCCAGACCGGCGTGGTGGCCACCATCACCGGCAACGACGGCAGCAAGAGCGGCGAGCTGGCCGACGCTTTGTCCGGGGCCAAAAAGATCGTGGTCTGCACCATCCAGACCTTCCCCTTCGCGCTGGAAGCCGTGCGCAAGCTGGCCGCCACTCAGGGCAAACGCTTCGCGGTGATCGCCGATGAGGCCCACAGTTCCCAGGCCGGGGAAGCCGCCGCTAATTTAAAAGCCGTGCTGAATCCCGCCGAGCTTGCCGAGCTCGCCGACGGTGGCGAGGTGGCCATGGATGACATCCTGGCCGCGCAAATGGCCGCGCGGGCGGACAACCAGGGCATTACCTTCGTGGCCTTCACCGCCACGCCCAAGACCAAGACTATGGAATTGTTCGGCACCCGGCCGGACCCCGCCAAGCCCGCCGGCCCGGGCAATCTCCCGGCCCCGTTCCATGTCTATTCCATGCGCCAGGCCATTGAGGAAAAATTCATCCTCGATGTCTTGAAAAATTACACGCCCTACAAACTGGCCTTCAAACTGGCGCACGAGGGCAAGGATTACGACGAACGGACCGTGGAGCGCAGCGCCGCCATGAAGGGCATCATGGGCTGGGTGCGGTTGCATCCCTATAACATCTCCCAAAAGGTGCAGGTGGTGGTGGAGCATTTCCGCCAGTACGTGGCCCCGCTGCTGGCCGGCCAGGCCAAGGCCATGGTGGTGGTGGCCAGTCGCGTGGAGGCCGTGCGCTGGAAACTGGCCATGGAAAGGTTCATCACCGAGCGCGGTTACAAGATTGGGACCCTCGTGGCCTTCTCCGGCGAGGTGAACGACACCCAGTCCGGCCCCGATGGTTTCACGGAAACCAGCCGGGCGCTGAATCCCAACCTGAAAGGCCGCGACATCCGCGAAGCCTTCAAAGGTGGGGAATATCAAATCCTGCTGGTGGCCAACAAATTCCAGACCGGCTTTGATCAACCTTTGCTCTGCGGCATGTACGTGGATAAGCGCCTCGCCGGCATCCAGGCCGTGCAAACTCTTTCCCGTCTCAACCGTGCCCACCCGGGCAAGGACACCACCTATGTTCTGGATTTCGTCAACGACCCCGAGGAAGTGCTGACCGCCTTCAAGGCCTACCACACCACCGCCGAGCTCGCCAACGTCACCGATCCCAACCTGGTCTATAACCTCCGCGCCAAACTGGATGCCGCCGGGCACTACGATGAATTCGAGGTGGACCGCGTGGTCGCCGTCGAATTGAAGCCCGACGCTACCCAAGGCGAGCTGTTGAAAGCCTTGGAACCTGTGGTGGACCGCCTGACCAAGCAATACAAGACCGCCCAAGCCGCCTTGCAAATCGCCCGGGAAAAGTCGGATGAAGCCGCCATCAAGGCCGCCCAGGACGAATTAAATGCCCTGATCCTGTTCAAGAGTGACTTGGGCGCGTACATACGTCTGTACACCTTCCTGTCCCAAATCTTCGATTACGGCAACACCGCCACCGAGAAACGCGCCATCTTTTTCAAGCGCTTGCTGCCCCTGCTGGAATTCGGCCGCGAGCGCGAGGGCATCGACCTCTCCAAAGTGGTCCTTACCCATCACAACCTGCGGAACACCGGGCGGCGGCCCATGCCCTTGTACGAGGGCGAAACCCCGAAACTGGAACCCATCACCGAGGCGGGCAGCGGTTCCCTGCACGAAAAAGAAAAAGCCCGCCTGGCCGAGATCATCCAAAAGGTCAACGACCTGTTCCAGGGCGAACTAAGCGACCAGGACAAGCTGGTGTACGTCAACAATGTCATCAAGGGCAAGTTGTTGGAATCCGCCACCCTGCGCCAGCAAGCCGCCAACAACACCAAGGAACAATTCGCCAACTCCCCCGACCTGAAAACCGAACTGCTCAACGCCATCATGGGTGCCCTCGACGCCCACAACCTCATGAGCACCCAGGCCCTGAACAACCCCACCGTGCAAAGCGGCATGAAAGACATCCTGCTAAACCACGCTGGCCTGTATGAGACCCTGAGGGAGCGGCTGGCGAGTTGACGAAAAGACTCTAATTTAATTAAATAATTAGACCCCACACTATGGCTATGAGAAGCAAGGGCAAAAATTCATTGCGG
>CAIQWB010000068.1 GCA_903875465.1 uncultured Verrucomicrobia subdivision 3 bacterium
CCGCCTTAAAATAGTGAAAAAATGATTAAACAGGCCGGAATTGGAAACTTATGAATGTGGAAACCTTTAAATACGACAACCGGATCGTGCGCGCGTTTGCGATTGCCACGGTGATTTGGGGGATTGTGGGGATGCTGGTGGGCATGCTGGCGGCGGTGGAACTGTTCTACCCCGGGGCGAATTTAAACCTGCAATTCATTACTTTTGGCCGCATCCGGCCACTGCACACGAACGCGGTGATTTTCGCGTTTGTGGGGAACGGGATGTTCATGGGCATTTATTACTCACTGCAACGGCTGTGCAAGGCGCGGATGTTCAGTGACAAGCTGAGCTGGCTTAATTTCTGGGGCTGGCAAACCATCATTGTCAGTGCCGCCCTGACGCTCCCGCTCGGCTTTACCACCAGCAAGGAGTATGCGGAACTGGAATGGCCGATCAAGATCGCCATTGCCCTGATCTGGGTGGTCTTTACGATCAATTTGATCGGCACCATCCTGAAACGCCGCGAGAAGCACATGTATGTGGCGATCTGGTTTTACCTGGCCACCGCCATCACCGTGGCGGTGTTGCACATCACCAATTCAATGACCATGCCGGCGGGCCTGTTCAAGAGCTATTCCATGTATGCCGGTGTGCAGGATGCACTGGTGCAATGGTGGTATGGCCACAATGCCGTGGCGTTCTTTTTGACGACCCCGTACCTGGGCCTGATGTATTATTTCCTGCCGAAAGCCGCGAATCGACCCGTGTTTTCCTACCGGCTCTCGATCATTCATTTTTGGGCGTTGATTTTTCTATATATTTGGGCGGGGCCACATCATTTGCTGTACACGGCGCTGCCCGACTGGGCCCAGTCGCTGGGCATGGTTTTTTCGCTGATGTTAATCGCGCCCTCCTGGGGCGGCATGTTAAATGGATTGCTGACCCTGCGCGGGGTGTGGGACAAGGTGCGCCAGGATCCGGTGTTGAAGTTCATGGTGGTGGCGGTGACAGCGTATGGCATGTCCACGCTGGAAGGTCCGTTGATGGCCATCAAGTCGGTCAATTCGCTTTCGCATTACACCGACTGGACGATTGCGCACGCGCACTCGGGGGCACTGGGCTGGAATGGGTTCCTGACCTTCTCCATGCTCTATTATTTGTTCCCGAAACTATACCGCACTAACCTCTGGTCCACCAAGCTGGCGAACTACCATTTCTGGCTCGGGTTGCTGGGCATGATGTTCTATATCATTCCGATTTACGTGGCTGGCATCACCGAAGGGCTGATGTGGAAGCAGTTCAACAAGGAAGGGTTTCTGCAATACCCCAACTTTCTCGAAACTATTCTGCAGGTGGTGCCGATGTTCCGGCTCCGGTCGGTGGGCGGCCTGATGTACCTGACGGGCACGTTTTTGATGGCGTACAATTTGTATCGCACGGCCAGGGCCGGCTCGTTCGAGCCGGACACCGAAGCCCAGGCGGTACCGTGGCAAAGCACCGTGGAAAAACACGGTAAGACCGCATTTCACCGCATGCTGGAGGGCAAGCCGCTCATTTTCACCGGCTTGGCCGTAGTCTCCATTCTGATTGGCGGCTTGGTGGAAATTGTCCCGATGTTCCTGATCAAGGAAAACGTGCCGACCATTGCCAGTGTGAAACCCTACACCCCGTTGGAAGTTCTGGGCCGAGATTTGTACATCCGCGAGGGTTGCCTGGGTTGCCATTCGCAAATGATCCGCCCGTTCCGTTCGGAAACGGAACGTTACGGCGAGTATTCCAAGGCCGGCGAATTTGTGTATGACCATCCGTTCCTGTGGGGCTCCGAACGCAAGGGACCGGACCTCGCACGCGAAGGTGGGAAGTATCCGGATGCCTGGCATTTCAACCACATGGATGATCCACGCTCCACCTCGCCGGGTTCCATCATGCCACGGTATTCGTGGTTGTTAACCCAGAAATTGGAGACGGATTCCCTCCCCGCCCGGCTGAAAGCGCTGCGCCGCATCGGGGTGCCATATCCGGAAGGTTTTGAGAACGGGCCCGCACAAAAGGATTTGCAGGCGCAGGCAGACCGGGTTGTCGCCAACCTCAAGCAAGGCGCGGTAAATGCCGATGCCGACAAGGAAATCATCGCGCTCATTGCCTACCTGCAACGGCTGGGCACGGACATCAAGGCGGCACCCACCACCACCGCAGCCAAATAACCACCGGAGACATTATGTATAAAGAAGTACTGGATAAAATCGATGGCATCGGCCTGTACGGAGCCGTTTCCATCCTCATTTTCTTCGTGTTTTTCAGCGGCATGCTGGTGTGGTCACTGGCCTTGAAAAAAAATTATCTGCACAAAATGGG
This sequence comes from uncultured Verrucomicrobia subdivision 3 bacterium, assembly GCA_903875465.1. Classification (GTDB taxonomy): domain Bacteria; phylum Verrucomicrobiota; class Verrucomicrobiia; order Limisphaerales; family UBA11358; genus UBA11358. The sequence goes on from CAIQWB010000068.1 coordinate 2,338, forward strand.
CAGCCTGCCACTGGACGGCGGGGAACGCCCGGGAACCCAACATCAAACCATTGAATCCTGAGGTATATGAGTAACCATTCCCAAGACCCCTTGTTGCTGGATCATGAATATGACGGCATTCGCGAATTGGACAACAAACTGCCCCGCTGGTGGGTGTGGTTGTTTTACATCACGATCATCTTCTCGGCGATTTACCTGGCTTACTATCATGTGGTCAAAGCCGGACCGCTGTCAGCCGGTGAATACACTGCGGAGATGAAGCTCGGCAACGAACTCAAATCGGCCGCCATGGGCAAGTTTGAGGCGGGCATTCCGGCTCTCCAGCCGGCCGCGGACCCGGTGGTGCTGGAGGGCGGGCGGCAGATTTACACGAAGTTCTGCGCTCCGTGCCATCGGGCGGACGGTGGCGGTCTGGTGGGTCCAAACCTGACGGATGATTACTGGATCCACGGCAGCAAGTATGCCGACACTGTAACTGTCATCTGGAACGGCGTGCCCGCCAAAGGGATGATTACGTGGAAGTCCACCCTCAAGCCGGACGAAATCCAGGCGGTGGCCAGCTACCTCTACACCTTGCGCGGGGCGAAACTCGCCACGCCCGGCAAACCTCCGGAAAATCAGACCCCGGTGAAGACGGCTCCCTCAGGCTTTGAGTGATCCTAGCGGGTGGGCGGAACCAACTCCGCCCACCTTAATAATATCATGCCCGCACCCAAACCCAATAACCCCAAATCGCCAGCGCCGCCCACCGACGATTTTCGTGACCACATCGCCACGGCCGAGGCAGATGGTCGACGGCGGTGGCTGTTTCCACGCCAGGTCAGTGGCAAGTATTACCGCTGGCGGACCTGGTTGAGTTGGTTGCTGCTGGTGATCATGTTTTCCGGCCCGTTTATCACCATCAACGGCAATCCCCTGCTGCTGATGAACATCCCCGAGCGCAAGTTTGTGGTGCTGGGGCAGATTTTCTGGCCCCAGGACATGATCATCTTTGCTTTTGCGATCCTGTTGTTTTTCACGGGCGTGGTAATTTTCACCACGGCTTTTGGGCGGCTGTGGTGCGGCTGGGCCTGCCCGCAAACGGTCATGATGGAAATGGTGTTTCGCAAAATTGAGTATCTCATCGAAGGTGACGCCCCGGAACAAAAAGCCCTGGCGCGAGCCCCGTGGACTGGTAAAAAAATCACCAAACGCGCCCTCAAGCACACGATTTTCCTGGCCTTGTCCTTCCTGGTGGGCAACGTGCTGCTGAGTTACATCATCGGCTGGCGGGAACTGTATCAGATCGTGATCGATCCCCCGGCCCTCCATGTGACCGGGCTGACGTTCATGATTTTATTTTCCCTCCTGTTCTACGGCATTTTTGCCCGGTTCCGGGAGCAAGCCTGCACGTTCATTTGTCCCTATGGCAGATTTCAATCGGCCTTGCTGGATGAAAACTCCATTGTGGTGGCCTATGACTACAAACGCGGGGAAAAGCGGGGGCCTTTGCGGCATGAACAAAAATTTGGCGAACGGCGGTTCGCGGGCTTTGGCGATTGCGTGGCCTGCCATCAGTGCGTGGCGGTTTGTCCCACGGGCATTGACATCCGAAACGGCACACAGATGGAATGCGTGCATTGCACGGCGTGCATGGATGCGTGTGACCACGTCATGCAGCGGACTGGCGCGGCCCCGGGATTGATTCGCTATGCTTCACTGAATGGCATCGAACGGGGAGAGAGCTTGCGCGTGACCCCACGGTTGGTGGGCTATTCAGTGGTGCTGGTGGTGCTGGCCATCATTCTGGGAGTGCTGTTGTTCAACCGTTCGGACGCCGAGGCCACCCTGCTGCGTGCGCCGGGCTCGCTCTTCCAACAAATGCCGGATGGCCGCTTTAGTAATTTGTACACCGTGCAACTCATTAATAAAACCTCGCGAGATTTGCCGGTGGAATTGAAGTTGGAAAGTCCCGCGGGATCACTGGAAATCATGGGTGCGGGTACGATTCTGGTGCCGGCCCAAAAGTTGTCGGAAAATTCGGTCATCCTTGAGCTCGATACCAATGCCATGCGCTCCGGCACCACCCCGGTGGTCATCGGGGTGTATTCCAACGGCAAGAAAATACAAACCTTGAAGACCGCCTTTGTTGGTCCGCGCAATTAACCAATAAACATGAAAACCTCACGTAATCTCTGGCCCTATGGTCTGTTTGCCGCCTTTGGGCTGTTCTTCGCCGGCATGGCCACGGTCGTAACCATTGCGGCAACCCACCAAGAAAACCTGATTTGCGCCAACTATTATGAAAATGAACTGAATTACCAGAGCCAACTGGATGGCGCCGTCCGGGCCAAAACCGCCGGGGCGGGAATTCACTATGATGCCCGGGCAAGGTCATTAGTAATTGCACTGCCAGCCGGTCAGGTGACCTCCAAATTATCCGGCTCCATCCAGCTCTATCGGGCGGATGCACCGGAAAAGGACCGCACCCTGGCCTTTCAACCGGGCAAGGACGGCCGGCAAATCCTGGACGTCGGGAAATTTGCCACCGGCCCCTGGCAGCTGCGAGTAACCTGGGAAGCGGCTGGCGCGGGGTATTATTTGGAACAGAAATTTGTGGTGCCCGCTACCTGACATGGATTTCATATTAGCCATGGCCTTGGGGTTGCTGGGCAGCTTGCACTGCGCGGCAATGTGCGGACCCTTGCAGCTGGCGTTGCCCGTGCCGCCGGGCGGGCCGGGCCGGTTGGTAATGGGCCGACTCCTTTACCAACTCGGACGGATCTGCACTTATGCCCTGCTGGGAGTATTGGCCGGACTGGCCGGCAAATCATTAGTGCTGGCCGGCGTGCAGCGCTGGCTCTCCTTGGCCCTGGGCCTGGCCATCCTGGCGGGATTTTTCCTGTCCCAAAAAGCCGCCTTGTCCGCTCCTGTTGTGCAGGGTGTGGGGCACTTGAAAGCAGCCATGGGCCGGCAGTTGCGGCAGCGCCATTGGCGTTCGCTGCTATTATTGGGTGCCTTGAATGGCCTGTTGCCTTGCGGATTGGTTTATGTGGCCATGGCGGGCGCGGTGGCGCAGGGAACCCTGCTTTCCGGCGTCTGGTTCATGGGGGCTTTTGGACTGGGAACGACCCCCACCATGCTGGCGATTAGCTTGTCGGGACGCCTCCTGCCTTTGGGAGTGCGGGTAAAATTGCGCTCGGCCATTCCGGTGGGAGTATGCTTGCTGGCGGGCCTGTTGATTTTGCGCGGCATGTCGCTGGGCATACCTTACGTGAGCCCCAATTTGGCCGGCGCTCAGACAGGTTGTTGCCCTGCGCCTTAAGCGGACCGGCCAGTCACTCAATCGTTTCCATTATGCCTCGCCGGGCTGGCTTGCGGTCGGCGTATCACTCTGCCCACCGGCTTTGCCCATGGTTAGCTCACCAAACCGCCGGTATTTAACCGGCTGGCCATCCGCCACCGGCCAGACCTTGCCGGCCGCATTGAATTTGGGATGGAGGGTTACAATCAGCAATTCCTCTCGATGCCGGGCGGCGGCTTCAGTGGGACATTCGTCCCATTCAATCCGGGTAACCTGGTATAACAAACGAATGATCCGGCGGGACATCCTCTCCGGATTTGCCACGCGGTAACTCCCCAACCGCCGGCGCAAGCTTTTAGCCTTGCCCACGTAGAGCACCCCCTCCTGCGGGCCACAGAGAAAATATACTCCCGGACGGTCGGGCAACTGGCGGAAAAAGTCCTCTCCCAGCCGGTCCACCAAAGGCCGGGGCGGGGGCAGCAGCCAGAGTTGACCGGCACTCATCGCGCCTCCGGCAACAATTGTTTAGCCATACCCGCTTACTATCACCAGTCTGCGGAAAAAATCCAGCCAATCCCATGGTGCCTGCCGTTCAGGCCGCATCCGCAGCAGTGAATCACCGGTTGACAGAATAAAATCTTTGGATAATCTTTTGATACAGCCTTGTAACACAATTAAGTCCAGATGCGCGCACACATTTTCACCTGTAAATCGAATCAACCCATGAAAAAATCCAGCATTCTACCATCCTCGGTTCGCCATTCGTCTGGCCGGGTCCAGCATGTTGGCTTCACCCTCATTGAATTGCTCGTGGTCATAGCCATTATCGCGATTCTCGCGGCGATGCTTTTACCGGCACTCGCCAGCGCCAAAAACCGCGCCCAACGCACGGTCGATCTCAACAATAACCGCCAAATCTTGATTTCCGCCAACATTTATACCACCGATAACAAGGATATTTTACCGGGCTGCGGGTGGGGCACGACCGATAATTGCTGGGCTTATGGGGCTAATATTCCCGCCGGCTCGGCCACGTCACCAACTACTTTTGCCTTGCAACTGGCCCAGCAATTAACCTTTTGGCAAAAAAGCGAGCTCTATCCGGTGCTTAAAAACCCGACCATTTTAATGTGTCCGGCGGATGTGGTGAACACGCTTTATTATCAACGTTCCATTTACATCACCAGCTATGTGTGGAATGGTTCCATTTGCGGCTTTGGCTCCCCGGGCGGCCCACGGGCAGGTATTGCCCCGCGCAGTTATAAGGTCACCGCCTTCAAGCCCATGAGCATTATTCAATGGGAGACGGATGAAAGAACGCCCTTTTATTTCAATGATTGCTCCAGCTTTCCCGATGAAGGCATTTCCGCCCGCCACGGCAAGGGAGCCACGGTTGGGTTGGTTTCGGGCTCCACCTCAAGCATCATCCTGGCAGAATATTACGGGAATACCTACGCTGGCGCTGCCGGCGCACGGGGGGCCAACATTCCCGCCAATATGCTGCCCAACGTCATTTGGAATAATCCGGGAACTGCGAATGGCCTCCCTTGAATTTTAAAAATACCACCATGTACTCGATTAATCATTCCCGCAAATTGCCCCTGACTGTTTTCGGGCTCACCCTCGTTTTGGCCTTGTCTGCCTGTTCAAAAAAGGCAACCGTGGCGGCCACCCCGCCTCCTCCCGCCGATGCGTCGGCGGCGACGCCCCCGCCGACCGCACCGGTCAATGTTCCGGCCTCCAGCGACGTTAATCAATCCATGGCGGCCTTTGACAAGGCCATGCAGCAACGGGCTTATGACCAGGCCGTGGCCAATCTGTTGGCCGTGCAAAATCAAAAAAACCTGAGCGATCAGCAAGCCCGCGAAGCGCGCAACCGCATGGCCGCGCTGCAAAAGAACCTGGCTAACGGGGTCGCCGCCGGGGATCCCAATGCCATTGCCGCCGCCAACCAACTGCGCGCGGCCGCCCGCAGCCAGCATCAGTAAATCCCTTTAATTGGCGGATAAGGTTGCCGGCGGTGCCGCCTGTTCATCCAGTTCCAATCGTAAATAGTCGTAAATAATCCCGCTGGTGAGGCCACCGGCGGGAATACTTAGTTGGAGCCTGTTGGTGCCGGCAACTAGCTTGGCCGCATCAAAGTCCAAGTCATGCTCTTCCCAATACCCGCCAATCCCGTCCCGGTTAATCGTGCCGTTATAAACCAGATCTGTCACCCGCCCAATCAACTGACTATTCAGGGAGACCACTATACTGCGCGCCCCCACCCCACAAATGGCCAGCCGCAAGGTCGCCTTGCCGCGCACCGTCGCAGGCAGGGTAAAATTCACCGTCCACGTGGTGGCCCGCCCCGATCCCGCGCCGTTGGTATTGGTGGGATTTTCTGAGTGCGGCACCTGCTCAAAGAACCAGTCCCGGCGGTAATCGCTTTGCCCCACAACAAAGTTCACGTCGTTGGGAAATAACTTGGGATATTGGACATACCAGCCCCAGTGATAATAATCGTCACCTTTGAAAAACTCGGAGGCGTCCCGATTAGGAACCCCAATATCCCAGAGCTGCCGGCCATGCCGGACCGGCTGCCAATTGACCTTGCCCAGGGCAAGCCGTTCACCCGCCGCGACCACGACATTGGTTAACGACAAATCCCCAAGCACACCATCCGCAAGCGCATGCAGGGTATAAGTGCCCGGCCGTACGTTGGGAATATCGAAATTCCCGTATGGGTCCGCTGCCACCCAAAACTCATAATTTTTGGCATCATTCTGCCAGTTTACCACCCGGGCAGGCCCGCCGCTGCCAACACCACCGCCACCCCGCCCAAAGCGTCCCCGACCAAAGCCATTCGTTGCCAATCGTCCAAAGTCATTTCCCCCCAGCCGATTGGTGCCGCGCGGATAACCCGGCCCGCCATTCAAAGTATCCGGGCCGATTAAGCGACCCAAGAAACCATTGGTCCCCGAACCATTCGATTCATCTTCCCCACCGCCTCCCGGACCAAAGCCTCCCCGGTTTCGCGGCGGCATGGGCGGCGTATAATCTGGCACGGAAAGCCCCACCAAAATATTGCTCATGCGCGCACCGGGAGCAAAGGAATCATTTAAAACCAGCCGGCCGGTCACCGTGGCACGTCCGCTTTTATGCGGGTAATCCACGCCGCCCACCCACTCAAAGGGCCAGGCCTTGGCCTCCGTCCGGGCCTTGGCCAGGGCATCGTGCCAGAGGCCGTCATGATCCGATCCGGCATTGCAATAAATCAGAAATGGCCCGATGACTTTGGTCCAGTTATCCGTCGCCGCGATATTACAAAGGCTGCCCCCATAGTGACTGCCGCGCCAATAGTTTAGCAGCGTGGGCGGCGCCGGGGCGTTCAAATTGTTGATGTTAAAGGTTGCGTCGCGATGCGACGATAACTCGTACTTCGTGGGGCCACCGCTTAAGTATTCCACCGAGGGATTCACCAACCAGAGTCCGACGCGATGCGCTGTACTGGACCATCCCCAGGCACGCACGCTAAACTGATTGGCAGCATAATCGTATTTATGCTCCACCTGACCCTGGTACAGGCCACTGTTCATGCGCCGCACTTCTTTCATGTTAAGCTGGGTGCCATGGTTCCAGTCATAGGTGGTGATCATCGCCATATTGCGGCGCGCATCCACGGTCATCCAGTCAAACACATCATCATTGAGTTTGGCACAGAAACGCGCCTCGCCCACGGAGGTGGTGGCATAATTGGTGGGGTGGCTGAAAATGGCGTAGGTGTAAACCCCCGAATCGCCACGGCCAAGTGCATAACGAATTTCCACATCCGCAATCACGCTGCCGCCCGGTCCACCCCCCAGACGATTACCGCCCGAAATGCCCTTGATGGACACCTCCGCCCGCTCGCCGCCGTTGGCTTGCGGATCGATCGTCACCCGGATGACTTTCTGACTGCCCAACGCATTATGGGACCAGTAGGCGGCCGGGTGGCCTGAGGCGGTATCCAGCATTTCCAGTCCCGCATAGCGCAGGGAGATCAAATCTCCCGAACGCTTGGCGACGGTCACTGCCACCAGGCGGTTGGAGAGGAGGTAGCTGGTGTCATTTTGCTGCAGTGTCACCACCTCCCTGGCGGGGGCACACACCATTGCGGACCAAAGCAGCAGCAAGCTGGCAAACCGGTGGACAGGTAATTTCATTTAATTGGATCATCCACTTGGATCAAGGGGATTAACCAGCCAGACGCTCGGGACCACCGCCGGGTGACACTTAAAACTTCCCTTTGAGACTTTGACCGTACCCCGTGAGTTCCATGTAGGCCCGGCCGATTTCATGTTGCGCAGCATCCCGCACCCGGCAGGCCCCTTCCCAATAACCCACTCCGCCAATTTTGCCCGCCAATTCCTGATCGGGCACCAAGGGTTCCACCACGAAGGTTTCCCAATTGCCGCTGGCGGGATTAAAGGCCTCCAATTGCATTTTTGCCGGATAATCCGTGCCCGTTTTGCGGCTGTGCCAGTGCTCCAACACGGTCCATTTAAACTGCCTGGGGCCCACCTGGCGCACAGCACTCTGACGGTCCACCCAAGCCAGGGTTGAAAAAGGATCGGTGGTACCATCCGCCCGGCGCATCCGGTAAGCCATGATTTCGCGCCCGTCAAACAATTGCAGGCTCAGCCAGTCCCAGCCCACTTGGTCGGTCCCGACCTGGCTGCTGCTAAATTCGTGATCCATCCATGCCTCGCCCGTGACCGCCAGATGGTTGTCGTTGAGGGTGAGGTCACCAGTGGCCGCCAGCCGGGTGTAGGTCAGGTAGTGGCTCGCTGCCGTGGGATCCTGGGCTTTACGGGAAACGCCATTGGTACCGAACACCACCAGCGGCTTTTGCGGAGTGAAATCCAGGGTAAAGGCCACGGCATCCCCAATGGTGGCTTGCAAGGCAAAGGTTTCCCTCCCGGCCGACCCAACCGCGGCTGGCAGCAATCGGTAGGTCCAGTTGCCGTTACGCACGTCCAGGGTGTTGGTGGCCGCAGCCGCATCCCACCCCGCCCGGTTGATGCGTTCTTGAAAGCGAAATTCACCGCTGGTTTTGTCCACCAAGGCCATGTGGGCCAGGTAAATCTGATCATTGCCAAAATCGTCAGAGGCGGAGCGGTTGGTGCTGGTGGGCGGCAACAGCGCGCGCCGGAAGAAAGTGGCTTGAAACCCGTAAGTCGACCGATTAGTCGCCACTAAATGGCCGGTGACATACCACCATTCGATGGCAAATTCCGGGTGACTGCCATGGTCGCGGGGAAACGCAAAGTGCCGACCCGGCTGCGGCAGGGCATAACCATCGGCGGTCTGGGAGGGTAATTGCGCCGCCGCCGGCAGCCCCTGCCCTGCCAGCCAGAGCAGGCTGCCGAAACCCAACCATTGCTTAAAAATATGCATGGGATTCATTCCTCGCGCTCCGCCGGTAAACGCGTGGACCACCGGCCGGCAAACCAGCCGGCCAGGGTGGCGCTGGCCAGCACCAGCAGGGCCAGGATAATTAATTGGCCCCACGGATGGTCCGTTTGCAAGGTCCAGCCGAAGGTTTGTTTGTTGATCCGGAAAATCAGCAGCCAGCCCAGGGCCAGACTGACCAGCAAACCAGCGCTGAGTCCGGCCACGGCCAGCAGGCCACCTTCCAGCGCCGCCGCCCAGGACAACTCCCGGCGGCGCAACCCCAGCGCCCGCAGGGTGGCCAGATCATTCCGGCGTTCCCAAAGCAAACTGGTCATGGTAAATGCCAGCCCCACCACCGCCACCAGAATGCCGATTAACTCCAGCGCATAGGTGACCGCAAAGGTCTGGCGGAAAATCCGCAGCGCTTCGCCACGCAAAAATCCACTCGTAAACACCCCCAGGCCTGGATGTGCCGCCCGCAATTTGGCCCGCAACGCTTCCGGATCACTCCCCGGCTGAAGGGCAAGGATCACACTGGCCGCCATTTCGGTGCCAAACCATTTGGCAAATTGCCCACGCTCAAGCAGCATCGCCCCGCGCTCGTTGCCATAGTCGGCATAAATCCCCGCAATCGTAACGGGCTGAAAGCCGCCGGGCACGGGCACTTGCACCACCTCCCCTTGGGCAACATGAAAGCGCTCGGAAAAGCTTTCGCTGGCCAGCACCAAATGGTCATTGCGGGCGGCGTCAAAAACCGTGTCATCCTGCGGTGCGCTCACCCAGGCGGGTTTGGAATAATCCCGAAAGAAGCGCGGGTCATGCCCCACGAGCAGCGTGGAAACGCCATTCAGGATCAGTTCCCGGCCCTGAATCACGTTGGCCTGTTTGACACTGGGATCCTTCGCGATGCTTTCCCAAGTTGCTGGCGCAATGCGGTTGATGGAGGAGGCGGTTTGATCCCCATCACTGGAGAGGTAGACGTCCGCTTGAAAGGTGCGCGCAATCCAGCCGCGCATGGTCGTGTCAAAGCTGCCAACCAGAATGGCCATACCCGCCGTCATGCCCACGGCACACACCAACCCGGCAGCGGCCAGCCGGTGACGGCCGCTCGGTTTGCGCAAATGACTGCACGCCAGCCCCAGGGGAACCGAATCCCATTTAAGCCATTGGAAAAACCGGGCGAAGCCCGCCAGAATTTGTCCGGCAAACACACCCGCCCCAAAAATCCAGCACAGCGCCGTGGCATAGGAAGCCAGCGGCAGGCGCGCGCCCCCTTCCATCCGCAAGGGCGGCAGGAACGTGAGCAGCAGGCCCAACCCAAGCAGCCCCAGTCCCAAATCCATTCGTTGCAGCCAGCGACCACCAGGATCACTGGCCGTACCCGTGCGACTGGCAATTTGCGCCGGCGGGGTGTTGGCCGCCAGCCGCGCAGGCCGCCAGCCGGCCACCGTGCTCGCGGCAACCGCCACTATCAGGGCAATCAGGGCTTCCTGGAAATCAAACGGCGCCGAATCGACATTTCGACCAAAATACAGGGCGTGCATGGTGCGCCCCACTGTTTGGACGGCCAATTGGGCCCCCAGCCAACCCAAAGCAAGACCGAGTAATCCGCCCACCAAGCCAATCACCGCCGCCTCCACCAGCCAGGCTTGTTGAATTTGACGGGCGGTGACGCCGAGTGAGCGCAAAATGGCAATCTCATTGCGCCGGCGCACCACCGCGCCGTTTAAGCCTTGAAACACCAAATAAAGGCCAACGAGCAGCGCGAGCAACGACAGAATGGTCAGGTTCAGACGAAAGGCCCGGGTCATGGTCACCCCTGCCTCGCGGCGCTCCGCCGAGGAACTCACCACCCAGCGGGGTGCCGCCGGCAGGTTGGCCCCCTCCAATGTTTGTTTGATCGCCGCCCAGCGTTCCGCCCGGAGCGCGCCGGGCTCCAGCACGAATTCAATCCGGTCCAGCCGCCCCACTTTATCGGTCAATCTCTGCAAATCCGGCAGATCCATGATCAGGAGTCCCGCCGGCGCGGCCGGTTGATTGGGGCGGTTGGGGATCAGCCCGGCAACCTCCAGCGCCGCCAGGCGATCGTTGATCACGAGGGAAAGCCGGGATCCGTTGGTCAGTTGATCCCGCCGGGCCAGGGCGGCACTTATGTAAACTGCATTGGTCCTTAGCCCCCCCCCTGGCTGGTTGGGAGCCGACGGACTGGCTTCCGCACTGGCCGTGGCTGGCAAACCACCCCCATAAGCCGGACTGGATAAATTGACCAGGGCCGGCAGATCGAGCCCGAGAATCTGATACGTGGGACGGGCACCGATGCCTTCCGTTTCAGCCCGTCGGGGCGGCACCGCGCTGGTTTCCAATACCGGCACCAAGTTCACGGGCGTGTTGCCCAGCAGTTGCCGCAGGTCCTTCAGCACCGCCGTTGGTAACGGACCAACCGGCGCGGTGATCAGACCATCGCTTTCCGAAGTGATCAGGTCGGTGAAATTTGCAAATCCGGCCACGGCCGCCTCATTGGCCAGGCGGATGGAAAAAAACGCTGCCACGCCCAAGGCGAGGATCAAAAGTAATAACCAGGAAGATACTGGAGCCAGCCGCCAATGCCGCCAGGCAAAGCGTGTCCACAATATCCGTAATACATGAGGTTGATCGGGCATGGCCAGCGGGGGGCTAATCAGTATCTGCCTTGCGCACACCGCTAATCAAGCCGTCGCGCAGATGAATTTCCCGATGGCAAATATGCGTGGCCGCACCGCTGTGGGTCACCAGCAAGAGCGCCGTGCCGGTTTCATCAGACAACTCCTGGAGCAGGTCCAAAATAATGGCCCCATTGCGGGAATCCAAATTGCCGGTTGGCTCATCCGCCAGCAGCACCGCCGGCGCATGCGCGAGGGCGCGGGCGATGGCCACGCGTTGCATTTCCCCGCCGGAGAGCTCGCCGGGCAGGGCCTGCGACCGCCCGGCGACTCCCACCCGCTCTAAGAGCGAGCGGACCCGGTCGGTCCGCTCGGCACGGGCCACCCCGTTCAATTGCAAAGGCAGTTCCACATTCTCCGCTGCCGTGAGGGTGGGCAATAGATGAAAGAATTGAAAAATGGTGCCAATATCCCGCCGCCGGACTTCCGTAAGCCCATCCGCATCCATTAACTCCAACGCCTGGTTCTTGAAGCAAATACTGCCACTATCTGGCCGGTCCACGCCGCCCAGACAATTCAGCAAGGTGGATTTGCCACTGCCCGAAGGCCCGGTCAAGGCCAGCCTTTCACCGGCCCGGAGTTCCAGTGAAACCCCGCGCAACACCGGCCGCCCGGCATAGGCCTTCGCCACATCTTTGGCCGTCAAGACCAGCCCCCGGCCCGCAGTTGGGGGTTCCGCCATCGGCGCGTTTATCAAAGGTTGCATTTTCAACAGTTCCAGTATCCGTCAGATTTGCCGCAATACAATGGCTGCAGGATATAAATATAATCGCAACTTGGCGAGCTAAGCCGCAACCATTTTGTAGTAAGCCAGAATTAGCCCAAACTCCGAAATTAAAATGGCTGGGATGTGTCAAGATGTTGGAGCAGAAACCCTTTGGTAAAATCGCCGGCCTACCCGCATTGGTCTGGTGAGACTGCCTCGGCGCGCAGCGCGCATCCTTAAATGGGCAACTGCTTGGCAGCGGCTTGGGAAGCCCATGTTCCCAAGCGCTTAGGCCCAAGAGATGGATGCAGACCGGCCGTTTTAATTTCGGAGTTCGGGATTAGCCTGGTCTTTTCATCACGCGGCGCACCCAATGGCCTTTCCAATACATGGCCAAGCCCAGGCAATTGAGGCCCCCATTCTGTCGCAAGACCTCCATGGGCGATTTACCTCCCAGCTAAATCTCATCACCCGCCAGGCGACTTGGCAAAATTGATAAAAAGCTTGGTTTTTTTTGCTTAACTGTTAAAAAAATGGATAATAAGTATTGAATTCGTTCATTCGGCAGTGGTTAATAAATGATTGAGCGTGAATGGCTGTCCCGGGCCGGGCTGGTCAGAATTATTGAATGCGATAAAAATAATATGAATAAATTTTTACTTCCCCTGATGTTTCTCCTGCCAGGCTTGGCTTCTGCCCAGACTTATTCCATCGACTGGCACAAAATTGCCGGTGGTGGTGGAACCAGCAGCGGCGGAAACTACACCCTGAGCGGCACCATTGGCCAACCGGACGCAGGCGTGGCCATGACCGGCGGCAGCTATTCCCTGACGGGCGGTTTTTGGAGTCTGGTTTCCGTCGTGCAAAGCGCCGGCCTGCCCAATCTTAGCATTGCCCATGCCGGCAACTCGGTGATCGTCTTCTGGCCCAATACCGGCAGCTATACCTTGCAACAGAATGGCAATCTCGCCACGCCGGGCGGCTGGGCAGCCACCGCTTATACCATCTCCAGCGCGAATGGAACAAACAGCGTCACCATTGCTGCTCCTTCGGGCCAGTTGTTTTTCCGTTTGTCCAACCCCTAAAACGCAGGAGTTCGGCCGCATCATGTGCGGTTGCTGGCCTTCGCCGCGGATTGGTTCAGCTGGCCACCGCTGCTTTACCCCCAACCTCACCAAGATCCGCCAAGGGAAAAACTGGTTCTGGGAGGCAACGCATTTAGTTATCGTGCGGGAACAGTGTTTCAAATGTGTCATTTTGGCCAACCCTCTTACCAAAATCAGTGTGCCAAGTGATTGTGGCCAATTTATGCCTCTGGAAAAAGCGGGGCAGTTGGGGCACTTTAGGCTGAACTCATCCCGCATGCATTCATACTTCCGTCAACGTAGTTGGGCCGCTTCGAGGCTGGCCCTGGTCCTCGCCTGGGGGACCACCGCCTGGGCGGATTCCGGTTGGACGACGGCCTTGCCCTACACCACCGGTACCATCCTCACCCCCAACTCCACCGTGGTGGGCGGCACGCGCTATGGCCGGGTCATTCGCTTGCAAAACAGTGGCACTGCTAATGGGACGCTGATCGCCACGTTTGAGGCCTGGCCCTATGACATGGGGATTTACCAGAGCACGGATGACGGGTTTACCTGGACGCAAATTGCCACGACTACGGAAACGCAGTTTCCCGGATGGGCCTTCAAAGTGGAACCGGATCTGTTTGAATTGCCGGTCGCCATGGGTGGTTTGCCGGCGGGAACAATCCTGCTGGCCGGCAATGCGGAAAAGGGCAACGGCCATCAGTTGGAGATTTATTGCAGTCTGGACCATGGCTACACCTGGTATTACCGGGGCATGGCGGACAACAACAGTGCCACCATGAAAGGGTTATGGGAGCCGCGTCTGGGGGCTTCGAGTTCCGGTCAGTTGGTGTGTTATTATTCGGACGAGCGGTTTTCCCCCACTTACAACCAGTTGCTTGGGGAACGAGTTTCCCCGGACGGCGGGTTGACGTGGGGGGCCGAGCAGTATGTCTGCGCCATTCCGGACGGGGTGCAGCGCCCGGGCATGGCGGTGACCACCAAGTTACCCAACGGCCAGTATGTCCTGAGTTTCGAGGCGGTGGGCACCCCCACCCTGAGCCAGGTCCATATCAAATTCTCCCCGGATGGCACCAATTGGGGCACCGGGCCGACGGATTATGGCACCCCGGTGCAAACCGCCAGCGGGGCGTATGTCGGGGCCTGTCCGTACATCACCTGGTGTCCGGCAGGAGGTTCGAACGGCACGCTGGTGGTCAATGCGCAGTTTCTGTTGAACAGCCCAAATACCGACCGGGAAATCCTGATCAATACCAACCTTGGCCAGGGCAACTGGACCATGATGCCGGCGCCGGTGCAATGGCAGGGCGGCGGAAATATTCTGGCCGGCTGGAGTCAGGGGATGATCCCAACTGCCGATGGCCAGGGCATCATCCAACTGGCCAGTTCGGTGAGTAGCAATACCAACAACAACCAGATGCTGTTTGGCCGGGCACAACTGGTGCTGCCGGGAAATGCTTATACTTATTTCAATCAAAACAGCGGCCTGGCACTGGGCATTCCTGGTAATTCAAGCGTGCCAGGCACCGGGTTGCAGCAGGCGGTGGGCAATGGCGGTCCCGCCCAGCAATGGACGTTGAGCGACCAGGGTAACAATGTCTGGACTGTGACTAATCCCGGGAACCAACTCGCCTGGGATGATTTAGCCTGGAACACCGCGCCCGGCACCACGGTGGATGAATTCACGTATAACGGTCTGCCTGTGCAACAATGGCGGCTCCGGCCTGTGGGCAATGGGGGATGGAAATTCATCAGCGTCAATGCCGGACTACCACTCTCCGTCACCAATGCCTCGACCAGTCCAGGCGCGGCCATTGTGCTGGCGACCAGCCCGTCCAAGGCCGAGCAAAACTGGTTTCCCGGACAACCCGTCACCGCCCCGGCGGCGGTTTATGCGTTCGACGGGACCATTCTGGACAGCAGCGGCAATGGTTATCAGGGCACCTCCGTGCCGAATGTGCCCACGTACGTGGCCGGCCGGATCGGCCCGCAGGCGTTGCCATTAAACGGGGTCAATAGCTACCTCCAAATTCCCCGCTCCATCGGGGCGGGCAGCGGCTTTGCCATTGCCTTCTGGCTGAAGACCACGGCCACCGGCGGCACCGGCACCAACTGGTACAACGGGGCCGGTTTGGTGGATGGCAATGTCACGGCGGTTACCAACGATTTTGGGGTGGCGCTGCTCAACGGCAAAATTGCCTTCGGGGTCGGCAACCCCGACACCACCCTGCCCTCTTCCGTCACGGTGAATGACGGCCTGTGGCATCACGTCCTTGCCACGCGCAACGCCCTGAACGGGCTCATGAGCTTGTATATAGATGGCAACCTAAATACGAATGCCTTCGGTCCATTGGGCGGGCGCCTGTCCCCACCGTATTTACGCATCGGGAGTCTGCAAACGGGGAGCGCCGGGGGATTTTTCAACGGGGCCATGGATGAAGTTCGGCTTTATAATGGCTGGCTGGCCACCAACCAAATAATGGCGCTCGCCCAGGTCAATTCGGGGAACTGGGCGGCGGACGCCGCCGATAATTGGAGCGCCGCCAGCCGGTGGACGTCCTATCCACTGGTGCCCGGTAACCATGCCGGCGACTATGCGGGCCTCCCATTCGATCTGTCCGCGCCGCGCACTGTCACGCTTGACACCAACTCTCGCACGTTGGGCCGGTTGAGTCTGGGCGATCCCACCGCGCCGTATTTTGGCTACACTCTCGCCGCCAGTGGCGGGGCGCAATTAACCTTCAATAACAGTGGGGCCGGTGCCAGTCTGGTGCAAAACAGCACCCAGGCCACGGATGTCATTACGGCCCCCCTCATCCTGGCCGATACTTTGAACATCAGCAATACCGCCACCCTCACCCTGGCCGGCCCCCTGACCGGCAGCGGTGGTGCGTTAAATAAATATGGCAGTGGCACCGTGCGCCTTACCGGGGTGGATACCAGCCCCGGTAACACGTTCGTCAAGGCGGGCACCCTGGTGGTGGATACTGGAGGAGCCATCACGAATACAACCTTTGATGACGTGGGCCAAACCACGGGGGACAATGCCACGGTCGTATTGCAAGGCAGCGGCACCTGGAGCACGGCCAGTGATTTCAATGCGGGCGACATTGGCAATAGCCTTGGCACGGTTAATATCACCGACTCCGCCACGCTGACGGTGAATGCCCTGTTCATCGGGTCCGCCAATGCCACCGCTTCCAGCGCGAACGGCACTATCAATCAAACCAATGGCACGGTAACCACGCTCAGCCCATACGATGGGGCTTTGGTGATTGGCGGGCGCAATGGCAGCAGTGCGCTGGGCACCGGCAATTACAACCTTTATGGCGGCACCTTAAACGTTAATAACGGGGGCAATGTTTGGATTGGCGGTTATGGCACGGGGGCCTTAACTGTTACCGGAGGCCAGGCCACCTTGTCTGGCTATGTTTCCATCGGTCGATGGCCAGGTGCCACCGGTAGTTTGAATATTTCCGGTGGCAGTGTGGCTCAGACGAATACCAGCCGTTTTACCCTGATTGGCGAGGCGGGGACCGGCAGCTTAAACCTCTCCGGCACCGGGCAGTTCACGGTGGCGGGCCCGCCATTACTGCTCGGAAATATCGCGGGTACGGGTGCCGGCACGGTGAACCTGAATGGCGGTGCGCTGGTGGCCCCCAAAATTGTGTCGGGCGCCGGCACGAGTACGGTTAATTTCAATGGCGGCACCCTGACCGCCAGTGGCCCGGCCGCCAGCTTCCTGACCGGCCTGACCGCGGCGAATGTCCTGGCCGGTGGCGCCAGTCTCAACGACGGCGGCTTCGCCATCACCATTGGCCAGCCACTATTAAACGGCGGTGGCAGTGGTGGCCTGACCAAGCTCGGCCCCGGCACGACGACGCTGAACGGCATCAATACGTATACCGGAAACACAGTGATCACGGCGGGCACCCTCGCCTTGGGCCCGGGAGGCTCGCTGCCCGGCACCGCGCTCATCAGCCTGGCGGGCGGAGCCAGTTTCGACGTCACTGGCCTGGCCTCACCGTTCACCCTGGGTGCTGGTCAGGTATTGTCCAACAACGCTGCTACCACGGGCACCCTTAAAGGCAGCTTGAAGACTGGCTCCGGGGTGCTTTCCATGAGCTATGCCGCCGGCACCCCGGCCTTCATCATCAGTGCGGGCACACTGAGCCTGTCGGCTGCGACCACCGTGGTGGTGAACAACGACGGACCAGTGCTGGGGGCCGGCAGTTACGAACTCATCGCGCCGGGTAATGGCGGAGCGGTCAGTGGTCCCCTGCCAGCCGTCACGGCCCATGGCATCGGGGCCGCAACCGCGTCCCTCGCGGCCTACAGTGGCGGGCTATGGTTGGTGGTGAATGGCAATGCCGCACCCGGCATTACCAATTTCATTCATTCTGTTAACGGCACCAATTTGAACCTGGCCTGGCCTGCGAACCTTACCGGCTGGCGTTTGGTGGTGCAAACCAACCGCCTTTCCCAAGGGGTCAGCGTCAACCTTGCGGATTACAGCACCGTGCCCGGCTCGGTCGCGACAAATCGGCTGACGGTGCCGATCAACCCAGCCCTGCCGGCGGAATTTTATCGGCTGGTGTACCCGTGATTGCCTCGGCCGGGGCAGTAAAACCAACCAGAGGACGCCCCTGCCATCGATTGAAGCTAGCCCTACCAGGGGATCAGGTGCACCTGCGGCGTCTTAACCAGGGCAATTAAGAAATCCCCCGGGTGCAGGGCCAGTTCCGCACACGCCGCCTGGGTTAGCAACGCGGTCAGCGGAAAGGCACCCTCCAAATTTACCCGGACTTGCGGACCTTCCCGCTGGAGGCCTTGCACGGTCACCGCCAGCCGGTTGCGAGCGCTGGCGGTTGCCGCCCCTGGGCCACCTCGGGTCAGGATGACATCTTCCGCCCGGATGCAAACGTAGACCTCACCGGAAACCGATAATCCCGCCCCGGGCAAGGCCAATAATTGCTGGCCACCCACTGCCACCACGGCCAGACCATCCCGGAGTTCCACCAATCGGCCGGGCTGGATGGTTTCGACCGCCGTCAATTCCGCCACGGCGCGGTTCACCGGCCGGCTGAACACCTCATGCACCACCCCCTGCTGGACATTGCGGCCAGCCTGCATCACCACCACGGTATCACCCAAAGCCAGGGCTTCAAACCGGTCGTGCGTGACCAGCACCGTGGGGATGGCGAGGTGCCTTAGCCACTGGCGCAATTCAGCGCGCAAGTGCAACCGGGTGGGCGTGTCCAGGGCCGCCAGGGGTTCATCCAGCAAGAGCAACTGGGGTCGCCGCACCACCGCCCGCGCCAACGCCACGCGCTGCTGCTGTCCGCCGGAAAGCATGTGGGGCAGGCGTGCTCCCAGATCGGTGAGGCCCAACCAGTCCAGGGTTTCCGCCACCCGGGCCGTCTTTTCCGCCGCCGGCAGGGCAAACAAGCCATAGCCCACATTGCCTGCCACCGTAAGATGGGGAAACAAGGCATAATCCTGCGGCACATACCCCACGTCCCGCCGCGGGGCAGGTAGCGAGAACCGGCGGGCACCATCAAACCACGCTGAACCGGCGAACTGAATCTGGCCTTGATCGGGCCGATCCAAGCCGGCCAGACAGCGGAGAATGGTGGTCTTGCCCGAACCAGACGCCCCGAACAGCACTGTCACACCATCGCCCAGGCAAAGGTTGTCCACCCCAATTTCCGGTCCACCGGGAAATGTCCGGACAAAAGTGGCGATGAGCCGGGTGGCATTCATGCGCGGCGTCCTTGCAACTGTTCACTGGCAAACACCGCCGTGAAGGCGATGATGGCCGACACCCCCGCGAGCAGCCAGGCATGGGCCTCGTCATCTGCCTGCACCGCCTGGTAAATCGCCAGCGGCAGCGTCATGGTCTGGCCAGGAATATTACCAGCAACCATGATCGTGGCCCCGAACTCGCCCAGGGAACGGGCGAAAGCCAGCAAAATACCCGCAACCACTCCGCGCCGGGCCAGCGGCAGGGTAATGGTGAAAAAGATGCGCCATTCCCCCGCGCCGAGCGTGCGGGCTAGTTGCTCGTATCGCGCATCCACTTCCGCAAAGGCGGTGCGGGCCGCACGCACCAGCAACGGCAGCGACATCGCCGCCAAGGCCAGCACCACGGCGCGCCAGGTGAACACCACCTCCAGCCCAAAGGCCCGGTGCAGCCAGCCACCGATCGGCCCATGCCGTCCAAATAATTCCAGCAGCACGAGTCCCGTGACCACCGGCGGCAGCACCAGGGGCAGCGTCACCAGGGTTTCGATAATGCTTTTGCCGCGCCAGTTATATTTTGCCAGCCACCAGGCCAGCGCCAGCCCCGGCGGCAGCACCAGCAAAAGACTGGCCAGCGCCATGCGCAACGAAAACCCGATCAGCTGCCATTCCGCGACACTCATGGGGGATTGGCGGCGGGAATGAGAAAACCGTATTGCTTAAAAACGGCCGCGGCCGCCGCAGATTCCAAAAAACTCGCAAATTTTTGGGCCGCCACCGGCTGGGGGGCATCCTTGAGCAAAGCGAGGGGATAAACAATCCTCGGGCCCTCCGCCATGGGTATGGCATAAGCCACTTTCACATTGTGGGCCAGCCGGGCGTCAGTTCGATATACTATTCCGGCCTCCACATTGCCCGTTTCCACGGCGGCCAGTACCGCGCGCACATTGTCGCAGGGGATGACTTTTGGTTCGATGCTGGTCCAGAGACCCTGCTGTTGCAGGTAAATTTTGGCGTAGGTGCCAACGGGCACGGTTTTCACGTCGCCCAGTGCCACGTGGGGGAAGTCAGCATTGGTCAATTCGGCAGACGAGGCCAGCGCGGCGTGCTCCGGCGTGGTAATGATGACCAGCGAATTGCCCAAAACATCCTGCCGCGAACCGCTCACTAACAGCCCCTTCTGCGCCAGGGCATCCGCCCGGGATTCATCCGCGGAGAAAAAGAGATCGGCCGGCGCACCCGCCTCAATTTGGCGCGCCAGCATGCCGGAAGCGGCGAAATTGAACACGATTTTATCGCTGGACTGCGCCTCATACCTGGCTGCCAGCGCCTGCAATGAATCCTTCAGGCTGGCGGCCGCAAAGACCGTGACAAGGGCGGCGGTCGCCCGGCTCGCCGTCATCCCCAAAATCAAGCATAAGGTGAGTGTTCGGAACTGGTTCATGGCCGGAATAATCATTTGCTTCACCCCTGAGCCGGGGCATTGGTCGCACAGTTCATGGGCCGAATCGTATCGCTCCCCGACTACCTGCGGCAATGGTTATTTGTACCTGTGGCCCGGCCGGTCGAGGACCGCTCCAGGGCGCAAGGGAAAGGGGGGTGAAATCCTGCCGGCATTGCCTCCCGGCCCCGCCGTAAGATTTTGTTTGTAAGTTCTGCTGGACAAAAAAAAACGCGCGGCCTAGTTTCGAGACCAACACAGTGGCTGGACGATCCAGCCTGAAGCAGCAGCGGAAATGTGCTTTGTTTGACCCACAAAAACCCTAATAAATCATCATGCCACCCAAACCGAAACGGATTGGAATTTTAACCGCCGGCGGCGACAGCCCGGGCCTCAACGCCGCCATTCGTGGCGTGGGCAAAGCGGCAATCGGCTTTTACAACATGGAAATCATCGGCTTCCGCGATGGTTTTCGCGGGCTGGTGGAGGATCGCCGACTCAAACTTGACAAATCCACGCTGGCCGGAATTTTGACCGTGGGCGGCACCATCCTCGGCACCAGCCGGGACAAGCCGCATCGGATGATGATTGACGGGCGCATGCATAACATGACGGAGACGATTGTGAAGAATTACAAGCGTTTCGGCCTGGACGCTCTGGTTTGCCTGGGCGGCGGCGGCACCCAAAAAAATGCCCTGCGGCTCCATCAGGCTGGACTAAATGTGGTAACGCTGCCCAAAACCATCGACAACGATGTTTCGATGACCGACGCCACCTTCGGCTTTGCCACCGCCATGGACATTGCCACGGAAATGATTGACCGCTTGCACAGCACCGCCCACAGCCATCATCGCATCATCGTGGCCGAGGTCATGGGGCATCGCGCCGGCTGGCTGACCCTCGGTGCGGGCATTGCCGGTGGGGCCGATGTCATTTTAATCCCGGAAATCCCCTACGACATCAACAAAATTGCCGACGCCATTCGGCGCCGGAGCAAAAACGGCACAAATTTCAGCATTGTGGCCGTGGCCGAAGGTGCCATGGCCAAAGAAGAGGCCCGGGCCTATGCCGCCGCCGAAGCTCGCAAAGAGCGCGCCAAAAGCCAGAAGGAAAAATACGCCGCCAAAGTGGAACTCGCCACCCTCGAAAGCCGGCATGTCGGCAATACCACCCGCCTGGCCAAACATCTCGAGGAACTCACTCATTTGGAATCGCGCCTCACCATTCTCGGATATGTACAGCGCGGCGGCACGCCTTCCGCCGCCGACCGGCTGCTCGCCACCCGGCTGGGCTGCGGTGCGGCGGATGCCATTGAAAAAGGCATTTTTGGCGTGATGATCGCCGCCAAGGGGGACGGCACAGAGGCGGTGCCGCTGGAGAAAGTAGCTGGCAAACGCAAAATCGTCCCGGTCGATCACTCTTGGGTGCAGACCGCCCGGCGCGTGGGGACCTGCATGGGCGATTGATCCCTTTAACCCGCACTCCGAAATTAAAATGGCTGGGATGTGTCCAGATGTTGGAGCAGAAACCCTTTGGAAAAATCGCCGGCCTACCCGCAGTGGTCTGGTGAGACTGCCGCTGCGCGAAGCACGCATCCTTAAAAATGGGCAACTGCTTGGCAGCGGCTTGGGAAGCCAATTTTCCCAAGCGTTTATGCCCAAGCGATGGATGCCGACCGGCCGTTTTAATTTCGGAGTTCGGGTTTAAAACAAGGTCACCGTCCCGCATCCAAGCGGACCACCAAGCCGCAGATCAATTCTGGTTTGGCCGGGCAGATCGTGACAAAAACAGGATGCCGCCGCCGCCAATAAAGCAGGCTGCCGTGTCCCCATAAAAGGGCAACGGCGGCAGCGACAAGCGCACGCCATGCACGAGTAAAATGACGCCCTCAATCACCATGAGCCAGCCAAACCAAGGTATGGCCAAATAATACTTTTGCGGCCATAACATCAAAACCAAATACCATCCGCCAACCAAGGCAAAGGCTCCCGCCGCCATGCGTAGCCAGTAATCCAGCATCCGGTCGTACGCGACCGGTTGGGCTCCCAATCCCTGTAAAGCTTCGATCGCTGCCGACCAGCTAAGAAAAACTCCCACCACGGAGACTCCCCAGGCAATTGCGGCAAAACCAAGAAACCATCGTAACAATCGCAATTGCCTGCCTGGCTGAAGTGCCTTGAGCCGGGCCGGCGGTTGGAAGCGTGTCGCCATGCAGCAAGCGTGTTTTAGGTTTTCACTGTTGTCAACCGTGGTTTATGCCGGGTTGGCGTCTCAGCCGGAATAAACCACAAATTGGTGTCCAGAGGTTGTGCCCAACGGTGATCGCCGTGCAAATATCCAGCGCCCAACCCAGGCTTTCACTTAAAAAACTTCAAGACCTCGCCCGCCGGTCACCACCATCACTTTGTGCTGCCCGCCACCGGCGTCAGATTTTTCTTGGCAAAGCTTGGGCCAGACCAGGCAAGGTTCAGGCGAGGGTTGCCGCTGGCGTGACTGTATTCCACTCTGACCGACACCGGCTTCCCCGCCGAAAGTTTGATTTTTTGGACGTCGTCCCCTGCCCCGCCGGCGGTTTGGGCGATGACCAACTTGTCATTCAACCAGAGTTGCGTCCGGCCATCGCCGGCCACATAAAAGGTATATGCACCTTTGGCGGGCGGCAGGAGGGTGCCCGTCCAGCGAATGGAAAAGTTATCCTCCGGAACACCCGCCGAGGCATCAGGGGAGCCCGTGCCGCGTTCCGTGCCAAGGTCGAAATCAATCAAGGGAGTGACCGATTGCTTGGCCAGCTTGGTGAAGGTCACATCCTTGTAATATTCGACCTTAAACAGCGGCGCTTTTGCAAAGGCCTCGGCTCCGAGCATGGCCTGGGCATCGGCGATGGACCAAGGATGACCGTCGGGATAAATCATGCCATGAAATGGCTTGGGCGTTTCCTCGGTACGGGGATGATCACGATTTTCCTCCCAGGCAAAGCGGCAGTTGTCCCGCCCAATGCCGAGTTCCCAAAAAATGAATCCGGTTTGGTCACGGAAATGCTGCACGATTCCGGGAATGGTCTGCCCCTGGCGGTTCATGCATTCGGTGTTCAGCTCCTCAGTGGCCCCGGTGTATTTGTAATCCCCATATTCGTGCCAGGACTTGAAATCGGAATAGGGTTCGCCCGCAAATTCCCGGCCGGTCGCGGTGAGTGGAATCGTGGTGCCCGTTTCATGGACCCAATGGTATGCATCTTGCAATAGGCGCACCGTTTCGGCAGAGTGGTTGGGCTCGTTATAGGTTTCCCAGAAGGCAATGCGCGGGTCGGACTTGTGCGCGTTAACGATGTCCTGCACGTAACTCTTCAGGCGCCCTTGGTAATCCGCATAATGTTGACGCACGTTTTCCCCGGGGGACACAATCCAGCGGCTGTTGTGCACGCCAAAGATGGGGGCGGGATAATGGTAATCGGGCGAAAGAATGTCCGCGTCCGGCTGGTTCCAGCAATCGTCAAAGAAAACGAATTCCGTTTTGATGCCGTATTTATTGGCTCTTGTCAGAAAGTCCTCGATCTCGGCGAGCAACGCGTCTTTCTTCTTGAGGTAGATGTCAAAATGCAGGTAAACGCGGACGCAATTGATGCCGTAGACCGAGGCGTAGTAAAGCTCCCGGTCGTTGCCGGCGGGATCATATTCGTCCCATTCCTGGGCTTCGTTGACAGCCTTGGTGGGGACGAACACCGCCCCGCGCACCCAGCGCCAGTCGGCATGATAACTGAGTGAAGCGGGCGTGACTGCCGCTTGGGCGTCGCTGCCCGGAACGGCCAGAATTCCGGCTGCCAGAACCGCCAGGGTGATGGCCAGTCGCCGGCCCCCTGTTTGCAGGGTTGATTTGATTTGCATTAGTCAGCTTTGATAATAGTGGCCCCGGCGGCGGGGCGGGAACTGAAGATCGTGGCCTCAATGCCGGTTTTGACATGGTACACCGAGGCAATTTTCTCCGTGATGGCGGCCACGTGGTCCGCTTTCACCAGTGCCACGGCACAACCACCAAAGCCGCCGCCCGTCATCCGGCAACCATAGACCCCGCCGGCCAGGCCGATGCTCTCCGCAATTTCCACCACCGCGTCCAGTTCCTTGCAACTAACCTCGTAATCATCACGCAGCGAGGCGTGGCTGGCGTGCATCAACTGGCCCACCCCGGTCCAATTCGAGGCGCGAATCCCAGCGGCGGCGTGTACCGTGCGCTCGATTTCCCCAATGACATGGCGGGCGCGACGAAAGGCCACCGCGTCAAGCCGGCCTTGGTTTGCCTCGAGTTGACCGGCGGTCGCATCGCGCAGGGAGGTTACGCCCAGCGTGTGGGCGGCACTTTCACATTCGGCGCGGCGCTTCGCATACTCACCGCTGCCCAATTCGTGCTTCACATTGGTATTCACGATGAGCAGCGCCACTGCGGGATCGCTCATCGGCACCAGCTCCGTTTTGCGCGTACGGCAATCGAGGAGCAGCAAATGCCCCTCCCGTCCCAGCGCGGAAATAAACTGGTCCATGATGCCGCAGGGCACCCCGGCAAATTCATGCTCAGCCTTCTGCGCCAGCAAGGCCTTTTCCACCGGATCCAACATCTTGCCCGTCGCCGCTTCCAACAAAGTGGCCGTGCACACCTCCAGGGCGGCGCTGCTGCTCAAACCACCGCCCAGCGGCACCGTGGAAATCATGGCCACATCCAGGGCGGGTACCGCCAGTCCATGCTGCTGAAAGCCGGCGATCACCCCCCGGAGGTAATTGGACCACTTCGGCTGCCCTTTGGTCACCGGCTGGGAAATATCCACCTCCGCGGTTTCCTTGAATTGCGTGTCGTAAATCGAAATAACCCCCAGCGTGGCGGCATTGTCCGCCGCCATGACGGCATAGCGTTCAATGGCCATCGGCAGCACAAACCCGTCATTATAGTCGGTGTGTTCGCCAATGACATTCACCCGGCCCGGCGCGGCCACAATCCAGCGCGGCGGCCGACCGTAGTGGGATTGAAATTGAGCGGCAACGTGCGCCGCAAGATCAGCAAGATTCATGGTGTTAAGCTCTTCCTAAATTGGTAAAAAGGCGTCGCCATTGAAATGACGACGCCCGGTTAAAGATCGTTGAATATTATTTACCCGGCGGTTTCTTCGCCCCGGTGATGGCTCCCAGCAACATGCCTGCACCGAAGACCAGGAGCACCGCGCCCCAGATCAGATTAATATTAATCCCCAGCGAGCTTTGGTAGAGCGCCGTGTTGGAGCCGGTAACCAGGCCATAAATGGCCAGCAAAGCGCCGATGAGCGTGAACATGAGGCCAATCGGCCAGCGAATATCGAGTCCCATAATAGTTTCCTTTGTTGGTTTACCAGAAAATGACGTTCAAAATAATACAGCAGATCAACAGGATGGTGCCCACCACGCCCGGCTGTTGATACCAGACGAGACTGTCGCTCTTAATCTTGGGCGTAAGCGAATAAACCAAACCTTTCAAATCGGCATCGGTCTTGGTCCGGGCGGTGGCCAGTGAAATCGCCAGGGTCAGCACGAAACAGGCGGTGAAGGCAAAGGCCGCCAGCCAGAAGTTCTGCGCCATCTCACTCGGAAATTGGGACAGCACATTCAGGTAGCCGCCCTTCATGCCATTGACCACATGGCCCGTCGCATCCACATTGGAATGCGTGGTGGTAAGCGCATGGAATAAGGCCGAGGCACCAATCCCACCAAACAGGCCGAAAAAGGCCCCCGTCGAGGTGGTGCGCTTCCAGAACATTCCCAGCAGGAACGTGGCGAAGAGCGGGGCATTCACAAAACCGAACACCAGTTGAATGATGTCCATCGCATTGTTATACATGGAGGCAAAGTAAGCCGCCAAAATACTCAGCAAGATGCCGACCACGGTGATGAACTTACCCATCCACATGTAGTGCGCGTCGCTCTTGTTCGGGGCGAAATACGCCTGATAAATATCGTAGGTCCAGACCGTGTTGAAGGCCGTCACATTGCCCGCCATGCCGGACATGAAAGACGCCAGCAACGCCGTGAGGGCCAGACCCAGCAAACCCGGGGGACAGTACTTCTTCACCAGCGAGAGGATCACCCCGTCGTAGTCGTTTTCCGCGATGCTATAATACAAACGGTTCTGAATTTGCTCATCGGACAGCTTCGTGGCCGCGTTCTCCGCCACCAGCGCGGTAACTTTGTCCGCGTAGACTTTTGTGCCCAGTGCCTCACCCACGGACTTCACCGCGGCGGGCGCATCGGCCGGACTCGCACTTTTCACCGCGTCCACCGCCTTGGCATACACTGCAGCGGAAAGGATCGGCGGCGGAATGCGGTAATTTTTGCTCGGAATCGAGGTCAGGGCCACGGCAATCATGCCGGGCACAATGACGAGGAAGGGAAAGAACATTTTCGGCACCGATGCAACCAGCGGAGTATTGCGGGCGGCAGCCATGTTTTTGGCCGCCATCGCGCGTTGGACCACTAGGAAGTTGGTGCACCAGTAACCGAAAGACAGCACGAAACCAAGGCCGAACACCATCGCGAACATGTCCACGCCCATCGGATTGCTGGAGGGCCCGCCGATCAGCGGCTGCCAGGCACTCGTCCAGGCATTGGCCGCAAACGGCTTGTCATTCAGCGCCAGCGCCGCGGGGTTCACCGCCACTTGCTGCAGGGAACTGTTCATCGCATGCCAGCCGCCCACGTCTTTCAAACCGAGATAAACCACCGGGGCGAACCCCAGCACAATCATGAAAAACTGGAGCACTTCGGTGTAAATGGCCG
Organism: uncultured Verrucomicrobia subdivision 3 bacterium; assembly: GCA_903875465.1. Lineage (GTDB taxonomy): Bacteria > Verrucomicrobiota > Verrucomicrobiia > Limisphaerales > UBA11358 > UBA11358. The sequence goes on from CAIQWB010000068.1 coordinate 29,503, forward strand.
AGGTCAAACCACCTTTGAGCACATAAATGAGCACCACCCCGGAGCAAACCCACAGTGCCGCATTATAATCCCAGCCGAGCAGCTGGTTCAACAGCTTGGCCAGGGCATTCATCGAGATGCCGGAGGCGAAAATCGTCATCACCGCAAACGCCACGGAATTCAGCCCGCGCACCCGCTGGTCAAACCGCATGTTCAAATATTCCGGCACCGAACGCGCCTTGGAACCGTAGTAAAAAGGCATCATGAACACCGCCAGAAAGATCATCGCCGGAATCGCCCCCACCCAGTAAAAATGCGCCGTGCCAATGCCGTACTTGGCGCCGCTCGCCGCCATGCCCACCAGCTCCAACGCCCCCAGGTTGGCCGAAATAAAGGCCAGGCCGGTAACCCACGTGGGGATCGAGCGCGCCGAAGTCAGAAAGTCCGAAGAACTTTTCATGTACTTCCCCAACGTCAAGCCAATGCCAACGACAAAGACTACGTAGGCAATCAGAATGGTGTAATCGATCAAATCGAGGTGGATTGCTTGCATAAGTATTTTGCAATAATTATCCGTTCACCTTTGCGATGTCAAACTGTTTGCTTTTGAATTGCACTTGTGCGTTAATAACTGAGTGCCTCTTCCGGACATGAAGCCCGGTTGCGGTAGATAATTTATGTCCACTGAAATTGCTGAAACCATTGTCACTCAAAAAACTCGTGAACTGTGCCAGGCCCTTCTCGATGAGCCCGGTCTGCGTGCCGCGCGCCTGAGCATTGATGCTTTCATGGCCGACAACAAGGCCCAATCCCAATACGAGCAATTGATGGCCAAAGGCCAGGCCCTGCAAGACAAGCAACGCAAATCCGAGTCCCTGAGTGCCCAGGAAATCGCGGATTTTGAATCCGATCGCGATGCCCTGCTCGCCAATGCCGTGGCGAAAAACTTTCTGCAAGCCCAAGAGACCCTGCACGAAGCCCAGCAAGCCATCACCAAGCAAGTCCACAAGACCTTGGAACTCGGCCGCCTCCCGGTCGCCGAGGATCTCGAGGAAGGTTCCTGCGGCGAGGGCTGCGGCTGCCACCACTAAAAGCTGAAACTGTTAATTCCCATCCCGGGCGGTGCGCCAGCACTGCCCGGGATTTTTTTGTGCCCGCCTCCCGGGTGCCGGTTTGAAAAAACAGCACCGAGATTTAAATCACTTGAAATAAGTGGCCTTTGGCGTATTAATACCAAACATCACTGATACCCCATGCCCAAAAAACAAAAACGCGTGCTGCTCGCTCTCGGCTGGTATGACTACCGCCTCCACCAGGGCATTGAAAAATACGCCCAGGAGCATGGCTGGAATTTGTACGCCGATTTCGCCCGCGAAAAAGTAATCCCTTGGGGCTGGGAGGGCGATGGCATTCTCGCCTGGCTTGGCGCCGGCGATGACCTCGCGGAATTTGTCAAAGCCTGTCACAAACCAACCGTGGACTTCAGCCTGCGCCGCGCACAAATGAAGTATTCCCGCGTCCTCGAAGACCATGAGCATGCCGCCCGCCTCGTGACCGAGCATTTCCTCACCCGCGGCTTCACTAATTTCATGTTTTATAGTGATGCCGACAACTGGTCCTATGAGGAACGCGGCCAGGGCTTCGTCAAGGCTCTGGAAAAAACCGGCCACGCCTGCACCTGGTTGCGCTGGCTCCAATCCACCTCATTCGCCGCCGGCCGTGGGGAATGGAAACGCAAACGAAAATGGCTGGCCGACCAGATGAAAAAGGCGGCCAAACCCCTCGCCGTCTTTGCCGCCAATGACCAGCAGGCCCTCGACGTTTTGGAATCGTGCGAAAGCATTGGCGTCGCCGTGCCCGAAGAGGTCGCCATTGTCGGCACCGAAAATTATCTCCTCGCCCCCGATGCGATGGAAACCCCCATCTCCAGCGTGGATACAAACCTCGAGGTGCTCGGCTATCGCGGTGCGGAATTGCTCGATCGCTTGATGGCGGGCCAGCCCGTTCCCGGCCAGCCCATCCGGGTGCCCGCCGCGGGCGTCATCGCCCGCCGCAGCAGTGACATTCTGACCATCAAGCATCAAGGTGTGGCCAAAAGCCTGCGGTTCATCTGGGAACACGGCCACGAACCCATTTGCATCAAAGATTTGGTCGGCGTCTCCGGCATGTCGCGCCGCGGTATGCACAAGGCTTTTCTCGAACATCTCAAACGCACCCCGGGCCAGGAGTTGCAGCGCATCCGGATTGAACGGGCCAAAAAGTTACTGGCCGAATCCAACCAGAAAATCGAACCCCTGGCCCGCTTGTGCGGCTATCAAAGCATCAATAGCTTTTGCGTGGCCTTCAAGCGCACCACCGGCATGTCCGCCAAAAACTACCGCGAAAGCTTGCAACGCTAAACCGCTTTTCAACTCGCCCTTGCCCTGCTGCGGAGCTTGCGCTAACTTGCGCCAGTTATGGATACATCACCATTGCCGGAAAATCCTGCGACCCCTCCGACCCCTCCGCCCGTGCCGCCGGTAATTTCCGCCGCTCCGGCCGCCCCGCCCCCCCCGCCACCGGTCGTCGGGCGCGCCCGCGCCAGCCGCGGCTGGGTGTTCGCCACCCTCATTTTAGTCCTGCTCCTGGGCTTTAGCCTGCTCGGCAACTTGACCCAGTTCTTCGTCCATGAACTAAAATGGCCCCGCAACTCAAAGACCAGTTCCCCGCGCGAGGTTGGCCCCAAACTCGAAGAGGCCACTTTGGAAGACAACAGTTCGCATAATAAAATTGCCGTCATCACCGTGAATGGCCTCATCACCGACCACGCGGATGACGCCAGTGGCAACAACATGGTGGATGTCATCAAAGCCCAACTCGACCGCGCCGACGACGATGATCAGGTCAAGGCCGTCATTCTGAAAGTCGACTCCCCTGGCGGCGAGGTCATGGCCTCGGACGAAATTTACAAGGCCATTCTCAATTTCGAAACCGATGAGTCCCCCGCCAATGGCGTCCCCGGCCGCAAAGGCAAGCCGGTCATTTGCAGCATGGGCAGCCTGGCAGCGTCCGGCGGCTATTATATTTCCGCGCCCTGCCGCTGGATTGTGGCCAATGAACTCACCCTCACCGGCAGCATCGGGGTCATCATGCATGGCTACAATTACCGCGGCCTCATGGATAAAGTCGGCGTGGCCCCCATGACCTTCAAAAGCGGCAAATTCAAAGACATGCTCAGTCCCGACCGCCGCCCCAGTGAAATTCCCGCCGAAGAACCTGCCATGGTCCAGTCTCTGATTGATGAAACCTATGGCAAATTCAAAGGCATTGTGGAAGACGGCCGGTCCGCCGCGCATTCCCAGAACAAGAAAGAAGGCCGCCCCCTCGCCGATGACTGGGCCAATTATGCCGATGGCCGCGTGCTCTCCGGCTCCCAGGCCCTCAAACTCGGCTTCGTCGATGAACTCGGTGACTTCGATGACGCCGTCGACCGGGCGGAAAAAATCGTGGGCATCAAAAGCGCCAACCTCGTCGAGTACCAGGAACATTACGACATTTCCGACTTCCTCTCCCTCTTCGGCCAGAGTGGCAGGGCCAAAGACATCAAACTGGACCTCGGCCTGGACATCCCGAAATTACGTTCCGGCTGTTGTTATTTCCTTTGGCAAACGCCGGAAAATTAAACCCTCATGAACCCGGTCAATGTCATCGCCCATCCGCTGGTCCAACATCATCTGACCCGGTTGCGCGACCGGCGGACCGAACCGGCGGAATTTCGCCGGGTCATGAACGAGCTGACCTCGCTCATGGTCTACGAGGCCACCCGCTCCCTGCCCACGCAGGATTGCCCCATTGAAACCCCGTTGGAATCCATGGTGGGCCGCCGGCTGGAATCGGGTGTGGCACTCATCCCCATCCTGCGGGCCGGCTTGGGCATGCTCGGTTCCGTGTTGGACATGGTCCCTGATTGCCGCGTGGGTTTTATCGGCCTGAAGCGCGATGAAACCACGCTGCAGCCCACCTGCTACCACCTCAGCCTCCCGCCCGAACTCAGCCAGTATGAAGTGATCCTGATTGACCCCATGCTCGCCACCGGCGGCAGTGCCGTGGCCGCCTTGGATATTTTGGTAAAATCGGGTGCCCGGAAGATCCGCCAAGTCAACCTCCTCGCCACCCGCCAGGGGATCGACCTCGTGCAAAAACATCATCCCAACGTAAGCCTCTACACCGCTGCCATTGACCGCCAGCTCGACCCCCGCGGTTACATCCTGCCCGGTCTCGGCGACGCCGGCGACCGCCTCTTCGGCACGTAACCGAAACAGCCACCGCCCCCCTCCCCCGCCTCTTCCGCGCCAACGCCCTGCCCTGGGGGCAACCAGCCGCCCAAGCCGGCCTGGCTTTGGCACGAATATTAGCCTTTGGCGCTTAAACCCGAACTCCGAAATTATAATGGCTGGGAGGTTCCTCGCTGTTTTCGGTGGCATGTGAATCGAGCTGACCCTTTAAGCGGTTGGGGAATTGCTGCTTCAATCCCAACGGGATTGCGCCCGCTCGCCCAAGGTTGCGCGGCACGAGCTACCTTGGGTATTCCCCCCAACGACCGCCAACCCCAACGGGGTTGTGCCCGTTGGCCGGCCGAGCCCCATGACACAACCCCGTTGGGGTTGCATAAAAATGCGTCAGCCTCCCCAGGGTAGTCCCGCTGCCGGGACCACCCTGGCCTGGCGGACGGAATCCCGTGGGGATTCTGCAATCCAGCAGCCAACGGCCCAAGCCGACCCGAATTTCACCGAAAACAGCGAGGAACCGGCTGGGATGTGTCAAGATGTTGGAGCAGAAACACTTTGGAAAAATCGCCGGCATACCCGCAGTGGTCTGGTGAGATTTTTCCAAAGCGTTTATGCTCCAAGAGATTGATGCAGACCGGCCGTTTTAATTTCGGAGTTAGGGCTAAGCTCAAATCCGCTGGCACGGGGTATGCTTTTAATCGGGCAGCTATGAAAATCCCCTTAACTTATCGCGAACGCGCATTTACCGTCTTGGAAGGATTGGTGGTGGTAGTGGTGCTCCTCTTACTACTGGCCATCATCTTGCCCACATTGAACCCTCCGCGCCGTCACGCCAAACAATTCAATTGCGTGAACAACCTCAAACAAGTCGGCATCGCCTGCCGCATTTGGGAGGGAGATAATGGCGATAATTACCCCATGAATGTCCCGGTGGCCCAAGGCGGAGCCCGGGAACTCATCGCCACCGGGAATGTCGCCGCTTGTTTCCAAGTCATGTCCAACGAACTGATGACGCCTAAGTTGTTAGTTTGCCCGGCGGACACACGGCACGTGGCGGCCACCAATTTTGCAACGGTGTTGCAAGCGACCAACCTCAGTTATTTTATTGGGTTCAGTGTTACGGAAAATGACCCGCAAGCCTCACTGTGTGGGGATGCCAACCTAATGCAAAACGGTCATTCCATTTCTGCCGGTATCCTTGATTTATGGACCAATACCGCCAGCTGGACCCGCGATCGCCATGGCGAGGTGGGTTACGTATTGTTTACCGATGGTTCGGTTCAGCCTGTCCGACAAATCGGTTTCACCTCCGCCGCCGGAACGTATTACGCCACCAACCGCCTCGTTGTGCCCTGAAGCGCCCCTGTCCTTGAGCCGGTCGTGGCGCATCTGCCAACCGGCCTGGCTTGCAGTTTGCCTATTGGGCCTTCTCTGAATTTTGGCGTTTGAAGTTTCCCCTCTCCTCGTGCTTTTTCTCCTCCCATGTGCGAGCTTATGGACGTGAAACTCTTCTACACCGGCCCGGTCATCAACACCGAAATGCTGGTGGTGATGCTCGATCAGCACGGCATCCCCGCCACGCAGGCCTTTGTCGATCCCACCGCTCCGGATGATGGCGACCTGAGCCGTCCCGCCCAGGTCTTCGTGCCCGCCGCCAACTATGATCACGCCCACCGTTTGTTTTATACCGAGCGCGAAGATGAACTATAGCATGGCGTGAACGTCACGCCTTCATGCGTGAAATCCACGCATTTTAACCCGAACTCCGAAATTAAAATGGCTGGGATGCGTCCAGATATTGGAGCCGAAACGCTGTGGAAAAATCGCCGCATACTCGCAGATGTCGGGTAAGACTGCCTCGGCGCGAAGCGCGCATCTTTAAGTGGGCAACTGCTTGGCAGCGGCTTGGGAGGCCAATGTTCCAAACCGTTTATGCCCAATAGATGGACGCCGACCGGGCGTTTTCATTGCGGAGTTCGGGTTTAAGAGACTGTTTTAAAATTCAAAGCGGGCCAGCGGCGAGGGATTTTGGCGCTGACCAAGGCGGCGAGGTCCGCGCATCCCCGCAGCGGGCTGTAAGGACCGAGCC
>CAIQWB010000069.1 GCA_903875465.1 uncultured Verrucomicrobia subdivision 3 bacterium
ATTAAAACGGCCGGTCTGCATCAATCTCTTGGGCATAAACGCTTTGGAAAATTGGCTTCCCAAGCCACTGCCAAGCAGTTGCCCATTTAAGGATGCGCGCTTCGCGCAGAGGCAGTCTCACCAGACCACTGCGGGTATGCCGGCGATTTTTCAAAAGTGTTTCTGCTCTAACATCTTGACACATCCCAGCCATTTTACTTTCGGAGTTCGGGTTAAAGTGACCGGCCAGCAGTTGGGCGGTGGCACCGCGGTGCATGGCGAGGTCGAGACTCCGGCAGTCGGGGCACCAATTGGCACCGAAGACGACGATGACCGGAATCCGGGCGGCGGCGGCCGCGGTGAGGGCCTGTTTGATTTCGGCGCGGGCGTCGGCTTTTTCGTTGTAGGGATTTTCGCCGGCGGGGGCGGTGAGAGCGGTGAGAGCGGTGGCCAGAAAGGTGAGGGCGCAGGCTGAAAGGATATGCATAAATTTCTTTAGGTTAAGGTTTCGTCCCATACGGGGAACCGTAATGATTAGCCAGAAAGCAGGCAAGCTCAACCGGTGGGGCCACCGGGTTGGCGCGGGCCATGATCCGGGCAATTTCTGCTTGAGTTTCCTGGCTTTCAAATTAGGTTGCTGCTGTGATTCAACGGATTGGCAACCTGCTCCTGATCGTGGCGCTGCTGGCGACCACCGGCGGGCATTGGGCGGTGCTGCAATCCGTGGCGTGGACCGCGATGCTGGCGGAGCATTGGCAGGCCGATCCGCTGGCCACTGCGGTGGAAAAGACCTTTGACGGCCAGCATCCGTGCAAACTGTGCCAGGCGATTCAAGCCGCCAAGAAATCCGACAAAAAGACGGAATTTCCCACGGGAGCGCAAAAAATTGAATTTCCCCCGATGCCTGGCCACTTGAAGCTTTACGCCCCGACGGCCTTTCAACTCTTGCCGGTTTCCGACACTTTTGCTGATGCTCCCTTGCTAACGCCGCCGACCCCGCCGCCCCGCTGCCTGCCCGTTTAATTCCCTTCGCTTTGAAATTGGCTGCCCGTTCACTGATGGCCGGGCGTGAATTGTTTCCATTAACCTCGGGTCGCAGTGTGTGCTGCCGGCCTGAACTTTAGCTTTTAATTTATGAAATTTTTAAATGGTCGGAATTTGATGGTTGGTACGGTTTCGGGTGCGGTATTGCTGCCCAGCATGGGGTGGGCCTGTGCATGTGGCTGCGGGGTGTTTGACGTGGGCACCAGTGCCATGTTTCCCAATAGCACCGGGGGCATGGCCTATGTGAATTATGATTACCAGGATCAAAATCACAATTGGAGCGGCACTTCCCAGGCACCGGCGGACAATAATGATGACAAACGGATTCAGACCCACTTGGTCACCACCGGGGTGCAATACTTGTTTAATCGCAGTTGGGGGGCCAGCCTGGAAATCCCGTATGCCAACCGTAATTTTTCCACAGCGGGGAATACGCCGGTCAATCTCAGTGGCTTGGGCGATATCCGGATCAAGGGCATTTACACTGGCTGGTCGGAAGATTTGTCCACGGGAATTACATTTGGGCTGAAGGTGCCGTCGGGGAGTTTTACGGATCTGGCTGACCTGGTGGACCGGGATACGCAGATTGGCACGGGCAGCACGGATCTCCTGTTGGGTGGCTATTACCGCCATAACCTCTTGAGTCTGGAACATTGGAGCTGGTTTGGTCAGGCCGAGCTGGATGTGCCCCTGGCCACGCAGGACGATTACCGGCCCGGCACCGAACTGGATACCGCCGCCGGGGTATATTATCACGGTTGGTCAATTGGCCGGACCACCATTACGCCAGTGGCGCAAGCCATCTTCTCGGAGCGTACGAGCGATGGGGGACTGGCTGCGAGTCCGGAAAATTCGGGTTACCAGCGCTTACTGCTGTCCCCCGGGCTGGAATTTCACCTGCATCCGGTCATTATCTATGCCGATGTGGAACTCCCGGTTTACCAAAATGTGACGGGCAATCAATTGGTGGCGCCGTACTTGTTAAAAATCAGCGTCAGCTATCATTTTTAACAGGGCAAGGCAGGTTGCCGCCGGGCGGGGAAGCCTGCCCGGCGGCACAACCGGTGCATTTCCCGGCTTTCCACGGGAGAAATTTGGGGTATTTTACCGGTCATGAGTTTATTGGAACAGATGACGCAACTGGCCCGGCAAGGGCGGGCGGCGTCGCGGGCGCTGAGTCAATTGACGACGGCCCAGAAGAACGTCTGCCTGCTGAAGATGGCGGAGGCGCTGGAAGCGCCGGCGGCAGTGGCGGCGATTCAGGCAGCCAATGCGCTGGACATGGCGGCCGGGGCGAGCAGCGGGCTGTCGTCGGCGATGCTGGACCGGCTGAAGCTGGATGCCAAACGCATTGGCGGGATGGCGAAGGGGTTGCGCGAAGTGGCCGCGTTGCCGGACCCGGTGGGCCGGATTCTGGACGAACGGGTGCGTCCCAACGGCTTGCGATTGCGCAAAATTTCCACGCCCATTGGGGTGGTGGTGATTATTTACGAATCGCGCCCGAACGTGACGGCGGATGCGGCGAGCCTGTGTTTTAAGTCGGGTAATGCCACGATTTTGCGCGGGGGCAAGGAAGCGTTGAACTCCAACCGCGTGATCGGCGATTTGCTGGTGCAGGTGGTTGAGGCAGAAACGGGGGTCCAGCATGCCATTCAAGTGGTGCCGACCACTGATCGCGAAGCCATCCCGGTTCTGCTTTCCCTGACCCAATACATTGACCTCTGCATGCCGCGCGGGGGGGAAAGCCTCATCCGCGCCGTGGCGGAATGCAGCAAAGTGCCGGTGATCAAACATTACAAGGGCGTGTGCCATGTCTTTGTGGATGCGGCCGCCGATCTGGCCATGGCGGAGGCCATTGCGGTGAATGCCAAAATCCAGCGTCCCGGGGTGTGCAACGCCATGGAAACCCTGCTGGTGCACCGGGCCGTGGCCGACACCTTCCTGCCCCAACTGGCGGGGCAATTCACCGCGAAGCAAGTGCAGTTGCGGGCCGATGCGGCGAGTCTGGCGATCTTGCACGCGCGCCTGGCGCCGAACACCCTGCCGTTGAAAGCGGTTACGGAGCAGGACTATTTTACGGAATACAACGATTACATTTTGAATGTGCGGGTAGTGGACGATCTGCCGGCGGCCATTGACCACATCAATCATTACGGTTCGGGCCACTCGGATAGCATTGTGACGGCGGACGAGGCGAAGGCGCAACAGTTCATGGCCGCCGTGGACTCCGCGACCGTGTATTGGAATGCCTCCACCCGGTTCACCGACGGTGGCGAATTCGGCATGGGTGCCGAAATCGGCATCAGCACCGATAAAATCGGTGCGCGCGGCCCGATGGGGTTGGAGGAGTTGACCACTTATAAATGGCAGGGGTTTGGCACTGGGCAGGTGCGGGGGTGACCCAACGTTTTGATACGGCCCTAATGGCCAGCCCAAAACACAACTTGCCAGTCCCAGGTTGGCGCGTTAGGTTCAATTAATGAGTGCGGTTGAGATTTTTGCGGAATTGCCCCGACTGACGGACGACGAGCGGTCGGCCGGGCGCCGCCGTTTGCTGGAACTGGAGGAGCAAAAAGACCGGCAATTTCTGCATGCATCGGCCGCAACTATGTTTCTAGAGATGGACCAAAAGGAAACCGAAAATGGCAGCCGCCAAACCCGGTGAAGTTTGGATGGAAAATCTGGGCAGGGCGGCGAAAATGCGCTCTTGCCTCATGATCACCCCACCACCACACAGCAAGGACTTGGATGTTTTCACCCTGGTTTCCCATACGACGGCAGTTCGGGGAAATCGCTGGGGAATTTTCATGGCCAAACCGTTGCTCGACCGGGAGAGGGTGTTTGATGTTCAGCGCCTGGCGACGGTTGCCAGCGTCAAGCTGGAGCGCCAGTTGGGTTCGCTTAACACTACTGAAATGGATTTAATTCTCGAGCGGTTGGCGGAACCTTTTGGCATATAATTATCGATGTCACCCAAAGACTCATCCCAGTTCGTCCGCAACGCCATGCCGGCCGGAGGATTGTTTGCCGGCGAGGATTGGCGGGTCAGTCCGCAGCCTTTGGCGCTCGGCCCAACGCTGGCTCAAGAAATCGAGGACCTTGGGCGGGTGCTGCTGCAGTTTTATCGCGCAGTCAATTTGCTGTATCGTAAAAGTGCGGAGGGCAAGCAGCCGGAATGGGTGGCCCGCTGGCTGGACTTGGGCAAGCCGCCGGAATTGATTGCGCGGCAACGCGCGGCCGCGTTTAAAAATGATTTGCCGCGGGTGATCCGGCCGGATTTGCTGCTCACGGAAACCGGCCTGGCGGTGACGGAGCTCGACAGTGTGCCCGGGGGCATCGGGCTCACGGCGTGGTTGAATCAAACTTACGCCGCCATTCCCCGCGAGACCGCCGGCCCCGGGGTGCTCGGCGGGGCGGAGGGGATGCTCACAGGTTTTGCCAGTATTTTTGGCGCGGCCAAAACCGTTCATATTGTTGTCTCCGAGGAGGCGGCCACTTACCGTCCAGAGATGGCGTGGGTAGCGGCGCAATTGGGGGCAGACCGGTTCAAGGTGCAGGACGGTGCGTTCACGGATTTTCAAGACGGCGATGCCGTCTACCGTTTCTTTGAATTGTTTGACCTGCCGAACGTGCCCAATGCCGGCGGCATTTTTGATCGGGCGGCGGAAAAGCGGGTTCGCGTGACACCCCCGCCCAAGCCGGTGTTTGAGGAGAAGATGCTCTTTGCCCTGTTGTGGAACCGCAACCTCCAGGAATTTTGGCGGCAGGAACTCGGCGAGGGTTTTCTCAAGCAACTTAAAAAAATTGTGCCTTACACCTGGCTGGTGGACCCGGCACCGCTCCCGCCGCACGCGGCGATTCCCGAGTTGAACCTCACGGACTGGCGGCAGTTGAAAACTCTATCGCAGAAAGAGCGGGAGCTGATCTTGAAAGTTTCCGGGTTTTCGGAAACCGCCTGGGGCGCGCGCGGGGTGTTTCTTGGCAGCGATTTATCGCAGGCCGACTGGAGCGCGGCAGTGGATGCCGCATTGCGTGATTTTCCGACTTCGCCCAGCGTGCTGCAACGCTTTCACAAGCCGGCCCTGGTCGAGGCCAGCTGGTTTGATTTTGCGGCCAATGCCGTGGTGCCGATGAAAGGCCGCGTGCGGTTGTGCCCTTATTATTTTGTGGCCGGTGAGGGTGACGCGGCCCGCCCGCAACTGGGCGGGGTGCTGGCGACCATCGTTCCGGCCGACAAAAAGATCGTGCACGGCATGACCGACGCCATTCTGGCCCCGTGCAGCGCGTGATGAGCGCTCCCCGTGGTGCCAATTAAGATTGACATGCACGGCCATTCATGGAGCCATTAGCGGATGCAATTTACCCGGGATTATATGGTCCGCTTTTTTGCACTCCGGCGTGGCCGGAAGGGCGGGCAGTTGCTCCTGCTCGCCGCCGGTTTATGGCTGGGTGGCCCGGCCCTGGCCCTGGATCATACCATCGCGCCGTTTAAAATATTTCAGTTTCCACCGGACAAAATTCCCACGATTGATGGCCAGACCAACGATTGGAATATCGTGCCGGAAAGTTATGTGATCGGCACCGACCAACTGATTGATGACAGTGGCAAGCATCCGCATCCGGATCCGGCGGGTTTAAATGTCCGGGTGCGGGTGGGTTGGGTAAAAGGTTTGAACCGGCTGTATTTCCTCTACGAGGCGGACGATAATTACTGGGATTTTTCCGAACCGGGCCTGCACAATGACACCTTCGAAGTGGTGGTGGATGGCGACCTTTCCGGCGGTCCGTTGATTGCAAAATTTTTACCTGCCCGGGCGTTAGTGGGTGAATGGGAGACCTACCTGACCCTCCAAGGCACACATGCCCAGAATTACCACATTTTCACCCCGGCGGAGGGCAAGGATTGGTGCATGGTCTGGGGCCCGGCGCAATGGCTCAAGGAACTGCCTTACGCCAATGCGGCTTGTTCCTACCATTTCCGGCCCGGCCAGCCGGGGCACCTCGTGTTGGAATTTTGGATCACGCCCTTTGACTATGCCGGGGCGGAAGGTCCCCAGCGTGCGGTGGAATCCGTGCTCCAGGAAAACAAGCTCATTGGTCTCTCGTGGGCGGTCATTGACTATGACGACGTTCATTCTGGCGACACCAACAACGGTTTCTGGAACCTGGCCAGCCATCACACCATGTACGGGAATGCCGACCAACTGGTGGCCTTCCAACTCATGCCCTTGGAACTGTCGCTCCGCAAAACCCTGGACGCCCAATGGTCCTTCCAGGTTTTGGACATGGACCGCCGGTTGGTGGCCTTCAAAGATTTGTCGGTGGGCACCGTTAACTCCTGGCAATGGGATTTCGGGGATGGCACGACTTCGACGGAGCAAAATCCCATTCATGCCTATCACGATCCGGGGCATTATGTGGTTGTCCTCTGGGTGGCGGGGCCGGCGGGCAAGTCGCGCCGGGCCAAGGTTTGGGATGTGGTTTTAAAATAATTGAACAACATGAAGTTACCTCATTGGCGGTTGATGCCACGCTGGCTGCTCGTCCTGGCCCTGATGGCCGGGTTGTCCGGTCTGCGGGCAGCCGAGACTTTCAATCCGTTTAGCTATGGCGCCACCGGCAACGGTGTGACCCTGGACACGGTGGCAGTGCAAAAAACCATTGATGCCGCAGCCCGGGCCGGGGGCCGGGCCCAGGTGGACATTCCGCCGGGCTTTAGTTTTTTGGTGGGCACCCTGGTGTTGCGCGGGGGCATCGATTTTCATCTGGAGGGCCAGCTCGTGCTCAGCACCAACCAGGCTGATTACTCGGGCGACGCCGTAATCACCGCTTCGAATGCGGTGAATTTGCAAATCAGCGGGACGGGCAGCATTGTGGGCCGGTCATTGTCCTGGATGACGGGCTACGACCGGGCAGGGGAATGGTGGCTGTTCGCGCCCTGGCGGCCCAAAATGTTCATGCTCACTGGTTGCACGAATCTCACCGTGCGCGACCTCACGTTTGGCGACTCTCCCTACTGGGGACTGCACATGCTCGGCTGCCACAACGTGCTGGTGGATCATGTCACCGTCCGCAACCGCCTCGATGTTCCCAACTGCGATGGCATTGACCCGGATCATTGCCAGCAGGTGGAAATTCGCAATTGCGACGTGCTTTCCGGCGATGATGCCATCGTGGTGAAGAACACACGGCAGACTAATGACTATGGGCCGAGTGCGTTTGTGTATGTGCATGACTGCACCTTGCAAACCCAGGATGCCGGCGTGAAAGTGGGCACCGAGACGGTGAGCGATATTCACGACATTCTCTTTGAACGTTGCCGGGTGCTCAGTGCCAGTCGCGGCATTTGCATCCAACTGCGGGATGAAGGCAGCATTTCGAATGTGGTATTTCGGGACATCCAGTTTCTTTCCCGGTTTTATGCTGATCCCTGGTGGGGCCGGGGTGAGGGGATTTCCCTAACCGCCATTCCGCGCACGCCCGCCACGAAGCTGGGAAGCATGCAGCACATCATCATCACCAATGTCACCGGCCGGGCGGAAAACAGCCTGCGCATCAATGGCACGCCGGACAGCCACATCCGCGACGTGCGGCTGGACAATGTCAACGTCACGCTGGATCGCTGGACCAAATATCCCGGTGGCCGTTATGACAACCGCCCCACCAAAGTGCTGGAGCCCATAGAACTCCACAACACGCCAGGTTTCAATCTGCGGTATGCCGATGGCGTGGTGTTCAAGAACTGCACCCTGCGCTGGGGCAAGAATATCCCGGATTACTTCACCAGCGCCGTGGAAACCGACCATGTGACCGGGCTGGAATTATGGGGCTTTAAAGGCGTGTCCGCGCACCCGGAGAAGTTTCCGGACTTCCTGAATCGGTGAGTTTTTGCGGTTAATGTGTTCAACCATCAGAGCAGGAAATCCATGGTTGAAAACCAAGCTGACACGCCTTTCGAGATTGGGCACCAAGCACGCCCCAATTACCGGCTATGAGAACAATTTGCGAATATTGGTTTTCACTTGCTCCAACCGGGCCGGTTTGATTGTTCCAGCCACATACAGAAACCCGGATTGCTCCAAGGCGAAGAGTTTTTGCGGACGGATAAAACTATCCTGGGACAGCCGCCTGGGGAAAAAGCGGCAACCGGCAGCGGCGCGGAAAAGCCAAAGGCGTTTGCCGGTCTGAAGGTTGGTTTGGGGCAATGGCAAAACCACCACCTCGCCCACGATAGGCCGGCCCACGCTGCATCCGCATCGCGTTTGCCCCGGAGGAAACGCGCAAAGTCAGAGACCTCACGCGGAAACGATTCTGGCAGCGCGGTCACTTCTTTATCGCTCAGCTCCCGCCTATTAATCACTTGAATCGGCAGGCCAGGTAAATTGCTTGCCAGGGCGGCCAGTCTCATTCGGGCACCGGGGTTTGCTCCAGGATTTGCTGCACCACATCGGTGGTTTTCAGGCCTTGCCAGGGCGCTTCGCTGCGGACGATCAAGCGGTGTGCCAGGACGGTAGTGGCCAGCTCGCGGACATGCTCCAGGGTCACGGTGTCGTTCCCTTGAATGGCAGCCAGGGCCTGGGCGGCCCGGAACAAGCCCAGTGACCCGCGCGGGCTGGAACCGAGCACCAAAGCCGGATGCCGTCGCGACGCCTGGACGAGCGCGAGAATATAATCGCACGCGGACGAACTGACCTTTACCTCGCGCACGGCCTGCTGGCATTCGGTGATGCGATCTGGGTTGGTCACCGCCGGCAGGGTTTCAATGGGATGCCGCATGCGGAATCGTTCCACCATCAGCTTTTCATCCGCCAGCTGGGGATAGCCCAGGGACATGCGGGTGAGGAAGCGATCTTTTTGGGCCTCGGGCAATTCAAAGGTGCCTTCCTGGTCGATCGGATTCTGGGTGGCGATGACCATGAAGGGCCGTTGCAGATGATAAGTTACCCGTTCCATGGTGACCATGCCCTCACCCATGGCCTCCAGCAAGGCCGCCTGGGTGCGGGGGTTGGAGCGGTTCACTTCATCCACCAGGACAATTTGGGCAAAGAGCGGGCCAAAGCGAAATTCCGTGCGTCCGGTTTGTGCATCCAGGTAATTGCCGCCCAGGACATCCGCGGGTTGCAGGTCCGGGGTGCATTGAATGCGCTTGAAGGTGCAGCCAGCGCTCAGGGCCAGGGCGCGGGCCAGCATCGTTTTGGCCACGCCGGGAACGTCTTCCAACAACAGGTGACCCTCGGCCATCAGGGTCGCCACCGCCAGCTTGATTTGCGCGTGCTTGCCCACAATCACGCGTTCGACATTCTCAATGAGCTGGCGGGCCACCGGGGCCACTTGCGGAAGCAAGAACACCTGGGGTGCTTCCACGGGAGGCACAATCAATTTCGCGCGGGCCACAGCCGGGGTGGCATCAAAGACGAGCACCGTCAATTTGCCGCACACCGGGCAGGTGACCTCCGGGCCGGTCATTTTGGCCGTCACCTCGAAGGGTTGGCGGCAACGCTGGCAGAAAGATTTCGGCATAGATGGATATAAGTTTGGTTGTTTGAATAGCAGATTTTATCCCGGGGCAATAGTTGAATTATCGAGTTTTGGTGCGGGGCAGAGGCCGGTTGAATGCCACCATTCGCCGAGTCCCGGCTTTACAGGGTGGGTGGAGCAATTTACTGTGCTGGCCGCATGAGCAATTATCCTTTGCGAAAGATCATGACCCAGGACCAGCCCGTCACAGCGTTGCCGCCACGCACGCCCCCCTTTCGCCGCCCCCGGTGGGCCATGCTACTTGGCGGTGTTTTAAACCTGGTCTGGCTGCTGGCCGGGCCAAACCAAACCGTTGCGGAAGCGGCGGGCACCAATCAAATATCCATGGAAACTGCCGACCCCTACCTCTGGCTGGAAGACATTCACGCCCCCAAGTCCATGGCCTGGGTGAAAGACCAGAACGCCAAGTCTACCGGCGTGTTGCAGGCGGACCCGGACTACCGGCCGGATTATGACGCCCTGCTCAAGGTCATGGATGCGACGGACCGTATTCCGTTCGGCAATTTTGATCATCAATATATCTTCAATTTCTGGCAGGATGCGCCGCATCCCAAGGGAGTTTGGCGGCGCACGACGATTACGGATTACGCCCAGGCCCAACCGACGTGGGAAACCTTGATTGATGTGGATCAACTGGCCAAGGACGAAAAGGAAAACTGGGTTTGGAAAGGAGCGGACAGCGCCCCCTCGCTCAAGCATTCGCTGGTCAATCTGTCGCGGGGTGGTGGCGATGCGGTGGTGGTGCGTGAATTTGACCACGCCAGCGGGACGTTTATCAAGGATGGTTTTACCCTGCCTGAGGCGAAATCCGCCATTACTTACCTGGACGATGACACCGTGCTCTTCGGGACGGATTTTGGCCCCGGCTCCCTGACCAAGAGCGGTTATCCCCGGATCGTGAAATTATGGAAGCGCGGCGAGCCACTGTCCGCCGCCCGGACGGTTTACGAAGGCCAGGTCGATGATGTGTCGGACAACGGCATCGTGTTCCGGCAGCCCGCTGGCAACATCGCCCTGATCAACCGGGGCATCACCTTCTACACCCAGGAATATTTTTATCTGCAAGCGGATGGCTCCACGCTGAAGCTCCCGCTGCCGCTGGGAGCCGACCTGAAAGGCGCGCAAAACGGCAACCTGATCTTTACTTTGCGCGATGACTGGACGCCCCCGGCGGGCAAGCTGATCACGAAAGGGTCGCTAGTCGCCTTCCCCCTGCTTCCCTTCGTGAGGTCGCAACAACCGCCCACCTTTTCCGTGCTGTACACGCCGGATGAGCGGAGCTCGGTGGATGCCGTGGCCGCCGGGCGCGATGCGGTGTATGTTTCCATTTATAGTAATGTGACGGGGAGCATTCACGCTTTCCACGGTGGAGCCGATGGCACTTGGAGTGATACCAAGCTGGATCTGCCCGCCGGGGGTTCCACCAGCATCGCCGCCGCCAATGATTGGGGTCCGGAGGCGCAATTCACGTTTGAAAGTTACATTCAGCCGCCCACCTTGTATGCCGATGCGGGTGACCATCATTTGGTGGCGATCAAATCGCTGCCTGCCCGTTTCGAGGCGGCCAACCTGGCGACGGAACAGTTTTTCGCCACCTCCAAGGACGGCACCAAAATTCCTTATTTCGTCACCAAAGCCAAATCGGTCACGGGCCCCGCGCCCACGGTGCTGTATGGCTATGGCGGCTTTGAGATTTCGCTGACCCCGAAATACTCGCCTAATTTCGGGCTGCTCTGGTTGAACCGGGGCGGGATTTTTGTGGTGGCGAATATTCGCGGCGGTGGAGAGTTTGGCCCGGGCTGGCACCAGGCCGCCCTGCTGGAGCACCGGCAAAATGCCTATGATGATTTCCAAGCGGTCGCCATGGATCTGGTGAAGCGCGGTTTCTCCACGCCCAAGCAACTGGGCATCATGGGCGGCTCCAACGGGGGGCTGCTGGTGAGCGCCAACATGGTCGAGCGTCCCGAGCTCTTTGGCGCGGTGGTCTGCCAGGTCCCGCTGATTGACATGATTCGCTTCACCCAAATCGGGGCCGGGGCTTCGTGGAGTTCGGAATACGGCGATCCCGCTGATCCGGCGGCGCGTGCCTGGATTCTCAAATATTCACCCTACCAGAATGTGCAGGCGAACAAATCGTATCCGCCGGTGTTCTTCGTCACTGCCACCAGCGACGATCGGGTGACGCCGGTGCATGCCCGTAAAATGGCGGCAAAGATGGAAGCCCAGGGTCACGAAGTGCTGTTTTATGAAAGCACGGATGGCGGACATGCCGCCGCCGCCAATCATAAACAATCGGCTGAAATGTGGGCGCAAAGTTTTGTGTATTTGAAGCAGAAGCTGGGATTGGGAGAAGGACTGAAACCATGAAAATGGGTTTCAATTGTATATCTCAACATTCCGCGCACGTAATCCCCCGGCGAGCGTTTGCGAGTGACGCTGATTGGAATGCCTTTTATGATTTTTCCAAGCAGGCCACGGAACCGCGCGCGAAATCGTAGCGGCGGCCCGGAGGAGGCTTGCCTTATTTTCCGCATCCTCGGCGCACCAATGACCGAACTGGCGGGTCTCCAGCCAGCCCGACCAAGCCTGGTTGCTGACCATTCCTCGCTTGGGAAAATCGATTGAATCAATCTTTGGATTGATTTTATCCATTTTCCGATCAGCCGGCTTAGTGGTAAGTTGCGTTTATGAATGTAGATGCAGGTATTAGTAAACCAAGCTTTGGCTCCCGTCTGTCAATCACCTTGGGCAGTCTCGCCATGCTAGTCGGTGCGATCGACCCCATGGAAGGTTCCGTCATCATTCTACCCGGCAGTGCCCTGGTCGCGCTTGGTTACTGGCTTGGCCACCGAGAACGCCGTTTGACCCTTTACCGGGCTTGGGGGTTTATCCTCATTGCGTTTGGAGTCGCCGCGCTCTTCGGCTTGAGCCAGCTGGGGGGCATTGGGGGGCATTCCGGTTATTCCATATGGTGGGGCATCCTGTTCCTGCCCTATCTGATTGGCTGGTCCATGGGCGTTTGGGGTCCAGGCACGCCGCGATGGTTGCCGGGCTTGGGCAGCGTGGTGGGGCTCTGGTATTTGGTCCTGGCATCCATGGTGCTAAAACATGGGATTGCCCGGCCCGCTGGGAGTAATCTGCCGGCCTTTATTATTGGTGCGTTTGGCGTTCTGACGATGGCTGGTTGTCTTTGGCGGCTGAACCGGGGCGTGGCCAAACCCTAGACACCCCCGCGAGGGAAAAGCGGACCGTAAGCGAGCCAAGCCGGCATTGGCGGCAGCATCCGCCCAAGCAGCGTCACTTTCTGCTTTTGTGAGGTCCCGGCAAAACTTACAATCGGGCCATGAACATACAATCTCTGGCGTCCTTTCCGGTCGCTCGCCCGCGGCGTTTGCGGCAGTCGCCGGCGTTACGGCGGTTGGTGGCGGAAACGCAGTTGAATGTTTCCCAACTGGTCCTGCCGCTCTTCGCCCGTAGCGGCAGCAAGTTGCGCCGGCCGGTGGATGCCATGCCCGGGGTGTTTCAACTCTCGCCGGATGAAATTGTGCGGGAGGCCACCACGGCCTATGAATTAGGTGTGCCCGCCGTGCTGCTGTTTGGCATTCCGGACAAAAAAGATGCCAAGGCTTCCGGTGCTTATGCCAAAAAGGGGATTGTTCAGGAAGCGGTGCGTTTGTTGAAAAAGGAATTGCCGGGGCTACTGGTCATCACAGACGTGTGTTTGTGTGAATATATGAGTCACGGGCATTGCGGCATTGTGGATGGTGGTAAAATTTTGAATGATCCCTCCCTGAAATTGCTGGCGCGCACGGCTGCGAGTCATGCGGAGGCCGGGGCGGACATGGTGGCGCCCAGTGATATGATGGATGGCCGGGTGCGGGCGATTCGCGCGGAATTGGATCAGGCGGGATTTTTGGACACGCCGATTATGTCTTACGCGGCAAAATTCGCCTCGGCGTTTTATGGACCCTTCCGGGAGGTGGCGGAGTCCACGCCGCAGTTCGGCGACCGGCGGAGTTATCAGATGGATGCGGCCAACGCCAACGAAGCTCTGCGGGAAGTGGCCCAGGATATCCAGGAGGGGGCGGATCTGGTCATGGTCAAACCAGCGCTAGCCTATCTGGATATTATTCAGCGGGTTAAAGCCGAGTTTGGGCTGCCCACGGCGGCCTACGCCGTGAGCGGGGAGCATGCCATGATCAAGGCGGCGGCCCAGCGGGGTTGGATCGATGAAAAGGCGGTGACCTTGGAGAGTTTGCTGGCCATGCGGCGGGCGGGGGCGGATATTTTGATCACCTATGCGGCGATGGATGTGGCCCGCTGGCTGCGCCCGGGGTGAAATTCCTGCCTTTTTGGTTTGACCCACCTTGCTTCGACTGGGTAGGGTTGACATTCCTATTTTAGAAAAAGACATATGATCGGTACGATTCGCAAACATTCGGGCTGGCTTTGGCTGGTTATCATCACGGCCACCATTATTTCATTCGTTTTCTGGGGTGCCAGCTCGGCGCGCGTCGGCGGCGGCGGTGGCGGCACCAATTTGGGAACGGTCTATGGCAAAAAAGTCACCCCGGAGGAATACTACCGGGCGAAAAAGGATTTTTATTTGTCCTATTGGTTTGGCTCGGGGCGCTGGCCGGATGACGCGGCGATGGCCCCGACCGAAATGGAGCAGCAAATTTACCTGAGCCTGCTGCTCACGAAAAAGGCCGAGCAATTGGGGGTGCATGTGGATGAAAATGCCACGGCCGCCTCCGCCAGTTCCCGCCTGGCTGGCTTGGGTCGCAATGGCCAAACGGTGCCGCTGGATGCACTGGTGGAGCAAGCGCTGGCTCCGAAAGGATTTTCCGCCGCCGACTTTGAGAGCTATGTGCGCCATGATTTGATGATCCGCCAGTTGGTGCAAGCCCTGGGCTTGCCCGGCGAACTGGTGACCCCGCAGGAGGCCAAGGCCGCCTATCAGCGCGAAAATGAAGAGTTGTCCAGCCAGATCGTGTTTTTCAGCTCCTCCAATTATGTGACTTTGGTTAAACCCACGCCGGCGGCCATTGGTCAATTTTACACGAATTATCAGGCGCAATACCGCCTGCCGGACCGTGTGCAAATCAATTACGTGGTCTACTCCCTTTCCAATTATTTGACCCAAGCCCGGGCCGAATGGGCCAAAACCAATTTGAGTGACAATGTGGACGCTTATCTGCACAAGGTTGGCGAGAATTACAAAGGCTCCACCAACGCGGCGCAAGCCAAGGCCAAAATCACCGAGGAGTTGGTGCAGGCCCGCGCCATGGCGGATGCCCGAAAAGCGGCCAATGAATTCGCCACCGCCGCCTTCGCCCTGGACCCGGTGAAGCCGGAAAATCTGGCCACAATGGCCAACCAAAAGGGGTTGAGTCTGCACCAGACCGCTCCGTTTGCCAAGAGCACCGGCCCGGAAGAATTTGATGGTTCGGGCAGTTTCACGAAAGCCGCCTTTGAATTGACCGCCGATTCACCGTTGGCGGGGCCGGTGACGGAAGGGGACTCAGTTTATGTCATTGGACTGGCCAAAACGCTGCCCAGTGAAATTCCTTCCCTGGACCAAATCCGCTTCCGGGTGGCCTTGGATTATCAGTCCCGCCAAGCCACTTTGATGGCGCAACAAGCGGGTCAGGCGTTTTATCAGTCCTTGACCAATCAAATGGCCTCGGGCCATTCCTTCGCCTCGGTGGCGGTGGCGGCGGGTCACCAAGCCACCGTGCTGCCGCCTTTCTCCATCAGCACCCAGGAACTTCCGGAATTGGGTGAGCACGCCAGTTTGGGTCAGGTCAAGCAGGTGGCATTTACCTCCGCCCTGGGCAAGCCAGCGGGTTTTGTGCCGACAGCGGATGGCGGTTTCATTCTGCTGGTGAAATCCAAGTTGCCGGTGAATCAGGCGAAGTTAACGGCGGATTTGCCCCAGTTTACCCTGAGCTTGCGCCGGTCACGCCAAAACGAGGCATTCAATCAATGGTTGCAGGGCGAAGCCTCCGCCAATATGCAGATGCCCAAATAAGTGAGTGACGTCATTAAACTCTCCTCACCGGCCACCCGCGAATTTTGGGAAATCGCGGTGCTCCACGAGGATGAACACTTGCTCGCCCTGGACAAACCGTCGGGCCTGCTCACTTCCCCTGACCGCTATGATGCGGAACGGCCCAACTTAATGCGGTTGCTGCATGAGGCCATTGCGGCCGGCAAGCCGTGGGCCAAGTCGCGCAATCTCACTTACCTGAGCAATGCCCACCGCCTGGATTTTGAAACTAGCGGGGTCATTCTGCTGGCCAAAACCAAGCCGGCCCTGGTGGCGCTGGCCAACTTGTTTGGCACGGAAAAGCCCGAGAAAAAATATCTGGCGCTGGTGCGGGGTGAACCGTTGGAAACCCATTTCACCGTGGAAGTGAAGCTGGCCCCGCATCCGGTCAAACTCGGCATGATGCGGGCTGATTTCAAAGGCGGCAAACATGCCAAAACGGTCTTTGAAGTGCTGGAAAATTTCATGAAATTCGGCTACGCACTCCTCTCCTGCCAGCCGCTAACCGGGCGGACGCACCAGATTCGGGTGCATGCCAGCCATGTTTCCCTGAAAATTGTCGGGGATGAACTTTACGGCGGCAAGCCGCTGTGGCTCTCGCGTTTGAAATCCGATTACCGGCTGAAACCCGGCCGGGAAGAGCGTCCGCTGCTCGCCCGCGTGGCCCTGCATGCCGAGCAACTCAAGCTTAACCATCCCATCACCAACGAGCCGGTGACCATCCAGGCACCCATTCCGAAGGACATGAAGGTGGCGCTGAAGTATTTGCGGCAATACTCGATCTGAGTTTGCCCCGGCCGGGAGTTGCCAAAAAGCATTTGGCTAAAGGGCGGTGGTTTGTAAATTTTTCTGGCGCAGGCGGCGTCTTTCCGTCCACGCTTCCGCCAGAAGTTATGATATGAGCCATTTTCCTAAAACCGCTTTATCGCTCATTGGTTGCCTGCTGGCAACACTCAGCCTGATTGCTGCCGAAAATCCCGCGGCCCAGTCTGGCTTGTCGATGACCACCACGGAATCCTACCAGATTCGGAATCATAAATTCGGCGACCTCCTGCGTCCGGAAGGAGCGAACGGCGCGGACGGCACCAGCATTGTGTTATATTCCGCGGAACCTTGGAAATGCATGACTTGGAAGCTGCATCCGGCCGGTGGCACGGGTTTTCATGTGCAAAACCATTTCACCGGCAAAACCTTTGTCGTGAACGCAACGCCGGGTGGCACCAATGTGATCCAGGTCAAACTGGTCCGGGTTCAGGAGGAACAGCCGGTCTGGGTATTTGAGAAGTTACCGGACGGATTTTATAAAATTAGGGCGGCCAAATCCGGCGGGGTCCTCACCGCCATTGAAACGGTTGGCCAGTCCGTTCACATCGTGATGGCCCCCTGGCAGGATCGCGATGAACAAAAATGGCAGTTGGAAAAGATTGATCCGGCGACACTGACGATGTAACTCAGGAGCTTAGACTTGCCTCAAGAATTTAACTCACCGACCAGTTCAAAATGGATTTTTGCACGTGCAGGCGGTTTTCGGCCTGGGTGAAAATGGTGTTGGCATGGGCCTCAAAGGTTTCAGCGTCGATTTCCTTGCCGCGATAGGCGGGCAAGCAATGCATTACCAAGGCTCCCGGGCGGGCGAGTTTTACCAGCCGGGCATTGATTTGATACCCTTGCAACACGGCCAGGCGGTCAGCGGCTTCCGCCTCTTTGCCCATGGAAACCCAAACGTCGGTATATAATAAATCCGCGCCTGCCGCCGCCGCATCCAAATCAGTGGTGCAATGAATGTTACCGCCGGCGCGGGCAAGGATTTCCGGGGCGGGTTGAAATTCCTTGGGCGCGGCGATGCGCAGTTCAAAGCCGAGTTTGGCGGCGGCAAAAATCCAAGAAACCGGCATGTTGCAGGCCCCATCACCAATGAAGGTAACTACTTTCCCCGCGATGGGGCCGTTGGTTTCCTCGAAGGTGAAAATATCGGTCAACACCTGGCAGGGATGCTCGTCGTCGGTGAGGGCGTTGATGGTGGGAATCTTGGAATATTCCGCAAACTCCTCCACGTCCGACTGGGCATAGGTGCGGATGACTGCGCCGTGAATCATCCGGCCCAGCACGCGGGCGGTATCCATAATCGGTTCACCGCGACCGAGCTGGATGTCATTGGCATTCAGGAACATCACCTGGCCGCCGAGTTCGCGAATACCGACCTCAAAGGACACCCGGGTGCGGGTGGAGGATTTGGAAAAGATCAGAGCCCACGTCTGGCCGGCCAGCGGCTGGGTGGAGTGCTGGCCGCGTTCGCGTTTGAACCCGACCGCGTCCTGCAGGATGCGGGTGAATTCCGGCGCCGCTAATTTCTCAAGAGACAACAAACTTTTCATTTCGCAAATTTTTCGGGACTACCACCCAAAGTAGCTTTATAGACCAAAACAGGGTAACTCGTCACTTCTTTTTCTTGGCATCCGCCGCCCGCCAGAGGTACCAGGCGGCCGTGGTACGGTGGGGCCGCCAGCATTCGCCAAAGGCCAGCAGCTCTTTCGGCTTGGGCATGACCCCTTGTTGGTAGGCCAGGCCAAAACCATGGCGCACCCCAAAATCGTCCACGGGCAGGACATCCGGCCGGCCCAACTGGAAAATGAGCAGCATTTCGACCGTCCAGCGGCCCACCCCGCGCACTTCGGTCAGCCGGGTGATGATCTCCTCATCGGATAATTTGACGATCTGCCGGGAAGCCGGCACGACCCCGGAAAGAGTCTTTTCAGCAATGTCCCGGATGGCTTTGATTTTGGCGAAAGAAAAGCCGCAGCCGCGCAACTGGTCATCCGTCACCCCGGCCAGGTCGGCTGCGCGTGGGAAGCGGCGGCCGGGAAACAGTTTTTTGAAGCGGCCGAGAATGTTCTCGGCCGCGGTGCCATGCAGTTGCTGGTGTGCCACGGCTTGCACGAGCGATTGAAAGGGCGAACGCCGGGTTTCCGGGGCCAGACCGCATGCGCCGATTTCCTGAATCAGCCGCCGCATGACGGGATCGGCGGCGGACAAGTGCTGCAGGGCGGCGGCGTTCATCCCGATCCAACCAGGGATTTGACGATTTCCTCGATCAAGCTAAGGCCTTCGCCCGCTTCCTGGGGCTTGAGGTTCAAGGGCGGCAGCAACCGTACAATTTGGGTGCCGGCTGGCACCGAGAGAACTCCGGCGAGGTGCAGCCGGTTGACAAATTGGAGCGCCGCCGTTTTATCTGATTTCTGGAACGCGGGAATGTTCTCGGCCAGCTCAATGCCCAGCATAAAGCCCAGCCCCCGGACGCGTTTGACCACGGTCGGGTACTGAACGGCCAGCCGGCCCAGTTCATTGGCCAGCCATTCGCCGAGTTTTCGCGAGTTGTTCGCCAGTTGCTCCGCTTCAATGACTTCCAGAATTCGCAAGGCCACTGCACAGGCCAGCGGCGTGCCGCCATAGGTCGAGCCATGCGTGCCCGGCCCCAGCAAATCAGCATACGGTGCCCGGACCCAAAAGGCGCCGATGGGAAAGCCGCCGCCGAGGGACTTGGCCATGGAAATACCATCCGGCAGAAACGTTTCCCCTTGAGGATAACCTTCAAGAATCCGCTCGTAGCTCTGAAACCGTCCGGTCCGGTAATGCCCGCACTGCACGCCATCCATGAGCAGTAATAACTTCTTTTCGTCGCACAACGCGCGCAGGCCCAGCAGGTACTCAGGCGTGGCGGGGGTCACGCCACCTTCGCCTTGCACCCCTTCAATCATAATGGCCACGGTGGCCGGGCTGATGGCCGCGCGGGCCGCCGCCAAATCATTGTATGGAATATGCCGAAAGCCGGGCATGATGGGTTCGAACCCTTTTTTCACCTTGTCCTGCCCCGTAGCGGCAATGCCGGCCAGGGTGCGGCCGTGGAAAGAATTCACGGCGGTGAGGATTTCGAACCGGCCCTCGTCGTGGCCAAATTTCCGGGCCACCTTGAACAAGCCTTCGTTGGCCTCGGCACCGCTGTTCGCAAAAAAGCATTTGCCGGGGCCGATGCGTTTGACGAGTTCGGCCGCCAGGCGGCCTTGCGGTTCGGTGAAGTAGAGGTTGGAAACATGGATGAGTTTCCGGGATTGCTCCAGCAGCGCCTCGGTGATGGCCGGGTGGGCGTGGCCCAGGCAGCACACGGCGATGCCGCTGCCCAGATCCAAATAGGGTCGGCCACCGACATCGAACAAATAACTGCCCTGGCCGTGGCTGAACACCAGTTCAAAACGGCCGTAGCTCGGGATCACGTTCTTTTTAAACAATTCCCGAACTTTTTCAAATTCGTTGTGCACAATGGCCGGCGGGATGGGAACAATTTCCTTCATGTTAAAACACCCGTCCGGTGGTTAAATGACATTGCATGGTTGCGTTTTTAGCGAATGCTGGCGGAATGGCAAGGATTTCCTTGGGAAAATGATCAGGGCACGATTTCCGTGCCGACGCCTTGGTCGGTGAAAATTTCGAGCAACACGGCGTGCGGCACGCGGCCATCGACGAAGGACACCTTTTCCACACCAGATTGCAGGGCGGCCACGGCACTGTCGGCCTTGGGAATCATGCCTTTGTCAATGACCCCCGATTGCTTCAAGGCCGCGACCTCACTGACGGGTAAGTGGGCGATGACCGTGGCGGGATTTTTGGGGTCCAACATGAGCCCAGGCACGTCACTCATGAACACCAGACGTTTGGCCTGAAGGGCGATGGCGGCCTGGGCGGCGGCGACGTCGGCGTTGCAATTGTAAACCTTGCCCCCGGCATCCCGGGCAGTGGGGCTGATGACCGGCGTAATGCCCCGCGCGATGCAATCCAGCAGCGGGGCGGTGTTCACGCCGATGACCTCGCCAACGTAGCCGATATCAATTTTGCGACCGGGATTTTGTTTGTCGTCCAGTAACAACTTGCGGCAGGTGAAGATGTCCGTGCCGGCAAAGCCCTGCACGCGGCCGCCCCAGGATGCGATGGTGGCGACGACCTCGGGATTGATCTGGCGCGAGAGCACTTCATCGACAATGGCGACAATGGCTTCATCCGTAACGCGCTGGCCCTGAATGAAGCTGGCTTGGAGGCCGGATGCTTCCATGGCGCGGGTGATGGCCTTGCCGCCGCCGTGAACCACCACGGGGTTGATGCCGGCGGCTTCCAGAAACACAATGTCGCGGGCCACGCCGTTGCGCACGGCGGGATCGGGCGAGTCCATGAAACTGCCGCCGTATTTCACGACGAACGTGGCTCCACAAAATTTTTGGAGGTAGGGCAACGCTTCGAGGAGCGTATCCGCTTTGGCGATTAAATCTTGCACCATGTATTGTTAAAAAAAATTCCCCGGAAATGAAAGCGCGATTATTCGTTTGATGGGGGCACGAAGTTAACCTTCAAAATTCTATCTGCCGGTCAGGCTCGATGGGTTGAACGGGGGAGTTGAAAGTTTTAGCGTCCTTCCGCTTTTTTACCGGTGCCGGCTCCAGCTCAACGCGGCTCAGCACTTCGCCGCTGCTTAATTTCGTGCGGAGCTGTTGGCCGGGCCGGGAATCCGCGGGATGGCGCAGGATTTTGCCGGTGGCGGCATCCAGGGTAATCGAGTAGCCACGAGCCAGCACTTGGTCGGGGCCGAGCAGGTTCAGGCGGCGTTCCAAATGACGGAGCGACTCGCGGCGTTGTTTGAGTGCTTGAGCCGGACGCACGCGGTGAAAACGCCCGGTCAAATGTTCCAGCGCCACGGTGCGGGCCTCAGTGCCGGTCTGGACGGAGCGCAGCAGGCTGGTTTGCAAATCATCCAGCCGCTGCAAGGCGTCGTCCAGCCGGCGGCGGGGATGGCGGCGGGCCAGGCGGAGGTGCCACGCGGCCAAGTCCTCGTGGACCGACCGCATGCGGCGCTGCACGCGGTTGCGCAGCCAGTCGGGGGCGTCGGCGATAAATGAGCGGCTGGCGAAGAAGCCTTCGGTGATGATTTCCGCCGCCGCACTGGGGGTGGCGGCTCGGAAGTCGGCGACGAAATCGCTAATGGTAAAATCAATTTCATGGCCGATGGCGGAAACCACGGGCAAGGCTGATTCAAAAACTGCCTGGGCGACCACTTCCTCGTTGAACGCCCATAAATCCTCCAGGCTGCCACCACCCCGCGTGATCAGAATCAGGTCAAGCGGGTCCTGTCCGGCGTGGGGCGCGAGGTTAAATTCGTTCAGCCAGCGGATGGCCTCGGCGATTTGCGCTGCTGCGCCCTCGCCCTGCACCCGGCAGGGGACCAGCACTATTTCCAGGCCGGGGTGCCGCCGTTCCACCACGTGAAGCACATCGCGGATGGCGGCGCCGGTGGGGGAGGTCACCAAGCCGAGGCGTTGGGGATAACGGGGCAGGGGACGTTTCCGTTCCGGGGCGAACAGGCCGGCGGCGGCCAGCTTTTGTTTGAGTTTTTCAAAGGCGAGCTGGAGCGCCCCGACGCCTTGCAATTCCACCGCCCGGACGATCATTTGATACTGGCCGCGGGCCTCGTAAACCGTGAGGTCGCCTTGCAGCAAAACCTTCTGTCCATCTGCCAGCAAGGACCGGGCCTCGCTGGCGGTGCCCCGAAATAGCACGCAGCTCAACTGGGCGGAGGCATCCTTGAGCGAAAAATAAACGTGCCCGGAACTTTGGGCCCGGAGATTGGTGATTTCGCCGCTGATCCACACCAGCCCGATGGATTTTTCGAGCAGCCGTTTGACCTGGGTGGTGAGCTCGCTGACGGAGAGAACCTTGCGCAGTTCCGCAGCGGGAAACAGCTCGCCAAAGTCCCATTGGGATTTCGAGGATTTACTACTCACGCGGTTTGGCCTTCGGTGGCCGACTGGCCGGGCATTAATGGGCTTGCGTCCATGGTAGCATGTTATCCCGAGCCTCGGGGGCTGCCAAGGTTATTTAGGCGGGGAGGCGCGGGATGCAGCTCATAAAATATTCGGCTGGCACCGAATTGCACCAAGTGCCTGGACTTCCAAAAGAGGGCGGCTAGCTTCCGGTTTTCGATGGAGCGGCAAGCTGGCTTGCCAGGGCTTTGTAATAGGGAATTATTTGCGCAATATGTCCCACCTTTGCGCAAAATGGTCGTTGGCCCGCAGGGAGGTAGTGGCTAGCCTAATACGACTACACTATGTTCAATCCAAAAATTTCGGCCGTCGACTTGGTCGTCATGTTGATTTACCTGCTCGCGATTGTGGGCTGGGGATTGTTCAATGCGAAGCGCCGGAGTGCGGAGGAGTATTTTCTCGGCGGCCGGGGGATGCCGTGGTTCGTGGTGGGGCTTTCGATGTTTGCCACGGTGGTCTCGAGTTCTTCGCTGGTGGGGTGGTCGGGGGATGCCTATGACACGGGCATTGCGGTGTTTAATTATGGGATTTCGGCCGCGATTGTGCCCATTGTGTTTTTTTTGGTGTTTTTCCTGCCGTTTTATTTGCGGAACAAGATTTACACCCTGCCGGAATTTTTGGAGGGGCGTTTTGACGCCCGCAGCCGGATTTATCTCTCGGTGCTGACGGTGGTGGGCTACATGTTCGCCGACTTGGCGGTGACTTTGTATGCGGGCTCCTTGATGCTAAAAATGGTTTTGCCCCAGTTTAGCCTGCCGGTATTGATCTGGGGGCTGGCCATCTTCGGGGCTTCTTACACGCTCGTGGGCGGACTTTCGGCGGTGATGCGCGTGGAATTAATCCAGGCATTCGTGCTGATGGGCGGGTCGGCGGTTTTGACGGTGACCGCCTTTGCCCGGGCGGGTGGTTGGACGGCCGTTATGCAGGCGGTCCCGCCCGGGCACCTGAGTTTAATCCGGCCGGTGAATGATGTGTCGGTGCCCTGGCCGGCCTTGTTGATCAGCCTGCCGTTGGCGGGTTTTTATTTTTGGGGATTGAGCCAGACGATGGTGCAGCGCACGTTGAGCGCGCGTAATACGAACCACGGGCGCTGGGGTAATCTGCTGGCGGGAGCGCTTAATTTTGTGATTTTTTTCCTGATGGTATTGCCGGGGATTGCCGGCCGGGTGCTTTATCCCCATCTCGAAAAAGGCGACCAAGTTTATCCCAAGCTGGTGTTTGACATGCTGCCGCCGGGGATTCTGGGGTTGGTGTTGATCGGTTTTATCGCCGCCATGACTTCGGTGCTGACTTCCACGCTAAATTCGGCGCAGACGCTGGTGACGATGGATTTGCTCAGCAAATTGTGGCCGGGAATGACCAGCCGCCAACAGGTGACGGCCGGCAGCATGGCGGGAGTGATCATCATTGCCGTGGCGGCCTTTTGGGCGCCGCACATCCATCAATTTGATTCCATTGTGAAGTATTTTCAGCAAATCCTGGCTTACATGGCCCCGCCAGTGGTGGCCGTGTTTCTCACGGGGTTATTCTGGAAACGAGCCAGTGCCACCGGAGCGTTTGCGGGCCTCCTGGCGGGTTTGGTCATCGGCATCAGCTTGATGCTGGGCATCCTGCACACGCCGCTGGGCAGTTGGAATTTTTTATATGTCGCTCCGGTGGTGTTGTTGCTGACGCTGGTAATCATTATTGCAGTCAGCCTCGCGACGCCACCGCCCAGCGAGGCGGTGGTCAGCCGCTATGTCTGGAATCCGGCCGTGTTCCGGGAGGAATCGCGGGAATTAGCCGGGGTGCCTTGGTTCAAAAATTTTCGAATTCTGTCGCTGCTCCTATTGGGGGCCGCGGGCGTGTTTGTTTTTATCTGGCGATAATTTTTATATGAAACTTGAAAAGTTTTCCGGCAATCCGATTCTTTCCCCGAATCCCAAGCAGGCCTGGGAGAGCCTGGTCGTATGCAATCCGGGAGTGATCTATGACCAGGGTGAGTTTCACATGCTTTACCGGGCGGCGGGAAATGATGCCGAACATGTGATCCGGTTTGGGCTGGCGCGCAGCAAAGACGGATTCAAGTTCAAGCGAGCCCAAAAAGGGCCGGTGCTTTCCCCCAGTGCAGATGGCGAGGATGCGGGATGTATTGAGGATCCGCGGATTGTAAAGACGAACGGGCATTTTCTCATTACCTATGCGTACCGGCCCTATTTCCCGCAGCAGTACTGGCTGGCACCCGGGAATGCGGCGTTCAATCCGCGGGACAAAAGCCAGCCACGGGCGTTTGGCGAAAACCTGACTTCCTCGGGGCTTTTGATGTCCACCGATCTCAAGACCTTCCGGCGGTTGGGGCGGATCACCGATCCCACACTGGATGATCGGGACGTGATTTTATTTCCCGAGAAAATCAATGGCAAGTTTGTGCTCTTGCGGCGGCCGATGCAGTGGACGGGGGCGAAGTACGGGACCAAGTATCCGGCTATCTGGATTTGTTTTGGGGATGATCCTTTAAAATGGGGCCAGGATTATTTGCTGGCGAAGGCACAGTTTCCCTGGGAGCGCAAAATTGGCGGATCCACCCCACCGCTCAAACATAAAAAGGGCTGGTTGATGATTTATCACGCGGTGGATGCCAAGGGGGTCTATCATGTGGGCGCGATGATGCTGGATTTGAAAGATCCGCGCAAAGTCCTGGCCCGGACGCCGGAGCCGATCATGTCGCCCGAGGCCAAATATGAGTGGGAGGGACTTTATCCGCACGGGGTGGTGTTTCCGACGGCCAACGTGGTGGTGGACGGCCGGCTATTTGTTTATTACGGGTGTGCGGACAAATTTATCGGCGTCGCCACGGTGGATTTTGACGCCTTGGTCCATTATGTTTTGCAGTTCAAGGCTTAAATTCCGCATTCCATTTTCATGAAATTAGCGATTCCCGCCCTGGTGTTGGCAGCGGCGCTTCTGACAAAGGGCGCGCTGGCGGAGCCAGTGTCGGTCACAGTGGACACGGGCACGCCGGTGTGCACCAACTTTCTTGGGTTCGGCGTGCAATGGAGTGCATACCCCTGGTTTGACATTTCCGAGGCCGCCTGGCAAACGATGTTTGACCGGCTGGATTACATGCGGGTGCCGATGGTCCGGTTGATGACACGCGCTTATACCTATTGCGATGGTTTTGACACACAGGGCCAGCCCATTTATCAATGGGATAACAACCGGATGAAGAAGCTGTACCGGCTGCTCGACTATTGCGAAAGCCGGCACGTGAAAGTCATTCTGGGTGAGTGGGATCATCCCTCGTCGCAGCAGGACCGGCCGGACATCGCGACGGACAAGTTGCAGTCCTATCACATGGACGAGAATGATCCGCGCTGGCACCGGATCATCGGGGACCTGGTGGCGCACCTGAGGAAGGACAAGCATTACACCTGTATTGTTTATTTCAACCTTTTGAATGAGCCGAACAGCAATTCCTCAGGGCATATTGAATTTGGCAAATGGAAGGCTGCCATCACGTCGCTGAATGCGGAATTTGCCCGGCGGGGTTTGGGGCAGGATGTGAAAATTATTGGACCGGATGTGTGTTTTTTGCCGCGCGATGGTTTCTGGATTGATTTTACGGTGCAGCAATGTCCGGAACAGGTGGCCGCGTATGATTTTCATTATTATGCCCCGGTAGCCGACCTGGAATCAGATTATTTGGAAAAGTATTGCTGGATGAAGAAGGACTACATTGACCGTTTTGATCCCAAAGGACGGGCAAAACCATTTTTCATGGGGGAAGCCGGCATGACGGGCGGTCCGGTCCAACCACACGGAGGTAATGACAGCCAGCCCCATATTTACGAATATAATTACGGCGTGTGGATGGCGGATTACAACATTCAGTGTGCGCGGGCCGGTATGGCGGGAACCATTGCGTGGGATTTGGATGATGCCATGCACATTAACAAGGACAAGGACACACACTGGCCGGATGTGACCCGGACTTTGTTCAAGAAATGGGGTTTCTGGAACAGCCTGGCGAAGGAGATCGGGCATCCGGAGGATGCAAATCTGCGGCCGTGGTATTACACCTGGTCATTAATGTCCCGGAGTTTTCCGCCGGGCTGCCGGACGGTGAAAACCCCGGGAACCCTGGTGGCCGGATTGCGCACGCTGGCGGCCCGCTAGGGAAATGAATTTTCTCTGGCGCTGGTTAACGACTCGGATATTCCGCAGGACGTACGCGTCACGGTTCCAGGCGGCCAAACAATTCCGGAATTACAGCGTTATGATTATTTTGCCAATGCCCGGAAGGTGGACGCCCTGGGTTTTCCGCGACCAGCAAAAATAATGCACGAGATTGATTTACAAGCGGGATTGACCGCAAACCTGCCGGCGCGCAGCGTGGTGATTTTTACAACCGTAAAATAGTGGCCAACCTCATTAAATTCAACGCTTTCTGGATTTAATCCCCTGCGGGCATCAATAAAAATGAAACTAAAAAGTCTCTTTTGGTCGTTAGCGCTAACCTTGCCGCTGGGTGCCAGTGCCCTGGATCTCCCCATCACGGCCGGTCCCTACGCGGGGACAATGAAATCGCTGACTAATTATGCGTGTCCGGCCTGGTTCCGGGACGCCAAGTTTGGCATTTGGGCGCATTGGGGGCCGCAGGCCGTGCCGGAGATGGGGGACTGGTATGCGCGCAAGATGTATGTTTCGGACGAGGTGGACCGCAAGACCGGCGAGCACAAGGGGCCGAGCGCGGATTACAAGGACCATCTGGCCCGGTTCGGCCATCCCTCCACCAATGGCTATAAAGACATCATTCCATTATGGAAAGCGGAGAAGTGGGAGCCGGAGCAATTGATGAAACTTTACAAACAAGCCGGCGCGAAATATTTCGTCAGCATGGGGTCGCATCATGATAATTTTTTCCTGTGGAATTCCAAGCTGCATCGCTGGAATGCGGTGCAGATGGGGCCGCGTCGGGATGTGGTTGGTGAATGGCAGAAGGCGGCGAAGGCCAATGGCCTGCCGTTTGGGGTGTCCGAACATCTCGGCGCCAGCTTTACCTGGTTTCAGGACGCGCACCGGTCGGACAAGACCGGTCCCCTGGCGGGCGTGCCGTATGATGGCGCGAATTCCAACAACTGGGAACTTTATCATTTTCCGGCAGACAAGGGGGATAATGGCTGGTATTCCAAAAATCCCCGCTGGCAGCAGGAATGGTATTATGAAATCAAGGAACTGGTGGATAATTATCATCCCGACCTGTTGTACAGTGACGGAGCCGTGCCGTTTGGCAATGAGGTGGGCTGGAGCCAGATTGCGAATTTATATAATGACAGCCTGCAGCAACATGGCGGCCGGCAGATGGCGGTTTATAATTGCAAACAGGTTTCCGAAGGTCGCTGGGTGCAGGACTATGAACGCGGGGTCGGGGGCGGGATTGATCCGTATCCGTGGCAGACCGACACTTCCATTGGCGACTGGTTTTACAATAAGAATTACAAGGACAAACAAACCGGTAAAATGTATGGTTCGCCGGAATGGGTGGTGCGGACGCTGGTGGACATTGTCAGTAAAAACGGCAACCTGCTGTTGAATGTCGTCCTGCGTCCGGACGGCTCGCTGGACCCGGACGCTGAGGCGATGCTCCACCGGCTGGCCGACTGGACGGCGGTGAATGGCGAGGCGATTTATGGTTCGCGTCCATGGTTTGTCTACGGCGAAGGGGCGGTGAAACCCAAGGGTGGTTCGTTCAGTGAAAAATTTGATTTCTCGGCCAAAGACATTCGCTTCACAACGAAGGGTGCGACACTCTACGCGATTGCCCTGGGCTGGCCGGATGACGGCAAGGTGGTCATTAGGTCTCTGGCCAAGATGGCGGATGCCAGTGTGAATAGAATTCAGAGGGTCGAACTCTTGAGTGCGAAGGGCAACTTCTTCCACCGGTTGTTGGGCGGCGACAGCTTGAAATTCACCCAAACCGTGGACGGGCTAGCGGTGCAACTGCCGGACAAGGCACGGATGGACATGACTTGCGCGCTCCGCATCACCGGCAACAACCTTAAACCCGCCCCTTTGCCATAAGGGGCGAGAACCAGCATTGACATGATGAAATGGGACCGGCTTGACATATCCGCGCTGCTGCTGGTCGGCGCGGCCACCGTGGCGGTGGCGCAGACCAGCGGTGGGCAATCATGGCCAGCCGACGCAAAGCCCTTCCGGTCGGAAGACGAATCGCTGAGGAATTACCAATGCCCCGAATGGTTCCGCGACGCCAAGCTGGGGATCTGGGCGGTGTGGGGGCCAGAGTCGGTGCCGAGGCAAGGTGATTGGTATGCGCGCAATCTCTACCTGCAGGGCAGCAGTCAAAATAAATTCCACGTCGAGCACTACGGTCCGCCGTCAAAATTCGGGTTCAAGGAGGTTATTCCACTATGGAAAGCAGAGAAGTGGGATCCCAATCGCTTAATGGGGCTTTATCAGCAGGCTGGGGCCAAATATTTCTGCATGATCGCCATGCATCATGACAACTTTGACTGTTGGAATTCGAAGTATCAGCCGAAATGGAATAGTTTGAACCTGGGGCCGAAGCGGGACATCGCTGGTGAATGGCAGCAGGCGGCGCGGAACCATGGATTACGTTTTGGCATGACCGAACACCTGGCGGCCAGTTGGTGGTTTTACAGTGCCAACAAAGGCAGAGACACGAATGGTTCACTGGCAGGAGTGCCTTACGATGGGAATGATCCCCGGTTTGCGGACTTGTACTGGTCCGGCAACGAGCACCCCAGCTTCCACTACTACGGAGCGGATGTGCCTCTCGCTTACAAATTGAATTGGTACAACCGGATCAGCGACATGATTGACCGGTACCATCCGGACCTGCTGTATTCGGACAGCCCGCTGCCCTATCCGGATGAAGTGGGCCGGAAATTACTGGCGCACTATTACAATGACAACTTGCAACAGCACGATGGGAAGTTGGAAGCGGTTTACAACTGCAAGGAAGAATCCCAAGGGCGCTGGGTGCAGGATCTGGAGCGCGGGGTGAAGGATGGGATTGATCCGCATCCTTGGCAGACCGACACTTGTGTGGGCAACTGGTATTACAAAACGGGTTGCAAATACAAATCCACCACGACGGTGCTTCAGATGCTGGCGGACATTGTGAGCAAGAACGGGAACCTGCTCCTGAACTTTCCGCTACGTCCCGATGGCACGCTGGACGAGCAAGAGGAGAAGATTCTGGGGGATCTGTCGGACTGGATGAAGATTAATGGCGAGGCGATCTTTGGCACGCGTCCATGGAATATTTATGGCGAAGGTCCCGCGAAAGTGGTCAAAGCCGGCAGCTTTAACGAGGGGAAACTCGCATACACTGCCAGCGACCTGCGATTCACACAATCGAAGGACAAAAAAACGCTCTATGCCATCGCCTTGGGCTGGCCAACTAGTGGCAGGCTGGTGGTGAAGTCACTGGCTATTGCCGTGGGAAAGATCAACGAGCTCAACCTGCTTGGGCAGGCCGGTCAAATCGATTGGCGGCAAACGGCGGAAGGACTCGAGGTTGTGTTGCCACCACAAAAACCGAACCAGAGTATTTTTGCCCTAAAAATTACCGGAGTGGACCTTCAGCCGGCGACGGTTGCAAATTGAACTCAATCAACCGGGCTGGTTGCCGACCAGGCGACCCAACCGGTGCAACCAATCTTAATCTTATGAAACCCGGGAATAATAAATATTTATCAGGATTGGTTACAGGGCTGTTCGCCGCATTTGCCACCCTGCACATGGTCGCCGAGCCGATGCCCGAGGCCCCGGTAGATTGGGTGCATCCGCTGATTGGGTCCGAACGCTGCCGCAACTTCTTCATGACGGCGGCGGCCCGGCCATTCGGCATGGTCAAACTCGCCCCGGATACAGAAATTACCGGCTATTACCACACCGGTTATCAAAACGCCCAGACCAATATCTTTGGTTTCAGCCATATTCATGAATTCCAGATGGGTGGGCTGGCAGTCATGCCGGTGTCAGGCGCGGTTAACCCGATTCCCGGGCCCGAACGATGGAAATCTCCATTTTGTCCGGCGGCACAGACCGTGGCCCCAGGCTATCAGCGAGTGCATCTGGACCGCTATGGCATTGATGTGGAGCTTACGGCCACACGGCGGGTGGGTTTTCATCGCTACACCTATGAGCGGGCGGACGAGGCCGCAATCCTCCTGCCACTTTCCGGGGTGTGGAACGAGGGGCGGATGTACGCGGCGGAGGTCAAACGCACGGCGCCGGAAACCCTGGAGGGCAGCCTGATATTCGCAGACGCGCGGCTTTCTACGGATTCCCGGCTGGTCATTCCGACGAAGGTTTTCTTTGTCATCACAACGGACCGCCCCGGGAAGGTGCTGAATGGCTGGCATACGCAGCAACTGTTGGGTAACATCAGTGGCATCAATGGGGAGAACAGCGGCCTGGTGCTGGATTTCGGCACCGTTCGCGCCGGCACCACAGTGCAAATGAAAGTGGCCATTTCCTATTGTTCGGTTGAGCAAGCGCGTTTGAACCTGAACACCGAACTGCCCGGCTGGGACTTTGCGGCAGTGCGCAACGCTGCCCGTCAGGAGTGGAACACCGCGCTGAGCCGCATCGAAATCGCCGGCTCGGACCAGCGCAAAGTCAAGTTTTACACTGACCTTTGGCACAGCCTGCTGGGCCGAGGCATCTTCAGCGACGTGAATGGAAAATATCCGATTTACCATGACGACCAGTACAGTGAGATCAATCATGATGTCAACGGGCAGTATCCCGTGGGCAGCAAACAACCGTTGTTCGAAATAAAAACCGTGCCGCTGGACCCCAGGGGCCAGCCGGCCTTTGCGATGCATGTTTCGGATTCCTTTTGGTGGACACAGCAAAATCTCGACACGACCTGGGGGCTGGCTTATCCCGAGGTGCTGCGCGAGTTTTGCAATTCTTGGCTGCGGTTTTATGACGACACTGGCGAACTGCCCATGGGGGCGACTGCCGGGCGGCTGGATCACATTATGTCGGGTGACCAGGCTGCGCCCTTGCTCGGCCGGGCGGTACAGATGGGACTGCCGGGGGTGGATGGCGAACACGCTTTGAGGGCGATGAAAGCCCTGCACCAAGGCAAGAATCGACCGATGGGTGATGTGGACATCTACGCGAAATATGGCGGCTGGATGCCGGCGAATTTGGGCGAACACAAATGGTCGGTCACCCGCACCGTGGAAAATTCCTTTTGCGACTGGATTCTCGGGGAGGTTGCGCAAAAGCTGGGGCATGCCGCCGACGCGGACATTTATCTGCGCCGCTCGTTGGGCTGGACCAACTTGTACAATCCGGCGAGCGGCTGGCTCCAACCGCGGAATTCGGATGGCACGTGGGTTGAGCCCTTCGATCCGCTGCCGTATAATAGCCCGGGTTTTCTCGAGAGTTTCTCGGCGGTGCTGACCTGGTTTCCCGTGAACGACCTGTCTGGCATGATGCAAATCATGGGCGGACGGGAGAAAACCATCCAACGGCTCAACGAGCAATTTGAGCGCGCCGAGCCGCAGCATTTTCGCTTCGGCTGGTTGCAATATGAGAACAACACCGGCTTTCATCATGCGCATCTATTCAATTTGCTCGGTGATCCCGTGAAGTCCCAGCGCTGGGTCCGCGAGGTTTATCAGGCCAATTACAGCCTGACCAATGCCTCGTCCGATGCTTATGCCCACGACGATGAGGATCAAGGCCAGATGGGGGCACTGAGCGCACTCATGGCCATGGGGTTGTTTCAATTGCGCGGGGGGTGCGAGGTCAATCCGAGCTATGAACTCACGGCTCCCATGCTGGACCGGGTTTGCATTCACTTGCAACCTGACTCTTATCAGGCAAAGGACTTGGTTATCACCGCGGGGCCGGATCCTGAAAAGAATCCCTATATTCAGTCGGTTACCCTCAACGGGCAACGGCTCAGCAAACTGGTGGTCACCCAGGCGCAGATCAATCAGGGTGCACAGTTGAATTTTGTACTCTCCGACAAACCCAATCTCGCATGGAACCAAGCGCAATGAAATCCCGGTGCAGCAGGAAGTTTTTCCCGGACATTTTCATTGACTGGTGGCTGGCTGGTGGTCGGCCCTTGGCCGGCATGCGTGAAGCGATACTGGTGGCCTGGTTGAGCCTGGTCATTACCACCGTTGCGCAAACTGGCCCGACCAATGCCGTCACCGCCCTGGCACCAGTGAGTGTGTCGACCAGCCGGGCCAGTGGAATTTACCGAGTGGGCGAGCCCATCCGGGTGCGGATTCAAGCGCGCCGACCAGCGGATGAAGCCGTGCGATCAATTGACTACACGGTTAAGTTGCACGGGGCGAAGTGGCTGGCGGGCGGTGAGCTCCCGCTGACGAATGGCCTGGCGGAATTCACCACACAGCTCACCGAACCGGGATCCTTGCTGTTTACCATCAACGGCACCAATGCCGCCGGCCAGAAGTTTTCGACCCTGGCCGGGGCGGTGGCCGACTATCGGGAAATTCGCTGGCCACAACCGGCGCCGGATGATTTTGATGTATTCTGGGATGCCAAACTGGCCGAGTCGGCGCATTTGCCGCTGAATGCCCGGGAGGAGCCGGTACCCCTGCCGGCGGAACCTGCGATTGATTACAGCAAAGTCACGCTGGATAATATTCATGGTTCGCACGTTTACGGCCAGCTAGCGCATCCGCACACAGCGGGAAAATATCCCGCCATCTTACTGGTGCAGTATGCCGGGGTGTATCCGCTCAAGCGTGACAATGTCACCGCCCTGGCCCGAGAAGGCTGGTTAGTTTTGAATATCAGTGCGCATGATTTTCCTTTTGATTTGCCGGATAATGAGATGCAAAAACTCGCGGATGGTGAGCTTAAGGAATACACGACGATCGGTCAGACGAACCGGGAGACCAGTTATTTTCTTAGAATGTTCATTGGCTGCCAGCGGGCGGTTGAATATCTCACCACGCGGGGGGATTGGAACGGCCGGGTGTTGGTGGTCAAGGGTACGAGCCAGGGCGGGTTGCAGTCGATTGTGGCGGCGGCGCTGGACCCCAGGGTGACTGCCATCATGGCTTTGGAACCGGCGGGTTGCGGCAACACGGCGCAAAGCAGTGGGCGGGCGTGGGGCTGGCCTTACTGGCAGGCGCATGCCCATGGACCCGAGGCGGCGGAGATCATGGAGACCAGCCGCTATTTTGATGCCATCCATTTCGCGCACCGGGTGAAATGCCCGGCGCTGATAGGTCCAGGTTTGATGGAAACCACCTGTCCGGCCTCGAATGTGCTGGCGATGGGCAATTTATTGTCTGGTCCGGTGGAGATGGTGATCCTGCCGCAAGCGGGACACCAGGCGCACAATGACAAGCGGGGTGAAACGCCGTTTAACAAGCGATCGGCAGCCTGGCTGAAAGCGCTGAAAGCGGGACAAATGTTTGGTGAATTTGCTCCTGTTAATATGCCAGCCAAGTAAGTTCCAAATAATACAATCAGTAAGGTTCCATGAAAAAAATCCAAATGTGTTTAGGGCAACTCAAGTACGGGTTGCTATTGCTCCTGGTAGGCGGTCCAGTTTTGGGGGAGGTGCGGCTGCCGGCGTTGTTTTCCGATCACATGGTTTTACAAGGCGGCGAGCCGGTGCCGATTTGGGGTTGGGCGGTGCCGGGCGAGCAGGTGGCCGTGGAAATCGGGGGGCAAACCCTGACCGCCACTGCGGATGCCCAAGGCGACTGGCGCGTTGACTTGGCACCGTTGCAAACCGGAGCGAAACTCACGCTGACGGTCCAGGCGGCCAACCTCATCACGATCAGGGACGTGCTGGTGGGCGAGGTTTGGCTCGGATCGGGCCAGTCCAACATGGGGCTGCGCGTGAGCGGTGCCAATAATTTCGCGGGGGAGCAGGCCCGGGCCGAATTGCCGGAGCTGCGTATGTTCACCGTGGCTTCCAAAGCCAGTCCCACACCGCTGGGGGATTGCCGAGGCAAGTGGCAGGTGTGTGAGGCTCAATCGGTGGGCAACTTTTCCGCGGCACTTTACTTCTTTGGACGGGAACTGCAGGAACATTTGCATGTGCCGGTGGGGTTGATTCACGCCTCCTGGGGAGGCACGCCCATTCAGCCGTGGATGCCTCTGGATGTGGTTCAGGCTTATCCCGGATACGCGGCTTTGCTGGAGCGTAAAAAGCGGGAATTGGCGGTCTGGCCAGCGCGGGAAAAAGCGATTCAAGCTGACCTGAAGGCCTGGGAAATCCAGGCTGCTGCGGCGAAGGCGGCGCACACGCTGGAGCCGCCCAAGCCCTGGAATCCGGGTCCGCCAGATGCTGGCCAGTATATGCCGGCCCAGCTTTACAATGCGATGATTCATCCGTTGATTCCATATCGATTGCGCGGGGCAATTTGGTATCAGGGCGAAGCGAACGCGGGTGGCGGGGCAGCGGGCGCGGCGGATTACACAGATTTGCAGAGCCGCCTGATTGCGGGCTGGCGGCGGGACTGGGGCAGGGGGGATTTTCCATTTTACTATGTGCAACTCCCG
Source organism: uncultured Verrucomicrobia subdivision 3 bacterium (assembly GCA_903875465.1). Classification (GTDB taxonomy): domain Bacteria; phylum Verrucomicrobiota; class Verrucomicrobiia; order Limisphaerales; family UBA11358; genus UBA11358. The sequence continues at coordinate 35,020 of CAIQWB010000069.1, forward strand.
AATTGGAACAACGATGGCGACCGCAGCGGCAACAGTTGGGCCTATTTTCGCGAGGGGCAGGAGAATATCTTGCAGGTGCCCAACACCGGCATGGCGGTCACTCTGGACATCGGCGAGGCGGACAATATTCATCCTAAAAACAAGCAGGAAGCGGGGCGGCGGCTGGCGTTGCTCGCCCTGGCGGGAACGTATCATCAGCCGGTCGTTTGCGAGGGGCCGCAGTTTGACCACTGCACGACGAACGGGGCCGAGATCGCGATCTGGTTTACCCACGCAGATGGCGGGTTGGTGGCGCGGAACGGCGATTTGCGGGGCTTTGGGATTGCGGGCGCGGACAAACAGTGGTACCCGGCTGTGGCACGGATTGCCGGAACCGCCGTGCTGGTGTCAGCTTCGGGGGTGCCGGCACCGGCGGCGGTGCGTTATGGCTGGGCAAACAATCCAGTCGTTAATCTCTACAATGGTGCGGGGCTGCCAGCGCGACCTTTTCGCACGGACCGCTGAAGGCCAAATAGTTTGGGCAAAAGCATTCTGGGACGAGATTTCAGCAATTGGCCGGCCTGATTTGATCATGCATGCAACTGGTGTTTACGCAGTTGTGGCAACGATGGTGTGCCCGGCGAAGTGATCATAGATTTTGGGTGGTGTAGTTTCTTGACGCCCGATCAGGCATCCTCCTCAGCGCTGTGCTGGGCGGTGAGTTCTTAACAGTATAGCCTCCGGGTAAGCGGCAGCCATGCCGGCGATTTGGTCCAGAATGCCGGCTGGGTTTTCATCCGTAAAGGACCAGTCCAGGGCACCGGCATAGCCGCGGTCATGCAGTACGATATGCAAATTCTGGCCACAATTGGTGCAACCCACAAAGGAGAATTCCGCCACGACCAGCGGCTTGTCCAGTTTCCAGGTGGCAGCGTCGTGTTGAAAGGGCGAACGGTTGGAACCGCCGGCCCAGTCATAATAATGCACCATGTAAAAATCCAGCGTGCCTTGGACATCCCCGCCAGCGGCAATCAACCGGTCATCCCGGTAATAATTAAAATTGTCGGGATGGGCGCTGCCGGGCAGCGTTACGTCGGTGGTGGAAAACAGCGCCCAGGCACCGTTGGACACCCGCGCGGATGGATCCGCCCGGTGGATGGCCCCGGCACATTGATTTACGAATTTTTGTATGTAAGCAATGTTCACCCGGTAAGTGCTCCAGCCGAATTGCGGGGTCATGCCTTCGGGTTCGTTGAAAACTTCCCAAGCCACAATCGCCGGATGCCTCTTCAGGCCTTGGACAATGGGTGCCAGGGCGTTGGTGAGGTAATAACTGCGGCAAGTGTCGTTCGTAAGAAGGGCATAGGAACGGGCTGTGAGCCCTGGAAACTCGGTGTTGAACTTGCCCTGCAACATGTCAAACGACCAAAGACATAAAATCACCCCAACCTGGTTCGTCTCGGCGCAATCCACGATTTTCTGCAGATCGCGGACTGTATTTGCGCCCGGTCCAGTGACTTTGTTTCCGCTCCAAACGGGCGTGTTTCCACCATGAATATGCACCCAGAGTCTTAAACAATTACCGCCATTGGAATGGACCTGGCGGAAAATACGGTTGAAATACGCCATGTCGGTTCTGGCGTTGGGACCAACATCGTTGGCATAATTTCGCCAGGCAATATTGGCGCCGTTCAGGAATCGATTCTGACCATTAAACGTGATCTGGTTGGTTTGCGAACCCGCGCTGATTACCCATAAGTTTAGGCTCAACAGGGCGTAGATCGCGTATTTAATCATTTCTATCATGGTTTTTATCCCCGCTGCCCACCGACGGCTTGCAACAATGGAGTTCTTAAAAACCTTATGTGTCCATGGACCAGTAGTCACATCATGATTTGTCGTCAGTTTTAGTGACGTGCTAATTGTTTGCGGAATGATAACATCACAGTCTATCTCTAGCACGCCGTCAATTCGGACCATTCAAACTTTCACGGAAAATTATGATTGCCACGCTAACTAAATCCCCAGGCCAGTTCATCCACCGAGTTCTCCGCTGCGGGTTGCTGGTCTTGTTAGGGTTGGCGATAAGCCAAGGTTTGGGGCAAGGCAAAGAAATCTCCGTTGACGGCTTCGAATCGGGCTTGACTTGGGAAGCCGATAATCCGGCCGATGGGGCTGTCTTGACAGTCGTTCAGACCAACGTGACTGAAGGTGCTCATGCCCTTTTGGTTACCTTTCCCAATCGGGGCATTGCCAAGGCGGTGATTCACCATACGGCAAACCGGGATCTTACCGGCATGGGCAGTCTGGTGCTGGATGCGATCAACCCGCAAACCAATGCAGTGGGTGTGGCGATTGCCCTTCAAACCGGGCCGGAATGGCAATGGTTTGAGTCCCAGTTGGTCAGCCTCCAGCCGGGGATTAATAAGGATATTCATTTTGATCTGACGGGGAAAACGTTTAAGTCAGACCGGACCAAAGGGTTGGAAACCGGGTTGGAATATACCGATGCTTTGACAAACTTGGCCCAACTGCAAAGGATCAGCATTGTGATTTACATTGGCCGCTCGGCAAAGATTTCCGTCTATTTCGATAACGTACGTTGGGAACTTTCGGGCTCCGCTTTCACCACAACCACAGCTGCAATGAACAACGCTGCGGAAGGAGTGCAAAAATCGGCGTCCCTGGCGTTGAACGTGGTTCCGGTTGAGATGCTGGTCAACGGGAACTTCGCCGCCGGATGGACCAACTGGGTTCTGGAACAAACTGAGGGCGCAACCGGCCGGTTGGGATGCGTGCCTGCGGGGCCGGACGGCCTGGCGGCCCTGCGTTTGCAGGTCCTCTCGATCGCCCCCAAAGCTTATCATTTGCAGTTGTTCCAGACCGGACCGCACATCAAGAAAGGTCGGACCTACGAACTAACTTTCTGGGCCAAGTCAGACCGTGACAGCAGCATCAAGGTGAATTGCATGATGAACCATGAACCATGGGAGCATCACACGCAGGAGTTGTTGCCGCTTGCCACCGAGTGGAAGCAACTCCACTTCAGGTTTGCCACCCCGTGGAGTGACAACAATATTCGCATCTCATTCACCGACCTCGGGGCCACGGTGGGGCAAACATACTGGCTGGCCAAGTGCTCGCTCGTTCCGGTCTCCGAAAATCCAGCGTCCGGTGTGACCGCACCTGCAACCACCGGGCCGGCCGGCTTCGGCACGCCGTTCATTTGGACCGGAGATTGCTCCAGCGAAGCCGCCTTCGTGTACTCCCATCATCCAACGATTCCGGGACATTATGAATACCTGCCCGACCCGCGAGCACCGGAACGGGGAGTCGTATTCGTCGGGCATCTTACCCCGGATTTCAAGACCGCCGACCCTGAAAAGTTCCACATGCATCCGGAGATTTATTTTGACCATTTCACACCCGGCAACATCACCGTCAGTTTCGATGTGAAGGTGGATGACCTTTCGCCGGCCGGACTGGGGCCGTATGGCACCGACCCCTGGCTGAATGTGATAACGTTGTTTGATGAAACCATCGTGGCGGGCGGAAGGTTCTTTCATCCCTCGGTGATGGTAAATCTGGTGGGGGAACCACAAAATTACCGATTGCAGGCTTACTCAATGGACGCCCAGGGAGCCGGCACATTTTATGACAAAATCGCCGAGGGGCCGGTGTTTCCAACCGGGAAGTGGGTGACGGTGCGCGTGGAAGTGAATGTGAAAACGAGCCAGGTTTATGTTTATCAGAATAGCGTGCTCGCCTCCGCTGGTCCTTACATGGGAAAGCCGGGTTTGGCCGGAGCCCATATGGGCCTCTACGCCAACCACAAGATGACACGAGCAACCGTGTTTAATAGCAAAATCCGCATTCAGGTGGTCAACTGAGATCCGGGGGGCGTTAAACTGGTGATCCGTCCGACCTGAAATTGGGTGAACAACCTGGGAGCCCCAGACGACCGCAGGGGCGAAGGTTCCAGGGAGGCCCGGTTCACTCCGGCCGGAAGTCATTGGGGGAGGCATTGAGCACTCGTTTAAATGCCGCCCGCAGGTTTTTTCCAGTGCCAAAACCGCAATCGCGGGCAATATCCTCGGCCGAGCGTCGGTTGTGGGCGGTGAGCATGGCGCGCGCTTTTTGGAGGCGCAGGTTGATGAGAAATTCGCCGGGCGAGGTTTGGCGCTCCTCACGAAAGCGGGTTTCCAGGAACCGGCGGGAAACCCCAGCGGCCTCGGCAACGGCATTAATTTTGAAAGACCCAGCAAAATTCTGCTGCATGAATTGAATGGCCTTCCTGATGGCCGGGTTGTCCACGTGCAGCACATCCGTGGAGGCGCGGGCCGCCACTTCCGAGGGATCAATCAAAATGGGTTCGTGGTGGGCAAGGCGGCCTTGAATTAAACGGTCCAGCAAACGGGCGGCCTCATACCCCATGCGGTAAGCGTTGACGCAGACGCTGGTGAGTGTGGGGGTGGAAAACTCGCAGACCATCAAGTCGTTGTCCGAGCCAATCACGGCCACTTCTTCGGGCACCTTCAGGCCGATTTCGCGACAGGCCGAGAGGACGATCAGGGCACGGTAATCATGCACTGCAAACAAGCCGACGGGCAGGGGAAGGGTCTTTAACCAGCGTTTAATCGGCTCGTAGCGCTCATTCCACAGGGCGTCACGGGTCATGTGGGGCAGGCAGAAGCTGTTGACTTTCAGGCGGGCCTCGCGGGCGGCGAGCTTGAACCCTTTTAAGCGTTCGTCCGAATACCACCGACCCTGAACGCCGTGGTAGGCCAGGTTTTTCAGGCCCAGGCCGATCAGGTGCTCGGCGGCCAGCCGGCCGACGAGCTGGTTGTTCTGCGCCAGCCGCGGAATGTCGCAATCAGTTCCCAGATCCTCCCCGATATTGACCATGGGGATATCCCATTTGCGCAATTGCTCGGATTGCTTGCGATCATTGGCCTGTAAAATAATGCCATCCACCTGCCAGGATTTCAAACGGGACCAGTCGAGGGGGAAATCATCGGCGCTATCCGGGTTCACCGGGCAGGAGGTCAGCAGCCATTTGCGCTCGTGGGCGTACTCATTAACCCCATTGAAGAAACGGGTAATGCCCCAGGGTTTGGAATCCGGCAGGGCGACGGCGATTTTGAGGGGTCGGCTCATGATGGAAATTGGGATTGCGCAAAATTTACCACTCTTGCGCAAATTGTCCATTGCTACGCGCGGTGAATAATTTAAGGTAGATTTCGTCAACCAACATTCTTAACCACTGATGAACGCGTTATTTCGTCCCTTCATTTCCGCTGACCGCCAGTCCTGCCCCATGCAACCTTACGGTGGGTCTGCTGGCAGTTGGCGGGAAATACCCGGCGGCAGGAGTGGTAGTGACCGCCCACGGTGGGCCGGATTCACCCTCATTGAACTGCTGGTCGTGATTGCCATCATCGCCATCCTGGCCGCAATGTTGCTGCCGGCCCTTGCCAAGGCGAAGCAGAAAGCCGCTTCGGCGGCCTGTCTCAGCAATCAAAAGCAAATGGGGCTGGCCTGGACCATGTACAATAATGATAACAAAGATTACCTGGTCAACATGAATAACATGACCAACTCCGACCCCTCCTACACCAGTGGCTTGAACCAAGTTCCCTGGCGCTTTCAATACGCTTCCAGCCAGGAACCCAACAACCTGCCCAAAGTACCGCCGCAAGGCACCCTGGATGCCCAAACTTACACCAAGTTGCTGACTGAGCAATGCGTCGTCCAAGGTGCCTTTGGGGCCTATTTGAAAAATCCCGATGTGGTGAATTGCCCGGGGGACACGCGCAAGCAATTGAGCACCGCGAATTATGCTTTTTGCTCTTACTCGGGCGCCACCGGTCTTAATGGTCAAGCCTGGGGCAACGATCCGAGCAAGGCAGAAATCCTGACCAAAATCTCCGATGTGCTCCACCCGACCGACAAGTTTGTTTTCGTGGAGGAAAATGATCCACGCGGACAAAATGAAGGCACTTGGGTGATGAATGTCAGTGGTTCGGCGGCCAATAACTGGTCGGGTACCACCATTTTGGATTCGCCCGCCGCCTTTCACGGCACGTCCAGCACCTTCAGTTGGTCGGATGGCCATGCCACCTCGCGCCGCTGGCTGGATAGCGCCACGATTGCTTATGCGGCCAGCATGAATACTTCGAAATACAACAATCCCCCGCCGCCGACGGACCGCGACGCGGCCTTTCTGATTTCTGGGTACGCCTTTCGCGGCAACCAATGACTTGGATCCAACCTTGCTGAACCCCTAATTTCCTCGTTGCCGCACCGGACTCTGCCCGCCCCAAGGAAAATTCCAAAAATGGAAATTCCTCCAACGGCGAAACCGGCACCCGCTAAACCAGCGCCAAACCTTGCGATGCAAAAGACCTTTCCAAACCTCCTCAATGTTACTGCAAAATTGATTAGTCTGCTGACCGCCGCCTCGGTCTGCGAGATTGTCTTAATCGCCCCGGCCAGCCAGTCCGGTATCCATTGGGTGAACCCGGCTCGATTTTTAACCCGCCTGGTCGGGGAAATGCGTTTGGTGCGCAAAAACTCCTGGTTTTGCGCAAAACGTCCATTGCTACGCGTGCCTATTACTTTAATGTAAGACCTGTTATCCAAAAACTCTGAACCATCGATGCCTACGATATTTTGTACCATTGTATCCGGATGCCGATTTGGGGTGGGGAAACCTGACCTTGTGAAAATTCGCATGCCGCATCACAAATCGCCGTCGCTTGTGCGACCCAACCTCCGTTCGTTTTAAATGATTCTTTCAATCCGCAACCATGAAAACCAAACCCAACGATAAAAGAGTAATGCCTATGCAAACCACACCTCGAACCCGCTCCCGCCGGCTGGTGGCTTGGATCACCTGCCTCTGCTTGCTACTGGGCACACTACCGGCGCTCCAGGCCCAAACCACCAATACTTGGGTTGGCTCCAACACCGTCTGGGGAACTTCCAGCGCCTGGTCACCGGCTAATATTCCCAACGCGGTGGATTCCGCAGTCACATTCAACAACACCACCAACACGATCAACAATCCCAGTTCCGGTGTGAAGTACACGGTGGGCACGCTGAATCTGACCGGGGGATCCACCATAGGCCTGGCGGGTGCCAACCTGGGGTTAAACTTCCAGACCTCCGCCGGCACGCCGGTGATTAATGTGTACAATAACGGGGGCGTGTATTGGTATTGGACCCAGTCTGGCACGCAGGGCTTCACCAAACTGGGCGGGGGATCGTTGACGGGCCGTTTCAGCAACACACCCAACCCATTCACCGGGCCGATAAATGTAGTCCAGGGTACAATTGGGCTTAATTGGGGGTATAATCTGGGTAATGCCAGCAGTCTGATGCTTTCCAACGGGACGACTCTCATCCTGCAGAATAGTGCCAACGCCTCGACCGCCGGCATCAATGCCGTGCTGCAACCATTTCCGGTTAATCTCACCGGGGGCGGCACGGTGACCCTGGCGTCCAGCTATGTTGGGCAAAGCTTGATCATTCCTGGCAACTTGCAGAGCAGTTCGGGCACGGCGGTGAAATGGAATGGGCCGGGCCTGGGCATCCTGGCCGGCAGTAACACCCTGGCCGGTCTCACGGTTAGCGGTGGCAACCTGGTCATCAGTACGGCCACTACCAATTATGGTTCCATAACAGTGGCCGCCAATGCCACCAATGGGGTGCTCGCCACGGCGTCTAACAGTTCATTGACCGTTTCCAATTTGACGCTGGTCGGCACCAACAACTCGGTGTTGGAATTTAGCGGTGGCTGGTCGGGTACACCCACCGTGCCGATGCTGGTGGTGACCAACCAACTTTCCTTTGTAACTAATGTTCCCGCCCCCATCTTGCTGACGGGCGGTGGCTGGCAACCTGGGAGCACCATTCCCTTATTGCAATTTGGGAATCTGGTGAGCACCAATGCCGCCGGAGTTTTTGGCTCCTTTGTGCTGGGACCGCTGCCCAAGGGTATCGCGGCCACTTTGGTGGATGGCACGGCCAGCAACCAAATCAATTTGAACATTTCGGCGATCGCCCCCCTGATATGGAGCCCGACCACGGCGAATGCCAACTGGACGGCGGCCGGCAATTGGACATTAAGCGGTGGGGCCACCGGACAGGCTTATACCGAAACGGTGCAATTTGGCCCGGCGGTGCTCTTTGATGATTCCCTCGCCCCGGCTGGCCCAAGTATTCAAGTCACCAACAACACATATCTTTCGCCGAATAGTGTGGTGTTTAATAACTCGACCCACAACTACACCTTGCTGGGCAGCGGGGGCATCGAGAACAATGCCAGTGTTACCTTGAATGGCAGTGGTTACGTGACCAACAGTCAGGCCAACACCTATTTCGGCAACACGGTTCTCAACGCGGGTACGCTGGTGCTTAACAATATTCTCGCCTTGGGTGCGATCGGCACCAACGGTGGGGCCAATGCGGCTTTCGGCACCATTTATTTCAATGGCGGCACCCTGCAGTTCACCGCCAACAACACCAATGATTATTCCAGCCGGTTCAGCACGGCCGCCAATCAGGCTTACTCACTGAACACTGGGGGCAAAAGTGTTGCGCTGGCCACGCCGCTGACCAGCAGTGGCGGCAGCTTGACCGTGGCCGGTAATGGCCTGCTGACCTTGAAGGCCGCTAATACCTATACTGGCAATACCACGAACAGTGGCACCCTCAGGTTGGGCATCGCCAATGCCCTGCCGGTTACCACCGCTCTGTCGCTCGGCGGCAATGATGGAACGTCCGGCACGCTTGATCTGGCCGGCTTCAGCCAGCAAATAAGTGGTTTAACCTTCAATCCCAACGCCAGCGCCGCCACCATCACCAATAGCAGCAAGCTCTCGCCTGCCATCCTGGTTTACAATGGCGGCACGAGCACTTTCGCTGGGAGTATCGCGGATGGCACGGCGAATGGTGCCAATGGCGGCCAGGCCGTTTCCCTCACCGTTGCCGGCGGGGCTTTAACTTTAGCTGGGCAGAATACTTACACAAACATCACCACCATTACCAATGGGGCTAAACTCTATGTGACGGGTTCCCTTACCTCGACGAACATCACGGTGGCCGCTGGTTCCCTCCTGGATGTTTCTGCCATTACGTATGCGGTCAGCCCGGGCGCAAGCTTGAACGGCATTGGCAAGGTCAACGGCAATGTGGAGATTGCCGGACTCGCAGCCATCCAACCGGATGCCCTGGGCGCGACGTTGAACCACGGCACGCTAACATTTAGCAATAATTTGACGCTGGACCAGGCGGCGACGTGCAACCTAAATGTCGCCCCCACCGCCGCGAGCGCCAACAATGACCGGCTCTTGGTGCTGGGGCAGTTAAACGCGAACGATCCGAATGGCAACACGCTTAACATTCAAGGTCCGGCCGCCCCGGCCACTCTGGATACCGGCACCGATTACCTGCTGATTTCCTCCCCCAACAATACCATTTCCGGCACCTTTAATGCGGTGCCGAACTGGGTGGGCACCAAACCAGCCAATTATGCCCATTACACCGTCGTAACCTCGGCAAACTCGGTCATACTGCATTACTCCCAGGGGGTATTGCTATCGGGCGCGGGCTCCGTGGCCCCGGCAGTGGGCCCCCACCAGAATTATGCGTTCACGGTCTTGGTGACTCCCGGCACCGGCAGTACTGGCATCGGTGTGACGGCTGATTTCTCGGCGCTGGGCGGTTCGGTGCAAACTTTCGCGCATTCTGGCAACGTTTATAGTTACACTTATGCTGTACCGGGATCCGTGGCACCGGGGAATTATGCCGTGCCCTTCACGGTAACGGATGCCCAGGCCGACAGCTTTAACGGTTATTTCTATCTGACCATCGTTAATAGCACGTTGATTTGGAATGGCGGGGCCGACAACAATAACTGGAGCGGGTTAAACTGGCTCAATGGGGCCACCCCCGACACTTCGGGTGATGCCGGCGATGCCTTGGTGTTTACCGGGAACACCCGGCTGACCCCGGTGATGGATAATTCATATAATGTTGCCGCGGTCACCTTCAGCAACAGCGCCGGCGCATTTAACATTACCTCGCCGGGCAACAGCCTGACACTAGCCGCGAATGGCGTGGTGGAAAATGATTCGCCGACCACGGAGTCGCTGGATGTGCCGATTAGCCTGACCTCCGGTTCGCAGTTCAATACTCCCGCCGGCACCCTCATCGTCGGTGCCCTGGGTGGCAGTAGCGACGGCTTTGCCAAGAATGGGAGCGGCAAATTAACCATCGATGGGGCGGCCGGCGCCTGCGGCTATTCCGGAACCACCACGCTGGCTGGTGGCACCCTGGCCATTACCAATGCGGATGAGGTCCTGCCCGCTGGCACTACCGTGGCCTTCACCGCTCCGGCCACGCTTGATTTGGGGGGCCATAGTCAGACGGTTGGCAATTTGAACAACTCCGGCTTGTCCGGTGGCAGTATCATTTTGACCAACGGCAATCTGACCGTTGCCGGTCCCGGGGTGAATTTAACACCCAACACGACGGCGCCACTGGCCACGACCATTGATTTGAGTGGTTTGAACAGCCTCACGCAAAACGCCGGAAGCATGACCTTCTACGGCTCCCTGGCCGCCAATTCGACGGTCAAACTGGCGCAAACGAACTATCTCACGCTCAACGCGCTTTATCTCGCCAATGGCGGCCTGACCGCCGCGGCTCCCAGCGACACGGCCACGCTGCTGCTTGGCCAGTCCAATGTCCTCAATATCTCCACCATCCAGTTGGGCGGTTACCATAATGCATCGGGGACGATCGCTTTCAATGGGGGCTGGAACAATCCAACGCTGGTTTTGCGTGGCCTGACTGGATCCGGTTCGGCGGTTGGGAATTTTAATATTGGGGTTAATAATAACGGCAGCAACCCCGCATTCTCGTTTGACACCCGGGCGGGTACGATTGATGCGGTGGTTAATAACCTTTATATTCTCAATAATAACTCCGGCGGCGGCACCTGGGTGGATACGCTGAGCCTTTCGAATGGGATATTTACGGCGGGCACCATTTATATGGGCTACGACAATGGCTCAACCGCCGCCACGGGTGGCTCGGCTGTGGTCAACCAGAATGGCGGCACCATGCTGGCGGGCAATCTGAAACTTAATGCGAATATATCGACGGGAATTCCGTCCCTGATTTCCACCTACAATCTTGGCTTGGGAGTGAACGGCAGTGGCCTGTTAAGCGCCGCTGCCATCAGCATTGGGGCCACTCAGCCCATCACGAACAGCACCGCCACGCTCAACTTTATCAATGGAACCATTGAAAATTATGATCCTGCTTTGGGCCAGGCGGACAGCCTGGGGGTGGTGAATGGCGGCTCTACCAGCCCGGAAAACCTGGATATTGCCGGCCAGTCCGGTGCTGAGGTGGCCAATAATTCCACCACGCTGCACATTGTGCTGGCGGCCACGGGCACGCATAATTTTTATGCCGAGAGCGGGTACACCATCACCGAAGAACCCTCCGTGCAGATCAGTGGCAGTGGCGGGTTGACCGCCAGCGGTCCCGGACTCGTCATCCTCGCGGGCACGAACAATTATACCGGCAACACCACGGCGGGTGCGGGCACCTTGGAAATCGTTCAACCGGATTTATTCTGGCGGTCCAGTGTCACGGTGTCCAATGGCGCGGTATTGCAACTGGATTTTACGGCCACCAATCAAATCGCAGCGCTCGTCATCAATGGTGTCAGCCAGGCACCCGGGCTTTATAACCGGAGCACCCACCCTGGTTTGCTGGCCGGGCCGGGCAGTTTGGTCGTGGTGCCGGTTCACACTAATGCCTGGCTGACCTCCCTGGCGCTCACCCCCGAGGACAATCTCACACCGGCGTTTGCCACCAACGTGTTCGCTTATAATGCGACCAATGGTTCGGGGGTCAAACCAACCGTGACGGTGGTAAACGCGGATGTGACGGCCACCAACCAGTTGATCCTCAACGGGCGCAACCTGCAGTTACTGGCCTCGGGCGTGCCCAGCCTGGTAATCACCAATCTGGGGCCGGGCGCGACGAACGTCCTGAAAGTGCTGGTTACCGCGCAGGATGGGGTTACCACCAATCTCTATGTGGTAAACCTCACGCAAATCACGGTGAATGCCAACCCCTTCACCCTGACCAGCAGCCTGGGCGGTGGCAACCTGAACCTAAGCTGGCCGGCGGACCGTTTGGGCTGGCGTTTGCAGGTGCAGACCAATACGGTGACCACGGGTCTCAACAGTGTTTGGTATGACTGGCCGAATTCGACGAATCTCACCACTGTGAGCATTCCGTTGAACCCGGGCAATCCCACGGTGTTCTTCCGGATGGTCTATCCGTAAATGAATTAGCCTGGCCAGTTTGGGTTTGGCCGGGTTTGGGTCGGGTTAGACGCGGGGCGCCGATTGGGTTGGGCGCCCCGCGTTTTGCTTTTTATGGATGACGGGTGCGGTGACCCGCTCGCCGAACGAAGGTTGGCGGCTGAACCATGGTCAAATGAGTGGACGTTGGTGGCGCAAAGTCCTGCGGGACAGGTTTCGGGCAGTTCGCCTTGATCCCACTGACGGTTGCGTTCCAGCGGTTCCAAAGCGCGGGTGGTGCCGGCAGGAATCAGGGTGTCAAATTGCCAGCCGCCAGGTTTAGGGCCATTGGTGCAAAATCATTAAATAGCAGAAAGGATCATAAAATGGGCCGGTTTTGCTGGGTTTGCAACCAAGCTGACAGCCTCAGGAGGGCCGGCGGGGCCTGGAATGAGGGGGGGTGACCACAAAGACCACGGGGGATTGCCAACAGGACGGTTGCCGGAAAACCCTGGGCTTGATCCGCGATTAATGATAAGTATAGATAATTCTAACGTGTGTAAAAATAAGTGGAAATAAAAAAGGACGAGCTTGCGCAAATTACCCCAGGTTTGCGCAAACCGTCCTTTGTTGCGCGGGCGTCTGGCGGGTTAGTATGGATGGATCATTCACTCACTGACTCATTTTATGCCCAAATTAATTTCTGCCCCTGAATACCGCCAACCAGGACTGGGTTGGCCGCCAGCGCCAACCCGTCGGGATTCCCGGCGGCGGTTGGTGACGAGTGGTCGCCGGGCGTTTACGCTGATCGAATTGCTGGTGGTGATCGCCATCATCGCCATTCTGGCGGCCATGCTGCTCCCGGCGCTGGCCAAGGCGAAGGACCATGCCAAATCCATTCAATGTGTGAGCAATACCAAGCAACTGGGTTTGGCGGCCATGCTGTACGCGGGCGATAATCAGGATTATTTACCGTCCATCAATTCCCAGCCTTATCAAGGGGGCATGATTAACTACACCAACTGGTGGTTTATCATGATCAAGGGCTATATTGCCGGTTTGAACACGACCAACAATGCCACGGTCTGGCGCTGTCCGGTGGTGACGGATGCGGACATTAATGCCGGGGACACAGCCTATTTTGGTGTGACCTGGCAGGGGTATGGGCCCTGCCAGGGGCGGTATTTTAATTATCCCACGGTGCCCAATGGTTCGGGCAGCAAGAAACTGGGCAGTTTGCGGCGCTCCTCCCAGCTCTGGTTGTTTGGGGATGTGGGCACGCCCAAGGTAACCTGGCCGGATACCCAGCCCAAATGTGGGTATTGGACGGATGTTACCTTCGGGGCCAGCCTGACGGGCTGGAATGGCGACAATCCCCAGAAGCAGCCGGCCATCCGGCATGACAGCAATACGCGGGCGGTGTTTGTCTGTTGCGACGGGCATGTGGAGAAATGGAATTGGCCGGCATTGCGGGGCGATCAAGCGGACTTCATGGGGGTGAATGCTTACTAAACGCCGGACCACCCTTAACCCGAACTCCGAAATTAAAACGGCCGGTCTGCATCCCAGCCATTTTAATTCCGGAATTCGGGCTTAACCGTAAATTATCCTGTGAAACGCTTCCTGATCCTGCTGGGCTTATGGCTGGGGGCAGACCTGGGGTTGCCGGCCCAAAGCACCTGGACCGGGCCGGCGGGCGGGCAATGGGGGGTGGCCACCAACTGGTCGCCCAATGGCATTCCCAATGCGGTGAACGCCGTCATTAACTGGACCAATAGTGCGCAAGCTTATCTGACGGTGGGAGGTCCCTTTACACTGGGCACGCTGAATTTTTTGACCGGTGGCGGCAGCCTGGCTTTTGGGGCCAACACGAGCAATGACCAGCTCACGGCCCAAACGAGCTCCGGCGCCCCCACCTGCTACGTGACCAACGGGGGGAATGTTTATTGTTACGTCCGGCTGGCTGGCACGCAAGGCTTCGTGAAGACCGGGCCGGGCACGCTGACGTTTCGCTATAATGGCATGACGCAGCCGTACACGGGCACGGTCGCCATCCTGGGGGGAGCGCTGGGTATTCAGGCGGATTACAGCCTGGGCAATACGAACAACCCGGTCATCATCACGAACGGAGCGAGCTTGAATGAAGCCAGCAGTGCCAATGGCGGGGTATTCTGGCTGTCGCCGGTGCGCACCCTGACGCTGGCGGGTGCGCAGGCGCAGGTCGCGGTGGGGGGCGCCGCTTATACCTTGGTGATTCCGGGCGTCATTAATGAGAATTCCCCAGGCGCGGGTTTGCTCTGGAGCAGTGCGGGGGAACTCATTCTTTCCAATGCGAACACGTTTACCGGGGCTTTGACCATGACGGCCGGAACGGTGGACCTGGCCCAGGGCCAGGCCGCCCAGTTCGCCACACTGACGGTAAATGGAGGCACCCTCCAGTTTGACCAGGCGGTGCCGGGCAATGCTTTCACGCTGGGCGGTTTGGCCGGAACGGCGGGGTTTGCCCTGCAAAATAATGCCGTCCCACCGGCGCCCATCGCCCTCACGGTGGGGGGCAACCAAGCCAGCACCACGCTGGCGGGCGGGCTGACCGGGCCGGGCTCGCTGACGAAAACCGGTGCCGGCACGCTGACGCTGGGCGGCGCGAACCAATATACCGGCACCACGACGGTGCTGGCCGGCAGGCTCAGCACCGCCACCGGCAGCACGGGGGCGGGGGCAGTGACGGTGGCGGATGGCGCGACGAACCAGGTGCAGGTCAGCACGCCGGGGCAGACCCTGATTACGGCCAGCCTCACGCTGGGGGCGCGCAGCGGGGCGACGTTGGAATTCAATCATTTGGTGCTGGCCAATCCGGTGGCCCCGATGATGCTGGCCACGAACCTGGTCTTGAACGGAACCAACACGGTCAATATTTACGGCCCGGCCTTTGCTTATGCCGCCGGAACCATTTCCTTGCTTGCCTATGCGAGCAAGAGCGGGAGCGGCAGTTGGGCCCTGGGGGTCCTGCCGACGGGCATGGCGGCCACTTTGCAGGATACCGGCTCGCAACTCCAACTGGTGATCACGGCGGCGGGCAATCCGACCGTAACGGAACAGGTCAGCTTCGCCACGACGAACGCGGGCAGGGTGATCAACCCCGCGTTTTGCGGGCTGAGTTATGAGAAGACCCAGTTGACCGGCAGTCTGTTTACCAGTGGCAACACGGCGCTGCTCCGGGTGTTTGGCCAACTGCCGGCTGGTGTGCTGCGGGTGGGGGGCAATTCGGTGGACATGGCGTGTTGCTGGGGCGGGGTGGCGAATTTGACCGCCATCACTCCGGCGCAAGTGAGCACTTTTGCGGGGTTCGTGAATGCCCTGCCGCCCGGCTGGCAGGTCATCTATGGCATCAACATGGCGGTGAATTCGCCGACCAATTGCGCGGCCGAGGCGGCTTATGCGGCGGCGGTGCTGGGCCCCCGGTTGCTGGGTTTTGAGATTGGCAATGAACCGGACCTTTATCACGACAATACGAATTATTTCCCGGCCAGTTATAATTATGGGAATTTTCTGCCGGCGTGGCGGACGCTCGCGGCCGGCCTTACCAAGGCGGTACCAGGCTGGGCGGTGACGAATGCCGGTCAGGGCTGGACACTGACCGGGCCGGCTGCTTCGTATAATACGGCGGGTTATACCGTGCCGTTCGCCAGCAACGAGGCGGGGGTGGTCTCGCTGGTCACGCAACATTATTACCGCAACAGTGCGGCGGCCAGCAACGCCACCATGGCAGTGTTATTGACGCCGGATCCGAACCTGCCGGTCACGGTAAGCAACCTGGTGGTGGCGGCGGCGGCCAATCACCTGCCCCTCGGTTTTCGGATGGACGAATCGGGTTCGTTTGCCGGCGGCGGGAACGGGGTCAGCAGTCAGTTTGGCGCCGCCCTGTGGACGTTGGACGTGATGTTCACTGAGGCCGTGGGGGGCTGCCAGGGGGTCAATTTTCACGGCGGCTGGGCGGGAACGTACAGTCCCATTTGGACCTCGGGTGCCACGGTGGTGGGGCTGGGTCCCGAATTTTATGGGCTAAAACTGTTCTCGCTCGCCGCCCACGGCAGTGCGCTGCCCGCGAGCCTGGCGCCGGTGCCCACGGTGAATTTCACGGCCTATGGCGTGCGCGAGACGAATGGGGCGATGAGCGCGGTGTTGCTGAACAAAGAAACGAACACCGGGGTGCAAGTTACGATTGATTTAGGGACAAATGTGGCCGCCGCGCAAGCCATGGTGCTCACCGGCTCCTCCCTGCAGAGCACGAGTGGATATACGCTGGGCGGCGCGCCCATCGCCCTGGACGGTTCGTGGGCGGGCAGCTTCCAGCCACCCCTGCCCGCGACCAATGGGCAGGTGAGCCTTACCGTCCTGCCCATGAGTGCGGTGTGGTTGCAGCCACTGCTGCCGCCCAAACTCGCAGCTGTGGCCAATCGGTCCCTCATCGCCGGGGCGACGTTGACGGTGACCAATCAGGCGACCGATGTCAATGCACCGGCGCTGCCGCTGGCCTACAGTTTGCCGGTGGCACCGGCCGGTGCCACTATTAACCCCACGAACGGCCTCGTCACGTGGCGTCCGCTGGCCGGCCAAAGCGGTTCCAGTAATCAGTTCACCATCGTGGTCGCCAATACGGCCAGTTTGTGGGCCACGCAAAGCTTCTGGGTGGGGCTGCTGGCACCGCAAAAGCCAACCTTAGCCGTGGCGGCAACGGCGGGCGGCCCGTTGCATTTCACCATCCGCGGCGATGCGGGCCCGGATTACATTATTCAGGGCACGACGAATTTGGCTGCGGCGGCGTGGCTGTCGCTGTTCACAACCAATGCGCCGGCGGTGCCGTTTCAATGGACGGCGACGAATGTCCTGAATCCACAGTATTTTTACCGGGTCCGGCTGGGACCTTAAGGTGGCGGCCAGGCCCGAGAAACTTCAAAATCCCATATTCAAACTTCAGGGTTCGGGTATTTCAGCCAGGAAATGGGGCGGGGATTTGGCCGCGAAAGAGCAGGTGTGCTGCGGCGCAGGGGGCTGGCACCCTTGTCGGGGTGCAAGGTGTATTGTGGTTGGTGTCCGGGGGTGTCACTTCGTTCAACCCCCGGCTACTGGCTGGCAACCCTCCGGGTTGAACTGGCGGGAAAGGGGGCAGGACAGGCTGTAGGCTTTAGGCTCTGGGATTTGGCCGCAAAAGCTCACAAAGACCGCAAAAAGGCA
>CAIQWB010000070.1 GCA_903875465.1 uncultured Verrucomicrobia subdivision 3 bacterium
AGGGTGCGGCCGCCCTCATCAAACGAGCCGTCCGCACGGTTTTGGTTGAAACTAAAACCATCCAGATTGTAGGGGAGCGCCACAGGTGTGCCCAACTCGGCCGGGGCTTCAACGGCAGAGTTAAGCTTGAGCGCGAGCGAGCGGATTTGGTACGGCTTAAATTCCAGTTTCAAATTGTGCCGCCGCCCCGGAATGGCGTGCAGCGGGGTTTCCAAGCCATTGACTTCGGTGGCCGCGCTGAGTTCGACGGCCGGGGTGAGGGTCGCCCGTTTGGTCCCGGCACCATCCAGTTCCTGTAAGCGCACAATGACTTCGTTGCGATCTTCCGCCAGTTTGATAGCGCGCACGGCAAGGCTCGCGTTGTTGAGGCGCAGCCAGCTATAACTACGTCCGAGGGGACCCGGATGCGGGAGCGTGCGGAAGGCCAGTAAGGGCTGGCCGAGACGCGCCGCCTGCCAGTCAGACCGACCGGCCCGCCAGTCCCCCGGATGCCCATAAATGCCATAAACAAAATCATGTTTGCCCCAGTCCTGCCATTGCTGTTCCCGGTAATCATGGCGGACTCCTGGGGTGCGCAGGAGGGTCAGGCGAAGGTCATTGTCTGCAGGCTTGTCGCTGCCGTACTTGGCATCATTCAGAATGGAAACCCCGTAAGCCCCGCCTTGGTCAGTGAGGTCAAACCATTGATGGCTGGGCACCTCGTATTTTTTGGGATTGTTGTTGCCGCGCTCAATCTTGCCCAAATCCCAATTGTAAGTGGCCAGAGAATTAGTAACCGCCAGGGGAAACTCAGCTTTTACGCAGCATTCGCGGCTTTGCCACTCTATGTGGCAAGCCACTTCCACCCGGTCCCCCGCCGCGCCCGCACTCAGCCGAAGCGTCTGCACAAAGGTCGAACCCCGGGTTGAGCGGGCCACCCGTAGCGCCACCCGCACCGGGCCGTTTTCTTCCACACTGATGGTGGCGGGGCCGGTCACAAAACCTAGGGGCGCTTTCTGGCGGTCCGCCCAGTCGGTATTCCAGGCGGGATACAGGCGGGGCTTTTCGTAAAGAAATTCCAAGCGCGCGGGACGGGCCAGCAATTCGCGCTTGGCCGCTTTGTCAAACACGCTGGCCACGTCGCCGGCATCGTCTAGGGTCACCCGGTACCGGCTGTTCTCGAGCGAACGGTCCGTGACCTTGAGCTGGGAGCTCGCCACGGGCGCAGCGGTGGCCCGGGCATCAAACACGGCGAAGCCCACCGAAGGGACTTTGGCCAGAAAGATGAACTTCACTCGGTCGCCCGTGGCACCCAGCAGTTGCGTGGGCACCGCCCGGCCCGTGCCGTCGAACACTTGCACGCCACTGGCTCCCCCGGGCAGGTCCAACTCCGCCGTCGCCACGTCTTCGCGGTCAATCGAGAGCGGATTGTAGACCACCAACGGCACGCCCTGGGCGTGGGTATCTAGTTCACCCGCCACCGCCCCAACGGAGTTTTGCAACACCTCGGCAAAGCAGTTCAGGGCCACCACTTCGTCATTCCAAGAGTATTCATAGGCCTTGGGAATGCAGGTACCCGGCAGGATGTCATGGA